>CAZUAQ010000037.1:0-56530 GCA_964618455.1 uncultured Planctomycetales bacterium | reverse complement strand
CTGGTGCAGCGAAAACACAGGAAAGCCGCATAGCGGGAGGCGAGTTACGCCCTAATCATTTAGCACAGAGGCCGGGTATTCTTCCGGAAGCCGCGCCCGTAGGTGTTCAGCCATGGAGGCGATGGATGCCGCTGTTCATGGTAATCCACCTTCTCTTACCGCGATATTCAGCCAATGAAAATGGCCATATTCACATGCAACAGGGCTGACAGGTTGACCCGGCGGAGGTCCATATCGCCCTGTTTCGTCACCGAATGGTCGGTGGTGAATCATGATATCAGGCGCCTCGATGCGATTTATCGTCCTTGTGGCAGCGCCAGTGTCCTCAGCGGCACCGGTCTTCCAAGAGAAGCGCGCTACCCCACGTGAGACCGGTGCCCGACACGCCATGGAATTTCAGCTTGATCTGACTGCCCAAACCGGCCGCTACGCCTTCTTGCACGTTGAAACCGGCATAATCTGTGTAAGACAGAGGCCTGAGGTGCATTACGGCCTGTCTACCTGTGGGAAATCGTTGCCTCATCACACGTCGTAGAATGTGTCGCCTGAAAAAGAGGGGATCAGGTAGGCAAATGATCACGAGTTACTCGGTCACGTATCGCCGTCTACAGGCCTGGTGGCTCATCGTTATCTTCACTCGCGGCCGCGCTCGATGAGGCGGGCGGCGATCAGTCCGAACTCGAGGAGGACGAACATCGGCCCAAGAAGCATGATCATGCTTGTGGGATCGGGTGGCGTGATCACGGCGCTGGCAATGGCCATGCCGAACCAGATGTAGCGTCGCATCTTGCCCATCTCGGCGGCGCTGGCTACGCCGATCAGCGCGATGAAGGCGACCACCACGGGAACCTGAAAGCCGATGCCGAACGCGGCGGCGAGTTGCAGAATGAATACGATCGTGTCACTGATGCGCAGTTCGGGGACGACGGTGATGCTGTCCGGGTCGGCGGGTCGGAGGCGGGAGAGCGTATAAATCTCGTCATCGATGCGCACGCGAACTTCGCGGTCCGGCTTGTTGATCCAAGGCACTCCTTTCGGCGGGACCTCGTCGGTCAGTTCGGGATCTTTGCGGAACATCGGCATGGACACGGGTTGCGACGTCGGCCACAACTCTTCGGGCTCTTGACCCTCCCCATCGGGCGGCGCTTCCTTCAGTTCGAGCACGTTCAGGATCCACTCGGGCATGTACGGGTGGAGCTGGGGGAGCTTCGTCTGATACGCGAGCAGGAAGTTCATCAGCAGGGGGCTGACGATGAACAGCATGAACGCCACACCGGCAAAGAAGAGGGCGATGGACACCGGCGCGAAACGCGAGACCCATTTGCGTTCGTGGGGGTAGAGACCGGCGGCCACGAATCCCCAGATCTGGCTGAGGCTGTAAGGGGCGGTCAGGATGATCCCGACGATCATGGACACCTTCAGCGAGGTGATCATCATTTCCGCCGGGCTCAGGGTCGTCAGATGATCGTCGAATCCATGCTTGCGCAGCACGAGCTGGACCGGCCAGATAAGAAGGGCGATCAGCTTGTCCACGAAAATGAAGCAGAGGATGGTACCCACGACGATGGCGACGATGGCCCGAATCAACCTGGAGCGAAGTTCCTCCAGGTGTTCGCCGAGCGTCATGCGGATTTCATCGGGATCGGTTCTGCTGGATTGACGGAGGATGGCCATGGATGCATTTCATTCCGACTCGATCGGTCCGCCACCCGCGCGGTACGTCGGGGCGCCAAGCCCGGGATGGAAGTTGGTGGCTTAGGGTAAGACACTCAATCGAGAGTTCGCGTTCCAACGAGCGACGATTCTAGGCCGCCCGCAGGAGGCGGTCAACGCAGGTGACCGACGGATGCACCAGGGGGTTCTGTTGTCCTGCCGGTCGACGGGGCTTCCCATGCGTCCAAGCCTGGAGCATGCCGCCGGGATGAATTTCGTCTACCATAATCGGGTCCCGTCCGCTCATGACCTGCCCGGGCGACCCCAAGGGTGGAGCGAGGGGGGGCGTAAATCGGTAAATGAGGAAGCGCGCGTACATGTCGGCGGAAACGTGAGGCGATAGTCGTCGACGCGTGACGCGTAGGATGTCACAAAGACGGGTGGTTCATGGTTATTGCTCGAACGAATGCGGATCGCAAGACCCGCCTGACGATCATCACGGTCATGTTCCTGGGGATGGGAGCCTGGTTCGGGTACGACGGCTTCGTCGGTTATCCGAAGAAGAATCTCAAGTGGGGCATGGAAAATCTTCCGGTCAAGCCGGAGAAGGCAGCGACCAATCACCGCATCACTCTCGACGCGGCGAACGAGGTGTCCGAGGGGACACCCGTCGCGGAGCTCGAGTCGCAACTGGGGGAGCCGGTGCTTCGGATGCCGGCGGAATTGCGTTTCCTTGGGGAGGAGATCGCCATTATCGTTCGCATCAAGAACGATGAAGTCATCGGCCGTGAGAAGAAAGACCTCGCGCTGATCGAGCGCCCGGACAATCCCAATCGGCGGATATCCGAAAAAAGTCTCGAATTGATCGAAGAAGGTATGAGCGCAGAGCAGGTGCGAAACCGCCTGGGCGTACCGGCGTCTTCGCAGCCGCCGACACTCTGGTACATCGGCCCCGCCGCGTACCTGAAGGTGCCCGTGAAGGATGGTGCGGTCACGGAGGGAGTGGAGGTGCGCGAGAATGAGGAGCGCACCGAGAAGGACATCCTGCTTCAGAAGGTGATCGCCGCGGTGTTGTTCATGTTCGCAGCGTTCTTCGTGATCAAGTTGCTGCGGGAGTGTTTCCTTCGCGTCGCCGCTGACGAGGAAGGGCTGCGGATCAACAGGCGGTTGATTCCGTGGGACGCGGTCAAGGAGTTGGAGACGTCACGCTACGAGGACAAGGGCTGGCTTGACGTCCTGTACGACAAGGGCGGCGGTCAGGCGTCCTTTCGACTCGACAGCTACCACCTGACGGATTTCGAACCGCTGATGCAGGAAATTGCTCTTCGCAAGGGATGGACCTGGGGGGAATCGTCGTGAATCGAGCGTCGTGGATGGACGGCTGCGGGCGGAACTGGGGGTATGCCTGGCTCGTGACGGCGATGCTCTGTTCGGCCTGTGCGGCGGCGGAGAAAATGGAAACACTTCGCTATCCGCACCGCCCGGACATCCCGGCGTGGTGGCAGGCGACCCGGGCATTCTACTGCCCGTGGGAGAACTCCGGCGCCGGCGGCAGCCTGATGAAGTACAAGATCCATCGGGATGGCGCGTTCGAGACGTTCGACGATCTCGACACGGTGCTGGACGACGCCGAGCGGCTGGGCACGAACGTGATTTACCTGGTCGGCTGGTGGGAGCCGGAGTACGAGCACAAGGCCGAGTACGCCACGATGGCCAGGTGGGGGGGCGACGCGGCCTTCAAGCGGGGCGTGGAGAAGGTGCACCGCCGCGGGGGGCGCGTGCTGTGCTATCTGGAGCCGTTCATCATTTCGCGCAAGACCGACCTGGCGAAATCGCACGGGAAGCAATGGGCGATGATGGACGAGCAGGGGAACTACTATCCCTACTATCACACGGGGGATCGCTTCTACCTGATGCAGCCGGGGCGGGGCACGGGCTGGACGGATCACATGGTGGCGGTGGCCGAGCGGCTGGCGCGGGATTTCAAGATCGACGGCGTGCACCTCGACAGCTACGGCCTGCAATGGAACTGGAAGGATTACCATCCCGATCGGCCCTGGGCGAAGGATCCGAAGACGTTCAACGACGGAGCCATCGATCTGGTGAAGCGCGTCCGCGCTGCCATGCGGAAACACGTGCCGGATGCGGTGGTGATTCTCGAAGGGGCGGAGAATCCGGAACTGCTCGACGTCTGTGATGGGGCGCAATTCGAGAATCTCGTCAAGCTTCGGGACAAGCCGTGGTTCAAGGAGCGGAAGTATCCGATCTTCACGTCATCGTTCGAACTGGAGGAGATGCAGGCGATCCTGGACGAGGGGTACGATCTGGCGCTCTCGCCGTGGTGGTTTGCCGATCGGCTTCGTGATCGGGAGATCGAGGTCTTTGAGAAGCAAACGGACAAGCGGACGCGGTTCGATCAACTGATGGCGTTGCACAAGCTGCACAACATCCTGCTGGCCAACGATGCGCTTCCGCGGGCCCGTGCGAATTTCGATCGGCTGGATAAGGGGATCATTGCGACGCTGAACAAGGAAGGGTGGGGCAGCGCGTTCACTTATAAACCGCTGGTGAGTTTCGCCAAGCGCTACCTGGCGGCGTACCGCAATCTCGAAGGCGACATCGAGCATGCCCCGGCGGAGGTGATCCGTAAGATCGTGAACCGGGCGGAGGATGAGCCGTTCAAGTACCGCGCGATGGGGAATGACGAATGACGAAATCCGAATGACGATGGAAGCGTGAACATACGCTCAGCTTGAATCTCGGTCTCACATCCCCAGCGTCAACCCGGTCTTGTTGCGGCCTTCGTCGTCGATGTGCGAGGCGAGTCCGCCGCGGTCGGGGCGCTTCTTCTTCTTGCGCGGTTTGGCATCCTCGATGTCCTGCTTGGTCAACGGCTTCATGGAGAGCGAGAGCCGCTGGGCCTTGGCATCGACCTTCAGCACGCGGACCTCGACCTCCGCGCCTTCCTTCACGACGTCGGTGACGGCGCGGACGCGCTTGTCAGACAATTCGGAGATGTGCACGAGGCCCTCGACGCCCTCGGCCACTTCCACGAACGCGCCGAATTCCGCCGTTCGGGTGACCTTGCCCTTGAACGTGTCATTGACCGGGAAGCGGGTCTCGATATCGGCCCACGGGTTGTCCTGAAGCTGCCGGGTACCGACGGAAATCTTGCGTTTTTCCGGGTCGACGCGAAGGACGACGGCTTCGACGTCCTGGCCTTCGCTGACCATGTCGGAGGGGCGCGAGACGTTGCGCGACCAACTCATCTCGCTCAACGGCAGCAACGCCTCGATGCCCGGCTCGAGCTCGATGAAGGCTCCGAAGTCGGTGAGGCTGATGACCTTGCCCTTGACCTTGGCGTCCTTGGCATAGCGCTCCTGCATGTTGTCCCAGGGGTCAGGCTGAAGCTGCTTGAGCCCGAGGGAGATTTTCTGCTTCTTGGCGTCGACCTTGAGAATCTTGACCTCGAGTTCCTGGTCCGGTTTCACCAATTCGGAAGGATGCTTGATGCGTCCCCAGGTCATGTCGGACATGTGCAGCAGGCCGTTGGCACCGCCCAGATCCACGAAGACGCCGTAATCGGTGACGCTCGCCACCTTGCCGGTGCGTGTCTGGCCATCCTCCAGGCCTTCGAAGAGTTCATTGCGTTTCTGCTTGTTGGCCCGGCGGAGATACTTGCGTCGGCTGACTACGAGATCGCGCGAGGTGCGGTCGACCTGCGAGACGATGCAGGTGACGTGCTCGCCGATGTAGACCGAGATGTCCTTGACCGGCTTGACGTCGACATGCGACGCCGGCAGAAAGGCGCGGGCGCCGCCGATGTCGATATCGAGTCCGCCCTTGTTCATCCCCGTGACGACGCCATCGAGCTCGTCGCCTTCCTTGACGCTGCCCCAGAAGGTGTGTTCGGCATCGGAGACGCGATGAATTAACAGGTCACCGTCATCCAGCGTGTCAACGCGCACGGGAATGCACTCGCCGACGGGGGGGACGGTCAAGCCTTCGTATTCGGTAAGAGCGACGCGGCCCTGGCGATCCTCGGGCAGCTTCACCTCCAGCGCATCGTTGGTGACACGCAGGACCTCCGCCTGAAGAAACTCCGGACCTTTCCGCCGGGACGAGGATGAATCACTGGCGTCCTGGCCGGCGTGATCCGCGGAATCGTTGTCCGTTTGACTCGTCTCCACAGTCGTGGGTGTTTCCGCACCGGGGGCCTGAGCCGACTCAGCCGGTACAGCATTCGGGGGTGCGGTCTCCGGCGTTGCCATCTCCTGAGTCCCACTGTCAGGGGTCCCACTGTCCGGTGTCGCACTGTCCGGTGTCGCACTATCCGGGGTCGCACTGTCCGGGGTCACGGAATCCGGAGTCGCGGCACCGGGGGCTGACTCAGCAGGCGTCGCCTCCTGACCGGAGTTCTCTGAAGCGAGCTGAGCATCCACGGACGGGGATCGTGTCGCAGGTTCATGTTCGTTCTCCCGGGGAGACCCAGCCTGGGTCTCCGGTGTATTCGCCGGGGAGTTGGGTACGTCACTCATGCCAGAACATCTCTTCGAGTCGGGACCTCAGCGTATCACGAGGGACGGGCAAGGACTGCGGTCATGAGGCGCCCGTCCCATGACGAAAATTCACGTGTGAAATAACCATCTTGACTGAAGTTACGGGGTAAGGTCAAGTCCCCAAGCGCGGGAAGGCGAGAACGTTCTGGAGACACCTCCGGCATGGGGGACGATCAACTCGGTTCGACCAGGGCCTCAAGACCCTCCGTGGGTGCGGATTCGGCTTCGGGCACGCTCTCTTCCTCTTCGGATAAGTTGTCGTGAACTTGGCGAAACTGGTCCTCCACGCGGCAGAAGGCCTGGATGATGTGCGGATCGAACTGATTTCCCGAGCCCTTGAGGAGCTCGCGGGCGGCGTAATCATGGCTGCGTGCGGGCTTGTACTCCCTTTTCATTCGGATGGCGTCGTAGCAGTCCGCCACGCTGACGATCCGCGCGGCCAGAGGGATCTGCTGGGCCACCAGGCCATCCGGGTAACCCGCCCCGTCATACCGTTCGTGGTGGTGGCGGGAGATGTCGATCGCCATGCGCAGGAAATCGGCGTCGTGTCCCGCCTCGATCACGGACATCAGGGCCTCGGCACCGAGTACCGTGTGGCGCTGCATCGCTTCGAGTTCGTGCTTGTCGAGCTTACCGGGCTTGAGAAAGACCGCGTCCGGGATCGCCACTTTCCCGATGTCGTGGAGCGGAGATGCGCGGCGGAGATTGCGGACAAAGTCGTCATCGATGCTGCCCTCCAGCCGCGGATCGTCTCGGAGCGCTTCGGCGAGCAGTACGGAGAGCGACTGCACGCGCTCGATATGCCGGCCGGTTTCCGCGTGGCGGTACTCGCTCAGGCGGGTCAACGAGACAATGATGGAGTCGCGCGTTTTGTCCAGTTCGACGCGCGTCAGGGCATCGTGCAGGGCGATGGCGGCGGTCTGCGAGAACTGGCGCAGAACGGCGAGATCCTCGACCCCGTATTCCGGGTTCCCGATGCGTTCGGTGACGTTCAATACGCCGATCGCGCCGTGTTGCGTTCTCAGCGGCTGTGAAATGAGCGGCACACTGGCGAAGCAGGCGGAATCGTACTGGTGAGTGTTCTTGTACTCGGGAACCTTCTCGAGATTAACGACAAGCTCCTCCTGGGTCGAGAAGACTTGTCCGGCGATCGAGTTCTTCAAGTCGACACGAACGACACGCCAATCAACATCGATACCGACGGCGTAGGCAATCTCCAATTCCTTGCGGTTCGGCGCGGGGATGAGGACCGACACACGCCGGCTGCGCGTCAGTTGCGAGGCCGTCTCCACGATGTGGCGGCAGGTGGCTTCGAGGCCGTCTGAAACAAGGGCGTCTTCGCAGAACTGGTTCAGCTTGGAAAGAAGTCGCGTCTGGCTCTGCAACGAAGTGTTGGCGCTCTCCAGATCGAGTTGTGCTTCACGGAGCCTGATCATAGAGGCAACGCGCAGCCGGAACTCCCGGGGGCGGATCGGCTTGTAGACATACTCATCGGCACCGGCGAGGAGGCCTTCGGCGAGGTCTTCCTCCTGCGTTCGGGCACTGACCATGATGATGGGGATGGTGGCCGTCTCGGGTGTTGCGCGAAGAATGCGCGTGGCTTCATAGCCATCCATGACCGGCATCATCACGTCCATGATGATCACCAGGGGATGATGCCGTTTGGCGATATCGATGCATTCGGCACCGTTCTCTGCTTCGAGGACTTCAATGCCATCTTTCTGCAGAAGGCGTGAGAACAACTGCCGATTGATCGGGCAATCGTCAACGGAGAGCACCTTCTTGCTGGACGCAGCAGACATCACATGAGACCCATCGACTATGAACGTATTTACCGATTGACAGGGGGCCTCCCGGGCAAGGCTTTTCTTATCGGTCGTTCCCCTGACAGGCTGAAAACTCAAGTCCTTCATGGAAGCTATCGTTTGGAAGTGCGGCATAATGAACACTGCCTTGAAGAATTCCGGCGGAAATCACGAGTAAAAAGCCGACCGAGGCCTGGTATCGGGTATATACCTCATGTGTCCAGGGGGTGCGTACGGACATCATCTTCGAGCTCGATAAAACGTGCTTTTCTCTGACGAGCGCCCGTCGCGAATCAAGGCATGGCCGATAATCTATCGTTCTCGTAGCGGATGTCTTCTGATGTCGGGCAAATACTCCATACATACTTGCATTCTTTGGCGCACGTATCGTAAAGATAAGGTGGATCATGCGGTGCAGCGCATGAACCATACCACCACAGATGGTTAAAGCCATGAATCAATTGGCAACCCGCAGTGCCGGAGAATGATCATGCAGGGATTGATGCGATGTGAGTTGTACGCGTTGGCCGTGTTGGCCGGCGAAGGACTGGCGGTCGTGTACGTCATCGGGACGCTTGTACTGGACGTCCTTCGCTACTGAGACCTGAACGGTTCCCAACCCTCTGCCGCCGAAGTCTTCGGCTGTGCCCCCCGTTTGCGCGCCCGACGAATCACGTCTGAAGCCCGATACGGCTAGTCGTTCGCTTGCAGGACATCTGTCTTCGTGAGTGAGCGGCAATTCCCAGTTTCATGACAGGAGTGCCGACGATCGCCATAGGCACCCCTGAGCCTACATCACCCCTCGGTAGTCATTCCCTTCCCCCTCGGTTAGGCTGAGCGGAGTACGGTCCGGGCCGGCCCCGGACGCCGCTATAGACCCCCGCGAGGATGACCCGTGAATGAAAACTGCCTGTCGAGGGTGGGAGGGCTGTGCCTCTTGTGCGCCTCGCTGAGTTGGACCGCGTCGGGATGCGGAGAATGGTCGCCGATACCGTCGGGCATGGTGTCCGCCGTGACCCTGCTGCCGGAGTCCAGCCCATTCGTGATGGAGTCCGAGCCATACTACCGATCCGCACCGATATTCGATCAGATTCCCGGCCGCATCGGCAGCCACGCGGGGACGATGGTCGCCCTGGAAGACGGCAAGCTGCTCACGGCCTGGTATTCGTACACCGGGCCGCATGAACTGGACGGTTCGGCGATCTACATGTCGCGCCTGGATCCCGAAGAGGATGCTTGGGAGGAGCCCTGGCTGCACCGCGACACGCCTGCCGGGGACGGGAATCCCGTACTTTACGCGGAGGGTGATCGCCTGTGGCTGTTCCACGCGGTCGTGACCGGGGGGTGGAGTACGGCGGCGGTCGATGTTCAAACCTCCGACGATGGCGGCGAGAGCTGGACGCCGCCGCGTCGCTTTCCGGGGCCGATCGGACTCAATGTACGTTTCGCGCCGGTTCGGCTGGCAAGCGGGACGCTGCTGCTGCCGGCCTACGGTGACTTCGTGCATCAAAGCTTCTTCTATGCTTCCGACGACGGCGATCGATGGTCACTGCGGTCCGCGCTGCGCACGCTGCCGCCGTATGAGGTCATTCAACCTTCGGTGGTGGAACTCGATGATGGCGTGTTGATGGCGGTCATGCGGAACACGGGCAAGGAGTGGCTCTGGGTCACGTACTCTGCGGATGAGGGAAGGACCTGGACGGAACCGGTAGACATCGGTCTGGCCAACCCGAACAGTCCGGCGGCGTTGTTGCTGCTCCAGAATGGCCATCTTCTGCTGGTGTTCAATGACAGCCCGGAGTCACGCCGCATCCTGTCGGCCGCGTTGTCACGGGATGGCGGTCGATCGTGGCCGCACCGGCGCGTGATTGTCGAGGGCGAGGGCAGCTACAGCTATCCGTCGGTGATACAGGCTGCCGATGGGTTCATCCATCTCGTCTATACCCACGATCGCCGCCACATCGAGCATGTCACCTTCAACGAATCGTGGATTCTGGAAGGGGCGGCCGTCCCAGTCGCTCTCGATTGAGGATCCGTTCCAGACATAAATGAGACGGCATCCCCACCCGACCGAAGTCGCATGCGGATGCCGCTCAAGCCATGGGTCAACCGGCTTGGAGAATATCCCTCCGCTAACTGCCAGAGGCGGTATAGGAATACGCGTTCGACTGCCAGCTTCCATTGATGTACGACCAGATCGTGACGTGGACCGTGCTGCCGTTGGTGGGCAGTCCGGTGGCGTTATAGCTCGTCCCACTGGGAACAGTTGCATAGCCCAGGTCGTAGTCCCCGGCGGACGTGCCGAACCAGATCGAGATCGCGCTGACGTTGGTGCCGCGATCAATCGTGAACGTCTGGGACGCGCCGCCGAGCGTTCCGTTGTTGCTCGGATTGGTGATGGTGGCCTTGGCGGATCCACCTCCGTTGGCAGCGGTGTACGTGTACGCGTTGGACTGCCATGCGCCGCTGATCTGCGAGTAGAGCGTGACGTGGACGGTGCTTCCGTCGGTGGGCAGTCCGGTCGCGTTGAAGCTCGTACCGCTGGGGATCGTCCCGTAGCCGAGGTCATACGCCCCGGCAGAGGTTCCGATCCAGATAGAGATACCGGTCACGTTGGTGCCACGATCAATGGTGAACGTCTGCGCCGCGCCGCTCAGGGTTCCGTTGTTGCTCGGATTGGTGATCGTGGCCTTGGCCGCGCCGCCTCCACCATTCGCCGCCGTGTACGTATAGGCGTTCGACTGCCAGCTTCCGCTGATGTTGGACCAGAGGGTCACGTGGACGGTACTGCCATCGGTGGGCAGTCCGCTGGCGTTGTAATTCGTCCCACTGGGAATCGTGCCGTAGCCGATGTCGTACGCATTGGCGGTGGTCCCGAACCAGATGGCGATGCTGGAGACATTCGTGCCGCGATCGACCGTGAAACTCTGCGCCGCGCCGCTCAGTGTGCCGTTGTTGCTCGGATTGGTGATGGTGGCCTTGGCTGATCCACCACCCCCGTTGGCGGCCGTGTAGGTGTAAGCATTCGATTGCCACGCGCCGTCGATCTGCGAATAGAGTGTCACGTGGACGGTACTGGCGTCGGTGGGCAGCCCGGTGGCGTTATACGACGTGCCGCTGGGAACCGAGGCGTAGCCGAGATCGTACGCACCCGCCGAACTGCCGAACCAGATCGTGATGGCCGTGACGTTGGTTCCGCGATCGATGGTGAACGTTTCCGACGCCCCGCTCAATGTAGCGTTATCGCTCGGGTTGGTGATCGCGGCCTTGGTGCCGCCCGAACCTGAACTGGCGGCGGTATAGGTGTAGGCATTGGATTCCCACGAACCGCTCATCTGCGACCAGAGCGTGACGTGGACGGTGCTTCCGTCGGTGGGCAGTCCGGTCGCGCTGTAGGTCGTGCCGCTGGAGATCGTGGCGTAGCCGAGATTGTACGACCCCGCGGTACTGCCCAACCAGATGGCGATACTGGTGACGTTTGTTCCGCGATCGATGGTGAATGTTTGTGATGCCCCACCCAGGGTGCCGTTATCGCTTGGATTCGTGACCGTGGCTTTGGTGGATCCTCCGCCCCCTCCGCTCGCGGCGGTGTACGTGTAATCATTGTACAGCCAGGCCCCGTTGATCTTGGACCAGAGACGCACGTAAAGCGTGCTGCCGTCAGTGGGCAAGCCCGTGACGTTCGAGGAAGTGGAGGTGCCGATGGAGACGGCATACAGGTCGCTCGCGCCGAGGCTCGTGCCTACCCAGAGCGACATCGTGGTCACGCCGGTGCCGCCATCGTTCTGAATCGTGACCGACGAGCCGCCGAGAGAGGCGTTGTCGGCGGGGCTGGTGACGGCCGCCGGTGTGGATCCGCCTCCGCCCCCGTTGTTGGCGGCATTGACGGCGGCGTAGGCATTGACGCGTCCCTGCCCGAAGACGGAATCGTCCCCGGCTGCCCCGAGATCATCGGCGGTGGAGTAGAGGATCAGTTCCACCTCGGCCGGGGTCAGTGTGTTGTCCACGGAGAAGACAAGTGCCGCGACGCCCGCACACACGGGAGATGCCATCGACGTTCCGCTGGCATAGGCATAGTTGTCCTGCAGCGTGGTGGCGAGGATGCTCGAACCGGGAGCCACGATGTCCACGGGCGTACCGTAGTTCGAGAAAGAGGATTTCGCGTCGCCCGACGTGGTCGAGCCCACGAGTACGAAAGAGGGCCAGTCTGACCAGGCGGAGATGTCCAGGTTGTCGTTGCCGGCGGACATGAACATCAGCGCGCCCAGGTTGCGGGCATACGTGGCGGCGGTATCGATGGTACTCGAGGAAGCGCCACCGTAGCTGAGGTTGATCACGCGAACGCCCTGGTCGGCGGCCCACTGGATGCCTTCCGCCATGTCGGAGATGTACGCCTGCCCGTCATCGCGATTGGAGATCTTGACCGGGACGACGCGGATGTCCCACGCCACGCCGGTAACGCCCGTTCCGTTGTTGCCGGTGGCGGCGGCGCAGCCCGCCACGTGGGTGCCGTGGAAGTGGGCCGTGGTGCTGTTGGGCTCGGTGTTCTGCGAATCGTCAACCGTATTCTTGCCCGGCAGGGAGAGGATATCGGAAAGATCCGGGTGCGTGGAGAGCACACCGGTATCGAGCACCGCCAGCTTGACCGAGGAGCTTCCCGTCGTGATGTCCCAGGCGTCCGGACAGTTCATCACCGCGTGGTGCCACTGGCTGCCGTAGGATGGGTCGTTGGGGACGGCGGTGGGCGCGACGAGGTAGTCGGGCTCGACGAAAGCGAACGCGCCGGTGGCCAGCAGCTCCTCCGCCACCGATTCCTCCACACCGGCTCCGGTCCGCGCCGTCGCCTGGAGATCCATGTGGAAGGTGTCGAAGACGGGGGCGATGTCGGAGACCTCGGGCAACCGCGCGGGGTCAAGATCGCGGTACTGATTGAAGACGGTTTCGGCTGCCAGCACCTGCGCATCGGACGCGTCAGGGTCGAGGGCGTAGAGCAGTACCCCGGGTCGTCGCGGCGTCGTTTCGTCGAAACCGTGAAGAGGTCCGACACAGATGCAGATGAGGGATGCTGTCAGGAGGGTTTTCTTGAAGCCGTTCATGACCTGTCTCCAGGGCCGTCTTTCTTGCTTTCCTCGTGCTCGCGGACGCCGCGCATATCGCTGACACGCCCGGCGTGAACCCTGGAAAGATACGATTCAGGTTTGCACGATGAGGTGAAAAAACGGAGCCGGAGATGGATTTGTTTCAGGCTGTCAGACTATCGGTCAATCACATCGACCAGAACGCTCGAGAGGAATGATCAGGTCTGCGCGGGTGACCCATAAACTCGGCGTGGGGAGGTTCAAAAGGGGCGGTAGAGCTTCAAGAACCACACGGATCGGCGTCGGCGAATCCGGAGAGCTGAACACCGTCGGGACCGGGATTATGGGTGTAGTCGAAAGGTCCGCTGATGCTCGCCGTCGGGTCGATGTTCTCAATAAACATCGACCCCGATCCGTTGGCGGAAATCAAGTCGACGGCAAGAGTGGCATTGCTCGGAGAGTACAGACCGCCCAGCGTGAGGTCGGCGGTATCCCCGTTCAGGCTGTTGTCGATGGAGCCCAGTCCGGTCACGGCGTTATTCTCATTCACTTCCAGTTGCCAGACGCCGCACGTGATCGTGTTCGGCCCGACGGTGCACGCGAACGTTCCGGTAAAGCAGACCGGCTCCTGGTCCGGATCGGTCGGCCCGTCACCGATCAAGTCATCGTCGTCGGTATTGCCGTTCGAATCGTCCCCTTCGTCCTCCTTGGAGGTGTCGTTTCCCTCATTCTCGGACTCATTGGACGCGCCGTCATCGGTATCGTCGGTCATCTCGTCAGTCGCACCGTCGGAAGGATTGTCTGCCGGCATGGAAGGCGCGCAGTTCTGGGCGGAACAGGCGATAAGAACGAGGAGGGCGAGCAGCCATTTCATCACGGGATTCACTCCAGGTTGAGTTCGCACATACTTGAGGCTGCATCGGCTGGATCCGGTGAGAACCTTATGCGCTTTTCGATCGAGCCCTCCAGGATTCATGGACGGCAGGGTCGGTTTGGTGTGGAGCGGAGTTTCGGGGTTTCCCGATAGACGAATGGAAGGATTATCGGCATCGGGACTCTGACATCCGGCAGGGAAGGTGGAGAGTATGGCTCAGGTCGCAATCAGTGGTAACGTCATGCGAGACAGGGTGTTGGAGCTGTCGCGCCTGCAGGATGTCTATCCCTTTCTCTCGATGGTCGGGGAGTATCTCACCCAGTGCCCGGAAGATCATGCCGTCCGGGCGACGGCCATTCGCGCGCTGATCGAGAAGGGGCTGGTGAGTGTGGCCCATGAGCTGGCCGCGCAGTGCCCTGGGGCAGATGCCCACTCGCGCGAGTTGCGGGCGACGGCGGACACGTTGGCAGCCATGCCCACGGAGCGCCTCGAGTCCGAGCATTTGGCGTCGAGGTATCGGAACAATCTGCGAGCGCTGAGGGCACGGGGGGCCGATGGCGAGCGTATGGCCGAGGAGATCGAGGCGTCGTGGTTCAACTTTGGCGATAAGGTCACCTTCCACGAGGCGAAGGATGGCAATTTCTTTGCCCGCGGCACGCGTTCGGATGGTCAACGGATCTGGCTTCCAGCGGCCTTCGATTTCGCGCATCAACTGGAAGCCGCTCCCGACCTCAGCCCGATCCAGAACCAGGTGGCGTCGATCCTCGTTTTCGCCGGAGCCGGCCTGGGCTGGTTGATCGAGCGGACGTGGCGGGGCACGGATCATCTCTACCTCAACTACAGCCCGCCGATCATGCTTGTCGAGACGAATCCGCGCGCCCTGGCGTTGGTGTTTCATCTGCACGATTGGCGGGAGCTGCTCTCCGATGAGCGGGTCTATCTGTTCGTGGGCCCCGAAGCGGTCGAGGAATGGATTGCCTACCTGGACACGCACGATGAACTGGCGCTACCGCCTTCGGCCGTGACGAAGCTCACTTTCTGGCCGGGGCAGGCCCCGATCGAGATCGACGGGGCAGTCGAGGAGGCCAGGCGGCGCCGGGAACGGCATACGCTCGAGACATGGCAGCGGGTCAATGCCCTCTATGCCACACGCGATGCTGCGTACTGGGCGGAGCGATACCGATCGGCCGGCGCGGAGGATCCGTTACGCGTCCTATGTGTGACGACGCGTTACAGCACCTTCCTGCAGCATTCGACGCGCGACGTCATGGAAGCCCTCCATCGGCTCGGGCATCAGGCGGAGTTGTTGATCGAAGACAATGATCACGTCACGTTGTCGAAGATGCAGTCACATCGAATCATCGAGGCCTTCGAGCCCGATCTGGTGTTCCTGATCGATCATCACCGCCACGAGTCGCCGATGCGTTATCCCGCCAACCTTCCATTCCTGTGCTGGATTCAGGACAAGATGCAGCACCTGTTCACGAAGGAAGCGGGCGCGCGGCTGGGCGAACTCGACTTCACCATGGGGTTCGGCCTGGCGGAATGCGTGCTGGAGCATGGTTACGCCGCCGAGCGGTTCATGCCGTGCCGGCTGGCGGTTCATCCCGGCAAGTTCGTTACCGAGGCGGGGGAATCGACCGAGGCCCTGTGCGACATCGCCTACGTCAGCCATCATTCGGAATCGCCCGAGGCGTTGCATCAGCGAATACGGGACATGATCGTGACGGAGGATGGTCGCAAGCTGATTGACGCGTTTTACGAGCAGACCATGCCGCTGATGCGGTCCGACGCCTTCCACGCAGGGTATCGCGCGGAGGATCTCTTCGAGCAGGCGGAGAAGCGCACGGGCGTACACTGCACCGATCCGGAAATTCGCGCGCAACTGCTGCACTGGTACGTCAAGCCGCTGATCGATCGCACACTCCGGCATGTCACGCTGGAATGGGCAGCCGAATGGTGCGAGGCCACCGGTCGGACGTTGCATCTCTACGGCAATGGGTGGGACACACACCCACGATTCAGGCCGTATCACCAGGGTGTTGCCGAGCATGGTTCGCATCTGGCGGAGATTGCGCGGCGGTCGCGGGTCACGCTGCACATGGGCGTGAATACGGCATTGCATCAACGCGTGCTGGAAGTCTTCGCCGCCGGGGGATTCATGCTGGTACGACGGCACCCGGGCGACTTTTTTCTGTCGTGCTACGCGGCGCTGGATGAGTTTCTCAGCGCGCGGGATGTCGCCACCCCGACCCGGATTCCCGTAGAAGAGTTGCCGGCGGAATACGTCGAGGCGTGGCGGGACATCTGCAGGTCGCAGCAGCAGGAACTGCCAAGCCACCTGGAGGTCACCGAGGCGATGTTGCTGCGCAGGGAGAAGGCGGCGATCGAGGAGGATCTCTACAGCTATGCCAACCTGGCGTTCCCTGGGTTTGAAGAGATCACCTTCGACTCTCAGGCGAGCTTCGCGCAGCAGGCGGAGCGCTATGTGACCGATGAGGTGGGACGGCGCAACATCGCAACGCGCATGCAGTCGCGCGTACTCGACTATTTCACATACGAAGCCCTGATGGCGCGAGCGATCACATTCGTCCAGGACGCGCTGGATACGCAGACCTCGTGTTCGTGATAAATACCTGACTCCATGTGAAAAAATGAAGAGCGAGAGATCAAGATGGCCGATGGCCGATGATGCGCGCGGGCACACCTTCGGCGACGACGTTGTCAGGCAGATCGCGCGTGACGGCGCTGCCGACGGAGACGATGACATTCCGCCCGATGCTCACACCGGTGGCGACGGACGCGCCGATGCCGATGATGGTCCGCTCACCGAGCGTCACACTGCTGCCAAGCGTCGAACCGGGCGCGAGGTGGCAGCCGTCACCGATCACGTTGTCATGGGGAAGAATCGCGTTGTTGTCGATGATGCATGCGTTTCCGATACGTGTATTCGTCTCGATCATGGCGCCGGCCTTGATGAAGTTTCCGCGCCCCACCGCAGCACTCGGCGCGATGAACGACCGGGGATGGACGGCGTTGACTGAATCGATGCCCAATTCGTCGGCCCATTGAATGGCGCGCAGCCGTACCCGTGCATCGGCGATCGCACAAAACATGCCCTCTACGCCGAGATCGATCAACTCGGGCATGCGCGAAGGCTGACAGACCGGGCAACCCTTGAGCTTGTGTGTCGTCGGCGTGTCGTCCAGGTAGGCCACCACGGCGTGTTCGCCGGCAAGATCGAAGCACTCCGCGGCAGTCGCGCCGCCACGGCCCGCGCCGTAGATCACGATCGGGACGCGATCCTTCGGCCACGCGAGCGACGTGAGATCCGCCGCAGGACCGATCCGGCTGTGCTCGTAGAAGTGAATCACATCGCGCTCGCGAATCACGCCCTGCACGCATTCCACCTCCGCCAGATTCACGCCCAGTTCCTCCGCCTTGCGTCGCGCCTTATTGGTGGCGGGAAGGTCGGCTGAGGATGCGGAGGTTGCGGGAGTGGTCGTGGCCTGCGATTCCGAAGGCGCGAGGATGGCCAGGGTTTCGATGTCCGCAGGGCTCGCGGCGATATGGGCGATGACGGCATTGATCGGAAGCACGTCCCCGGCATTCGCACAGGTCGCCAGATACCCGGCACACGGGGCATCGAGATCGAATACGGCCTTGCTCGTTTCCAGCGTGCAGAGCTTCTCGCCGGCATTCACCTGCGAAGCATGGGCCGCGTGCCATTCCACGAGCGTCGCATGATCGTCGTTGACTCCCAGTTGGGGAACGGTCACGGGTGTGGCGGAATCGGACATGACGAACCTCTTTGCGGAGGAAGCATTCACGGCTTGCGGGCGATGACGATGGCTTGGCGACCGAGGTTGATCGTCGCAAGCTGGCGGTAAAGCGAGGAGAGGGTATCGCCTTGCCCCGCGTCACGCATCGCCTGCTCGAAGCGACACCGTCTGCGATGGACATCCTTACCCTGCGACGGGTCGCTCACATAATCTTCACCCATCAGCAGGAAAAGTTCCATGGGAAAATCGGTCGTGCGGTCGAGAATCTCCAGTTCGAAGGATTCAATGAACCGCGCGAGGCTTTCGATGCTGAAATAGTTCAGATGATCGGGCAGGGCGATCCACCACGGCGACGCCCCGTTCGCGTGACAGGCCGCCTGCTGCAGCGGATTGAAATCGTTGGGGACCTCGCAGTAGAAGAGTCCGCCCGGCTTGAGCAGGTCGCGGATCCAGCCCAGCCATTGTTCAGGGCGGGGCACATGCTCCAGCACGTGGGCCAGGATGACGAGGTCGAACGTGCCCAGGGTGTGGACCAGTTCGGGTGTCAGCAGCGAGGCGTGGACGGGAAAGCCCTTCTGTGTTGCCTTGGCGGCGGCACGTTCTCCCGGTTCGATGCCAGTCACGTTCCAGCCACGGGAGTGCAGCGCGCTCAGAAACTCACCCTCGCCGCATCCGATGTCGAGGGCCCGCCCGGGTTTCTTGTGGTGTGAAGCGATGAGGTCCATTCGGCCCGCGACGTCGTGAGGTGGATCCGTCAGACGATAGCGATCGGCGTAGTACCGGGCGAGTTCCTCATCCGTGGGCACGGGCTCGACGCGCAGAAAGCCGAAGCACGGATCGCGCCGCAGGCACCGCCCCTCGCCGAGCTGGATGGTGTCATCGGCCAACTTGCTCATTGCAGCATGTCCCACGTGATCCATTCGTCCGCCTTGATCGCCCGCGCCGCCCGGCGACCCACCACGCGATCGGTTTCGCGCGGATCGATGCCGAGTGCGGGACGCTTGATGGCCAGCATCGACTCGGTGATGACATCCCCTTCGCGCAAGTCGGTGGCAGCGTGAACGCTCCGCCGCGCGAGCCGATGGTTCTCTTCCTCGCTGGGCTGCACGCACTTGTCCGGCGACCCCAGAATCGTCTCAGCCAAGCGAATCGCCCGCACGTATTCCGCCAGTTCATCCGGTTCGAGGGCGCTGGGATGATCCGGGCCTTTACGCCGCCGATCCAGCGTGAAGTGTTTCTCGAAACAGCACGCCCCGAGTCCCACCGCCACCGTGGCGGCGACGGCATCCATCGTGTGATCAGAGAAGCCGACGGGCACGCCGTACCGCGCTGCCATGCCGGCCATGGCCCGCAGGTGCAGGTCTTCGTGTCGCGCCGGGTACTGGCTGACGCAATGCAGGAGAATGACCGGCGGGTCGCCCGCGTGCCGGATCGCGTTCAACGCATCATGCACATCCTCAGCCGAGCTGTTGCCGGTCGAGACGATCATCGGTCGACCGTAACGGGCGGCTTCCTGGAGCATCTGGATGTACGTGATCTCGTAGGAGGCGGTCTTGAAAGCCTTGACGCCCAACTCCGCCAAATCATGCACGGCGTCGAGATCGAAAGGTGTCGAAAGGAAATCGAGCCCCCGTTCGACGGCATGATCGCGCAATTCGGGCTGCCATGAGCGAGGCAGTTCGAGCCGTTGGATCATGGCATGCGGCGTTTCCTCCGCCGCCGCGCGATCGAAGTCGTCCATCTCCGTGAGCCGGGGGGCATATCGTGAGTAAAGCCCATCGGCGGAATAAGTCTGGAACTTCACCGCGTCGGCGCTGCACTCGGCCGCCACGTCGATCATGCGATGGGCCACGTCGAGATCGCGATCGTGATTCGCACCGACCTCGGCGATGATGTAGGCGGGATGTCCCGGGCCGACGGGTCGATCACCGATGCGAACGGGCCGCATGGCTCACCTCCGTCATGGCATCCGCCACCCGCTTCGCGCCGCCGCCATCGATCAGCACTCGACCGGCATGGCTCATCGTTTCCCGTCGATCTGAATCGGCGATGAGCGCTTGAATCGCCGGGGCAAGTTTGAGTTCGGTAACGTCTTCCCACCAGCCGAGCGAGTGCACCGCCTCGCGTGCATGCAGTTCGGAGGCGACGCCTCGTTGGTTCTCCGCCACGACCATGACAATCGCCGGCAAGCCCAGGTAGGCCATCTCCCAGCAGGTACTCCCGGCGGCGGAGATCGCCAGGTCCGCCCAGGCCATGACGGCGGGCATGTCGCTCACATGCCGCATGATCTCCATGGCCACCGAACTTCGATCGGCCATGATTCGCAATTCGCTGAGGTGCGGATTGGTTCCTCCGAGCAGGACACGCACGTGCAGGTCTTCCAGCCCGGTCATCTGGACGGCCCGCATGGCGGTCAGCGTCAGGTTCTGGAAATCGCCACCCCCGAGCGTGATCAATACATTTTTCGCATGGGCCGGAATCGTGCGGTCAACAGCGCCGCGTTCGAGAAATTCCTGTCGGAGCAGAACGTACTCCGATCCGAGGAGGAGTCGCGTGTCGTCCAGTCGATTCGGATAGAGCTCGGGCCGGGCGTGGAGATTCTGATTCAGGACGATCTCCACGTCATAGCGATCGAGGTGCCCCGTGTCGTCGACCGCGAGGACGCGATGCCCGCCTTGACGCAGTGACGCGTGATAGGCGGGGGAGAAGTGATAGCCATCGACGATGATCCATTCGGCTCCGAGGGCGGTAGCCCGATCGCTCGTTTCACGGGCATCCTCGGGTGAGCCCGGATCGGATGCGATCGGATGGAGAGTCATACCCTCATTCGTCAGCCGCAGTGCCATCGCATCAAGCCCGTCCGCCATCGCAAATGTCGGCTGGATACCCTGCTGCAGGAGTTCCTGAGCCAGAGCGAGCGTGCGCATGACGTGCCCGGCCCCCATGCGGGCATTGGCATCGGCTCGGATCAGGCACGTGGACGGTGACATCTTGTACTTTCAGGTAAGGTCGGCTACGCAGCGGCGAGCCCCAGGAGTTCATGCTTGTGTTCGAGAATCTTATGCACGGCGCGCACCACGTCGTTCATCTCTTCGATCGTGCATGGCGGACGGGCGATGCCGGTCAGGATCAGCTCCCGCTCATGCAGCCGTTCCGTGGTCGGACAGAGCCCCGGTTCGTAGCTGGCATTGCCCCGGTAGTGCTCGAATGCCGGGGCCCGGCGTTCGTGATAGATCGGTCCGGTGTAGAGCGGTTTCACGTATCCAGCGCCCATCGGAATCCCTTCGGCAACCATCGCCTCCACGAAGCGCTTGCGGGGAATCTCCATGGCCGCCTCGTCGTACTTCATCGCGTACACGTAGTAGACATGCGTGCAATCGCTCTCGACGACCGGCGGCATCAAGCCGGGAACGTCAGTGAGTTGCTCGGTCAGGTATTGACAGAGTTCGACGCGCCCGGCATTGAGTTCTTCCATCCTGGCAAACTGCACGATCCCCAGCGCCGCCTCGATCTCGGTCATGCGGTAGTTCCAGCCGAGAATTGACGAGCCGTACAACTCGGGAGAGTTGCCGTCAGGCTGCCAGACGACCTCGCCGTGATTGCGGACGAGGCGCGCGGCTTCCGCGATGGCAGGATCGTTGGTGATCAGCATACCGCCTTCGCCGGTCGCGAGATTCTTGTTCTCGGTAAAGGAGAAGATGCCGCAGTCGCCGAGTGTTCCCGCGAGGCGGCCGTGAACCCGCGCGCCGGGGGCCTGGGCGGCATCTTCGATGACCTTCACTCCGTGTTTCCGGGCAAGGGCCAGGATCGGTTCCATTCGGGCCGGATGGCCGAAAAGATGGACCGGGATGATCGCCCGGGTCAACGGTGAGATACGTTGCGCGATCGAGTCGGGATCGAGCCCGTAGGTCACGTCCTCGACGTCGGCGAACACTGGAATGGCGTGGTGCATCAGGGCACAGGCCGCCGAGGCGGTGAACGTATACGGCGAGACGATCACTTCCTCGCCGGGTTCCACTCCGCAGGCGACGACGGCGGCATGCAACGCCGAGGTGGCGGAGTTGAATGACACGGCAAACTCGACGCCATGGTAGTCCGCGAAGGCCTGCTCGAACGCGCGGACCTTTTCACCACCGAGAAAGTGCTCGCCCGGCACCGCCAGGAAGCCGCTCAGTCGGCCACTGTCCAGGACATTCATGACCGCCCGTTTCTCTTCATCGCCGATGATCGGGTGCGGCGGAAACGGTTCACGCCGGACGGGCTTGCCGCCCAGCAAAGCCAGAGAAGGCATGGGTCACCTCGATTGAATCGTCAGGGCGCTTTCCTCGAGCGGAAGATTGATGCGTCGGCCGTTCTGCTCGGCGGACTCACGCAACGCGCAGATCAGTTCCAGCGCCGCCAGTCCATCTTCGCCGGTCGACACCGGGCGCTGATGCGTCTCGAGGCACTGAAGCAGGTGCTCGACGCCCTGGGTCATGAATTCCCGTCCGTGCCCGACGTCGACCGGGCAGGGGGCGGGGAACAACTCCCGCGCACCGGGAAACTTGTCGCTGTCGCGCACCAGCTCATACCTGGCATCGAACCCGCTGGCCATGATGCGCAACCGGCCGGCCGTGCCCACGATGTTGGTCTCGAATATCACGTAGTTCGTTACGTCGCATGCCTGCAAGGCCACGCGCGGCCCGTGGCGGAACTGCACCCATCCGTCAATATTGGGATCGTTCGGATTCGGTGATGTCTGAAGGCTTGCCAGGCCACTGACCCATTCGACATCGCCGAAGAACATCCGCAGCATATCGAGCAGGTGCGACCCGGTGTTCGCGAGTCCCGCGACGTAATAGCAGGTCACCTGCTGAATCTCGCCGAGCCCACCCCCACGGATGAACTCCGCTGCTTCGCGATGGAAGCGATCGAAGCGCCGCTTGTGGTTGATTGCCAGCAGCACGTCATGAGTGTCGCACAGGGCGATCATTTCGCGTGCTGAAGCCAGCGAATCGGCGATGGGCTTTTCGCAGTAGATCGCCCGGACGCCCGATTCGACGGCGGCGCGGGTAATGTCCAGGTGTGTGTCGTTCCACGTACAGATCGAGACGATGTCCAGCTCTTCGCGTTCCAGCATCGCGCGATAATCGCGATAACGCCCGGGGGCGTTGAACTTCGTGCCGTAGCGAATGAGCTTTTCGGGGTCCACGTCGGCCAGCGCCGCCAACGTCACGCCGGCGACATGACTGTATGCCCCGGCGTGTGTGTTCACGCGGGCTTCGAGGGGCTTGTCGTCGAAGCCGCAGCCGATCCGACCGCAGCCGACGACGCCGGCCCGCCAGACGCGCGGCTCAGCGCACAGGTTTTTGCTGAATGTGAGCATTGATCTCCCTCACCTCCGGATGGGAATCGAGAAACGCGGCGACCTCGTCGATACCGAAGGCCGGGTTTCCCGGGTACAGCGCCGCGTAAATCGCCTCCACCATGGCCAGGTCGCTCGGCGTATCCACCGTCAGGCGAAGCTGTTTCGCGCGAAGGTGGGCCGGCGTTTCCATACGCGCGAGGCGGTAGATCTCAGGGTGTTCGTAGATGAAAAGCGAGACGTGTTCATGATCGACCGGGTCGTCGGTACGCCGGGCGACATCCTCCAGAACACGTGTCGGGTACACCTGCGTATCGAGCCCGCGCGGGTACCCCTCGCACAGAATGTTCGACGCATGGTCGTAGTCGCCGCTGTGGTACAACGCGATCACGTCGCGCGTCGTCTGGGGATCGATGAGCGGGCAGTCGCCGCAGATCTCCACCATCAGGTCCACGTCGTAGGCTCGTCCTGCTTCGAGGACGCGCAACAGCACGTCGTCGACACTGCCGCGATAACACCCGATGCCGAGCGTCCGCGCGAGATCCTCGATGGCCTCGTCCGCCGGATCGTCCGTCGTGGCGACGATGATCTCATCGATGGCGGCGACGTGACGCAGGCGTTCTATCAGCCGTGCGAGCAGCGGTTCGCCCAGCAACGGGGCCAGCGTCTTGCCGGGAAACCGGCTGGATCCCATACGGGCCTGGATGATGGCGGCGGTCTTCATCGGGTGCCACAACTCCATGCGCTTCAGTGAAGATAACCATTCACGACTCTCGACATCGCCCGGATGACATCCTCGACATCCTCGACCGCCATGGCGGGAAAGATCGGCAACGAGAGAATCCGCGTGTAGGCATCCTCGGCGACGGGGCACAGGCCTTTAGTCGTTCCAAATCGTCTTCGGTACAGCGGTTGAAGATGCACGGGGATGTAATGCACGTTCACACCGATGCCTTCCGCTCGCAACGCGTCGAAAACGTGCCTACGAGCCCGTTCCGGATCCTCCGACTGCAATCGCACGACGTACAGGTGATACGCGTGAGTTCGTTCCGGCAGAAGTTCAAGCGGTGCGACAGCCGGCATCTCGGAGAGGAACGCATGATAACGCGCTGCAATCGCCCGTCGCCGGGCGATGAACGTATCGAGCTTATCCAGTTGCCGCGTCCCCAGGGCCGCCACGATGTCCGGCATGCGGTAGTTGTAGCCGAGCTCGCAGATTTCGTACTCCCACGACGCGGCCGACTCGCGCTCCGCAGCGTCGCGGGTCATGCAGTGGTTGCGGAAGCGACGAAGGCGTTGGGCGTAGAAGTCATTATTCGTCGTGACCATCCCGCCTTCACCGGTGGTGATCGGTTTGACCGGGTGGAAGCTGAACGTGCTCAGGTCCGCCAGCGAACCGACGGGCTTGCCCGTGTACTCGGCGCCGAGTGCATGGCAGGCGTCGGCGATGAGGACCAGGCCATGCCGGTCCGCCAGTTCTCGCAATGCGCGATAGTCGCAAGGCTGTCCCGCATAATCGACGGCGATGATGGCTCTCGTCCTCGGCGTGATGCGCGACGCAACCGAGGCAGGATCGATCAACAGCGTCTCCGGGTCCACGTCCGCAAACACCGGCCGTCCGCCCTCGAAGAGCACGGCATTGGCGGTGGCAACAAACGTGATGGCGGGGACGATGACTTCGTCGTCGGGGCCGATGCCGATGGCATGCATGGCGGCGTGAAGTGCGGCGGTTCCGCTGTTGACCGCCACGGCGTGTTGCGTCCCGACCCGTGACGCTAATGCTTGCTCGAACTCCTGCACCGCCGGACCGGTCGTCAATCGGTCGGACCGAAGCACCTGAACGACTGCCTCGATATCTTCCTCGTCCACCCACTGCCGCCCGTAGGGCAGCAACTCCGCCCGAACAGGCGTTCCCCCCTCGATCGCGAGGGCATCAGGCCTCGTGGAGCAGGGATCGGAGGTGGTCTCGGTCAAGCCAGTTGTCGTTGGAGTCGCTGGAATAGCTGAAGCCCTCCGGCAGGCGTTGTCCTTGAGATTTCCAATCGGCCATCGGCCACAATGGGTTGGCGGGCAGCATGACGTAGCGATCGCCCGCGTCGATCGTCATGCGGGCTTCGTCGCTGGAGATCAGCGACTCGTGAAGCTTCTCGCCCGGCCGAATGCCCACATATTCGATATGGCACTCCGGCGCCATCGCCATGGCCATGTCCGCGATTTTCATACTCGGCAGCTTGGGGGCGAAGACCTCGCCGCCACTCATCCGTTCCATGCTCGAAATCACGAACCGGACTCCCTGCTCAAGCGTCATCCAGAACCGGGTCATCCGGTGATCCGTAATGGTGATTTTGCCCTTCTTCATCTGCTCGCGGAACACGGGAATCACGCTGCCGCGGCTCCCGATGACGTTGCCGTACCGCACGCAGGCAAATCGTGTCGCCGGTTCACCGCTGTAGGCGTTGGCGTGGACGAAGAGTTTCTCCGCCACAAGTTTCGTCGCGCCGTAAATGTTGATCGGTGCCGTGGCTTTGTCCGTGCTCAAAGCCAGCACGTGATCCACCTTGGTATCCAGGGCGGCATCGATGACGTTGCGCGCTCCGTTGATGTTCGTCGCCACCGCCTCGATCGGGTTGTACTCGCAGGCGGGAACCTGCTTCAGGGCGGCGGCGTGCACCACGACGTTCACGTCCGACATCGCCCGGGTCAGTCGTTCCCGATCCCGCACATCGCCGATGAAAAAGCGGATTCGCGGGTCGTCGAACCCGTTCGAGGCCATGTCGTGCTGTTTCCACTCGTCCCGGCTGTAGACGATCAGCTTCTTGACGCCGAATTCGTGCAGCATGAGATCGGCGAACTTCCTGCCGAACGAGCCCGTTCCGCCCGTGACCAGCACGGTCTGCGATGACCAGTCCTCTATGGGCAAAACCACTCTCCCACACGATCCCCGGCACCCCTTTCGGTCACCTGCTTCAGGGGGCGCGAGGGTGGCGTAACCGTCGAATCGTTCGTCATTCATCGTCTTTTTCGGACCTGAAGATAAAGACTTGTTGTCGCGGCAAGGCGAAATCCGGCACACACGACGCTCGTTTCGGGTGGGATTCCACACCAAGGATGGCCGATATCAGACTCGTCATTCCGTAGTGAGTCGATCGAGAATGACACGATTCAAAGGATGCTGAATCTATCACCGCGATTACTTCAATGAAGATTGAAAGGTGGGGCGTTGGCGACGCTTGATATATCAGAAATCAGACCCGAGACGGCGAGAGCGCGTTACCAGGAGTTGCTGGACCTGGAGCGCGCGCGACTTGTCGGGGCGGATGGACGCGTCAAACCAGAATGGGCTCGTGACGTCCCTTGTCCGGTCTGCGGCTCGTCGGAGGGCGGGATCTACGACCCGAATGGCGACCCCGTGTACAGCGAATGCCAGTGCTGTGGTTGTGTGTATGTGACTCCGAGACTCAAAGAGGAAGCCCTCGAAGCGTTCGTTCGGCACTCTGACGCGTTAAATTACTTCCATGAGCACATTCTCGTTCCTTCGGCTTCGACAAGACGGGAACGCGTCTTTTCTCAGCCGCTGAGTCTCATGCGGGAGCATATGCGTGGCGGTCGAGTACTTGAGTTGGGTAGCGCCGTCGGCACCCTGTTGAGCATGTTTGAGGAGGCGGGCTACGAGGCGGAAGGCATCGAGCTCTGCGATTTCTCAGTAAGGTACAATCGCCAGGCAGGGCGGAAGGTTTACGATGAACCCATTGAGCGACTTCACCTGCCGGACGAGGCGTATGACGGTGTATGCGCCTGGGGTGTGATTTCCAGTCTCAACGACCCACGCGAAACGATGCGCCATGTCCATCGCGTGCTCAAGCCAGAGCGATGCTTCGTATTCAACGCCTACAACGTCCGATCGTTCGAGTACCTCACGCTTCGGACGCGGTATATGAATCCTTTCGTGCTGTATCAATACTACACGCCGGAATCAGTCGAGCGCCTGCTGGCGGAGGCAGGTTTTACGCAGGTCGAGATGAGCACGCCCGGTCGCACGGATGTGCAAACGGTGTGCGATATTCTGGGCGGTCCCTCGCCGGAGCTGGGTGCCTTTCTGAACGCCATACTCTTTGAGCCTTCCAATGATCAGGACGCTCTGCGGGAAGCCCTCCAGGTATTCCTCGCGGAGCACAAATTGTCCGGAAATCTGGTCGTGCGAGCCACAAAGTCCTGAACGAGACATTCCGGGCCGCAGGTTCAGGTAAATGCCCTATCCCGATCGGTTCCATTTTTGCTCAGCAAGTCCAGGATCACGGTGTCGACCGGCTCGATCTCGGAGGCCTCAACGCCGGCGGGATCGGCTCGTAAGCGTCCTGCGAAGTCCTCGGCGGCACGTGTCCGTTCAGCTCGATAGCAGCCGTCGCTCATGTAGCGCTCGAGGAAGCTCACGAGCTCGTTCAGGTGTCGTGTGCACACCGCCGCGCCTTGGTCCACCAGTTCGCTTCGATGCAGATCGAACGCCGCGACATCCCAGAGAAACACAGGAAGTCCCGCCGCAGCGGCGTCGAGCATGACCGTGCTGTGCAAGGTGATCAACGCATCGTGCGTTGCGAGTTGCTCGCTCAACGTCTCTTGCCTGGAGCGTACCTGAGCGCGAACCTCGGCTGGATAGAATCCGGGTTTGTCCCACGGGTGAAGGCGAATGGATATCCTCTCCCCGAAACACTTGATCAGTTTCGTAACGAGGCGATGGTTCCATCGATGCACCGGTTGAATCATATTGCATGGGAGGCCGGGCCCCATGCCCATCGTGCCGACCAGCAACCTTGGGGACGATTCGTTCACCGGACGTTTCCCGGGCTGGACGTCGGGGGTGCGCGGCAGTCCGCACCAGCGGTATCGATTCACGTCCGTATCTGGTGAGGTAAGGGCTTGCCGTTCCGCGGGGGTGAAGACCCGGTACCGGTCTGCCATTCTGCGCATCAAATGATCGTCGGACACGGTGTCGAGCTTCGTATGAGGCAGCCAGCTCCCGTGGGCCACACTCATCGTGGGGATGCCGAGTCGTCGCGCTGCATGAACGCCGACATAGGCGCTCCAATCTTTCTCGGCGGGTAGAACCACGGCGCGAGGGCGAACAGCCCGCAACCATTGGGTGAGCATGCGATGCATGGCGATGAGTTTCGGCGCCCACCGTTCCCATGCCAGCAGCCGATGCAAGGCGCGTGCAGCGCTACCGCGGAACGGGGCATACCCTTCATGAAGAGCACCCCGGGCGCCTTCCTTGTGCAGACGGCGCACGATCGATTGCACGTCTCGTGCGGGAGGAGGGTAAGGCATCGGGCGCACACGGAATTCCATTCGCGTCGCCAGATCCTCGAGCTCCGGCGGGACTCGATGTGCCCAGATTTCACAGCGGAGGTTGAGCCGCTGCGCCGCCCGAAGAGGAAAGACATCCAGAAGGCGCTCATCGACCCAGCCGCCAATCAGAAAAACCAGATCCACAGGCGTGCCGACTGCCGGGGAAGACGGGGTGATTCGAGGCTGTGAATTTTTTTTTGACCACCATTCGCGAAGCGTACGCCGGGGCGGCCAGTTGGGGTCGCGCAGGTTCGCCATCGGCATGGAATTCGCGGGAATGTCCACACTGCCGGCCAGGCGACATCCCATCCAATCCGACCGTATGCGTCCCCGTGGAGCAATTCGGCGAATTCTTAACAGGGCCAGCAGCGTGGTCATCATTTCCAGCCGACGATTCAGACGGGCCAGATCACCATCCATCAACGGCATGCCTTCATAGCAGGGTACGCCACGTTCGAAAAGGTTGCGTCGTGCGTCAAGCATGATCCGTTGCAGTTCGATCTGTTCGCGCGCGGACACAAAGTCCGATGGGGTGAGATATGTCTCAAACGCTTGCCGACAGGCGTTTTCAGTATCAAAACGCGCGATCAGAACAGGTTGGCCTTCGGAAAGACGAGAGAGACGATCCAACGATGACGGCGCGGGAGGCTGCCACAAGAGTGTGAGTTTCGAAAGATCTTCTTCGCGATGGCATGTGGGAGGTGGTGCATCCAGCCATGGCGAATCCACGACCGAGTTACCAGCGTTTCCGTGTATGATCGCACTCATGAATCGATTATCGGCGTGCGGAATGCACCGGCTCAAGCGTGTGGTTGCAAGCCGGGCGACGCGAATCAGAGCTTGAACGAGAGTGAAGAAAGGGGACGTGAAGTGTGTACGGAAGACGATGTCAGTCACTCATGATCATCGTGCCTTTGCGTGTGTTGTTCACTGGGAAGTGAAGACAAGTTGAAAGTTATGCGCAGCTTTTGCCGAAATAGGATTGATTGCGTGACGGATTTTTTTGATTCGATTAAAGAATTTTTTATTGACTCCCCGAAACGCAATGTGTAAGTTTTTTTCCTAAGCCCGCTTGCGTCACGCGGGACAGTCGACTCCAATTCAAGGAGAATGTGCCATGGCTAAGAAGAGAAAGAAGAAAGCTGCGAAGAAGAAGGTCGCCAAGAAGACGACCAAGAAGCGCACGACAAAGAAGAAGAAGTCCACAAAGAAGAAGACGGCCAAGAAGAAAGCCGCCAAGAAGACCAAACGTAAGAAAAAGTAACGTTCTTGCAAGCAGTACGCTTGATAAGCGGGTATCTCCCCAACGGGAGTTGCCCGCTTTTCTTTTGCCATCGTGCGGACATGCGGAGCTGGATTTCGATCACGATGTCAAGCTGGATCGCACGCGTTCAGGGTGGAGCCCGGTCTCTCGGGAGCGGAGAATGACGTGACGGAATTGCTGATTCGACATTCGATCGGGGTCGGTCCGACGTCCCTCTCTCACCCTGAAGCATCCTCACGCAGAGGAACGAATAACACGAAGTGACGGAAAAGCGACACTCGGCGGTGTCGGCTTTCGGCTGCGGGAATCACGTAGATGGATCAGGCGTCGGGGAGTTGTCGGATTTGGAGGAAAGAGCAGACTCCGACGGATCGTTCGCCGAGGCACGCGCATCTTTCACGCGGAGAAGTCGGCGGCGCCGTGGTGTGGTCGGCATCTGGGCGATGTTCAAGACGTAATGCGTGACGGGAATTCCCAAGAGCATGCCCCACACTCCCGCCAATTCATGCGCCACCAGCAGAATGATGAGCACGATGACGGGGTTCAGATGGAATCGGGCGGCATAGATCCGCGGATTGAAAACGTAGGCTTCGAGCATGTGGACCACGACGATCATGCCCAGCGTCATCAACGCGTGGTTGAGACCGTATTCATTGAACGAGATCAGAATGATCGGCACCGACGAGATGAAGACACCGAGCACCGGGATCAGCCCGAAGAGGAACACGATCGTGGTCAGCAGGACCAACGGGTGAATATTCAGGATGAACAGCCCGACGCACGTGATGGCGGCGTTGAGCAACGCAATGACGAGCTGGCACTGAAATGCCGTGCCGACCACGCGGGAAAAATCGATCACACTGGAGGCCGCCTCGGCGAAAAACGCGCCCACCGGGCTGTCGCGCCACATATTCAGATCTTTCGCGACGTGATCAAAATCCCACAGGATCAGGAAGGAGAGCAGGATTCCCAGCAGGAATTGAATGCTGCCGGTCACGGCGCGCCCGGTGAGATCGATGATGACGCCCTGGAGATTCTCCTCGTTCTCACTGATCACCCCGGGAAGGATCGAAAGGATAATCCGCTGCATCTCCCCGACCAGGCCGATGACCTGTTGCTTTTCGATGGAAGACAGTTCGTCCCACTTGGGCGGCACCTCGCGCATCGTCCGCACGAACGATTCGATCTTGGCCCCCGGTGTCGTGGCAGCGGCTTGCGTGGTTGGGTCAGTGGAAGCGGTCGTCGACTTGCCGCCGGCCTCCGAGGGCACGTCCGTGTCAGGCTGTTCCTTCGGGATGGCCTCGAACGGTATGGAGCCGGTCTCCTGCTCTGTCTGCGGCTCGGATGATTGTACGTAGCGAAGCAATGCATTCTGGATCGCATTATCTTCCGCGAACTGCCGGATCTCGATGGCCAGACTGGTCAGATGGTAGGGCAGTCCGCGCGCAAACTCCGCTCCTTCTTTCGTGACGCGGGGCACGGTGTAATGAATGAGCAGCGAGAGCAAGGTGAGCAGTACCAGGAAGGGCAGTAATACCGAGATCCGGTAGGGCAGACGCGTGTTCCGCGTGAGGAACATTGCCACCTTGTACATCACGAAACCGAAGATGAACGTCAGAAAGATCAGCGCGAAAAAGTGGCGCAGGAGGTACACGATGGCGAAGAACGCCACCCACATCACGGCCCGGCGATTGATCCGGTAGAAACGCTGGAGGTCCAGATCCACGGCGCACACTCCCCTTTAGGCAAGCGGGAATCATAGTCGAAACGGGGATTCGCGTCGAAGGCGGTCTCGCTCGTAAGTGGATCGGGATCTTTCCGGTCAGCGCGGTGACACGGGGCGGTTCTCGCGGTCCATGAGGAGGACGACCGGCTCGTGGTTGCGGGCTTGTTCGTCTTCCAGCTGGCAGTACGAGAGGACGCTGACAATGTCCCCTTTGACGGCCATTCGGGCCGCAGGACCGTTCAGCATGAATGTGCATGACCCGCGGGGCGCGGAGATGGCGTAGGTGATCAGGCGGCTCGCGTTGTTGGCGTTGAGCACCTGCACCTGTTCCCCCGGCAGGATATTCGCCTGATCCAGCAGATCCTGGTCGATGGCGATGCTTCCTTCGTAATGCAACTCGGTGCCCGTGAGGGTCGCCTGGTGAATCTTGGATTTCAGCATCGTGCGAAGCATACGAAAAACTTTCCGCGTGTGGCCCTGATCGGTCGGGAGATTACGCCGACTCGACGCCTGAGATTCAAAGTCCCTCATTATAGCTCCAGGCGGCGGTGATGGGTAACCTCCGTGAAGCGTCGCTTGACACCTCTGCGCGGATGTCGGATGCTTCCGGGCATGCACGCTGAAGCCCCCAACAGGGACATGGCCGTCGAACTGGGACGGATTCGCCTACGTAATCCGGTGGTGACGGTCTCCGGCACCTGCGGTTACGGGGACGAGTACGCCCCGTTCATGGATCTGAACCGACTCGGCGCCTTCACCACCAAGAGCGTGACGCGGGAGGAACGCAAGGGCAATGCTCCGTGGCGGATCGTCGAGACCGCCGGGGGGATGCTCAACGCCATCGGCCTGGCCAATGTCGGGCTCGAGCGGTTCGTGGCGGAGAAGATTCCCGTGCTGGCCGCGCTCGAAGTCCCCGCCATCGTCAACGTGGCAGGGCACAGCATGGAAGACTATCTCGCCGTCTGCGAGCGCCTCGACCCGATCGAGATCGTGGCCGGTGTCGAACTCAACGTGAGTTGCCCGAACGTCTCCGACGGGCTGGTTTTCGGGATCGACGCCTGCAAGCTCGGAGAGCTCGTGACCGAGGTGCGGAAGGTCGTACGGCGGGCGACGTTGATCGTCAAGCTTTCCCCCAACGTCACCGACATCTGCGCGACGGCCCGGGCGTCCATCGATGCCGGCGCCGAGTGCCTCTCGCTGGTGAACACTTTCGTGGGCATGGCCATCGACGTGGAGACGCGGCGTCCGATCCTCGCGAACAAGACCGGAGGGCTCAGCGGTCCTGCCATCAAGCCGCTGGCGTTGAACCTCGTGCACCGGGTCTATTCGGAGGTCGCTCGACCGGCAGGCATTCCGCTGCTCGGGATGGGGGGGATTCAGAACTGGAAGGATGCCGTCGAGTTCCTCCTGGCCGGGGCGACGGCAGTGGGTGTTGGAACCGCCAGTTTCCTCGACCCGACGACACCCATCCACGTGCTGGAAGGCATCGAAGCGTACCTACAGCGTCACGGATTCAGCGCTGCCCGCGAACTCGTCGGCCGGCTTTCATCCGATCGCGACGAAGCGCCGGCGGGCTGACACCCTTCATCTCCCTTCAATACTGCCATGAGACTTCGACGGACGAAACGGATTCGGTGCATGCGGATGCGACGCCGGGTTCAGTTGGCCGACCCGTACGGCGGCTGATCGCCACGTGAAGCCCGTTTCACTTCGAGCATTTTGCGAATGATGGACAGTTCGCGGCGAAGGATCTCGGCCCGTTCGAGGACGCGCATCTCCTCCAGAAGGCTGAGGCGGATCTCGACCGCATCCTGTGGCAACAGGCAGGCACCGATCAGATCGGTCACGTCCGCGAGCGGCGTGGCGTCGCCCAGCAGGTCGCGAATCCGCTCAATGCCACCAAAGTGGTCGAAAACGTCATATTCCAGGAGCGTCGCGAGTTCCTGCCGCGCGGCATACTCGCCATCGGTCTCGACACTGGAGGCCGGGATGATCATGGCGTCGAGGGTCGCCCGGCGGTACTCGCCATCGCGATCCTCCTGGCGGACGCGCGCCCGGCACGCTCCGGTCAGATTGATCAGAAAACGTTTGTCGGGAAGCTGCACATGCTCGCGGACTCGTCCGACGCAGACCACCGGGTGGATCTCCGCCAGGTTCGTGTGGTAATGCGATTCGTACCCCGGAAGCAGCAACGCCATGGCCATGACACCGTCGTCCTCGAGGACGTCGTTCATCATCGCCAGGTAGCGCGGCTCGAAGATCTGCAGCGGCAGCGTTCCGCCGGGCAGAAGGACGACGTTCGGCAGCGGGAACAGGGGAACGGGGTCACGTAACGACGGGAGGTCATTCGAAAAGGACATGATCCGATTATATCGCCTGCGCGATGGGGGAAGAAACGAAACTCAGGAACCTTTCGCGGGATTCGTGCCTTCCGTGCGATACGTGATGAGGGCGTTGGGCGCGAAATCAGAATCACGCGTGAGTAATTCCATCAGGAATTGAATCGTGCCCTGGACGAAGGCCAGCGAGCGGTGGCTCGGAATCTCCAGCGGCCGAACCATCGCGAAGCCGACCGCCGCGTGAATGATCTGCCACGACAGCCACTCAGCGGGAACGTCGTCGCGGATCTGCCCTTCCTGCTGGGCTTCCTTCATGACCGATGAGAGCGAACGGACGTAGCGCTCGTAGTGATCGCGAATAGCCTCGCGGATGGTCGGCTCATTGACCTCGGTCGAGGCATGGAACAGGAGCTGGTAGACCTGTGCCGTTCTCGGATCCGAGGTGGCGGGGTTCCTGAAGAGCAGAATCGTCAGCTTTTCGAGGGGTGTCTTCGCCTGAGTGGTGGCTTCCTGCCAGTTCTGGAAGACCTCGTCGGCGACTTTTTCGATCAGCGCGATGAACAGGTCGTGCTTGGTCTTGAAGTGCCGGTAGATGATCGGCTCGCTCACGCCCGCTTCGGCGGCGATCTTGGCGGTGGTCGTTCCGCGGTAGCCGAATTCGGCGAAGCACCGCGCGGCGGAGTCCAGGAGTTGTTTGCGCCGGTCTTCGGCTTTCATCCGTGCCATGAAGCATTCCGTTCTGAGCGGGATTTCAGCATACGTCTGACGTCGAGACGTGTGCCCGGGGTCGGTTCAACTGGTCGGGATCCCGTCCCGGGCTACTCCTCGCGAATGGTGATGTATCGGTCGGCGGGCACGTCCTCCATGACGGATACGCTGCGCCCGTTCCACACCACTTCGATCCGGTCCACGCGCGGATGCTTGCCGAGCCCGAAGTGCAGCCGCGGATCATTCTGCGAGAGATACGATTGCCCGCGCTGATGCATGCGCACCTGCTGACGATCACCGGTGACGACAAGAACGGTGACGCCGACGGGCTCGGTCGCACCGCGCGTGGGTGCGAGTCGGATCCCGATCCAGTGGTTGCCGTTGTCGGTTTCATTGCGAAGCAGCGTCGCCTTCGCTTCGAGGTCCACGTAATTGATCAGGATGTCGATGTCGCCATCGTTGTCAACGTCCCCGAAGGCCGCCCCACGACCGGAACGCTTCCGTTGGAAGTAGTCCCCTGCATGGGCGGCTGCATCGATGAATCGCCCCTTGCCGTCATTGGCCAGGAGCGTGGCGGACTTGAGCACCAGTTTGTCCGCGCCGCCATTGGTCGTGAAGAGATCCAGATCACCGTCGTTGTCGAAATCGTGCAGACCGCCGCCCCAGGCTTCATCGCCTTCGGTCAACTTGCGGATGCCGCTCTCCGCCACGATGTCCTCGTACTCGGCGTTCGGGCTCACTTTGCGGTACATGCTGCCGTAACGCAGATCCGTGACGAAGAGATCGATGTGGCGGTCGCCATCCACGTCCCCCAGCGAGCCATGCATCGAGCCCGTGCCGATCCCGTCCAGGTTGACCGCCACACCCGCATACATGCCCACTTCCTGGTAGCGGGGTTCATCGCAATGCTTCATGTAGAGGTAGTTCGGCTGGTGATCGTTGGCCTGGAAGATGTCGAGATGATTGTTGTTGTCCGCGTCGAACACAGTGAAGCCCATAATCATGTTGTCGGGATCGTAGAGGCCTGCCTCACGCGTGGCGTCGACGAATCGTCCGTCGGCTTCCTGACGATAGAAGATCGCCTGCTGCCCGGCATACTCGACCGGCGAGGGCATCAGATGCGGCGCGTTGGCGGTCAGGTGATATGGATCGAATGCCAGGAAGTTGGCCACGAGAATATCGAGGTCGTTGTCGTTGTCGGCGTCGAAGATGGCCGCGCCGACGCTCCACGTGGTGAACCCGTTGAGCTTGTCCGGCCCGGCTAGCCCGAGTCGATCGGTCCAGTCGCTGAACGTACCGTCACCGTTGTTGTGGTAGAACGCGTTGGGGCCGTAATTGGCGAGGAAGACATCCTCGTAGCCGTCGCCGTCGAGATCCGCGATGCCGGCGGCGACATGCCAGTCCTTTCCGCCAAGTCCGGACTCATGCGTGACATCGGTAAATGCGCCATTGCCGTCGTTGCGATACAGGGCATTGGTGGCGTCGGCGTGAATCCGGCCCTTCGGATCGCTGATGTCCTCGAGGTATCGGCCGTTGAGCAGAAGCAGATCCATGTCACCGTCGTTGTCGTAGTCGAACATGGCGCAGCCCGAGCCGGTGGATTCCAGGATGTTGTCATAGGTCCAATCACCGAAGGTGTAAGCGAAATTGATTCCCGAAGTGGCGGTGACGTCCGTGAATCGGATGCCGGGATCGCGATGGATGCCTGATTGCATGTCGGTCGAAGAGTCGGTCGTCGCACATCCGGCCAAGAGCAGTCCAACGCTGCCGATACCCCATGCGAGGTGATGAATACGCTCTTGCATGATTTCCGTCCTCATCAGATGTCCAGTCTAAGGGGAGTGCCCGAACTGTACCGCTCCAGGGTGCGTGACGCCAGCAGGCCTTCCCATTTCAATCGGTTGATAGTGCATAAGTTATTATGGTGAATGAGTTTGCGTCAATAATGCACGTGGCGACCGTCGAGGGAGACACGGATTTCCTGCCTTGCATTCTGCAGAACAGCGATTAAGATAGCCGTAATACGTTGTAATCGACGAAAGGGCCACTGGCTGTATTCATGCGACGTTTGCACTTCCATTATCGATTCGCCGGCGGACTGCTGGCGTTAAGCCTGACGCTGTTGGGCACGGGAGTGGTGCAGCAGTGGCATCTGGCGTCTGCCGCACGAGTACCTGCAACATCGCAGGTCGCCGGCCACGCGTGTGATTTTGGACATGGTGCCGGCACGCATGGCGATCGGGAAGACTCCCGGCCGCCGACGCACGATCCGGCAAAATGTCAGGTCTGTATCGCCGTTCATCTCAGCAGCAAGGCCCTGACGGTCACACTCGCCGAGGCGATCGAGTTGGACCTGCCGCCGTCGGTCGATGGGGGGTTCGCCTCCACCGAGACGATCGTCGTATCCGCATTCCTCGTTCATCGCGCTCCCCGCGCGCCTCCCACCCAACTCTGAGTTGAACCCGTAGCCGCATCGCATTCGAGTCGGGAATCGGTGCGCGTCGCCCCAGGCATCACCCCGCCGGGAAATCGACTGTCTTGAGATGATCGTCGTACTACCCGGCACCCCGTTCCCAAACGAACTGCTGCCATTAACAGGCATCAACCTTTTCGCACGTGCGCATCTACAGCGCGGCGTATGGTCATGCCGGTCTGTGGCGGCTGAACGCATGGCTGGAGGTCGCGGCATGAAACGTCGCGCGTTCACACTGATCGAAGTGCTGGTGGTGGTCGCCATCATCGCACTGCTGATCGCCATCCTGCTCCCGTCGCTGCAGAAGGTGCGCGAACGGGCGCGGGCGACGGTCTGCCTGGCGCAGATGCGCCAACTCGGCACGGCCGTCGTGATGTACACGCAGACGAGCAAAGGGGCCTTGCCCGACTTCGGTCTCGCTCATGGCGGGACCGTCGACTGGGACACGTCCTGGGTCAACACGCTCAGCCGGGAGTTCGGGAACGGGAAGAGGGATGCGGCGATCGACGCCAACGTGTTGCGTTGTCCGGAGGATGAGAGCCCCTACTGGGAGGCGGACTACGGAAGCACGACACAACGGCGTCGGACGAGTTACGGGGTCAACGACTACGTCACGGGACGTGTGGCGGGATACGAGTACTATTCCCGCATTGACCGGCTCAAGCGGTCGACCTCCACGATTCTGTTTGCGGAACTGGCCGAGGATACGGACTACGCCGTCTCGGATCACGTTCACGCAAAGAACTGGGTGCTGAACCCGGAAGAGGAGGCCCGCCAGCAGGTGGCCATCGATCGGCACGGCAGGAAGGCGATGTACACCTTCGCCGACGGCCATGCCGCCCCGCACACGTTTGAAGATACCTACAGCATCGCGTCCAAGCGACGGGAGGGTCCGCGTTTTGTGATCGAGTGGTCACACAACAAGTATGACCCGAAGGTCGCGCACTAGATGCGATGCGTTCATCCGCTGATTGTGCAGACTTCGCAGATGCAGAAGAGACGGATCGCGCATCCGGGCGTCTTCCTGAGTTTCTGACGCAGTCAAATATTGATCTTTGATGGTTCTGAATTGAAATAGTTTTCACATCGGCGCTACGGGCGCCGGGAGGTTTGTGATGAAGCGTTCATTTATGATTGCCATGATTGCCGTTTTCACGTTGGGTCTGACCGGGATCGCTGCCGCGCAGCATGACCATGAGCACGAAGGTGACTTCATTATCGGCGTTTCCAACGCCGGTGAGCTCAAGTTCGAGTTCGACGAGGACATTCTCAACGGCCTGGAGTACATCGAGCTGCCCCCGAGCCAGACGCCCGCGCTGCAGGGATGGATCGGCGACGCGCCGGGGTTCGATCACCTGGAGTCCGCGGAACCGTCGGAGGATTTCTATCCGCTCGGTGTCGGCGCGGACATCAAGCTGATGGGCGTCGATCTCGACGAGGCGCTGTTCGTTCGCGCGCCGACCGTGGGCCTGCCGATCGTCATCAGCCCCACGCCGACGCTGGGCTCGCTGGCGTTGGGTGATGAGCATTTGCACACCCACGGCGAGTATCACATCGATTCCTCCGCCACCGGCTATGACTCGCTGCAGACGGTCTGGTTCGGCACGTTCAAGTTCGTGGACATGGGCACGACCGGCTACTCGGATTCGGCCTCGTTCACCCTTGGTTTCGTGCCCGTACCGGAGCCGATGACGCTGGGCATGTTCGGTCTCGGCGCGTTGGTTCTGTTGCGTCGTCGTCGCTGAGCGGGCGGCAATGAGCTCGGGCGGATCGCCGGGCGCGGAGGGGTCCGGCGGTCCGCCACATGCTTGTGTATGGATATCTGGTGGCTTCAAGAGATGGAGTGAGGGCAGGACATGAAACGCTGGAATGTCGGTCTGGTGATGGTCGTCACGTGTGTGGGGGGTCTTCTCGAGCTTTCGACGGCGAACGCGCAGCACGCTGGTGATGTCTGGATCGGACGCATGAGCGCCGGGCAACTGGCCATCGATACAGTGTGCAATCCCTCGTGCGGGATGGATCCGGACTTCGAAATGGTCGAGTTGGTACCGGACCAGTTCGGCGGGTGGAGCGAGGACGCCCCGGGGTTCGACAGCATCAATGCGGATCAGCCCGCCGGGGAGGACCTGCTGATGCTTCAAAGCGGGGCGGACATCTGGGTCCGCATTGAAGCCGATCCCGAGCAGGCGAATCCGCCGCTCGAGTCGCTGCTGGTCTCACCCGCGCTGGTCATCTTCGATCCCGTCCAGTTCGTCTTTCTGCCCTACGAGGATCAGGGCACGACCTTTCGCGAGGTGTCGCTGGGGGGATCCAATCTCCACACGCACTTCATCTGGTTCATCGACAATCTGGACCCGCGCTTCGGCGAGGCGGGCTGCACATACGAGATGACGCTGCGGCTCATCGACAAGGGCAGCACCGGCTACGCCGATTCCGAGCCGTTCACGTTTCGGTTCACGTTCCCGCATGCCGTGGCGGACCTGGACTGCGATACCGACGTGGACACCGACGACTTTGATCTCTTCGCCGGCTGCGCGACGCAGCCCATGGTCCCGTACGATCCGGAGAACCTGGCGGAGACCTGCTTCCTCTCGCCTGACGAGAACGGCATTCTCCCCGCCGACTTCGACGGCGACAGCGATGTCGACGCCGAAGACTTCGCGGTCTACCAGCGCTGCTACTCCGGCGAGGACGTGGAGGCGGATGTGGACTGCGGGTGAAGGAGGGGATAGACAGCCAGCGGCCTATTCCGACCCCGCTACAACATCGAGATTCAGGCGTTCACTCCAGGTCGTCGCCGATGCGAAAGAGGATGTAGCCGCCGGCGATGAACGCGATTTTCAGCACGGGTCCCCAGAGCGGCCCGAGCGCGTCGGCGAACATGAGGACGCGCCACTGCACGCCGGCGAGAGGCAGCACGAAGGAAATGATCCCCATCACCATGATGGCCAGCCCCAGTCCTTTCATCATGATCTCCTTTAGCTGAGTCGTCCCATTCGACCCTTATTCACGTGACGCACGGAGCTGCTCGCGGCGGACCATGTAGACCACCGCCGCGACGAAGTAGAGCACCGTGGCCAGGAGCATCCGCGTCTTGTAGGTGGCGAGATTGGCCTGCAGCGTGTCCGGTTCGCTGCCGCTGAGAAAGACGACGATCGGGAAGAAGAGACTGGCGGCCAGGGCGAGCACCGCCAGCGCGCCCGCAATCCATGCCACGGGATCCATCGGCGTCGCCTGCGTAGATGACGGCGAGGCGACGGCGCGTGCCTGCTCCTCGCGGGCTTCGCGCGTGCGTTGCACTTCCAGGATGTCGTCGGGCGTCGCGCGCGTGCCGAGCGTGCCCGCGCCCAGCATGCAGATCAGCGTGTACGCCCCGGCGGCGATGAACCAGCCCGGCAGCCACCGGAAGAAGAGGTGCACGCCCATGAGTTGCATCGGCGAATCGAACCCGAAGAACGCCTCGAACGGGAAACAGAGCCCGAGGACAAGCAGCCAACTGATCAGCGCCGGGGCGTTGACGCTCAGTCCGCGCTTGTCCGCCCAGTACTGCCGAAGCCCGAGCTTCGGGAAGAGCCAGTGCTCGGTGACGATGATGGCGCCGATCGGCATGAGCATGAGCCCGTAAATGGCGACGAAGTCAAGGAGCCGCATGAAGATGGCGGGCGAGCAGCCGACGAGCGTCGTAATGGCTCCGGCCGCAAGCGTGACCTTCCAGCGCGGCCAGTTCGGCGTGATGATCTGCAATGCGAGCCCCGCGCGGTAAATGGTCGGGTTGGCAGTGGTCCAACCGGCAATCAGCACGGCCAGGACACCCGCCGGGCCGACAGCCAGGTCCGCCATCTCGCCTGGGTTCAGAACGCTCCCGGCGATGGCGCCCATGATTCCCGCGCAGATCCACGCGACATAGTGACCGAGATACATGCCGAATGCCGAGTAGAACCCGTACGTCCAATTCTTGGCGTAGCGGAATACTGCCATATCCGACAGGCCGACGTGCATTGCCAGGTTGCAGAACCAAGCGAAAAACATGATATGCCAGAAGGAGAGTTTTTCCTGCCCCTGCGAAGGCTCTCCGGTCCAGACTTCCGTTTCGAGGACGGTCCAGAACTCGGTCAATGAACTGATATCTCCAGTATCCGTCTGGGGCAGTGCGGCGATCGCGCCGGCAATGAAGATCAGAAACATCCATGGCGAACACAGGGTCGCAAACTGGCTGAGCTTCTTGAATCCAAGGATGGCGAGGGAAACCACGACCGCCCCGACAAGCATGACCACCACTACCCAACCCACGCTGTTGGGGATGACGTCTTGAGGAGCGGGATGATTAATACCCATGCCGATTTTGGAAAGTGCCAGAATGACCGCCGAGGCGGAGACGCCGATCATGGCTGCCGCCAGGCAACAGTACAGAATGGCGTTGACGAAGTTGTAAACGACGGTCAGTCCCGGCCCGATGATGCGTCGGACGTACCAGTAGAGCGTGAGTCGTGTACGCACAGCGATCGGCGCGCAGATGAACGCCCAACTCAGTACTGCCAGGGCGTTGCCGATCAACAGACCGAGCAAGAGGTCGCGCGCCCCTGCTCCCCACTGCACGAAGAGGGCACCAATGACGAACTCCGTGGCCGCCACATGCTCTCCGGCGAAGAGTCCCGCGAAATAGCGCCCGCTGTGCAGCTTGTCGGGCGTGATGGGGGCGCGCTCGAACTCGTAAAGCTTGTCCAGGCGCGTCGCGAGTTTTCCACTGCCATCGGTGCTTGCGGAGGAATTGTCAGCGGCCACGGGCGTTATCCTCTATCGTTTCCAATGGATCGTCGACAGGAGCCGGTGCGAGACGCACCATTTGAGAAATGAGAATAGAGGCGACGCGGAGCAGCGTCAATCGGTACGCAAGGGCGCCGGCGTGGCGGTTCAGCCCGGATGGACCGCCTGGTCGATCGTCTCGTAAACAGGGAGCAGCGTATCGAAGCGCGTGACATTCAGCACGTCGCGCAGGTGCGGCCCGGGTTGGGCAAGGCAGAGGTCCACGTCGCGTTCCTGGCAACTGCGATAGGCGGAGATGATCGCACTGAGGCCGGTCGAACTGATGAACGCCAGGTGTGCCAGATCGAGTATGAGCTTTCGCGTCTGCTGATCGATGACGTTGACGAGGTTCTGGGAGAGGTGCGCGGCCGAAGTCATGTGGGCCTCGCCCTCGAGGCGGACGATCACGGATTCGCCTCGACGATCGACATCGATGCGCAACGGGGTGTTCTCCGGTGAAGGGATCTGGGACATCTCAGCAGCGCTCCTTGATGAGCGTGACCTCGTTGCCGCAACGATTGAAACGCAGTTCGTCCAGGTAGGCCTTCATCAGCATGATCCCGCGGCCGTTCGGAAGGGCGATGCGCTCCGGCTCCGTCGGATCCGGCACGCCCTCGGGATCGAAACCCGGTCCTTCATCGCGTATGCGGACGATCATCCGTTCGTCACTGACGTTGTAGCTGATGGTCAAGGTCTTACTGGAATCGCCGCGGTTGCCGTGGCGGTGAGCATTGACGATCGCTTCCTCCAGCGCCAGCCGGATGGCGAATCCACATTCCTTGGTGTAGCCCATCCGCTCGGTTTCCTTCAGAATCTGCTCTTCCACCTCACGCGCCGCCACCAGGTCACTGGCAATCACGACGGTATGGGGTAACGGATGAGCAGCGGATGACATCGGGGAGCAGTTCCTGGTAATGATCCGGGTGAATGACCTTTAAAGGGTGACGCGAACGCGGGAGCCAAGGGTGTGGTCTCGCGACCCGATACGCGAGTCCGTGCGGCAGTGAATCAGCGTACGGCGTCCAATGCGTCGTCCACAGACGGCTGAATATCAAAGAGCTTGTTCAGCCGGGTAATCTTGAAGACCTCGAAGATCTGTGGCTGTATGCCCGCCAACGCCAGTTTGCCATCCACCTCGCCGACCTGTTTGTTGAGCGTGATCAGGGTGCCCAGGGCCGCACTGGAGAGGTGCTCGACATTCTGAAAATCGAGAATCAGCTTCGGGTTGCTTTCGGATTCGACGATTTCGCTGAGCTTCTTGCCGATTTCGTTGATCACGAGTTGCTCGAGAATCTTGCGGTCCTCGAAGGTCACAATGTGGACCCCGTGCCTCTCGACGACGGATAACTTGGGTAAGGTCTCGGGCATGGAACACACTCCTGGGCCTTGGGATTGAGGCGAATCGGCCGATGAAACTAACAATTAGAATCCTCACATCGGACAATGTCAACTGCTCAGCGGCGCGTGCGAAGCTAACCGTCTGACATGCCATAGGTTAGGCATGGCGCCCGAGATGGGGCCAGCGGAGAAGGCGAATTCGTTGAAGAACAGTAGCGCAGGGTTTGTGCAAACGCTCCCTTTGCCGGTGCGGAAGCACGCTCTTGGCGGTTGAATGGTGGATCGGGGCGGGATAGCATGCGCCATTCGCCGAGAAACTGGAAGTGCGAACACGGCTTCCCGGCAGTGTGGAGGCGTTTGACCCAAAGGCGACCGAGGAAATCGTGATGCCGTTTCCGAGTGTGCAAGAGCAAATGAGCGTGCTGACACGCGGATGCGACCGCATCGACACGCTGGACGAGCTGAAAAAAAAGCTCGAACTTTCCGAGCGGGAGCATCGGCCGCTGCGGGTCAAGCTGGGGCTGGATCCCACCGCGCCGGACATTCACCTCGGCCACACTGTAGTCCTTCGTAAACTCAGGCAGTTTCAGGACTTGGGCCATAAGGCGGTGCTGATCATGGGCGATTATACCGCCCGGGTCGGCGACCCCTCCGGCCGGAGCAAGACGCGCCCGGTGCTGGATGACGCCGCCATCGACGCCAACGCCGAGACCTACTTCGCCCAGGCGGGAAAAGTGCTCGATCTGTCGGAAGAGAAGCTGGAAATCCGGCGGAACAGCGAATGGCTGGAGCCGATGAGCTTCATTGACGTGCTCAAGCTGACCGGGCAGATGACCGTCGGCCAGATGCTCAAGCGGGACGATTTCGCGAAGCGCTACAAGGCGGAGACGCCGATCGGGGTGCACGAGTTCCTTTATCCGCTCATGCAGGGGTGGGACAGTGTGAATATCCAGTCGGATATCGAGCTCGGCGGAACGGATCAGACGTTTAACAACCTCGTGGGCCGCGATTTGCAACGCAATGCCGGGCAGCCGCCGCAGGTAGTGATGGTGATGCCGATCCTGGTCGGTCTGGACGGCGTGGAGAAGATGAGCAAGTCGCTGGGCAATTACGTCAGCGTGAACGAAAAGGCCCATGACATGTTCGGCAAGCTGATGAGCGTGCCGGACGAGGTGATGGCGAACTATTTCACGCTGCTGACTGCGATTCCCGAGGAAGAGATTCGTTCGGTCTGCGACAGTTCGGTCACACATCCGATGGATGCCAAGAAGCGTCTGGCGACGGAGATCACCTCCCAGTTTCATCCGCGTGAAACGGCCGAGCATGCCCGGGCGGAATGGGAGCGGATTCACCAGAAAGGGGAATTCGTCGTCCCGGATGATACGCCTACGGTGCCGGTGCCGGGGGAGTTGTTCGACGGCGAGGGGGTGCCGGTGTTGAAGCTGGCGGTGCATTGCGGGTTCGGCAAGAGCAACGGGGAGATCAAGCGACTGGTCAACGACAAGGGTATTCGCTTGAACGGCGAGGTCGTGACCGACCCGTTGGCGGTTCTGCCGATCAAGGCGGGGGACATCCTTCAGCGCGGCAAGCGGCAATTCGTGCGGCTGCAGATCGATTGAGTGACCGGCCCGATGCGATAACGGCACTATAATGAGGTGTTGTACGCAATACTGAAGAGCGTCTTGCGACAACCCCATGAGAATCAGTCGAAAAGCTTGAATGAAGAGGAGTCCGGCCATGCATCTTCCCCGCTTGAACCAACCCGATAAGTACGCGGGGCTCTACATCTTTGATTTCGGCGAGCAGGTGGCGGTGGGGTATACCGCCGACGAAGTAGCGGTTCTGCTGGAATCGGAGAACCACGCGGGCGGCAAGGTCTACCGGATTCATCGCGCCCTGCCGGACGGCACCATGGAACTGGTGGGTGTGCCGGCGGAGCAGTTCCAGCTTGAAGACGGCCTCTTGTTCTGGCGGCACCTGGTGCGCGAGGCGCGGTCGGACTTTGAGGAGCTGAAGCGACTGGCGGGCGAAGTGACGCCTCCGTGTCGCATGAAGGTGCAACTCGCCAAGCTGGAGGGCGCGGATCCCGCCTATGTGTCCATCATCATCTTCCCAGCCGAGTTCACGCACGACGTGTCGGACTGGCTGCACGAGATCGGCTTCGAAGGGGGAGACGTCGTTGAAGGGGGGCCGAGCCAGGTCAGCGAATACTACCAGGCTTCGCCGCTCGTGATCGATCGGCACCAGCTATGGTCAGCGTCGAGCGGTGCATCGCGATCGCCCCAGGAGGTGCTGGCATCGGTCCATGAGCCGGTGCAGCGCAAGTTCGCATGAACCGAACCCGCCAACGCTGGATTTCGCGATTGATCGAGGCGGTGATCGCCCTCGCGCCGAACCGCATGGACGCTGAAGAGCGCCGGAAGCGGCTGTCGCGGTTCTCGTTCGAGACGAACGTGACGCGCTGGCCGTTGCGGATGACCGAGCGGCTGCGGGATCGATTGCGATCGGCGTGGCTGACGCTGAAACGCTGAGCCGGCCTCACGTCTCGATTCTCCACTCTGGAAGGCTTTACCCATTCTGCGTCCGCGATGCCATGCCCCCTGACAACCTTCGCCGGCGGCGTTAGGATGGTCGCCCATGAATGAATCCTGCGGACTGTCCCCTTCGGCGTGACGAGGGGCTTTCGGCGAATCAGCCTGTCTGGATGGAGATAGCAGATGAATTGCAGAGTGTGGTTGTCGATCATGTTGGTGCTTTCGAGCGCGTCGGGGGTGGCCTGTCAGCCGATTTCGCATGAAGAGTCATGGCTTCACGGTGACGTGACCATCGGGAGCGGCCCGGCGCGATACCGCGTCCCTGCGCCGGCGGAGGATCACATCTCGACGGTGGAGGAGCCGATCTTCGGTCCCTGCGCCGGTCTGCATGATACGGATGAGACGTTCGGATGGATCCAGTGGGTCGCCAAGCGCACATGGCATCACCTGGGCAAGCATTATGAGCGGAAAGAGTATCAGGGACCGCCGAAGGGCGTGATCAAGAATGAGGACGGCTGGCGTGTCGTCGAGGAGAGCCTGACGAGCAGCGGTGTCCCCGCGCGGAACCAGATCATCTCCGCCGAGGTGCAGCAGTTGAGAGATCCGATCCTGATGATTCTTCGCAGCACGGATGCCTTCGGCGAAGTGTTACTGGAGTTTGATCTCAAGAAGGGATGGGTTCGCGCGCGATCGGTGACCGTCAGCCGCACGATGGTGGGCGGACAGTCGCACTCGTCGCCCATGCCGGAACAGACCTCGTATCGCATCATCAAGGAAGGCAAGTTTTCTCCGATGGCGGCGGACACGGTGACGTTGAAGGTCAAGGCGGTGGGCAAAGATGTGACCGTCTGGGCGGACGGCAAGGAGATCTTCGCGTTTGAGGATCCCGACGTGGCGGGAGGACTCTTCGGCTTCGGTTCGACCGGTGCCATGCGCTTCCGCAACGTGAACCAGTGGGAGCTGATCTCGCCGTACGAAAAGAACCGCCGCCAGGCCTGCCTGGATGACATGATTCGATTCAGCCGGGAGATCGATAAGCACTACGACGACGACGTACGCGATCGCAACGAAGTGAAACAGGTTGGCGACGGCGTCGTATGGACCTGGCTGTCCACCGGGGCGACCGCCACCTTCAAAGTCGACGGGCCGCGCGTCACCGCCCGGGTCGGCGCGGGTCTCTATGGCGACGACACGCTGGTCGAAGGCGTCTTTCCGGAGGTGATCGTCAAGGCGGAGGACGGCTCGACGTATCGGCCCGATCCTGCCGGAACGGCGCGTGTCGAAGGAGACGACCTGGGCATCCGGATGACGCTGCCGTTGAAGAACGAGTCGGGCAAGACCGCCACGGCACATGTGTTGGCAAAGACGACCGTGGTCAACGTGTGGTTCTGGACAGTCGATGTGGAGGGCGTCACGCCGCAGCACATCGAGGCCCATCTTGCATTGGCGGGTGAGTTCAAGATGGTGGAGTCGGCGCTGAAGAAGGCTCCGGATGCCATGTTCGGTATCAAGCCGGAGGCGGGCAAGGCGATCAAGCGTCATAACGGCAAAGCCGGCGTCTATGTCAAGGCGATTGTGCCGAAGACCACGATGCTGGGCGTCAAGCCCAATGGTGATGGTGAGCTGGCCATCGCGACGACCGACGACCAACTGCGCTTCGCCTCGTCGTTCCTGCCCGCGCAGAAGTTGAACATGATCGGCTTCAAGCATCGCATGGTGCACTTCATTCGCTTCCCGGAAGGGCCGGTGCAGCACTGGCGGCGGGCGCCGAGTTTCCAGGAGTATCCGAGCGACGTGGACCTCGCGCGGTTCGCCGGTCACGGCACTGACGCCATGGTGTGGCATCACACGTGGGTGAGCAATGACACCCGTGATCGCGAAGGCTTCTTCGTGAACCACTGGGAGATGGAAAGGGCCATGAAGGAAACCCATCGTCTGAATATGAAGGCGATCGGCTACCTGGGCATCGTGCCGGGCCGCAATCCGCTGCTGCGCTTCGAGGATACGGTGCCGCTGGGCGGGGCCAATGCGTACGGCGGCTATCCGAAGAACTGGGACCTCGTGGATCACACGTTCTACACCGTGGCGGGGCGGTATCCGTTCTTCATCGCATGGATGGCGGATTTCTGGTGCAAGAAGTACAACCTGGACGGATTCTATCTCGATGGCGGCGCGTTCGGGCAGGGCGTGATGGGGGAACTCGAAAAGCCGTATCGCCCGGAGGACCAGGATCTGACCGTGGATGAGCTGGTGCACTACTCCTACTGGCGCGTGAAGAAGGTGCTGGAACTGAACGACGCCGGCTACGGACTCGAACCCTGGAGTGGTTTGAACTGGCTGATCAACGGCTTCTACGACTGCATGATGATCGGCGAGTCATTCCAGGAGGCGGCCCCCGAGTACTATCGCGACGGGCACAACGCGCTTCTGACCGGTTGCACGGTGAAAATGTACGGCATGCGGGCGACCTCTCAGAATCCGTACAACATCGCCATGGCGGCGGTGAACCTGAGCGACATCCAGGTCTGCAGCGGCAACGGGCTGTTCATGCAGAACGGGGCCTGGGGCAACCAGGCAGACCGTACCGACACGTGGAAACGCGTTCGCCCGCTCTGGGACATTCTCGACGGGATCGACTGGGACAACATCGTGGACGCGCGTCCTTGGTACGCTCAGGAACTGATCAGTGGAGATGGCTTCTTCGCAGGCAATTACACGATGCCGAAGCGTGCGATTGTCTTCCTGGCCAACAAGGGCGAAACTGCCGGCACGTACGACGTCTTCATTGATCCGGCGAAACTGCCGGATATTCCGGGCGACTGGCAGATGCGGTACATCCTGGGGCGCGAGGGCAATCTCGGCTCGCTGGGCGACGGCCGGTTGCGGATCGAGTTACCCTCGTTGCGCGATGGGCCGATCGGGATCGAGTTAACCCCCACGAACTGACCGTGGGGGTGCAACAAGGGCCGTTCTTCGGTCGGAACTCGGGATTTCAGGTTTGCATGGGCCCGGTCGACAGGCGACAATGAAGGCTGCCTGAATCCTTCCCCCGGAGACGGATGATGTCCATTCGCGTGGCCTTGCGCCATACGACGCGGTACGAGTTCGATCGTCCCACGACCCTGTCGCCCCACATCGTTCGCCTGCGCCCCGCGCCGCACTGCCGGACGCCGATCGAGAGTTACTCCCTGCGCATCACGCCGGGAGATCACTTCTTGAACTGGCAGCAGGATCCGCAGAGCAATTATCTTGCGCGGCTCGTGTTCAACGAGACGACGCGTCAATTCATTGTGGACGTGGACCTGATCGCCGACATGAAGGTGATCAACCCGTTCGAGTTCTTCATCAGCCCCGAAGCCGAGACCTATCCATTTTCCTATCAGCCCTGGCTGGCCGAGGAAATTGCGCCATTCCGCAAGCAGCTTGCGGCGGGGCCTGTCTTTGAATCCTACCTGAACGGGATCGATCGCGGTGAAACCAAGACCATCGATTTCGTTGTCGAATTGAACCGCCGTCTCCAGCAGGACATCAGCTACGTGATCCGCATGGAACCCGGTGTGCAGACGCCGGAAGAGACGCTGAAGCTGCGGAAGGGCTCGTGCCGCGACAGTTCGTGGCTGCTGGTGCAGTTGCTGAGGCATCTCGGCCTGGCGGCGCGATTCGTGTCGGGCTACCTGATCCAACTCGTGCCGGATGTGAAGCCTCTGGACGGGCCGGCGGGGCCGGACGAGGACTTCACCGATCTGCACGCGTGGACGGAGGTCTATCTTCCCGGCGCCGGCTGGGTGGGACTGGATCCGACGTCGGGCCTGCTGGCGGGAGAAGGGCACCTTCCGCTGGCGTGTACGCCGGAGCCGGGCAGTGCCGCGCCGATCACAGGGTCGACGAGCAAGAGCGAGGTCGAATTCTCCCACGAGATGAAGGTGACGCGCATCGAAGAGGATCCGCGCGTGACCAAGCCGTACACCGCCACCCAGTGGCAGGCCATCGACGCGCTCGGCCGGGCCATCGATGAGGAATTGGAGAGCGCCGACGTGCGCCTGACGATGGGGGGCGAGCCGACATTCGTGTCGATCGACGACATGGACGGTGAGGAGTGGAACTACACGGCCGACAGCCCGTGCAAGAGGCGATTGGCCGGGCAGTTGGTGCGGCGATTGAAGAACCAGTTTGCGCCCGGTGGATTCCTGCACTTCGGCCAGGGCAAGTGGTACCCCGGAGAGCAACTGCCGAGATGGTCGCTGGGTTGTTACTGGCGGCGAGACGGGGAACCGATCTGGCTGAATCCGGAGATGATCGCCGAAGACGAAACGGACTACGGCCATGACGAGCACGACGCAGAGCGCTTCGCCCGGGCACTGGCCGAGCGGCTTGGGGTGGAGGAGCGCTACGCCATTCCGGGCTACGAGGACGTCTGGTATTACCTGTGGAAGGAGCGCCGGCTGCCGGAGAATGTGGATCCCTTCGATACGCGATTGGAGGATCCGCAGGAACGGGCGCGACTGGCCCAAGTCTTCGAGCAGGGCTTGAACAAAGTGGTCGGCTACGTGTTGCCGCTGCGCCGCGGTTTTGGTTACGAGAACGCCCCATGGGTGACGGGGCCGTGGTTCTTTCGGGCGGAACGGATGTATCTGTTCCCCGGCGATTCACCAATGGGGTATCGGCTGCCGCTGGATTCGCTGCCCTGGCTCGCGGAGTCCGATGATCTTGAAGTCCACGCGCAAGACGTCACCGAAGCGCGGTCACCGTTGCCGAGGCGTGCCGCGGCCGCGCGGCAGATGGAGTACGCCAGGCAGCCCGGTACGGATCGCGGTGATGCCCGGCGGCAGGTTCCGCCCCTGATGGAGCAATCCCTCGGCGAGGGGGAAGGGGACGGCTTCCGCTCCGGATATGCGGGAGATACCGGGCCGTCGACGCTGGTGCGAACGGCATTGTGCACGCAGGCCCGCGGCGGACGCATACACGTGTTCATGCCGCCGGTGCGGACACTGGAGCATTACCTCGAGCTGGTGGCGGCGGTAGAGGACACGGCGGAGCGCTTGAGCGTTCCGGTTCACGTGGAGGGGTACACGCCGCCGCACGACCATCGCGTCAACCAGTTCAAGGTAACGCCCGACCCCGGCGTGATCGAGGTGAACATCCAGCCCTCGAGCAATTGGGACGAACTCGTACACAACACGGAGACGCTGTACGAAGAGGCGCGGCTGTCGCGATTGGGTACGGAGAAGTTCATGCTGGACGGGCGGCATACCGGTACCGGTGGCGGGAATCACGTCGTCATCGGCGCACCGACGCCTCTCGACAGCCCGATCCTGCGACGTCCCGACCTGCTCAAGAGCCTGATCGGATACTGGCACAATCACCCGTCGCTGTCCTATCTCTTCTCGAGTGTTTTCATCGGACCGACGAGCCAGGCACCGCGCATGGAAGAGGCACGGAGCGACATGCTCCACGAGATGGAGATCGCGTTCCAGCAGATTCCCGACGAGGGGGGTTGCGCGCCGTGGCTGGTGGACCGGGTGTTTCGGCACCTGCTGGTGGACGTCACCGGTAACACGCACCGGGCGGAATTCTGCATCGACAAGCTGTACTCGCCCGAGGGCGGCTCGGGGCGGCTCGGACTGGTCGAGTTCCGCGCGTTTGAAATGCCGCCGCACGCCCGCATGAGTCTGACGCAACAGCTACTGCTTCGGGCGCTGATCGCCCGGTTCTGGAAAAAGCCGTACCGCGCATCGCTGGTGCGCTGGGGATCGGAACTGCACGACCGCTTCATGCTGCCTCACTACGTCGCGAAGGACTTCGAAGATGTATTGATCGAGCTGCAGAACGACGGCTACCCGATCAAGCCGGAATGGTTTGCCTCGCACTTCGAGTTCCGGTTCCCCATTCATGGCAAGGTGGCGTATCGCGACACCGAGATCGAACTGCGTCAGGCCATCGAGCCATGGTACACGCTGGGGGAAGAAGCGACGGCAGCGGGCACGTCACGCTACGTGGATTCGTCGGTCGAGCGGTTGCAGGTGAAGGTCCGCGGAGCGGTGAACGCGCGGCACATCGTCACCTGCAACGGAAGGCGTGTGCCGCTGCACCCGACCGGGGCGAACGGCGAGTTCGTGGCCGGTGTGCGCTACCGTGCGTGGCAGCCGCCGTCGTGCCTGCATCCGACGATCGGGGTGCATACGCCGCTGGTGTTCGACCTGCTGGACACGTGGCTGGAGCGTTCGCTGGGGGGATGCCGCTACCACGTGTCGCATCCGGGCGGACGCGGTTTCGAGATCTTCCCGGTCAACGCGTTGGAAGCGGAGAGCCGGCGGAACGCCCGTTTTGAGAGAACCGGGCACACCCCGGGCGGGATGATGATTCCTCCGGTCGAACGAAGCGATCATTTCCCGCATACCCTGGATATGAGGCGACTTTCCGAGCGGCTGATCTGAAGATAGCATCCCGGTGTGTCGATTCTTATCCGGGATGCCCCTGTGCCCGTCATGGAGTGAGACCGATCCCCGCACCCCATCCAACCACCTCCGCTACGCACCCCATGGGTGAGAGCTACTGCAGGATCCAGGGTCCATACGACGAGATGTGCGCGGATCCCCATGAGATCCGTGCCCACTGGCGCACGTACATGACCGCACTGCAGGCGCTGGGGCCGCAGGAAGTCGATCGCCGGTGGGAGCAGGCGTTGCGCGTTATTCGCGAGAACGGGATGACGTACAACGTGTACGGCGATCCGCTGGGCATCGAACGGCCGTGGCAACTCGATCCCGCTCCGCTACTGATCGCGCCGCCGGACTGGGCCTTCATCGAATCGGCACTCGTGCAACGGGCCACGTTGCTGAATCTCATCATGGTGGATCTTCACGGGCCGCAGCGCCTTCTTTCGGAAAGTCTGTTGCCGCCGGAGCTGGTCTTCGCGTCGCAGCATTTTCTTCGAGCGTGCCACGGGATTGAGGTGGCTCAGCAGCGGTACCTGCACCTCTACTCCGCGGACCTCGCGCGCTCGCCGGACGGGCAGTGGTGGGTCCTTTCGGATCGAACGCAGGCGCCGTCGGGAGCGGGCTACGCCCTGGAGAACCGCGTCGTGCTCTCACGCGTGTTTCCCAACATCTTTCGAAGTTGCGGCGTGCAGCGGCTGGCCACGTTCTTCCGCACACTGCAATTGCAGTTGCTGAGTCTCGCGCCGCGCAATCGCGAGAACCCGCGGATCGTGCTGCTGACCCCCGGTCCGTACAACGAGTCGTATTTCGAACATGCCTATCTCGCGCGGTATCTCGGGTACACGCTGGTCGAGGGGGGCGACCTGACCGTGCGCGACAACGGTGTGTATCTCAAGACACTGGGCGGCCTGCGCCAGGTGGACGTGATCCTTCGGCGCGTGGACGACGTCTTCTGCGATCCGCTCGAACTGCGGAGCGATTCATCGCTGGGCGTGCCCGGGCTGCTGGAAGTGGTTCGCCAGGGCAACGTCACGGTGGCCAATGCACTGGGCAGCGGGCTGCTGGAGACCTCGGCGATCATGGCCTTTCTTCCGAATCTCTGCCGCGCGCTGCTCGGCGAGGATCTGAAGATGCCCTCCATGGCGACGTGGTGGTGCGGTCAGGAGAGTGAGCGGAATTACGTGCTGGACCACCTGAGCGAGTTGGTGATCAAGCCCGCCTTTCCCGCCGACGGCATGAACCCGATCTTCGGCGATCGACTCGATAAGAAAAAAAAGCAGGAACTGGCGGAGCGTATCCGCGCGCAGCCGGAGCGTTACGTCGGTCAGGAACGTGTGACGCTCTCGACCTCGCCGGTCTGGGGGGAGAGTCAGCTTCAGCCGCGCCCGCTGGTACTGCGCTCGTTCCTGACCGCCGACGCCGGGAGTTACATGGTCATGCCGGGGGGGCTGACACGTGTGGCGGCGTCGACCGAGACCTCCGTGGTCTCGATGCAGAGCGGCGGCGGCAGTAAGGACACGTGGGTCCTCGCCGACGGTCCGGTGCCGGAAATGAGCCTGTTGCGCCCGACGGAACAGGTGATGAAGCTTACGCGGGGGGCGTACAACCTGCCGAGTCGCGTGGCGGACAACCTTTTCTGGCTCGGGCGGTATGTCGAGCGAGCCGAGGATCTCGTGCGCCTGTTTCGCACGGTGCTCTCGGAGCTCAGCTACGAGTCGGGGCGCATCGGCAATGCCGAGAGTCTGCCGCTGCTGCGTCCGGTGTACGTGATGGGATACCTCGACGAGAGCGCCTTTCAGGTGCAGGGGCCGCCGGAGGAGCGTTTCGACGAGATCGAACGCGCCCTGCTGGCGGTGCTGGTCGAGACGGATCGGTCCAACGGGCTGCGGACGATTCTCGGCCGGCTGCGGGATCTGGCGTGGCTGGTGCGCGACCGGATCTCGATGGACACGTGGCGGATACTCAACCGGCTCGATCAGTACCTCTACGTCACGAACCAGAACGCGGAGCTGCGCATCGGCGACGGCCTGGCGATGCTGGACGGGATCATCATCACGCTGGCGGCGTTCAGCGGCGTCGGGGATGAGAGCATGACACGCGGGCAGAGCTGGCGTTTTCTGGATCTCGGCCGGCGCATCGAGCGCGGGCTGCACATGATCGACCTTCTGCGTTCCACACTCGTGTATCCCTCGAACGACGAGGGGCCGCTGCTGGACAGCCTGCTCAACGTGGCGGACAGCGCGATGACGTATCGCTCGCGGTACATGGCGGCGGTGCAGGCCGGACCGGTGCTTGATCTGCTGCTCATGGATGAAACCAATCCGCGGGCGCTGGGGTTCCAGATGGCCGCCATGACCCGGCATGTCGATCGCCTGCCGAACACGAGCGGCGCCGGGCAGCGCAGCACCGAACAGAAGCTGATGATCCAGGCCATCAGCCGGTTGCGACTGGCGGACGTGACCGAGCTGGTTCAGATCGACGACATGGGCGTGCGCGCGTCGCTGGAATTGCTCCTGGGTGAATTGAGGACGACGCTGCCCGATCTGTCCAACGCGATCACGCGCAATTACCTCAGCCATACGCAATCGACGCGGAACCTGGCGATCCCGCGGGGGCAGGTGAACGAATGATTTACCGCGTCTCCCACCAGACGAGTTATGCGTACACCGACACGATCGCGATGTCGCTGAACCACGCCCATCTCCGCCCGCGCGATCGAGAGAGCCAGTCGGTGCGTTGGTACCGGTTGATCATCGATCCGCCGGCGGACCTGCAGCGCGAGCGGCGGGACTACTTCGGGAATCACGTGACCTACTTCTCGCTGAGCGCGCCGCACCAGCAGATGGTCGTCACGGCGGAGAGCGAGATCGAGGTTCGCGCCACCGGCGAGCCGACGCTGTTCGCTACGCCGCCGTGGGAGTCGATCCGGGATCAACTGCGGCGGGAGCGCTCGCGCGAGGGGCTCGATGCCTACCAGTACGTGTTCGCATCACCGCACGTGCCGACCGGGCCGCCGTGGGCCGAGTACGCGGCGGGATCGTTCACACCCGGGCGGCCGTTGTGGGAGGCGGTGCTGGATCTCACGAACCGCATTCACGCGGAATTCGCCTATGACGCCCGCGCGACGACGGTGGCCACGCCGCTGGAGCACGTGTTCGAGCAGCGGCGGGGGGTCTGCCAGGATTTCGCGCATCTCGAGATCGCGTGTCTGCGTTCGATCGGGCTGGCCGCGCGCTACGTCAGCGGTTACCTCTCCACGCGTCCGCCGCCGGGCCGGCCACGCCTCCGCGGGGCCGATGCCTCCCACGCGTGGCTGTCGGTCTACTGCCCGGGGTTCGGGTGGCTCGACATCGACCCGACCAATAATCTCGCGCCGTCGGAGTCACACGTGACAGTGGGCTGGGGTCGCGACTACCAGGACGTCAGCCCGGTCAAGGGGGTGCTGCTCGGCGGGGGGGAGCATACGGTGAACGTGGCGGTGGATGTGGATCGCGTCTGATGCCGGGCATGCCGCAGACGGTGAACGCCGCCCGATCTTCCATCGTCCGGGCGCGGCAGCGGGCCTTCAAGTCAGGCCTCATGTTGACCCTTGTCGCCCAACGCTTTACACTCATCTCTTCATGACGCGGTCATGTTTCGGGCCATGCGTTTCGCCGATTCTGGAGGAACGCGACCGAAGCTGACCGCCACAAAGTTTCCAGACTCGTCATGACGCCCTCCGGGGCTTCCTAACGCGGATGGTCGAAGGCCGAAGGTTGCGGCGGTGTGCCAGTGCGGATGCCGCCATCGATCGCGGGCCGGACCATCTGGAGAGGTGGCAGAGCGGCTGATTGCGCTGGTTTCGAAAACCAGTTGGCGGGCGACCGTCACGGGGGTTCGAATCCCCCCCTCTCCGTTACTTTTCAGTCTTGCTAAGCCGTTGGTGATGAGCTTATCAGGACTTTTCCTTCCAAGGGGCGTTCGTTTGCGCGCACATCGGTGCGTGGCGGGCCTCATCACGTCTCCGTCCCATAAGACATGTTTTTTCGCGTGACGGTGTCTCTCCGGATGACCGGACCTGGATTCCCATGCGCTGAATGGATGCTTTTTGCAGGTATTTGTGAATAGCGTGTCCAGGTAGCCGATGGAGAAGAAAGGAGATGTCTCGGTACGGCAAGCTCCACAACTGTCGGGTCTTGAGCTATCGCTGGGAATGGAGTAAGCGGATGCGGATACTCCATGTTCAATCGCGCGGTGTCGGCCAGGGAGCTGGAGCGGCTCCGCACGTGCGTCCGGCGGAACCGGCCATGCGGCCACGCGACCTGGCAGAAGCAGACTGCCACGCGCCTGGGGCTGACGGCGTCGATGCGCTCCGAGGGGCGACCGCGGAAGAAGAGCAGGATGCAAGGGCGAAGGCTCATGGAAAAACTAGCTGCGTCCGGCTCTGTAGAAAACCCTTGATGTTCGGCGCCTGTTAGGTTGCGCCCTCGG
>CAZUAQ010000036.1:0-61295 GCA_964618455.1 uncultured Planctomycetales bacterium | reverse complement strand
ATTCAGAGTGTCTGCCACTGCTCATGGACGCACACGTGTTAAGTGCGCAGCGTATCACCTGCGGCTTGCGATACTCGGCGAGCAGGCCGAAGACGGTCAGCGACGCGTGGCCGCGCTCGTCGACCTTGTCGGTGTTGCTGCCGGTGAGCACCTCGCTGACGTAGGCCGCGCCGTAGCGCTGCTCGGTCCGGGCCACGGCGGAGAGAATCTTCTGCGCGATCGTCGTGGACTCGGGCAAGACGTCGAGCTTTCCGCCGCAGTAGTCGCACGCGCCGCAGTTGTCGCGCTCCCACGTCTGGCCGAAGTAGCTCACCAGCCGCTGGTGGCGGCACGCCGGGCGCGAGGCATATTCGTACATGTCCGACAGCTTTCCAAGCTGGAGATCGATGTCGGACTCGCCGTCTTCCAGGATGGTCTTCCACGTGCGGAAGTCGGCACCGGAGTAGTACAGGATGCAGTCGGCGGGCTCGCCGTCGCGGCCCGCGCGGCCGGTCTCCTGCTGATAATGCTCGATGGTCTTGGGCATGGCGGTATGCACAACGAAACGGATGTCGCTGCGGTCGATACCCATGCCGAAGGCGACGGTGGCCACGACAATGTCGGCCCGCCCGGTGGAGAAAGCATCCTGGGCGCGGATGCGCTGGGCGTCGCTCATGCCCGCGTGATAGCCGATGGCCTCGATGCCTTCGGCGCGGAGGGCGAGCACGAGTTCGTCGACGTCGCGCCGGCGGATGCAGTAGACGATGCCCGCCTGGCCGGCGCGATCGCGAAGCACCTCGTGGACGTCGGCGGCGGCCTTGGTACGCCGCTTGACGCTGTAGTTCAGATTCGGCCGGAAGAAGTCGCCGACGAGCACGAGCGGATCGCGCAGGTCGAGTTCGGTCACGATGTCGTCGCGGACCTGGGGTGTGGCGGTGGCGGTGAACGCGTGGATGGACGCCTCCGGCAGCCACTGCCGCAGCCGTCCGAGCCGGCGGTAGTCCTCGCGGAAGTCGTGGCCCCAATGGCTGATGCAGTGGGCTTCGTCGACGGCGATGCGATTCACGCCGCACTCGCGTAGAAGCGTGCAGAAGTAGTCGCTCGCGAACCGTTCCGGCGCGACGAAGAGCAAACGGAACGCCCCCTTGCGAAGCCCGGATTCCACGCGGCGGCGATCCCCGGCATCGAGACTGCTGTTCAGAAACGCGGAAGGGATGTCGAGTTGCTGCAGCCGGTCGACCTGGTCCTTCATGAGCGAGATGAGCGGGGAGATGACCACGGTGAGGCCGTCGTCGAGCAGCGCGGGCACCTGGTAGCAGAGTGACTTGCCCCCGCCGGTCGGCATGACGATGAGTGAATCCCGCCCCTCGGCGGCGGCCTCCATCGCCTCCTGCTGCAGGGGCCGCAATGTGTCGTACCCCCAGTAGCGGCGAACGATTTCCGCCAGTGCCTTCACGCCCACGTCCCGCGCTCCTTGATGCGTTGAGAATCGAGTTGCCCCATCAATCCGCATCGTACCGCCGGGCGTCGGGAGCGTCGAGAAATGCGCGGCCCGGATCGCGCGCGAGTGGAACGCGCGATCCGGGCTCGGCGTGCATGGGTTTCGGTGCCGCCGACGTGCACATCGCGTCGGCGTGTCAAGGTCAGTTCAACACGGCCTGCAGATCCGCCTGGGCATCGGTGCCGATGGGCTTCAGGTCGAACTTCTCCTGCAGGACCTTCAACACGTTCGGCGAAACGAACGCCGGCAGCGCGGGGCCGAGGCGGATGCCCTTTACGTCGAGGGCCAGCAGCGTGAGCAGCACCGCCACCGCCTTCTGTTCGAACCAGGAGATCACCAGCGTCAGCGGGAGATCGTTCACGCCACAGTTGAACGCGTTCGCCAGCGCGAGGGCGACCTGGATCGCGCCGTAGGCATCGTTGCACTGGCCCATGTCGAGCAGTCGTGGGATGCCGCCGATCTCGCCGTAGTCGTGCTCGCGGATGCGATACTTGCCGCATCCGAGCGTGAGAATGACCGTATCGTCCGGCGACTGGGCGGCGAAGTCCGAGAAGTAGTTGCGGCCGGGCTCCGCGCCGTCGCATCCGCCGATGACGAAGAAGTGCTTGATCGCGCCGGCCTTGACTGCCTCGACAACCTTGTCCGCCAGGCCGAGAATCACCGAGTGGTGGAAGCCGACCTGCGATTCGCGGACATTGTTCTCCGTCAGTGGCGCACACGTCTTCGCCCTGGCGATGACCTCGGAGAAATCGTTCGTGGCGAGCCGCTTCGCACCGGGCACCGCCGTGGCGCGCGTGGTGAAGAAGCGGTCGAGGTACGTGTTGTTGTCACGCGGAATGAGCACACAGTTCGTCGTGCCGAGGACCGGACCGGTGAACTTCTCGAAATCGCTGCGCTGTTTCTGCCACGCGCCGCCGAAGTGACCGGCGAGATTCGGATGCTCGCGAAGCTTCGGATACATGTGCGCGGGGAGCATCTCGCCGTGCGTGTACACCTTGATATCCGTGCCCGCGACCTGGTCGAGCAGGTCCGCCAGGTCCACGAGATCGTGCCCGGTGACGAGGATACCCGGGCCGGCCTGCGTGCCTTCGACGACTGTGGCGGGGCTCGGCTGGCCGAAGCGTTCGACATGGCCGTCATTCAGCATCTCCATGACGCGGAGATTCATCCGGCCGCACTCCATGCACATCTCGAAAAGCGACGCCATGTCGAAGTTGACGTTGGTCATGGTGGCGAAGAGCGCCTCCTCGATGAATGCGTTGACCGCCTCATCGGTCTGGCCGAGCCGGCGGGCGTGCGAGGCATACGCCGCCATGCCCTTGAGCCCGTAGAGCAGAATCTGCTGCAGGGATTCGACGTCGGGGTCCTTGCCGCAGACGCCGGTATCGACGCAGGCGGTGCCGTGGGCGGTCTGCTCGCACTGATTGCAGAACATCGGGAGGGTGGGGGACGCGCTCATGATTGACTCCTTCCGTCTGGTGGTCGTGATTGGACATCGACCGATGACCCATGCGTATCCATTTACCTTTTATGGATATGTATATGGTAATAGCATGATAAGGTCGCGTCGTCAAGCGCGGATCCCGGAATCGATGCGGAAATCGGAGACTCGCCGTCATCGGCGGCCATGAGGAGGATTGATACGACAGCGGGAATCCGCCCAGGACGCCAGGAAAGGCGAGAGCGGCGGACCAAGGATTAATCGTTGTCCGGCATGAGGTTACGGTAGTACTCGAGGGCCTGTCTGTACTCCGCGACGGCCTCGTCGGCCACCTTGCCGCGCACCCGCTCGAGCTGCGTCTCGACCCGATGGATCAGCCACGCGACGTCCCGTTGCCGCGGGACCGGTGGCCGGTCGGCGTCGGTGAAAAAGATCGGGGCGGTGTGGGCAATCCGCACGTTGCCACCGGGGGCATCCTCGTAGCAGCGGGCCGCCAGCCACGACGTTCCACTCAGCGTCACCGACGTCCGGAACCTTCGGAAGTGCGGCGAGGTCCCGCCTTCGGCGCGATGGACGTCGAATGCGCCGACCACTTCCCCGTTCATGATCAGCTCGATCTCGCCAAGCGATCGGGCGGAGCGGGCCACGACGGTGGCGGTCACTTTGCGATCGCGCCCCGGCTCGAGGTCCACGCGGTCGCCCGGCTGATGGTTTTCGACATTCAGGAAGATCGCCGGCCCGTTGGTCACGAAGCTGCGCCCCGCCTTCAAGCCCCGCACCCACTTGTCGTAGGTGAACGCGCCGTCGATCTTCACGTATACGCGGCTGAACCCCAGCGGGACCGGATGCACGCCGTTGGCCGAGCCCGCGCTGGGCCGCAGTTCGATGCCCGCGTTCAGTAAGGCGTACCACGTTTGAAACCCGTAATCCGCCCAGCCGCGCGCGGTCGGTTGAACGTTCATCCACTCCGGCGCCGGCTCGCCCCACGTGAGAAACTTCGGCGGCAGACGCCACATGTGGTTGTTGCTCAGCTCCATCGTGTCGACACCGCAGACGGGCAGCAGCATCATCGACCACGGCCAGGCGTGCTTGTCCCAGTCGATGATGGCGTTCTGCCGGCGCGCTTCGGCGCAGATGGCTCCGATGGGTGGCGCGGTCTGCGTGAACGGCTCGTTGTGCCCGAGCAGCAGTACCGCCCCCATCTCGCCCTCGAGACCCTCGACGCTGAACAGTTCGTACTCGCTGTTGAGCGACCAGTAGACGTGCGTATCGTCCACGTTCACGAGTCGACCGCGCTCGGGAACCTTGCCGTCGGGTCCGCGCGGGGGTTTTGCGTCGGACGTCGTCCAGGCGGTAATGGGGAAGGCAACGTTAAGGTCCTCGGCCTGCTGGAAGATCGGCAGCTTGTCGAGCGGCGTATGGACGTGCAGATCGCCGGAGTACCAGCCCATCGCCGCCAGGTCGAACACGCGCAACAGGCGGAGCTGCGCCTGGCGGGTCTCCCCGGCGTCGAGCGTGAACGCGCGCGTGAGCGGCGGGTATTCCTTGCCGCGTTCGACGGTGACGGTGGTCGTGCCCGCCGGGACGTTGATGCTGAAGGAATGGCCGCCGACGCAGGCGTAGACCTCGCGCGGCCCGCGCGTGACGTCGTAATGGGCAATCGATTGCCCCGCCTCCGCCACGGGCAGGTACGGCCGCCCGTCGCTGCCGGTCACGTAGACCCGGGCGGGGACCGGCGCGCTCGTGGCGTCATCGACGATGGTCAGCTCAAGCGATGTCGAGTTCGCATCCTCCGCCAGCCCCATCCGCGCGCAACCGACGATGCACAGGTGAACACACACGATCACCCAAGACCGCCCCATACATCTTTCAGATCGGTGAGATAAGCCTTCGAACATCGAACTTGTTGTACAGACCCACCCCGGAATCAGCAACCGCAGAGGAAGCGACCTGGATGCCACCTCATCACGATTGAAGAATACGCCAAGTGCAAGCCATGCCCCTTTGATGATGTGTGAACGGTTCCCGCCAACATGAGCAGGATGCCATGAGCTTGGAATTCAATTCCACACGCCCCTGTCAGTCCTTCGCCATTCGTCATTACAATCCCCTGCCACGAAGCACATAACTCCAGCGCCGCGCACTTCCCCGCCGCGCGGCTCACGCTCGAAAGTCAAAACAAAACGGAGTGGGCGTGTAAGCCGAATTCTGTCCCCGCGCCGCTGGCGGCACGGGCGGCGATCATTCATCTGGGCGACGCGTTGCCGCGCCGCTCGAGCACCCTACCCGCAGCTCGAACGAGACGGGCCGCCTCTCGCTGCCTATTTGGGCTTGCCGGCGATGGGGTTTACCCTGCCGCCACGGTCACCCGCGGCGCGGTGCGCTCTTACCGCACCATTTCACCCTTACCGACGCCAATCCTGACGGGGGCTCGCGCCGGCGGTATCTTTTCTGTGGCACTTTCCCGCGGTTCGCACCGGGTGGCCGTTAGCCACCATCGCGCCCTGCCCGGTTCGGACTTTCCTCCCGCCCGGCGACCGAAGCCGCCACGCGAGCGATCGCCCCGCCCACTCCGTCCACGAATTATACCACGTCTTCGGGAGCAAGCCGCCCGAGCCCGCATGCGGATGGCCCAGGGACCGTCCCCTTCGCCCGGAGGAGCCCCTCGCACTGCGTCACAGGGGCGATAACTCCCCCGCCCATCCCCATCTTCGGGCCACCGGCAATAATCCCGCCCCCGGAGCGTTCAGATGAACGGAGCAGGCTCGTGATTCGACCCCCGCGCGGGTCGATGACACCATCGCCCGCCCCACACGACGAATGACATCACAGAAGGAGAACAGCATGAAACGACAGACGACCCTCATCACCGGCGGCATTGTGCTCATGGCCGCCGTCATGGCCGATGCCCAGCAGCCCGGCGCCCGCATCTTCGAGCAGCTCGATGCCGACGGCGACGGGCAGATCACGCGCGACGAGTTCAGCCGGCACGCGCCGCGGCTCGCCCGGCAGCGCGGAGAGCGCGGCCTCCGAAATGCCCCCGCCCAGGCGGCCCCCGGCGCGTCCACGGATCTCGAAGCCGAGATCGAGCGCATCCTCGACCGCAAGCTGAAGGAACGCGCGCCCCGGCGCGGCCAGCGCGGTGGCGATGCCCAGGGCCGTGCCCCGATGGCCGGTCCGGGAGCAAAGGCGGATCGAGGCAAAATGGATCGACCGGGCCGTGGACGGACGGACGCGGATCGCCCCGGCAAGGATCAGCCGGGTCGAGGCTGGGGGCGTGGCATGCAATCGCGCGGCCCCGCCATGCGCGGCGGTGAGGCCGGACCGCACGGGCGTCGATTCCATGCGATGCCGATGGACAAACCGACGGATGACGCCCGGCGTGGCCAGGGCCGCTGGGGGCAAGGGCGTCACGACGGCCCGCCCGCCTGGGGACGGGGCCAGGGTGAGGGCCGGGGACGCCGGGGTGGCGGTGGCGGTTTCGGCAAAGGCGCACCCGATGGCGAGAGAGGCACCCGCGGCTTCGGTCGGCAGGGGCCGCGTCCGCACGGGCCCGGCGCCATGCTCGACGGCAACCGCAACGGGCGCATCGAGGGCGTCGAACTCGACCGCCTGATCGATCGCCTGAAGGCCCTGCGCGCCAAAGCCGGTGACGAAGGCTTGCCCCTCCATGCGTTTCACAAGGCGATGACAACGGGAGACAAAGGCTCCGCTCAACCGGAGCGCGACAAGGCGGGCAAGCCGCGCCCCGAAGATCGACCGGAGCGCGACCAGATGAAGGGCAAGCCGAGAGACTCCGATCGCCAGGGGGACCGCCCCGACCGCCCGCGCCGCCAACGCGACGGTCGTGGCCCGAGAGGCGTCGAAGGCTGAACGGCGACCTGAGATGAGAAAGCAATAGCCACAAAAAGCACAAAAGTCACAAAAGCGAAGAAGCAGAGAACAACAGGATGTGGATCTTCAGCGCACCATGACCTCAATCCGATCCTCTCTTCTTCTTCATCGCGTTCATCCTGTAAATCCTGTCGATTCTCTTCCCTTTATCTTCGTATGTGACTTCTGTGCTTTGTGTGGCGATTTCTCTTCTTCATTCAAGGCAGGGCTTGGCGGCCTACGGAATCAGGAATGAATCGGTCTCGGTATTCCGTTTCGGGCGCATGTGCCCGTATCGAATCCCCGATTCGGGTTGAAGCGGAGTGAGAATTCCGGTGGATGTGTTCATCGACGCGTTCGGATCCTGCGGGCTCCAGAGAAAGTCATCGTCACCGCCGGCCCAGGGATGATTCGACCACTTCGCACTGCCGTCCAGATAGGTCACGTTCTGCCCCTTTCCGTCATGATTGAGCGAGTTGGCATCACGCCACAGGTTCGCCGATGTGGAAGGGTCGTCCGGCGGCGTGGTGAGTTCTTTGCTGAAGACTCGGCCCGGATGATCCGCCGGTGGCGCGTCACGACGCGTCGGATCGAAGTCGTACCGCACCGTCCCCGTCGTGCTGTCGATCACCACCACCTTGTTCGAATAGGGATTGCGGTCGGCGGCGAAGGCAAGACGCGGGTCCTGCGTGTTGGTCAACGCTCCTCCGTGAAACGCACCATCCTCACCTCGACTGCGCAACGTCACATGCATCGAGTAGCTGAGCGTCGCAAGCTGTGAACCACGAACCGACGTCTGCGTCGGGTCGAAGTCGTATAGTTGCGTCAGCGTGCCGTCGGGATCGTCGCCGTTCGCCCAGGACCACGATGCCGGGTCAACCACAAACGCCTCCGTCGCCGTCCCCTCGTTGGTGTGATCGACGGCCTCCCGCGCCTGCGGGCAGATGAACTGCTTGGGTTGCATGTAGGCCCGCATCCCGCCCTGCAACAGCTTGTGCCAGCCCCGCAGATTGCTCCCGTTGTTGCGAAGTCCCCCATCGGCGGTCTGCCGATCGGGGAATGCAGGACGATCGCCGATCACGGTCGCACTTTGTGCGGCAAGCCCGCGCTCCAGCGGGTCGTGCGCGGCCGCCGGCAGAATACCCTGGTTCGCTTCAGCGTACACCAGCGACGAGGTGGCCAGGCTCTTGAGGTTCGCCAGGCACACCGCTCGCCGACGCATTCCAGGATGAGGCCGACGCATGGCTGGAGCAACAACAAACAATGCCAAGGCGAGAATGCTTACCACCACAAGCACGTCAATCAGAGAGTAGGCTCTCTGTGTTCCTCGTCGCAAAGTGGCCACCGCGCCATTTCCAATGGGATTGACTTCGTTATCGATCATCATGATATCCCCGGGTGAGTGAACGCGACGCGTCATGTGTGCCGCCACACAGGATTGCTACCGCTCAGGGGAAACATATGCACGTGACATGCCAGCGAGACACACGGCACATATGTCCAACCGAATCCCTGTTTGGATTCATGTGCCATTAAGACTATCCCGTCTGCATTCGCCCCCTTTTTCTTTCTCTTGTGACTTCTGTGCCTTCTGTGGCGATCTCTTTTTTACGCATGGCATGAGTCAACGGCGACCTGAGATGAGAAAGCAATAGCCACAAAAAGCACAAAAATCACAAAAGCGAAGAAGCAGAGAACAACAGTACGTGGATCTTCAGCGCACCATGACCTCAATCCGATCCTCTCTTCTTCTTCATCGCGTTCATCCTGTAAATCCTGTCGATTCTCTTCCCTTTATCTTCGTATGTGACTTCTGTGCTTTTTGTGGCGATCTCCTCTTGCCTTCCTGCCGTCAGCGCAAAACAAAACCGGCGAGTCGATCCGTGATGGACCGACTCGCCGGCAGGGGTTGTTCCACATGTCACGACGCGAGGCCGCAGCCTCGATCGAGAGGGGTTACGGAATCAGCACAGAGTCCGTCTGCGTGTTGCGCTCCGGACGCATGAGACCGTACTGGCTGCCCTGGTTCGGCTGCATGGGCTTGACGATGCCGTCGGCGTTCACCGAGTCCGCCGGGTCCTGGTTGGTCCAGAGGAAATCGTCATCGCCGCCGGCCCAGGCGTGGTTCGACCACCTGGCACTGCCGTCCAGGTAGGTCACGTTCTGCCCCTTCTGCTTGTGGTTCAGCGAGTTGCCGGTGTCCTTCCAGAGATCCTGGTCCGGCGAGGCAGCCGCACCGGGGTTCACCTGGGCATCGTCATACACACTGCCCGGACTGCTTGTGTACGGCGCGTTGCTGGCCGAAGCGCTGAAGTTGTACCGCGAGAACTGCTGCGACGAGGAGTACTGCACCGCGTTCGAGTACGGGTTCCGATCGGCGGCGAAGGCCAGCCGCGGATCCTGCGTGTTGGTCAGCGAGCCACCCTGCGTGTTGCCGCTCGAATCCTGGTTCTGCAGCGTCACGTGCATCGAGTAGCTGAACGAGGCGAGCTGCGTGTCGTTCAGCGTGCGGCGCGTGCCGTCGAAGTCGTAGAGCTGCGACAGGACGCCGTTGGGATCATCGTTGTCGCCGTTGATATCGAAACGGAAGCCCGCCTCGCTGCCGGGCGCGATGTAGGCCTCGGTCGGCGTGCCGTCGCCCAGGTGGTTCAACCCGGACTTGGCGCTGGGGCAGACGAACTGCTTGGGCTGCATGTACGCCCGCTCGCCGCCCTGCAGCAGCTTGTGCCAGCCGCGCGTGTTACTGTTGTTGGGAGCAGAGACGCCATCTTTCAACGCGGGCAGGTGGCCGACCTGCGTGGCCAGCGTCGTGGTCGCCGCATCGTGCGCCGCCACGGGCAGCACACCGCGATTCGCCTCGGCATAGACCAGCGACGAGGTCGACATGCTCTTGAGATTCGCCAGGCAGACGGCGCGCTTGGCCATCTCGCGGGCGCGCTGCAGCGAAGGCAGCAGAATGCTGATCAGCAGGGCAATGATCGCCACGACGACCAGCAGTTCGATCAGGGTGAATCCGCGTCGGCCCGATCGGCCGCGGCGGGGCAGAAATCGACTCAGCGTGGGGTTCAACATCGGCATGTCCTCCGTTCTCTAAATCAGTTCGAGCGTCAGAACGACTCAGGATAAACGAACCCGGTCGGGCGTGCCAACCTTGCAGGCCTAAGCGATGGGCGACGAAAAACGGAGTCTCTCAGTCGGAAATCGCCGCGCCTCGAAGGCACGCACTCATGGAATTGCACGCTCCATGCCAGCCATGAAAATCCCCTTTTCAACGGCCTAGGGTCCATAAAAACCCCATGCAGCGTATCTGAATCGCAGGAAATCGACCACCGGGTGGTGGATATGAACCACCCGTCACGACGCCTCTTCGTCTGCAGGTTCCTCGTCACCGCCGGGCCCCAGACCGAACTTGCTCATCCGGTAGCGCATCGCCTCCCGCCCGATGGACAGCAGCCGGGCCGCCGCCGAGACGTTCCCTTCCGTCGCCGCCAGGGCCCGCTCAATGAGCGCCTTCTCGACGTCCTCCAGGCGGATCGGCCGGCCGGCATCGAGACTGCCCTCCGCCCGGCGGACCGGATCTGTGGCCCCCGCCAGCGGCAGGTGTTGCGCTTCGATCTCGGATCCGCCGATGCTCAGCGCCGCGCTTTCCAGGGCGTGGCGGAGCTCCCGCACGTTGCCGGGCCACGCGTGCCCTTCCACCAGCCGCCGGGCATCGTCGGCCAGCCGGAGTGCATCGATGGCGTACTTGGCGGAGATCTTCTCGCAGAAGTGATCCGCCAGCAAAAGGATGTCGCCGCCGCGTTCGCGCAGCGGTGGAAGTTCGATCGCCACCACGCGCAGGCGGTAGTAGAGGTCTTCGCGAAACTTGCCCGCCGCGATGGCCGCCTGTGGGTCGCGGTTGGTGGCGGCAATCAGGCACACGTCGAATGCGCGATCGCGCGTCTCGCCCAGCCGCCGGATGGTCTGCGTTTCCAGCGCGCGCAGCAGCTTGGGCTGCAGGGGGATGGGCAGGTCGCCGATCTCGTCGAGAAAGAGCGTGCCGCCGTCCGCGGTTTCGAAGAGGCCGGGCTTGTCGTCGGTGGCGCCGCTGAACGCGCCGCGCTTGTGCCCGAACAGTTCCGACTCGAAGAGCTCCGACGGCACCGCGCTGCAGTTCAGCGCGACGAAGGGGCCCTCGCGATGGGGCAAGGCGGCGTGGATGTAATTGGCCAGGAGATCCTTGCCGGTGCCGGTCTCTCCGGTGAGCAGAATGGCGGGCATCTCGCCGCCCGAACCGGCGGTGCGCGCCGCCAGACGATGCACCTGCTCGCGAATGGTCGCGATCGGCGGGGACTCGCCGAGGAACTGCACCTGCCGCAACCGCTCGTGCTGCGCGCTGCGGAACTGTTCGAGCCGGCGCCGGGCGCGCGAGGTCGACCAGACCTTCTGCACAGCCACGCTCAGCACATCGAGATCGATCGGCTTGGTGAGGAACTCCGCCGCGCCGCGCTTCATGGCGTCGACCGCCACCTCCACGCTGCCGTATGCGGTGATGACGATGGCCTCGGTTTCGGGCGACTCCTGCTTGATGCGTTCGAGGATCTCCAGGCCGTTCACACCGCCGAGGCGCACGTCCATCAGGATGACCTGCGGTTCGAACGCGCGGAAGGCGTCGATCGCCTTTTCGCCGACGTGCTCGAGGCGCACTTCGTGCCCCTCGTCCGTCAGGGCGTCACCCATCGCGCGGGCCAGGCTGGCTTCATCCTCGACGATCAGCACCTTGGGCATGGTTCTATTGAATCCCCGGGGCGTGTCCGCGTCAAAAGGAAAAGCAGCCGGCTGGCACGGTGCCGGTCGATGTGCGATTGTGATGGGTGGCCCGGCGGCACTTCATGACCCGGCGAGGTCGTTCACGAACCGACGCGGAAATCCATGCCGATGTCCAGCGCCTGGGCCGAGTGCGTCAGCGCGCCGATGGCGATCCGCTCCACACCGGTCTCGGCAATGTCGCGCACGTTGTCCAGACGAACATTGCCCGACGCCTCCAACGCCACGCTGCCCTTCAAGCCCAGCGCATCCCGCCGCGCCACCGCCTCGCGTGTCGCCTCCAGCGAAAAATTGTCCAGCAGGATCACGTCGATGCCCACGACCTTGAACAGTTCGTCCAACTGCTCCAGCGTGTCGACCTCGAACTCGACAAAGTCCGGCTTGCGTTTCAACTCCGCAATGCGGTTCATCATCTCGAAGGCCCCGGCGGCCAGGCGTCCGGCACCGAAGCCGGCAAGGTGGTTGTCCTTGATGAGCACGGCGTCATGCAAGCCTTCGCGCTGGTTGCTTCCGCCACCGCAGCGCACCGCGTACTTGTCGAGGTTGCGCCAACCGGGCAGCGTTTTCCGTGTGTCATAGATGACTGTGCCCGTCCCTTCGACCGCCTCCACGAAACGGTGTGTCAGCGACGCCACCCCGCACAGGCGCTGCAGAAAATTCAGCAGTGTCCGCTCCACACCAAGCAAGGTTCGTACCGGCCCGCGCAGCCGCGCGATCGTCCGGCCGGGTTTCAGGACATCCTTATCCGTCACCTGAGGTTCCAGTGTGAGTTCGAGTTGCTCGTTTTCCCGGAGCATCTCGAACAGCACCTCGCCCGCGAACACGCCGTCTTCGCGCGAGACGAGTTCTGTCTCACCCCGGGCGGCGGCATCAATCGCCACGAGCGACGTCACGTCTTCAGGAAAGCCGTCCTCCGTCAGCGCCATCCGCCACAGCGTCGTCAGATGATGTCGATCCACCTTGTGCACGCGCGCTCATCCTTTCCAGGCCGCGTATCGAAAACCCGTTCCTATACGCCGGACACATCATCATCCAATCGCGTGCATGCGGCAAACCTGCGAAGAAGAGCCTGGCTCTACGAAAAAACCCGGGTCGAGTTGACCCGGGTCGTAAGCTCGTCGCTTGATCAGTACTTTCGTGAAACCGACCTGTCTACTGGCGGTTTCCGCCAAGCAGGCCCGATCGCCACAGGAAGTAGAGCAGCGTCACCACCGCCTGGACCGTCGCCGCCACATACGTCAGCGCTGCCGCGTTCAGCACCTTGCCGACTTCGCGATCCTCTTCCTGCGAGACCAGCCCATTGACCAGCAGTGTCTGGCGGGCACGCGAGCTGGCGTTGAACTCGACCGGCAGGTTTACCAACTGGAAGATCACCACACCCGAGAACAGAATCGCGCCGACCGCTGCCAGCGGCTGCATGGCGAACGCTGCGCCGATCATTGCCAGCGTCATCCCGATGCCCGAGCCGATGCTCGCTACCGGCACGATGGCGTTGCGCACGACCAGCGGTGCGTATCCTCGAGCATGCTGGATGGCATGGCCGACTTCGTGCGCCGCCACACCCGCCGACGCCACGGAGCGCCCGGAGTACACGTCCGGGCTCAGCCGAAGTACTTTGTGCTTCGGGTCATAGTGATCGCTCAGAAACCCTTGGACCTGCTCGATGCGCACGTCGTTGATATGATTTGCATCCAGAATCGCCTGGGCAACATCGCGACCGGTATAGCCGCGGCGCGTCCCGATTTTGCTTCCCCGGGAGAATGCCGATTTCACATTCGCCTGGACCAGCAAGCCGATCAGCAGGAAAGGCAACGCAACCACCAGCATGAACATGGGATCAAAGAAGAACATCGCCGTACACTCCTGTCGTTGGGCGGCACTGACTCCGGCCGCGAAGCACTCTTGTTATACGTACCCTTGTGAATGCAGGACGAATGCCAAAGGTGTGAAATCGTTAAGTGATTTCCATACAATGCTTTACGGTTCCGTCATCCGGCAGGTTGGTGTGCCATTGTGGCAGTGTGAAGGGGCATGGCATTTTCCGTGGTTCAGACGCCGTTTTTCAGATCGCCCTCGCCGAGGACGTCGTAACCCTGGTTGGCGAGTGTTTCCATGGCGACTTCGAGGCTGTCGACGTTCAGCACCAGGGCCGAGCCGTGTTTCTGGGAAATCAGGGGATAGGCGTACGCCACGTTGATCTCACCGCGAAGCAAAGCCTTCCAGATCTGCAGGAGTCCGTGAGGCCCCGGCGGAACTTTCACCACGACGACCTCCGCCACGCTCAGCGCGAAGCCCGCCTTGCGGAGGAGTTCAATGGCATCATCCGCGTCGTCGGTCAGCAGGCGGACGATGGCGCACTCGAGGGAATCGTGGACGCTGAGCGAGAGAATCCTAACGTCCTTATTTTCCATGAGTTGCGTCATGCGGAGGAGCTGACCGCATCGGTTCTCCAGAAAGACGGAGAGCTGCCGTACGCCAGGGAGTCCCTGGTCCTCCATCGTTTCGAAGGCATCCTTCTGGAGCGTCATGGAACAGTCACCGTCGGACCTGGAGGGTCCTCTAGAGAATGATACGCCTGTCACCCGCCATCGCGCATCTGCCAGACTGGCAGACCGGCCGCACCCCGCCTGTATCGGACAGGATTACCTAAATCTATAAGCAGAAATCACTTAGGAGCTAATCTTTCTTGCGATGGCGGGGTGGCATCGGACTTGCAAAAGGTTGGCAGGGCACGGTATGCCCGCGTCCAAATGCGACACGGCATATCCCCTATATGGGTTTACGACACCAAGGAGAATGCAGATATGTCCAAAATCATCGGCATCGACCTGGGAACCACGAATTCGGTGGTGGCGATCATGGAAGGTGAGCAGGCGAAGGTCCTGACCAACGCGCAGGGTTCGCGGTTGACGCCATCGGTGGTGGGTTTCACGGACAAGGGGGAGATCCTGGTCGGGCAGGTCGCCCGGCATCAGCAGGTCACCAATCCCGAGAACACCGTGTTCTCGATCAAGCGGTTCATGGGCCGCCGGCACAGCGAAGTGCATCACGAAGAGAAGATCGTGCCGTACACAATCACCGGTGGCGAGAGCGACCTGGTGAAGGTGAACGTCCGCAACAAGGAGTACACCCCGCCGGAGGTCTCGGCGATGGTGTTGCGCGACCTAAAGAAGACGGCTGAGGATTACCTGGGCGAGACGGTGGACCGGGCGGTGATCACCGTGCCGGCGTACTTCAACGACTCGCAGCGCCAGGCGACCAAGGACGCCGGCGAGATCGCGGGTTTGAAGGTGGAACGGATCATCAACGAGCCGACGGCGGCGGCGCTGGCGTACGGGCTCGATCGCAAGTCGGACGAGAAGATCGCGGTGTTCGACCTCGGTGGCGGTACGTTTGACATTTCGATCCTCGACATCGGCGACAAGGTGTTCGAGGTGCTGGCGTCGAACGGTGACGGCCATCTCGGTGGTGACGACTACGACGAGGAACTGATCAACTTCGTCGCCGAAGAGTTCCGCAAGAAGGAAGGCATCGATCTCCGCAAGGATCCGATGGCGTTGCAGCGTTTGAAGGAAGCGTGCGAGAAGGCCAAGTGCGAGCTGTCGACCACGCAGGAGACGACGATCAACCTGCCGTTCATCACGGCGGACCAGTCGGGTCCGAAGCACCTGCAGCAGACGCTCACGCGGTCGAAGTTCGAGCAGTTGACCGAGAAGCTGACCGAGCGTTGCCGCGGCCCGGTGATGCAGGCGCTCAAGGATGCGAAGCTGTCGCCGAGCGATATCAACGAGGTGGTGCTGGTCGGTGGATCGACGCGTATCCCGGCGGTGCAGAAGCTGGCAAAGGACATTTTCGGCAAGGAGCCGAACAAGAGCATCAACCCGGACGAAGTCGTGGCGATCGGTGCCGCCATTCAGGGTGCGGTGCTGTCGGGCGACAAGGACGACATCGTGCTGCTGGACGTGACGCCGCTGTCGCTGGGCGTGGAGACGCTGGGCGGTGTGATGACGAAGCTGATCGAGAAGAACACGACGATCCCGACGAGCAAGAAGGAGACGTTCAGCACGGCGGCGGACAGCCAGACGGAGGTGACGATCCACGTGCTGCAGGGCGAGCGCGAGATGGCGCAGCACAACCGCAGCCTCGGGCAGTTCAACCTGCAGGGCATTCCGCCGGCACCGCGCGGCGTACCGCAGGTTGAGGTGACGTTCGACATCGATGCCAACGGAATTCTGAACGTCAGCGCCAAGGACAAGGCGACGAGCAAGGAGCAGTCGATCCGTATCGAGGGCTCGAGCGGTTTGAGCAAGGAGGAGATCGACAAGATGCGCCAGGAGGCGGAGGAGCATGCCGCCGAGGACAAGGCGCGTCGCGAGACGGTGGACCTGAAGAACCAGGCAGACACGATGGTCTACCAGATGGAGAAGACGCTGAACGAGCACGGGGAGAAGATCCCGGCGGACGAGCGTTCGAACGTGGAGTCGGCGATGAACCAGGTGAAGGAAGCGTTGAAGGGCGACGACAAGGACGCCATCGAGAAGTCGCTGGCGAACCTGCAGCAGGCGTCGCAGACGGTCGGGAAGATCATGTACGAAGAGGCGGCGAAGCAGGCGGGCGATCAGCCGACGGCGTCGGGCTTCGGCGGCGGTACGGGACCGACCGATGATGAGTCTGGCGGCGGCGACGCGTCGAAGAAAGCGAACGAGGACGTGATCGACGCGGAGTTCGAAGAGAAGACGTAATGGCGTGAATGATGAAATCCGAACGACGAATGTCGAATGATGAATGAGACGTGTCGGACATCGGGTTTCGGATGTCACAATTGAGATGAAACGCAAGGGCGAGCTTCGGCTCGCCTTTGTTTTTTAGGGGACATTGGGGGTATAGTGTGGCGCGGCGCTGAAATGCGAAGGGGCGGGCTCGGGACGAAGCCGGAGGGGTCGCCATGCCGGATCCGCATCATGAGAAGTTGAAGCACGTCCTGTGGCTCATTGCCAATGTCATGTTCATCGGTTTCGGCGTTTTCATTCTGGTGGCCATGCGCCACAGCGTGACTATCGGACTGGGACTTGGTTTCCTGATCCCAGGCGCAGTCGGTCTCACACAGCAATTGTGCCGCGTGTGGAAGAGCAGATGAACGGCGTCAACGCGTTCAATTCCTTCATATATTGAGGTGGCTGAGTGAATAGAGAGAGCACGCCAAGCATGTATCACGCGAATCAGATCAAAGCCATTGTCGTTGTCATCGCATTGTGTAACGTGCTGATGGCGGTGATCTGCGTCGATTTACTCTATTGCATCCCGGGGGAGCGCTATCTTCTGGGCGGACCGACCAGTGGTGGCGGCCCGGATGGCGCGGGACTCTTCGTGGCATTGCTGGAACCGCTGCTGATCTGGCAGGCGTGGAAGATGCGATCTCCGACGGCAAAGATACTTGCCATGACTAACCTGGCCTTGATCATCGTCTACTTCGTCCGGACTGTGATGCTTCTGTCCCATCTCTGAGCAGGCGGACGCGACAATGGAAATCAACATGATGGCAGAGGATGCGCCCACATCAGCAACGATCGAGGAGAGCGACCTTCTGGCGGTGTGTCCGTTTTGCGGATACCGGCTGGACGGGTTGCCGGCGCGGCGGGCGTGTCCGGAGTGCGGCCAGTTGGTCGATCGCCGCAGCCGCGAGTTCGGTGGGCAGAACATGATGGAGCTTCAGCGGCAACGGTCCAAAGGTCATGCGTTCTTGGCGATGCTGATGCCTTGGGTGATGGGCTTGCAGATTCTGTTGGGCGTCATCTTCATTCGTCGCTTGTTCGAGGTCGGTGGATTCAGGGAACTCGAAGGCTACATGGGTCTCGTTTTCATCCTCAGCAGCTCGGTACAGATCTGGACCTGGTACCGCCATCCGAGCAAGTTCTTCATGGTCGGGCCTGAGGACTTGGCGGTGTGCGATCGAAGAAAGCGGACGCAGAAGCGCTATTCCTGGGATCGCGTGGGCGAGGCATATCGGCTGAACAGCCGGATCAGCTTCGATATTCAGATCGACGGGCGGCGACACACTTTCTCGATCGGAGCGTACGGCGTATTGCCCAACCTTCCCAAGGAAGGATCGCTGGTCGAGCACATGAAGCAGATGCAGCAACAGAAGACGACCGGGGAGACGCGCCGCAACCTCAGCGCCGAAGCCGCCCGGCTCCTCATCTCCGAGCTTGAGTCGCACCGAGGTTCGTGCGAGCAGATTCTCTTCTACCTCCAGGCGGAGGATATCGAGAAGACGATGCGCCGTCTCCTCGGGCACCCGTCGATCCTGGGCTGCTGGCCGAAGGCGGCGGCGATCAACGAGGAGAACAGAATCACGTCCGAGACGCCGATCCTCACACCGGATGTGTCGGATAGCTCCGGTCACGACGAATGGCGCGGCATCGTCAGTCTCGCGCCCGGGCGCGTGGTGCCCTTTGATATCCGCTCCCGGGAGGAGACCGAAGACAATCCGCCGGGATTGATCGGGCCTCCGCTCGGGACGGGGCGAGAAAGATCAGTCCTGTACATCGACTTTTCCATTGGGACGGGTGTGCTCAACGTCGCCTATGATGACCACGGTCGCGATGCCTGGCGACGGGACGTGAACACCTTCTATCCGGATCTCGCGCGGCATCTGCTCGGGGCGGTGCCCGCGTACTTCATCATCATCGGCGAGGAGGCGATCGACTTCGACGTCGAGACGCTCAACGGCGAGCTTCGTCGACAGGGATGCGAGGGCTGGCGTTTCATCCTGCCCGAGGCGCATCCCGCCATTCGACAGTCGCACACGACGCCGTTCGTGGACGGGTACGTTTCACTTGGGTGGTATGTGTGAAACCTGCCGTGTCCGCCGGATGTATTTCGCTTGAGTCGACGATCCCCTTCCTCATGGTCGGGGTAACGACTCCGGTTACGTGGGTTTTGCGGTGCACCGACGCCATGTTGATGGAGATCGACGCCGGGGCGGCAACCTTCCTCGTGTTTTCTCCGGCAGGGCCTGGATTTCGAATTCGTCGTAGAACCCTCTCCAGGCTCCGGCGTATAATGCTCGGAACGCAACCGGTACTTTTGTCTGCATAAGCGGCTCCGGCCTCGCCGGATTGCCTTGAAGCGATGGCGGGTGCCTTGCACCTCGCCGGGGAAACGTCTGCACGTCGTGTGTGGGAACTACCAATCGGAGAACGACCATGATCGGCTGGTTCAAGCAGTTGGACGATTTGTTACGCGGACGGATTACGCATCCGGACCGCATGGATGATGGCAATGTCGATCTTTCGCTCCGGGGGTTCGTGATCCTGCTGATTCTTCTCGGGGCGATTTATGGTTTCTTCATGGGGTGGTTCGCACTCTTCGGCCGCGAAGAGCCGGAGTTTCAGCAACTGCTGGCGTCCACGGTCAAGATGCCGGCGCTGTTTCTGCTGACGTTCCTGGTGACATTTCCGTCGCTGTACGTGTTCAACGCGCTGGTGGGGTGCCGGCTGAGTTTTGTCGCGACGTTACGGCTTCTCGTCGGGGTCATCGTGGTGAACCTGGCGGTGGCAGCGTCCTTCGGGCCGATCCTGGGCTTCTTCACGCTCAGCACCGACAGCTATCACTTCATGATGCTGCTGAACGTCGTGCTCCTGGCGATTGCTGGAACCGTCGGCCTCGGGTTTCTGTTGCAGACGTTGCGCCGTCTCGCGTTCGTATCGTCGCGGGTACCGACTCCACCGCCCGCTCGCCCCGCGGATACGGCGCCGCCGGCGGAGGGGGCGCCTCCACCGCTGGACATCCCTGCGGGACAGGGCGCCGAAGCTCAACCCCCGATCGTCCCCGGCACTGCCACGCCCCCGACCCCGGAACGCCGCGCCGAGCAAGGCCCGATGGAGGCCCTGCCAAGCGGGCTGCCCGAAAGTGCCCTCGGCCAGTCGCAGAACATCTTTCGGGTCTGGGTCGTGATCTACGGCCTCGTCGGCGCGCAGATGGGCTGGATTCTTCGGCCGTTCATCGGGCATCCGAATCTGGAATTCACCTGGTTCCGCGAGCAGGAGGGGAACTTCTTTCAAGCGGTGTTCGACGCATTGCAGAAGCTGTTCGGCGGCTGATCGTTTGGAGCTCGGACATGGCTCATCCCGGCATCATGCTGACGCACGCCGATCATCTGCTCCGCAGCCAGGGCGTCTTCGCCCCCGGCCAGGAAACGCAACGTCCCTGGTGGCTGCTGCCGCTGATCGTGCTGGCGTTTTCCCCGCTCTACGGCGCGGTCATGGGCAGTGCGCACCTCGATACGCCGGAGCGGATCCTGATGATCCTGTACTCGGCGGTCAAGGTGCCGCTGCTGCTGTTCACCACCACGCTGATCTGCATACCGGGCTTCTTCGTGTTGAATACGTTGCTGGGGCTGCGCGAGGATTTCCGCGCGAGTGTTCAGGCCATCCTGGCAGGACAGGCGGTCATGAGTATTGCGTTGGCCGCGCTCGCGCCGCACACACGGTTCTGGTACTTCTCCATTTCCGTGCACAACAACGCCATTCTGTTGAACCTGCTCATGTTTACGGTGGCGGCGCTGGCGGGACAGCTTGTCATGTGGCGTTACTATCTTCCGCTTATTCGCCGGCGGAAAGCTCACGCCGGCATGCTCGGCGCGTGGCTGATTCTCTACGGATTCGTCGGCATTCAGATGGGTTGGATGCTGCGCCCCTTCGTCGGTTCACCGGACAAGCCGGTCAGCTTCTTTCGGCCGGAGCCGTTCAGCAATGCCTACGTCGTACTCGTAAATATCATTCTGCATTGAGATGCATTCGGCATCGAACTACTCCGGCCAGTCGCCCAAGGCGCGGCGGACGGCGACGAGCTGGCCGAGGTGGTAGGCATTGTGGTCCGCCACCAGCAGGGCCTCGCGCAGGAGGGTCTGTCCGTCGCCCCACGGAAACGGGGCGAGGAGATCCCGGTTCGGATCGGCAACGAGGGCCTGCAGCGCGTCGGCATCCTGCCGGAAGGCGTCGATGGCGGCATCCCAGGCGTGTGCGTCGGGAGGGGCGTCGTTCTCGGGCCAGTAGCCGTCGGGAAAGTCGGGGGAGACGTGGTCGTCGCGGCGGGAGAATTCCAGGATGTCCCACTGGGCGATGCGCATGTGCTCCAGCAGGCGCCACGGCGTGTGCGGGATGCCGGGTGGCTGTTTCTCCCGCAACTCGACCGGCAGACCGGCGATCGCCTCCTCGAAACCCACGTGGGCATGTCCGCCACGCAGCAGCCACAGAACGTGTTCGCGAAGTTCATCGGCGTTCATGCCGGCGTGCTCCCTGGTGCGTGCCATGATCCCCATGGAGGTCGAAACCGGCCTCAGGACCGGCGTAAAAAGATTGCGGGCGGCCCTCGGAAGAACCGCCCGCATCACTTCTCGCATCTTGCCGAAGCAAGTGATCCGTCGTCTATGCGTGACGACGACGGTGGAGGAGAGCCAATCCGCCGAGGCCGAGGAGCATGAGGCTCGCCGGCTCGGGCGTCACACTGACGCCGTCATACCAGAAGTTCTCGAGGTTGCTGAAGTTCTGGCCGAGGGTGATGACCGACAGGTCCGCGCCGGAGCGGACGCTCGTGCCGACCAGGGCGTCGTCGATGTAGAAGCGGACCTGACCACCGTCACCGAGGGCGTCGGCTTCGATGTTGAACTTGGTCCAGCCGCTCTTGCGGGCCACGTTCGTGGTGACGAACCCGCCGGTGTTGGTACGGAACGAATAGAACTGGTTGGTGCCGGCGAACTGGAGGACGCCGATGCGCAGAAACTCGGCGAAGTCGGGCTCGCCCCCACCGTTCTGCGCGGTCAGCGTGATGCCACCCTGCACGGGATCACCAAAGGTCGTCAGATCCTCGAACATGTAGGCCTCGGCAAAGACGGCGCCGGACTGCGGGCCGAAGTTGTGGTACGACTGAACCCCCGCGCCCGAGACCACAAGGGCCGACTGGCGGGCGGAATACTCACCGCCGCCGGGCACGATGTTCTTGAACGTGTCCGGGCCGTTGATCGACAGCGCCGCGAGCGAGCCGGGCGTCTGCGTCCAGTTGCTCATGTCGCCGCCCTCGAAATCGTCGAAGAACGGAAAAGCGGCCATGGCGGGCGCGGCCAGCAGGGCCAGAACGGTGACGGTCATTGACAGTTGTTTCACGGTGATTTCCCTCCTCAGAATTGCATCTTCCTCAAAATCGAGCGGGGCATCGACGGTCGTGTTTGACTGAGACGTGAAGATCCGCTCGATCACGTATGGGCCTATCCTACTTCGCCGGGCCGCCCCGAATCAACAGGATTCCGGCCTCGGATACCGGCAGATTCAAGCTTGAATCCATCTATTCACCATTTACTTTAATGACTCGGAGACGCATCGACGGGCATTAGCGCGAGTTAACGACCCATTCTGAAGGCTGGGTACAAGAGATCGCTTCAGGCCCTGACTCCCTGAAAAAAGCTGAGATTTCTTCCCCCACCGGAATGCTCATTCACTCGGGCAGTTCCTGTCCCCGGGTCTCGGGCAGGCTGTAGGCCAGCACGATGCCCAGGAGAAAGAGCACACTCAATCCCGTGATGGCGATGCCGAGGTCCATGCCTTCGCGCGCCTTGAGCCATCCGGAGAAAAACAGAACCGGCACCGCCACCACGCGCCCTCCGTTGAAGCAGAAGCTCGTCCCGGTGGCACGCAGGTGTGTCGGAAACAGTTCGGGAAAGTAGATCGCGTAGCCGGCGTGCATGGCCAGGGTCACGAAGCCGAACACGGGGAGCAACGCGAGCAACTGGCCGTAGGACTGTGGCACGAAACAGGCGACCGGTACAAAGAGAAACGCCAGAATCTGCATGCCCATGAAAGCGCGTCGCCGACCGAAGCGCTCGCAGAGCGGGCCGAACGCCAGCAGGCCGATGCCGCTGCCGGTGACCTGCACGACGCCGTAAGCGAACTTGGCACGGTTCGCCACCACTTGTTCATCGAGCGTCGGGTCCGTGCGTATCAGCAGTTCGCGGGCGAGATCCTGGCCGGCGACAGTCACGGCCCAGAACGTGCCGAGACCGACGGCGGCCAGCCCCATGCCGATCAAGGCATGCCGTCTCCACGTGGGATGGGAGAAGAGATCTCTGAAACTGCCCCGCCGATCCCCGGACGCGCCGGTTTTCTGCTTCTGCCATTTCTCCGGCTCTTTCAGGCTGGCGCGGATCCACAGAATGAGCAAGGCGGGCAGAATGCCGATCAGGTAGGCATAGCGCCACTGCGCGCCGACGGCCATGCCCGCCAGCGCCGCCGACCACGTGCCGAGGAGACTCGAGGCATGGAAGATGCCCGACGCATAGGCCCGCGCGCGGGATGGAAAGACCTCGGCCACCAGGCTTGCCGCGACCGCCCATTCGCCGCCCACGCCGATCGCCACGAGAAAGCGCAGCGCCGCCACGTGCCAGAGTTCGGTGGCGAAGTAGGTCAACCCTGAGAATACCGAGTACATCAGGATGGTGACGATCATGATCGGGCGCCGGCCGTAGCGATCCGCCAGGGAACCGGCGGCCAATCCACCGAACGTGCCGCCGAGCAGAAAGATGCCGAGGAACATGTCACCGTACTGCTTGACCCCGGCGGCGTCCGGTTCCGTCCCGAGAATGTCGGACAGCATCTCGTTGCGGGTGATGTTGAAGATCTGCCCTTCGTAGACGTCGAAGATCCAGCCCGCGGCGGCAATGGCCAGCGCGATCCACTGGTATCTCTCGATCCCGCGATACCACGGTTCCTTCTGTTGCATGGACTTCTCGCCCGACTGCTTGATGTGTAGAGGCGTTTCTTGCACGGCCCGAAGCGGTGAGCCACAATGGTAGCGGGTGGATGGCGGATCCGCAATCAAGGTGTCGCGAAGGCGCCCTTGTCTGCAAGTCCGTTTCCCGACCTTCCCGCGACCCCTGGGCCTTCAATGCGAAAGAGTCATGATGGCAGATGAGAAGGTACGATTCGGCTTGATCGGTTTCGGTGCGTGGGGCCAGTTGCACGCCGCCTCGATCTCCAAGACGCAAGGCGCGGCGCTGGTCGCCATCGCCGCCAAGTCGGAAGCCACCCGCGCCAAGGCGAAGGACACCTATCCGGATGCCTCGGTGCATGCCGATTACCGTGAGTTAGTGCAGCGCGATGACATCGACGTGATCGACGTTGTGCTGCCCAGCCACCTGCATCACGAGGTCGGACTGGCAGCGTTGACATCGGGCAAACACCTGCTGATGGAAAAACCGATGTGCCTGACGCTCGCACATTGTGACGAACTGATCCGAACCGCCAGGGCCCATGAAACTCTGCTGGCGGTCGGGCACGAGCTGCGGCTCTCGTCGCTGTGGTGCAAGGTGAAGACGATGATCGACGACGGCTTCATCGGCGTCCCGCAGTACGTGCTGGTGGAGCTTTCGCGTCGGCCGTATCGGCCCGGTGCTGAAGGATGGCGGTTCGATATCGAGCGCGTCGGGAACTGGATCCTGGAGGAGCCGATTCACTTCTTCGACCTGGCGCGATGGTATCTCGGTGGAACGGGCGAGCCGACCTCGGTCTTCGCCACTGCCAATTCGCGCCAGCCGGATCATCCGGAGCTTCAGGACAACTTCAGCGCGATCGTCAACTTCTCAGGTGGTGGCTATGCGGTTGTCACGCAGACGTTGAGTGCATTCGAGCATCACCAGATGGTGAAGATCACGGGGACGCAAGGGGCCTTGTGGGCCGGCTGGAGCGGTGCCATGGATCGTACGTTGCATCCCACGTTCTTCCTGAAGGCGTTCGACGGGGAAAATGTGGAGGAGATCCGTATCGACAAGATCACGGGCGAAGTGTTCGAATTGGAGGACCAGATGGAGATGCTGGTGCGGGCGGTTCGCCACGGGGAACCGCTGGCGGCCACGGGCGAGGATGGTCGATGGTCCGTGGCGATGTGTCATGCGGCGGCGCGATCCGTGGGTCTCGGGCAGCCTGTGAAGTTGAGTGAGGTGTGCTGATGAGTGAGCGATCCATCGTACTGGCGGATGGGACGGAGCTGCCGGCGGTCGGCCTGGGCTTCTGGAAGATCGATCGGTCGGAAGCGGCGGACATGGTGACGCAGGCGGTCGAGGCCGGCTACCGGCACTTCGATTGTGCCTGCGACTACGGCAACGAGGAAGAGGTCGGCGAAGGGCTGCAGCGCGTCGTGGCGTCGGGGCAGGTCGCGCGCGATGATCTCTGGGTCACGTCGAAACTCTGGAACACGTACCATCGGCCGGAGCATGTCCGGCCGGCCCTCGAACGGTCGCTTCAGGATTTGAAGCTCGATTATCTTGATCTCTACATGATTCACTTTCCGATCTCGCTGCGCTACGTGCCCTTCGAGACTCGTTACCCGCCCGAGTGGTTCTACGATCCGGAGGCGGCATCCCCGAAGATGGAACTCGATCCTGTGCCGATCCACGAGACATGGCAGGCCATGGAAGAACTCCGCCGGCAGGGTCTCGTACGGCAACTCGGCGTGTGTAATTTCAATTGCGCGCTGTTGCGCGACCTGCTCGCCGTGGCGGACATCCCCCCCGCCGTGCTACAGGTCGAGTTGCATCCGATGCTGACGCAGGAGAAGCTGCTTCGCTTCTGCGATGAGTCGAAAATCACCGTCACCGCGTTCTCGCCGCTGGGTGCACAGTCCTACTTCGCGTTGAACATGGCGGAAGCGGCGGAGTCCGTCCTCGAGCAGCCCGTGGTGAAGGAGACGGCTGCGCGGCACGGCAAGACCCCCGCCCAGATCGTGCTCCGTTGGGGACTGCAGCGCGGAACTGCCATCATTCCCAAGACGACCCGTCCTCAGCGACTGCGTGAAAACATCGACCTGTTTGCATTCGAGTTGAGCGCTGAGGAGATGGCCGCGATCAGCGGGCTGGACCGGCATCGTCGATTCAACGATCCCGGCGTCTTCTGCGAAGCGGCATTCCATACCTTCTGTCCCATCTACGAATGATCCTTCAAGTCATTAGGGAAGCTTACCATGACCAGCCCCTCCGGACCGATGACCTACACCGTCGAAAGTGTCGCCGTGGCGGTGGACCACCAGCAGAACCATGGCGGCAGCACCTTTCCGCTTGTCCTCAGCGGCGCTTTCCTCGATGACCGCGTTGACGATGCGCTCGCCTGGGTGAAACATTACCGCGACGACCTGCTGGAGCTCTCGACGAAGCACGGGGCAATCCTGTTTCGCAATTTCCCCATGGCATCGGTCGAAGCGTTCGATGCATTCATTCAGGCGCTGGGGGTGGCGAACTTCCCCTACCGCGAGTCGCTGTCGAATGCCGTCCGCGTGAATCGCACGGAGCGTGTGTTCTCCGCGAATGAAGCACCGCCAGAAGTGCGTATCCACTTTCATCACGAGATGGCGCAGACCCCCATGTTCCCGGCCCGCATTCTCTTTTACTGTGAAATCGCCGCCGGGGAGGGAGGCGCGACACCGCTCTGCCGATCAGACATTGTCTACGAACGATTGAAGCAGCGTTGCCCGGCATTTATCGACGCCTGCGAGACGAAGGGCCTGACCTACACGAACGTCATGCCCGGCGTGGACGATCCGAAGTCCGGCATGGGGCGGAGTTGGCAAAGCACACTGCGTGCGGAGACGCGCCAGGAGGCGGAAGACCGTTTGCGCGAACTGAACTACTCCTGGGAGTGGACGGACGAAGACTGCCTGAAAGCGACGACGCCGATTCTTCCCGCCGTTCGGGAGATTTCCCCCGGCCGCAAGACCTTCTTCAACCAGTTGATCGCGGCCTACTGCGGCTGGAAGGACGAACGCAACGATCCTTCGAAGGCGATCCGCCACGGGGACGGCTCGGAACTTGATCGTGACGCGGTCATGCACTCCGTGGAGATCGCCGAAGAACTCACGTTCAACGTGCCATGGCAACCTGGGGATGTGGCGTTGCTGGACAACACGGTTGTCATGCACGCGCGTCAGCCGTTCAAGGGCACGCGCAAGATCGTGGCGTCCCTGGCGGAGAAGCGCACGCAGTCGTTCACTTCCACCCGCTGAACTGCCTGCCCTGGAGACTGGCGGAAAGTGATGTCGAGGGCGAGTTCAGCATGGCGATTCGAAGGTCGACCTCAGCGACGTCCGAATGACCACACCTGCCACAGAAATGTGCAAAAGTCACCTTCAACGCGTTCGATGCGCAGACGCAACGAGGCCTTTCCGGCCGTCGCCTCGGGAGGCAGTACAAGATCCGCTTCACGCCAGCGATCTCTGTCGTCACCAGCAGTCGTCCTTGGAATGGAATCGGTACGTGGGACATGCAACCGCCTATGGAGACCGACCCGTCGGCAGCACGAGACAGATGCATAGGAAAGAAGATCGATGGTTGAACATGGCGGTAACCCTTCGTGGGATGAAACGCGTTCTACTGATGGGCGAATCGTCGCGAGACGCCCGCATTCATCGGGAAGCGCAGCGTTCCTGATGGATACGCAACGACAAGTGACCCCAGTCTATGGGGGAATGGCGGGCGATCAAGCGGATGTCCTGATCCCGTGTTCACCTGATCGGAAACTCACCGAGGACTCCCGACTCGCTTGTTGCCGGCCCCGCCATGAAATACGATCACCTGCTGTCGACCGTCACACTGCAAGATCGGAACCCGATCGAGATCATCTCATCGCGATGAAGAAAGGGTAGACATGCAAGCCGTACTGATCACACTCGCGACATCTCTGTTGTGGAGCGCATCGACGGGAGACACAGAACCGACAGAAACGTCTTCGCGCGTCGCCTACATCAAGGATCATTTTGGTGAAATGCACTTCAAGCCCGAGGGCGGATTCCTCCTGACCCAGGGTCAGACACTTCCGAACCTTGTGTGGGACGAGCCCGAGGTGGCTGAAGCGCTCCTCGACGAGACGACCATCCCCACGCGATGGTTTGACCATGACTTCAATGAGGTGAAGACGGCCGAGAAGGCCGGGCGATACTATGTGTATGGCGAAGCGCCTGCTCCGGATGGACCTCCGTTGCGCCGGGCGATGACCTGCTGCTGCCTGGAGACGAACATCGATCTCGAGTCGCTCGCCGTCAAGCTGTACCCGGGCACGAAAAAAACTATCGAGGAGATCGTGAAGGGATGGAGAGAAAATGAAGAGGAGGTCATTACGCTTCTTGGCAAACTGGATTCTTCGCCTCCGTACAAACCCAAACGCCCCGGTCAGTGGCATATGGACAACGCCACTGTGCATGTGCGCCTCAAGCGTAAGCTTCGCAACCTGACGTCACCGCCGGTGATCGTCAAACCGAGGTCCTGGGATGGGAAGCCGGCGCCGGTACTGGCCAGGAACCCCGACGCATGGACGGACGCCGACCGCGAATTCGGGTCACAGATGGAAGCGCTGTTTAAGCGCTGGCATCGTTCCTCCAAGCAACCCATGAGTGTGGTTGCCGCGCGGCACGGCAATGTTCTGGTTTCTCGAGGCTATGGCCGGATGGACGGCAAGCCCGTCACCGCGCACACGCCGATGCTGCTGCATTCGGCCATGAAACCGATCATGGGGATTCAACTCGCGATGTACGTGGATCGGGACATTGTCGATTTCGAACAGCCGGTGGGTGATTTTCTTCCGGAATTCGATACGCCGCGCGATCAGGGGCTCACGTTCCGCGCGGGCCATGTGCATGTGACCGGAATCCACTTTCCCTGGGACTTGGCGTTCTCGAGGCTCTTTTACTTTCACACCTGGCACGAGGCGCTGATTGCCCATTGCCCCCGTGAATGGGCTCCCGGTGATCGCTTTCGTTACGGCGTCGTGGGCATCATTCTGGCGGTTCGGTCCCTCGAGCTCCTCACGGCGAAAAACTATTGGGAGGCGATCGAAGCGCAGTTGCTGGACCCCCTCGACATCAAGGACGTCTATCCCGGCGGAACGGGCTTTTCCGCCGAAGGGCTGGCCAAGCTGGGCGTGCTGATGGCCAACCGGGGCAGGTACGGCGACCTGGAGTTCTTCTCTGAGGAAACGCACGCCGCGATCGTGCCCGTTCCGCTGAAAGATCATTACCCCAAGATTGATGCCCAGGTCGAGTGGGGTGTCGGCTTCGCACCGATGGGTCCGGGGCGCTACGGACACGGTGGAGGATGCGGGACCTATCTGCTGGTTGTGCCGGACAAGCACCTCGTGTTTGCCTTCACGAGAATGGAAAAAGACAGCGAGTACGGGCGGTTTCATGCCGAGGCGATTGAATTGCTGGAGGAGCTCGTCAAGCGATCACCCTCCGCGGACTCGTGAGTACCTGCAGCAAAGGACTGGAACAGGGTCAGGGTCGGTGTAATGGCAATTGAGCCAGCGGCCCCTTTCGCGTTGAAGGACGGCTGCTTATCCATGGTACTCTGCAAGCGGGCGCGTCCTGCGTTCACGTGCTATCACCTGGTTCACCTGGAGCGCGATCGGACAAGTTGAGATGGCCTCCCGGTGCGAGACAAGACGTTGAACTTTCTTGAAACTCCGGCTCGTCGGAAGGTTCTGTTCGCCGCGCTGTATGCGAGTGAAGGGGCGCCGATCGGCTATCTGTGGTGGGCGTTGCCGACCCGGCTGAAATCCGCCGGCGTCGCTGAGGACGATATCGGTCAACTGGCCGCATTGCTTGCACTGCCCTGGGCACTCAAGGTGCTGTGGGCGCCTTTGATCGACGTCCTTCGCGGATCGCGCTGGGGACGACGGGCATGGATCCTGAGCGCTCAACTCCTGATGGGCCTTGCCCTGCTCCCGTTGATCCATCTCGATCTGAAGGACGACTTTCATCTGGTAGTCATCGTCGTGCTGGTCCACGCCTTCGCCGCCGCCACTCAGGATGTCGCGATCGACAGCCTGGCCATCGCCGCCACGCCCGCATCTGAGCGCGGTTCGATCAACGCCTGGATGCAGGTGGGCATGCTCAGTACGCGGGCCGCCTTCGCCGGAGGCACACTGATCCTCGCTCAGCATGTCGGAGACGCCGCGATCGTCATCGCGCTGGCCGGCACGATCTGGATCTCATCGGCGTTGCTGCTGGGATCGCGCATCAACGAAACACAGGAATCGGCTGACCGGAGTTGGCGCGAGAGTGCCCGGCAGTTCAGATCGACGCTGGCGTCGATGCTGTGGCGTAAGGTGACCTGGCTCGGACTTGCGCTGGCACTGCTGGCCGGGACTTGCTTCGAAGGCGTCGCCGTGATGCTCGGCCCCTTCCTGCGCAGTCGGGGCGTGTCGGAAACGCAGATCGGCGGGTTTTATCTTGCTCCTGCCGTGGGTGCCGCGATGTGCGGCGCGTTCATCGGTGGACGATTGTCCGACCGTATCGGACGGGCCCGGACGGTGGGCATCGCTGTGATCGCCTGCGTGATGACGGTGCTGCTGATCGCCGGCAGTGACCTGCTGTTCTCCACGCTGCTGCCGGGCGTGCGCTTCGCGCTGTTGACGCTGCTCTACCTGGAGATCGGCATTTTCACCGCCGCGAGCTACGCCCTGTTCATGGACCTGACCGACCCCCGCCTCGGCGCGACGCAGTTCAGTGCCTACATGGGGACGACCAACCTGTGCGAGGCCATGTCGGCGTACGCCGTCGGCCGGCTCACCGTCCTGCCGCAACTCGGCTATCCCGGCGCCTTCGTGCTGACAAGTCTGGTGTCCCTGACATGTCTGCCATTGCTGCGCCGTCTGGAGGGTACGTACGAACTGCAAAAGCAAAACGACTTACGCCGGTGATGACGCAAGTCGCTGTTCGTGAAAGTACTTCTCAATGGGCGATACAGGACTCGCACAATCCCAAAAAACCTAAGGAAAACGCACGTTCTGGAAAAAGCGGCGCAGAATCCGGCGCAGTTGGGGCTGAATCGACTCTGGCGGAGGCGATCCTGGCCGTCCAGCGGCTGCCCCTGAGTGACGAGGAGAAGGCAGCGATCGTCCGGCGGCTGATGGCGGAGGATGGTATCACTGACTCGTAGCAGGATCGTGCAAGTCTCCTCTGTGCCGTCTCAGAATTCTCAGCGATTCTGGAAGACGGATTCGGCACTGGAGAGGATTTCGTAGATTGAGTAGCATTCGCCGTATACGGAGTGGCCTGCAGTAGCTCTCAGAAGCAAGCCAGACGCCATTCCCTGAGTCGGTCCAGGCTGCTCTGCGTTCCGTGCCAACTGCGAGGATACTCCAAAGCGAGTGATGCTATGACTCCGCCGCGGGACATCTACCGGATCATGCTGGGACCCAAGAGCATATTCGCCGACCTCTGCCATCGCGAAGGGTTCATTGGCGGCGACTGGAACATGGACCTCGACCTGACCGGGCAGTTGCCCGACGACTTCCGCGCGTTCAACCGGCGGTTCATCCCCGTCTTCCTGGAAAAGCACCCGGACAAGACGCGCGTGGCCGCCGGGCTCGCCTGCGGCATGCTCTTCAACATCTGCAAGGGCATCCACCAGGGCGATCTCATCCTCAGCCCCGACGGCGAAGGGGCCTATTTTGTCGGCGAGGTCATCTCCGACTACGCGTACGTTCCCGGGGGCCCGCTGCCGCACCGCCGCCGCGTGAACTGGTACCCCCGGCGCATCGCCCGCGACGACATGAGTGAAGACCTGGCCAAGTCGGCGGGCACGCCCGGGTCCGTCCGCCGCCTGACCAAGTTTGCCGACGAGATCGAGCACCTGCTCGGAGGTGACGCCAGGTCCGCCATCCCCGCCCCCGAAGGCGTCGAGGATCCCCTCGGTTTCGCCCTGGAAAAACATCTCGAGGACTTCCTGGTCAAGAACTGGGCGTCGCTCGACCTGGCCCGCGACTACACCATCTATGAAGAGGAGGGCGAGCCCGTCGGCCAGCAGTACCCTAGCGACACCGGCCCCATCGATCTCCTGGCCGTCCGCAACGACCGCACCGAGTTGCTGGTGATCGAGTTGAAGAAGGGCAAGGCCAGCGACGCCGTGGTCGGCCAGATCCAGCGCTACATGGGCTACGTCCAGGAGGAGCTCGCCGAGCCGGGCCAGACCGTGCGCGGCATCATCATCGCCATGGACGACGACCTCCGGATCCGGCGCGCCCTGGCGGTGGCGGGGAACATCGACTTCTACCGGTATCACGTCAGCTTCAAGCTGGAAAAGGCGTGAGAGGATTCTCTCCGAACTGTTTCACAGACACGAATCGATCCAGGGGGCCCCGATGCTCTCAGGATCTGAACCAGACCCCGCCGGTCAAACGCACAAACCTCAGGAGACTTATCTTGGCGCCCGACGAAGCGTTTTATCGACGTCCCCAAGTGCTGGTTTCAGTGTCACTTACTCCCGCCCGGCGGATGAATGATCGCACGATTTATATCTTCGTGACATTCCTCTAGGCTTGCTATTGACGGTGATCATCCGGCGTAGCTGGGAGCGACACGATCCGCAGCCGGTCCCCGCGGCCGTTGCCGCGCCGATGCCTTCGACGTTGTCCGCCCCCTGCTGGATGGCGGGGACGAAGCGGCTTCAAGGATCAAGATCTTAAGAGGCAGGCACGAGCGTCACTGTGGATACGGCCGTGACCTCGAAACTGCCATTCGGGTCGCGCACCGTCAGTTCAACATCGACGAGTTCATCGACCACGTCGGAGAGCGACCCTTCCAGAACGACGAAATAGTCGAGCACTTCGATGCCACTATCGGTTTGTGCGAAAGTTGAACGGGGGATTTCCAGTTCGGGAGCCACCAGCTCGCCTGTCTCGACGGATGTCAGATGCTGCCGGATCAGCAGGGATTCCGCATTGTCGACACCATCCACACGAAACGAGACGAAGACATGAATACCGCCCTGGCTGCCACTATGGACTTCCAGACTGTCGCCGGTCGCGAATTCCGTGAAGGCCTCCTCCACGTTGAGTCCCAACAGGAGCGAGGGTTTCGGCATCATGTCATCGGGGTCCATATCATCATCCGGAGTCATGTCATCGTCCGAAGTCATATCGTCATCCGGCATCATGTCCGAATCGTTCATCGGATCATCTCCGTTACCGTCATCGGGAGCGCTCGTCGGAGGGCAACCCTGCCCCACAATCATGAGGCAGGTAATCCCCAGGGCTATTCCAGGCAGACGGTGTCCGCGCATCAAAGAGAAGAATGAGTTCATGGTGGTGGGCCTTTCCAAAGTGTGTCGTCGCCGGCGGTACGCTCCGCCATGCTGCAACTGCCGGTATCGTTTCATTGTCAGGACGTTCCGTGTGTCGATCCGGTGTTTCGTGTGTCGATCTGAATGCCGTACTTCGCCATTTTCGCCCGAAGGGTCGGCCGGGTAATGCCCAGCACCTCAGCTGCACGACTCTTGTTGCCTCCCGTGGCACGAAGCACCTGGACGATGTGTTGACTCTCCATGTCCTCGAGGCTGGCGTGGGGCCACGTCGCGGACGTATCGAAGTCGGAAGGCTCTTCGCGCAACACATTCGCAGGAAGAACCTGCCGCGTGATGGGCGTGCCGTTGCTGAGAATCACCGCCCGGCGGATCACGTTCTTGAGTTCCCGGATATTGCCCGGCCAGGAGTAGCGATTGAGCAGGCTGAAGACCTCGGCGTCGAAACCCAGGAAGTCCACGTGATCGGCGACGGCCGCCTGCTGAGCAAAGTGTTCCGCCAATTGGGGGATATCTTCCTTTCGGTCACGCAAGGGGGGCAATGTCAAGGCGACCACGTTGACACGGTAGTAGAGGTCTTCCCGGAACTTGCCGTCGAGAACGGCCTGCTGCAGATCGCTGTGGGTGGCGGCGATTAATCGCACGTTGACGCGTCGACTGGTGTTCTCGCCGATCCGGCGGACTTCGCCGGATTGCATCACGCGCAGGAGCCGCGCCTGCGCCGAGGGATTGATATCCGCGATCTCGTCGAGAAACAGGCTTCCGCCGTCAGCAGCCTGGAAGAGACCCTCCCGATCGGCGTGGGCACCGGTGAATGCACCTTTCGTGTGGCCGAACAATTCACTTTCGAGCAGCGCCTCGGGCAAGGAGGCGGAGTTGACGGTGATGAAGGCTGATTCGGAGCGTCGACTGTGGTCGTGAATGCGGTGGGCGAGAAGCTCCTTGCCCGTGCCCGTCTCTCCGTAGATGAGCACAGGGGATTCCGTCGGGGCGATTCGGTCCGCCAGATCCAGAACCGTTTTCAGGTCCGCGGAGGATCCCACGATCTCGCGATCGATCTGGTAGCGTTCAAGTTCACGACGCAGGCCCCGGTTCCGCCGGTGCAATGTCCGGCTTTCCAGGGCACGGCGGACCAGCATGCGCACTTCATCCAGCTGGAAGGGCTTGGACACGTAATGAAACGCGCCGAGACGCATCGCCTCGACCGCATTGGGCACCGTCGAGTACCCGGTGATCATGATGACGGGAGTACTCGAGAACTGTTCACTCTGTTTTATCCACGCGAGCAGGGAGAGTCCATCTTCACCATCGAGCACCAGGTCGCTGAAGACGAGATCGTACTCCGCCTCCTGCATGCTCTTCCGGGCGGCGGCGACCGAATCCACGGCGGTCGAGTCGTAGCCTTCGGATGCCATGAGTTCCCGCAAGCCTTCTCGCATGGCCAATTCGTCATCCACGATCAGGATATTGGCTGTAGGCTTCGCCGCATGACTCATATCACGTACCCCTCATGTTCCCAGTATTGCAGGGGCTCGGACGAAGTGGCCTGACCCTGTCGATTCGGAACGCAGATCTCGAACGTGGCCCCCTCACCGATTCGGCTGGTGACTCTGATGGTTCCCCCGTGGTTCTCGATAATCTCCTTGGCGATGGCCAGTCCCAATCCGGTGCCCGTGCCGAACTCCTTGGTCGTGAAGAAGGGCTCGAACAGGCGAGGGACGATGTCGGGGGCGATCCCCGGTCCGGTATCGATCACCTGGATAAGGGTCTGGTTCGTCCCTTTCGGGGCGACGCGGACACGGACCTCTCCACCGTCGCCGGCGGCGTGGCAAGCATTGATCAGGAGATTCCGCAGGACCTGCTGGAACTGATCCGGGTCGACATCAAATGCATCGCATTCAGGAGCAATGGAGAGATGAACAGGTATGTCGGCGTGACGCTCATCCAAGCCGCGCGTGGCGGCGATCGCTTCGTTGACCAGCGGGGGTATGGCAACGGTTTGAATGACCGGTTCCGAGTGTCGTGCAAACTGAAGCAGGCCGCGAACCAGGAGTGCGATACGTGCCCCTTCACGGGAAATCGCCTTCAGCTTTTCGGCGTTGGGATCGTCCGGAGGGATCCGTTCCGAGAGCATCTGACTGTACATCAGGATGATGCCCAGGGGATTGTGGACCTCATGGGCGATGGCGGCCGACATAGTTCCGATCGTCGAGAGTCGTTCGCTGCGTAGTAGCTCCTTTTCCTTCTCATCGAGCTCGTCCTGCATGGCTTCGTGCTTCTCCCGTAGCCGGGAAACCATCACCTTCAGTTCTTCCGCCAGCCCTCCGATTTCGTCTCCGGTCCAGTTCCTCAGTTCGACATCCATGTTACCTCGACCGATCTCGCGGGCGGCATCGTAGAGCTGTGTCAGGGGGCGGGTAAACTGACGGGCGATGAGGATACTCATGATCGTTGCCATGACGAGTGTCAGGCCCAGAACGCCGGTGAAGATCCACCGATAGCGTCGCATCTCCCTGAACGCTTCATGCTCCGGCTGGATGGTGATGAACGACCACGCGGTCTCATCCCCCACCTGGGGGGGGCGCGTCGGCACCAGCGTGAGAAGATCGCCCCGGGGAAGGATCACGGATTCGTAGGGTGTGGTCTTGATCTGCGCCAGGTGCGCGCGGACCTCATCCCTGAAATCGCCGAGTATCGGTTGATCGTGTTCGTTGAGAAGAATGACCGCGGCTTGATGTGGGTCCTCCACATCGCCCTGAAGAAGCTGCTTCACGGAGGCTTCGATGAACAGGGTGCCGCGCGTGGAGAGTCCGCGTGGAAGGATGCGCGTCACGAAGAATACACGCCCCTCTTCCGACGACGCATCCGCGATCACGCGAATCTGGCCCGCCAGCAGGTCTTTCGAGCCGGATTCGATGACGTCTATGCCATCCTGCCGCGTCTCGGCCGAAGGTACCATGGAAGATGCACTGCCCTGTGCCGTCGCGCAGATGACATCGCGAAAACCTTCGTCCGCGTAACAGCCCGCCAGGTAGCCCTCGCGCCGAGCGACCAGGGTCTGAATCTGCTTGGTCACCTTCTCGCGAATGAACGAGTTGTCCGGATCGGCGGCTGACGGATTCGATCCCGTGTACGACAGAAGGCTGGGCATCTGGCTCAGGAACAGGAGGTCGCTCGCCGCCGTGTCGAGAAAAGTCTGGATCCTGTGGGCGCGAAGCAGGGCTTCGCGGGAAGCCGTTTTCCGGGTCATGTTTTCCAGCGATGAGAGCTGGGTCAGCGAGGTGAAGATGGATACAGCCACCAGCGGGATGGTCGCGATCGCCATGAAGGTGATGATCAACCGGGTGCGGATGCTGGCATGGGACGACACGTGGCTCATGTGGCGTCCCCTTTGCTTGCCATGAGGCGCTGATTGGCAGGCACATCCTGCCAAGTGCGGCGCGTGCCGTCCGGCCAGATGACCTCCACTTCATCGATACGGCCATGAGCACCCACACCGAAATGGGCTTCGGGGGGACTGCAGCTCATGAAACTGTCGCCCGCCAGGATGACACGGTACTGCGGCCCGGCTTCCGTCGTGATACGCACGCGACAGCCGGGGACGACGCCATCCACCGGCCTGACGACGAACCAGTGCCCGCGCGCCATCTGATTCTCGATGACCACGACGGGGCCGTTGTTGTTGGTCCGAATCAAGTCGAGATCGCCATCCCGATCGAGATCGGCCGCCACCAGTCCCCTTCCCGCCCCGGCGGGGACATTGGCGAGTCGATGCGAGCCCGAGACGTATCGTCCCTTCTCGAAGAGCATGAATCGATCCGGTTGGCGAACACAACTTCCAGGATCGGCTTCGCCCGGACTGGTGTAGCCGTTCGTCCAGTACAGATCGAGATCCCCGTCATGATCGGCATCGAAGAAAACGGTTCCCCAGCCGGTGAATCCGTAGCCGTAACCCTGGCGGGCCAGACCGCGCTCGACGGTGACATCCTGGTACAGGGGAATGGGGGATGTTGATTGTTGAGGCGTATCCATCGTCCGCACGAAATGGTAGAGAACGTTGAGTTCATCCTGCCAGTGCGTGGAGAAGATTTCCCATCGGCCATCCCCGTCGAGGTCACCGATGCTGGCCCCCATGCCGCCACGCGGATCCGCTACGCCGGCGCTGGATGCCGCTTCGACAAAGGTTCCATCCTGCTGGTTGAGGAACAACTGATTCGATGATACGTCGTTGACGGTGTACAGGTCCGGCCAGGCGTCTCCATTCAAATCTAGGAAAACCACGCCGAGCCCCTTGCCCTCGGTGTCGGAGATTCCGGATACCCGGGTCACTTCGGTGAATGTGCCGTCACCGTTGTTATGAAACAGCCGATCGGCCGCACTCGGGAAGACATACGGATTAAAGGCCGCCGGTTCGAGCCGATCCGACGATGTGACGTGGGAATCCGGGATGTACCGCGGATGGAAGTCGACGTAGTTGGCGACGAAGAGATCAAGGTGACCGTCTCGATCGTAATCCGCCCAGGCGGCTCCTGTCCCCCAGTCCGGATTCGCGATGCCCGAAGTGGCCGTGATGTCCTCGAAGGCGCCGGCGCCGTCGTTGCGATACAGGCGATCCGATCCGAGGCGGGTGATATACACGTCGAGGTCGCGGTCGTTATCGAAATCGCCGGCGACCGCACCCATGTTCAGGCCATCGCATTTCAGGTGACCGTCGTCAGGCGCTCTCTCGAACGTTCCGGAACCGTCGTTCAGAAAGAGTCCGCAGTGGATGATCGCCTCTTCAGCGTCGAGCGTCCCATCCAGGAGTAACACATCGGGGAAATCGTCCCCGGTGAAGTCCGCCACACAGACACCGGAGCCCGTGATCTGAGCGATGTCCTCAAGGACATCCTGCTTGAGATGCTGAAAGTGAATCCCCATGCCATCTTCTCGATAGATCAGGCCGGGCCCCTGACGGTTTTCCGACGAAGCAGCAGGGGAGAAATGGTCCGAGGATGGCTGTGACAGCGGTGAGAAGAAGAAGGCAAAGAATGCACTCAGGAAAACGGCTGCAATTGAACCAAGGAACAAGGTTTGCCGGTATGGGCTAGTCATGATGGAAAATATTTTACCACTCGATTGGGTGGATCACCAAACACCGACTCAGAAAACGCGACTCAGATTGCCTTGCACCCGCCCCGGACGTCAGAGACGTCTGATAAGGCTCAACGTCAAAACCGGAATCGATACTGCATCATGATCAGGTCGGCCTGATCGTCATCATCAACAACATGGTTCACATACGGCCCGTTCCAGAAATGCGAGTACGCGAACACGAGTGACGAATGGGGATCGATAAACCATTCCAGCCAGAGATCCAGTTCCTGCCCGAGTTCCGTCCCGCTGTGTCCGTGTCGGTCTCTCAGTAGCGGACTGCCTCCGACGTCGTAATAGTAGTCCTTCTCCGAATTCAGCCAGTAGGCGTGAAGATAGACCGCCGCCAGGACCTTGTCTTCAACCGGCCAGAAGTCGAGGGAAACGTACGCGCGGTTGAGGTTCTGTCGGCCCACGAGATCCAGGATCCCGATGCACACGTCATCGAAGGGAAAGAGTTGGTCGTAGGTATCGACTCGCTGATCCCGGGGATCGTCATCCCCGCTGGCGAGTGAGAGGCCGGCCCCAAGTCGAGGGTGCAACGGGATGTCGAAGGAATAACCGCCATCGACGTCGAATGCCCACGCGTTGACACGGTCACCCGCCCAGGTTCCCCATTGGCCGGAGAATTCGGCATCGTAGTCCCAGTTTCCGGGTTGTCCCCAGAATCGGCTGCCCACGGTGTAAATGGATTGATCTCCGAGATGTCCGTTGGGGTTTTCGAGGTCCCGTGTCTGATCCTTGGCGAAGAAATACGCATCGACGCCATGATCCGGAATGCCCTTGTACGTCGCATACGCCCCGTAGAAATCATATTCATGATCCCAGTGATTCAGGCGGGTGCGATCGACGCTGACAGGCTTGGCATAGAAAACATCAACATCAACGTATGTACTCTCGAATAGTAATTTGGCGGCGTCGAACTTGCGGCGCGTCGAGACCCAGTCGAGCGGCCCGACCACGCGACTGTTGCCATATTCCATTTCCTGACGTCCTACGCGCAGCGTCAACGTGTCGGGTACCAGGCGGAAATCACCGAACAGTTGCTGAAAGTCGCCATGGTCTTCCTGCGTGGGCTGAAACGGGCCATCCTGATCTTCCACATGCGCGAAGATACCTTGTGCAAAGAGCCGGAAGGTGTCACTGTACTTGACGTTGGCATGGAGCATGTGGCGGTAATTCTGCTGTGTATTCGACGTCCTCGGGGATAGCCCGAAGTAGCGGTTGGTCCGATTCTCGAATCGCGCGCGTGTCTCTCCTCCGAAATCGACGCGCCATTCGTCTCCCAGTCGAATGTTCTTCAGCCGCAGGAAGGGATCGGTGCCATCGGCCTCCGGATGATCGTCCAGGTAGCTGTAGTCCTCTCGATAGCGCAAGTTGAAGAAATGCGGTCCTTCGAGATTGGGTTCAGCCGGTTGCGTCGTGGGAACTTCACCGGGCGTGTAAGCCAGAAGCGGGGCAGCGGGGAGCGCCACGACTCCAAGCCACACGCTTGCTGCCAGCTTGCAGGTTCTTCGCTTTTTCAAGGCCCTCGCCATCGGGGCACATTTCCAGCCGCTTCTCATGCCGGCCGACCTCCTTCGCTGACAAACAAATTCTGAAATCAATTCCAGACCAGGGGATCTGTCTGCGTTCCCAACTGGAAAGTTGTATACCAGAGTTGACAAATCGGCGCCCGCGGAGAATTATCGGCGTTTGCGGTTCGCAAATGGACTTTTGACGCGGAACCGGGCGACAGTTGCACCCCTCATTTGCCATCCGAAATGGATAATTATTATGCAGTGATGGAAACTAATTATCCGAACGCCGAAGCCTTCAGGCTGAGCGTGCCTCTCTGCTTCTGCGCGAAGTGTTTTCTAACTGCCGTATCTTAAGTGTGTTACGACTTTGAGGCCTCTGAAGCTGAATGAAGAACCATCCCGGCACATGAATTGCCGATTCTTCCTGTCTCCTGTTCGGGCAAAACAGGCTGAGATCCAACAAGTGGTCGAACGAGAGTCGCGGCCACCGGCACGTCAACGATGACGGGAAATCAATTCTCCCCGGAAATGGCGTGGCCGCTTCGTGGCTGAAATCGGTATCGTCGTACCTCTCTGAGACGACGAAGAAGGGCTGGGTCCGGATGTTGCCGAACGGTGCCCATGGTCAAGTGTTCCGGCAGCGATGCCAGGTGGCAAATCGAATGAAGAAGTATAGCAGAGTGAAAAAATGGGCAGCGCTGCTGAGCAGCGGCATGTTGTTTACGCATTGTTCGACGACGGTCGAGGACGCCGTGCTGGAGGGCGTATCCGGCGTCATTACCGATGCGACGTACGGTTTTCTGTCCGCACTGCTGCCCTTTGACTTCCTGCAAAGCAATGGAGGCGGTGGTTCAGGTGGCGGGGGATCTTCGGATGATCCCTTCAGTGGTCCTCCCGTGCAGACCTGATCGCACGGAGTGACGAAGGGTCTCTGGGGAGCCATAGAGGTTAATCACGACGCAATACGTTCTGGCGTTGGACTCGGAGTTCGGGAATGAAACGCAATCGTATCTATCTTATCAGTTTACTGGTGTGCGTCATCGTGACCCTCGGGCAGCAATGCGCGCCGGCCATACCGGATGTGACTGCCGAGGATGACCTGGTGTTCTCCGATCTGACGGCGGCGCTGCTGTCGGTGACGGGAACTTCGGACTCCGATGTTTACGCCGTGGGCGCCGATCCTGGTGATGGATCGGGGCCTTACATACTTCGTTACGACGGTGAGGCCTGGGAGCGGCTCCTCTCCGGGGCCACCGGAGATCTCTGGTGGATCAGCGTGACTCCGATCGACGGTCGCTACTACCTGGCCGGAGAAGGAGGGCTGATTCTCAGTTACGACATTGCGACCGGCGGTTTCTCCGCTTTCGAGACACCCGGTGACCAGACGCTGTTCGGAATATGGGGTGCGAGTTCCGACGCGCTGTTTGCCGTCGGAGGAGATCTCGACAGTCCTGACGATGGCGGCGTGATCTGGCGACATGACGGAGCGGAGTGGGTTGCTGAGGATCTCTCTTCCGTCGCTCCCTCGGGATTGCCCACCCTGTACAAAGTCTGGGGACGTAGTGCATCGGAGGTCTATGTGGTCGGCCGGCTGGGCACCGTGCTCTTTTTCGATGGCTCGGCATGGTCGCAGCTCCCCACGGACACGAGCCGGACCTTGTTCACGGTGAATGGGAATGCGTCGGAGGTCATCGCGGTCGGTGGCCTGGGCGAGGCGGTCATTGAAGAACTCGAAGGGGGGGAGTTCTTCAATACGGCCGACTCCGGTCTCCTGCAGATGAATGGCGTCTCCGTGCCTTCGGCGGGTGATCCTGTGGCTGCCGGGAACGACGGCTCGATCCTCCGTCGCGGTGTTGGCGGATGGGCCTCCGTGGACACGGATTTCGAGACCACGTTGGATTTTCACGGAGTCTGGATCGACCCGGCGGGAGGCATTTGGGCCGTGGGGGGAGATCTCGGGCAGGCTCTGGATGATGGAATGATCGCTTACATCGGCTCGCAATCCATCCGTCGAGATGTGAGATAAGAGGCGGACCGACTTGTTGTTTTTGAATAGCAGCCATTCTCAAAGTGCGAGTGGCGGGAGAGGGAAGCAAGGCATCGTCCTTGCTTGATGTTCACGAAAAGATCCCAAGACATGAGGATGATCACATGGCACGTCTGTTGAGCTTGAATTCAGTTTCACGCATCGTTTCGGCAGGAAGCCTGCGACGTCGATTGCGTGACGTGATGCTACTCGGATTTCTCTTCTCGCTTACAGGGATGGGCTGTTTCCTCTTCGACATGAACCCTCCCGATGACAATCCCCCGGATGACAATCCGCCGGAGGATGCGAAACCTTACGTCTGGTCCAAGGTTGCAGATGTTCCCGGTTCCTCGTTGATGGCCATCCACGGTACGTCCTCGAACGATGTCTTCGCCGTCGGCGCAGACGCGGGTCATGGGCCGGTCGTGCTTCATTGGGACGGCGAGTCCTGGTTGCAGATGGACACGGGGATGACGGGGAACTTCTGGTGGGTCTATGCCATCGATGATGTGGCGTTCTTTACCGGGGCGAACTCGAGCATCGTCCTGTACGACGGAACGTTTCAGCGGATGGCGACACCCGGTCTGGGCAAGACCGTCATCTACGGCATCTGGGGCTCCTCCGCGACGGATGTCTACGCCGTAGGTTCGACCACGGGACGAAACGGGTTCATCTGGCACTACGACGGTGTGACCTGGTCCACCCTGGAACTGCCGATGGATCTGCCACAGGATGAAAACAACGATCTTCCGCAGTTCCTCAAGGTATGGGGCACGTCCGCATCGGACGTCTGGGTCGTCGGTGAGGAAGGTGTCGTCCTGCATGGCAATGCGGCGGACGGTTTCACCACCATCGCGACACCGGGTGAATCCCAGTTGTTCACGGTGCATGGCCGGGGCGATCGCGTGGTGGCGGTCGGTTCCGAGGGAGATGGCGTCGTGCTGGAAATCAACGGAACCGTGAGCCAGTCCGAGGTGGCGGGTTCCCAGTTGCTTCAGGGCGTGTGGATCTCCGATGACAACGTGCTCTGGACCGCCGGCGCCCAGGGGCAAATCTACCGCGAATCGGAGGAAGGACTGGTCCTCGAGGACACCGGCCTCGAAGAGACGATTCAATCGTTGCATGCTGTATGGGTGGATGACGAAGGCGGTGTGTGGGCTGTGGGCGGTAACGTGCTCGATGCGTTGGACGAAGGAGTCCTTCTCTACGGCCATCCCACCGAGGCCGCCCCAGAATACGTGATGGTTCAGGATCCCGCGGAGACGATCGACAACACCTGTCCCGCCGACCTGATCGATACGGATCCGGAGGCCTCGATGGCGCGGCGATGGAATGAGCAGTTGCTCAACGCCATTCGTCGCGACACGCCCCGGCCGACCGTGCACGCACGCAACCTGTTTCATCTCTCGGCGGCGATGTGGGACGTCTGGGCGGCCTTCGATGAGACCGCCGTTGGATATCTGGTCCGCGAAGAACAGACTGCGACGGATGTCGAGGCGGCACGCGAGGAAGCGATCGCGTATGCGGCTTATCGCCTGCTCTCGTACCGCTACGGGCCGGCTGTCGGCGGGGCGGTCTCCCTCTCCTGCTTTGATTCCTTGATGAGTGTGCTGGGTTACGATACCGGTATCACGTCTACGGTAGGCGATACGCCCGCCACATTCGGTAATCGCGTGGCCCAGGCATACATCGATGCCTATGTCGATGACGGCGCGAACGAATTGAACAACTATGCCGATCCCGAAGGGTATGTCTCGAGTGAGCCGCGGCTGACCGTCGATGAGCCGGGATCGAACACGACCGACCCGACGAAGTGGCAGCAAATCGTTCTCGCCGAAGCGGTGACACAGAATGGCATCCCGGAAGGTTCCGGAGTGCGCGGTTACGTCGGAGCCCACTGGCGCGACGTGACTCCCTTCGCCCTCGTGCGAGTCAGCGAAGGGCAACCCTACTTTGAACTGGACGCGCCGACGACCCTGGATCAGGAACTGATCGACGCGACAGTCGAGGTGATCCGCAAGTCGTCCGAGCTGGATATTGAAGCGGGCACGATGGTCGACGTTTCTCCCGCCTCCTATGGGAACAACTCACTCGGTACGAACGACGGTACCGGGTATGAGGTCAACCCGGCCACCGGTGAACCCTACGAGCCCCAGATCGTCAACATGGGCGACTTCACGCGGTTGCTTTCGGAGTTCTGGGCCGACGGACCGGCGTCTGAGACTCCGCCGGGCCACTGGAATACCGTGGCCAACGACATGTCCGACTATCCTGGTTTTGAGAAGCGGCTCTTCGGGACCGGCGATCCGCTGAATGACCTCGCGTGGGATGTGCATGTGTACCTCGCGATGAACGGTGCCGTACACGACGCCGCCATCGCCGCGTGGGAATTGAAGCGGACGCATCTTTCGGCCAGGCCGATTACTTTGATCCGGACACTCGGCGCGCGCGGGCAGAGTACGGATCCTTCAGGTCCGTCCTATCATCCGGAAGGTTTGCCGCTTGTGGACGGATTGATCGAGGTGATTACCGAAGCCTCGTCCGCGCCGGGCGAACGTCATCATCACTTGGCCCGCTACGTAGGTGAAATCGCGGTGTTCTCCTGGCGGGGCGAGCCGGGTGATCGTGAAAATGAGATCGGGGGCGTGGGCTGGATCCGGGCCATCGAGTGGATCCCCTACCAGCGAAGAACGTTCGTGACACCGGCGTTCCCCGGCTTTGTGTCCGGCCACAGCACCTTCAGCCGTAGTGCCGCCGAAGTCCTGACGGAACTGACCGGCAGCCCCTATTTCCCGGGTGGGATGGGAGGCTACGTGCTCGATCCGGGCTGGCTTTCCTTTGAGGATGGGCCGACGGAAACCGTCGTCCTGCAGTGGGCCACCTATTACGACGCCGCCGATCAGGCAGGTCAGTCACGCCTTTGGGGCGGAATCCATGTCGTCCAGGATGACTTCGGCGGAAGAATTATCGGTTCGGAGATCGGCATGCAGGCCGTTGCCCTGGCCACCACCTACTACAACGGGACCGCTGATGATTGACGGACTAGGCACTATTTAGAACTCCTTCCTTTCATGTGGACAAGACCTGTGATTCTGATCAGCCAAAGGGTCAGATGAGCAGGTCTTGTGTCTTTTACATGGGCACCGAAAGGGTTGGGTTGATCGCCTCGCAGCATTGCGATTGAGTAGGATGCTGCGACAATCCCAGAACAGGATCCTTCTACACGATTCTCTGCTCTCTGCGCGAGCGGCAGCCAAACTCAAGCGCCTTCAATGAACTTGCAGCGCAGTTAACGGCGCAGTGATGCAACTTCTCCGCGCCAGGTACCCGATCTGTCCAAAGCAGGGGACAGGCGGACGTACCGGCTTACTGTGTCACGACTCAACTCTACCTACCTCGCGATGCGACGCCGGGAACAGCCCGGACACCAGCATCCGATGATTACCGATCGTTTCGCCATGGCGAGCATGTTCGCCATCGTCTGCCTCCCACGCTCCACCGGTTCAGATCGTTGAGATCCGAATGAATGAGTCTGCCTACGGTGTCGTCTCGAGACATTCGGGTCGCGGAGGTATAATGGACCCAGAGACACATTGAAGGAAGATCTGCAGATCCACCAAATCGATATCCTCATCATCGTCCAGTCGGGCTTCCTCACAACCAGAAGCGATCTGGTTCACACCTTGACCACTGAGGCAAGCCTGAATGAATCCAAAGTCATTTATGTCAATGTCGCCATCACCATCAAAATCCATCGGTGCCAGCGGAGGGCAACCCTCTTCATCCACTTGTGAGCCGGGTATCGTTCCCGCACATGCGTCACATGCATCGCCCACGAGATCTCCGTCCTGGTCCTCTTGCCCCAGATTGGATACACGCTTGCAGTTGTCATCGACATTGAGCACAGTATCTCCATCCACATCTGGATCACAGACATCTCCGATCATATCTTCATCAAGATCCGCCTGATTCTCGTTGGAGACAAGAGGACAGTTGTCACAGGCATCGCCCCACCTGTCCTGATCCGTATTCATCTGATCTGGATTAGATAGTCCCACACAGTTGTCGAGAACATCAAGAACTCCATCTTCATCTCCATCCTCAAATGTCTGCAGCAGTGGCACATTCGACACGTACGGCTCAGGGTCATTGTCGTCGCTACCTGATGGATCACTGCCCAGCGATCCATGATTCGCATTGACGGTCTTGTCGATCACTGACTGATCCGTACAACCGGCATCTATGCTCCAGTAGCCGACCAGTCCTTCGACGGGTGGGTTCAGCAGGCGCGAATAGCTCTCTTGAATCTGCTGTTCGGTACGCGCGATAGACCAGTACCGCAATTCATCGATTGCCCCTTCGCTACTGAAATCCAGGGTGTGCCGGTTGCCAACGATCAGAGGCGAATCGTTGGAGATGTCCATACCCTGCATCAGTGTATCTTCAACTTCCAATACCCCATCCACGTATAGCCGAATCATACCACCGTCGCGGACCGCACTGACGTGATGCCATTGCCCGTCATCGTAGGCAGGGGCGGTCCGGATTTCCGTTCCATCACCCAACTGCTGAGCGTTCTCCACACCGAAGGTGATCTGCCCTTGAGAATCAAGGTTCAGATAGAACCCCTGCTCTCCCTGGTCAACGAACTCACGCTTGTCGAAGAGGAAGTGGAAGACGTTCTCTGGCATTACGAACCAGAATTCCAATGTGAAGCTTTCAAAGGCCTGATCGTAGGCGGGGTGATGGGGGATCGACGCATGGTCGTTTCCGTCAAATTCCAGTGCAGTTCCCGTTATGATTTCGTCGCAGGCGTCCCCCGCTCCGTCAGCGTCGAGATCGCATTGATCTGAGTTAGAAACGGAGGGGCAGTTATCGCAGACATCTCCGATGCCGTCATTGTCTGAGTCGGTTTGATCGGCCAGAGGCACTCCCGGGCAGTTGTCCGCGAGATCGCATATCCCATCGCCATCCTGATCGTTCTGAGGATCTCCCGGGCACGGGTCGCAAGCGTCTCCAAGACCGTCCAGATCATCATCGGCCTGATCCGGGTTCGCCTCGAGTGGGCAGTTGTCGCATGCATTCCCCAGGCCATCCCCGTCTGGATCAAGTTGATCTGGGTTCGCAATGCTGATGCAGTTGTCCACATCTCCGCAGGCTCCGTCCCCATCTTGATCATCGAGCGGGTCGTTGGGACAGGTATCGCACACGTCACCGAGCCCATCCACATCCACATCGCTCTGGTCGTCGTTCATATCGCTCAGGCAATTGTCGCACAGATCGCCGTACGCATCTCCATCCGCATTCGCCTGATCGGGATTGGCAAGAGAGGCGCAATTGTCGCACGCGTCACCATGACCGTCTCCATCCGTGTCCACCTGATCGGAGTTGCTTTCCGACAGGCAGTTGTCACAAAGGTCCCCGACTTCGTCCTGATCCTGATCAGCCTGATCCGCATTGGAGACGTTCACGCAATTGTCCACTGCGTTGGCGACGGTATCTTCATCGTAATCCGCCAGGGGATCATACTCGTATGCCCCCATATCGACGATCTCGATGTAGTCTGGAGGATCGCCCACCCCGGTATCTGTGGTGGCGGTATCGTCGATGAATCGGTGCCGCCCATCCAGGCTGAACGGAATGCGTTCGGTAACGTTTTGATCTTCGTCCAGGTCGAATTCATCATCCGGAGCTACGTTGTTGTCTCCGGCGTCTACGCCCGGAGAACCGGTCACCAGTCGATAATCGTTATCGTGCCAAGTCCCCAAATTGCCATCGGGGCCCGCAGGAGACGAGAAGATCGGCGCACTGTCGATCATCCCCGCACCCCAGTTCAGAATATAATTGGAATGTGCGTAGACATCCGCCTCGCCGCCCTCGATGTTCGAGTATGTGACTGTCAGCTCGGTTGGATCATCGTCCAGGCTTCCGCCCACCGCGATTTGACTACCCTCGTCTCCGGTATTGCCCCAGATGATGCTGTTGTGGATGGAATTCGTTCCCGTGTTCCCGAAAAAGATTCCACCACCGCGCTCGGCGCTGTTCATGACGATCGAACAGTTGTGGATCGGTACGCTGCCGTCCAGAATGTAGAGACCACCCCCTCCAGCTTCGGGAGCCGAGTTCCCCGCAACAAGGCAATTGGCGATATACGAGCCCTGCTCGAGACGCGCTGCATAAAGGCCGCCTCCGACACCTGCCACATTGCCGATAATCATCGAGTGGGAGATGCGGGCCGTCCCCCCATTAATGCCGATTCCTCCTCCGCTCCCTTCGTCGCTATTTCCACCGATCACAGATTCGACGATATCCACGGAACTGTTGAGCGCCCCGATCCCCCCATCGACATTGTCACGTATGACACAATTCCTCACGTGAAGGGTACTCCCATCAACGGAAATCCCCACGCCCATCCGGCCGCTGATTGTGCATCCTACAACATCGATGCCGCCCTTGATGCAGACGATTCCCGCTTTTTCGTTTCCCGTCATCCTGGTGATCGCGCAATCTGCAAACGTTGCCTGGGACTCGTACAGATACGCTCCGCCATCAACGTTGCCATGGATCTCCGTCTGGGAGATCACCGGGCTACTGTTGTTAAGAAAGTAGAGGCCGTACCCTTCATTGTCCTTGATCGTACATCCATGAATGGACGGATGGCTGCCAAAAACACAAGCGATTCCACCGGCACCAAGCCCTCTGCAGTTTGAAATTGTGCAGTACCTGATGGTCGGGCTGCTTTGGCACAGAATACCGCCACCCCACCTCAAAGGAGAGTTGGTCGCATCCCCGTTGACGATGGTCCATCCCGACAGGACCGTATCGCTGAACTCACTTCCCTGGAAATAGAAGGCTCTCCCCAGTCCTTCGCAGTCGATGACGGTGGCGGCCACCACGTTCGGATCCTGAGGATTCGTGCTGCGCAGCGTGATCGCCTTTCCGCGAAAGGCGATATTGCGATTGCCCGGCCCCCGGTAGACGGCGGGGGCGGCCTCCAGCACATCACCCTCGTCGGCTGCATCGATCGCCGCCTGAATGATGGCATGTGTCGCGCCCGTTGTGAGATTGGTGATCCGTGGCACATTCGATTCGCACTCATCCGGGATCCCGTTCTCATTCACATCCTGGCTGTCCCCCTCGGTGATGTCGACATCATCGAACACACCGTTCCCGTTGCAGTCGGGATCACATTCATCCGGAACGCCGTTGCCGTTAAGGTCGGGACTTCCGCCGGCAATGTCATCCGGATCCCACATCCCATTGTCGTTGCAATCGCGATAAAACTCGTACGCCCCGATGTCGACGAGCGGTGCATCCCCCATGCCGGTGTCCACAATCCCAGGATGATCGCGGAATCTCTGCTCGCCGTTCAAGGCGGTGGGGATGGGCTCCGCGGTATCTGAATCGTTGTCGATATCCTGCGTATCCGCGGGAACCCCGGCATTGCTGCCGGCATCCATGCAGGGCGAGCCGTCTTGAAGGCGGTAGTCGTTGTCATTCCAACTCAGTAGATAATTGTCGTGACCGTCAGGATTCACGAAAAGCGGATCGGCATCGATGTTGCCTTCTCCCCATACCAGAGTTTCACCTGTGCCCACACTAATTGCGCTCTGTTCGCCATGCACATTGCTGTAAGAGATCGTCAGGGTGGAATCCCCTTCCAGATGAGCGATACTCGAGGAGAAAAGCCCTCCCGTGTTGTAGCGCATGATGGAGTTCGTCACCTCGACGTCGGCCGAGATCAGATACAGCAGCACCCCACTGGAATAACCCGCGTTGGCGACAAACGTGCAGTTGATGAACTCGACAGCCCCTGAGACCCGGGCCCCCGCTCCGGGGGTGCCCGCATTGTCCGCAATCAGGCAGTTGACGAATGACGAGTGCCCTCCCTGGGGATTCTCAATGAGGATCCCGCCCCCTTTACCCAAATTCAGATTGGACGTGATGACCGTATTGATGGCCTGAATCTGACTGCCGTGGGTTGCCTCGATGCCGCTGCCGTAGTTGCCCGCAATGCGTGAATCGATCAGAGTGATGTCCGAGTAGCGTGCCTCGATTCCGCCTCCTTTCAGGTTGTCCTGAATCTGGGTACGCACGAATCGCGGATTCGAATATGTGCTCACGACGGTACCGCCATCCACGTGGTTATTCCTGATCAGGCAATCCTCGATGACGGCGTCGGAGTAGCTGAGCAGCAGGCCGCCGCCCCCGCAGTTGATCATGACGCAATTCCGTATCGTCGGGCTGGAATTCGTGCAACTGATTCCCACGTCGTCCCCCGATCCGAGGTCACCACCGCGCAGGGTGAGATTCCGGATGATCGTGTCATGGCCTTCATTGTCGCTCAGGCGGATGGGAATGCGCTGATCTTCACCATCGATCACGCAGGCACTGCGATCTGCGGCACCACTCAGGGTGATCGACTTGCCATAGAACCTCAAGCCGGTGTTGCCCGATCCCTGGTAGACTCCCTCCACAAGGAGAACGAGGTCGCCATCCTGTGATGCATTGATCGCAGCCTGTATCGTGGCATATTCCCCCGGCACATGCCTGATGGTTCCGAGATAGAGAAACACGGGAATCGTGACGGACGTCTCCAGGCCGTTCGACGTCGTGAGGGTCAGTGCCCCGGTATGTAGCCCGCTGGGGAGCGCCGTTCGATCGATCGTCAGTTCGAGTTCTTCCACTGGACCCGCCATTGTTCCGCTGCCATCCGAAAGGCTGATCCACTCCACATCGCTGGAGGCCTCCCAGTCGAAGCCACCACTTCCCGCGTTCCCGAACTGCAATACGTGCGTCATGTCCGCGTCCGCCCCCCACTTTCCGTTGAGACGGATTTCCGAGTCGGAAAGCACCAGCCTCGGGCCGGTTCCTGCTTCCCGGGCCCCCATGTCGGGGATGCTGTTCTGATCTCCATCCCCATCCTGCGCGCGATCCTCGCCCGCGATGTCCACAAGGGGCAACGGCAGCGTGGATGACGCCGTGCCCGCATCCCTGCAGGGCGATCCTGGCAACAGGGATTCGCGATCGACCATGCTCAGCATGGGATCCTGATCGATGTTCGACCCGGCAGGCGCCAGGCCCTCGACATTGGAATAGCTGATCGAAGGCGCGATGTTGTCGAAATCGATATTCGGTGAGGTATTCCCGTAGACGATGCTGTTCACCATGGAGATGGTGCTGTCATCGCTGAATACGCCACCATGGTCGGGAAGTCCTTTGTTGTAGGCAATGGTGCAGTGAACGACCTCCACCGCGCCGTTGCTGACGAGAACGGCCGCCCCCTGCGCGTCCTTCTCAACCTCGTTCTCCGCGATGACACAATTGCGAAGCAGTCCCTCGCCACTGCGCAGATAAAGACCTGCGGCTCCGGTCGATCTGGAGACATTTCCGACGATGCGGCACTGTTCGATTTCGTAGTTCGAGCCAAAGACGTAGATGCCCGCTCCTCGGGCCACAGTCCGATTCCTGGTGATCAGGCAATCCCGGATATGCCGAAATACATCCGACCCTCCGTCGAGATAGAGACCTCCGCCTGAACTTATCCCGTAATTATTCAAAACAGAGGAGCGATCTACAGAGATGTTTGAGTTCGTGGCGTAAAGGGCGCCACCTCGCTCCGAAACATTCGAGACCAACTGCAAGTCCGAGAGAGAGGCCTGTACATCCTGGGTGGTGTATACAGCTCCCCCATCCCAGCGTGCATAGTTGGCCTGCAGCAGACTGTCTTCCAGAGAGTAGGATGAGCGATAGCTATGCATCGCCCCTCCATGTCCCCCACTTGTTGTATATCGCCAACTGGAGTTACCGAGCAGCGTACTCTCCCTGATCTCACAATCAAGTGAGTCCCCGAGACTGATAGCACCGCCGTAGCTCGAGACGTTATTCATGAAATGACACTGATCAAGGACAATGTCGCTGGAGCTCCTACACGCAAACCCTCCTCCATTAGACATTGCAAAGTTGACGTTGAATACACAATCCTCAATGACCAGGCTCGACGAGGCCGTACAGTAAATGCCCCCTCCTTTGGATTTTTCGGAAGAGTACATATTCCCGTCGCCGCCTCCACAGTTCTTCGTGAACATGCAGGAACGAACCGTCAGGCTCGAGGAATTCAGCAGCAAGCCTGCCCCATTCGGATTCTCAGCGGTCGAATCCACGTGCCCCGCCGTGATCGTGAATCCCTCCAGAAGGGTGGTGCCGGAAAGATTCTGCCCCGTCACCACATGGTGGCTGTTGTCCCCCCGCGTCGGATCATCCAGCATCGCCTGGGGCGACGTGGCGGCGGTGTCGTTGCCGCTGAGATCGCCTGAGAGGATGCTGGCATACTGCTCAAAGTCACGTTCGTCCGGATCGGGGGCCCCTTGCCCCGCGTAACCGCCTTTCAAAGCGACGCCATCCACCAGGTGGAACGTGGCTTCCCGATCTCCCGGTGACTGCGACGCGCCTGCATCGGGAAGGTACACGCCATCGGCCACGCGGATTTCGTCGATCGCGCTGCCGGGCTGGGCTGCTTCCGCCAGAGCATCCTGGAGGTACCGATGTGCAGTATTCCAGCTTTGTCCATCACCACCTCCGGAGGCGTTCTCGTCCACGTAGCGAATCGCCTGTCCGTGGACTCTTGCAGAGATCAGCAGCAGCAGACAAACTGCCCCGAGTCTCAAAATGGAAACAGATCGGAGATGACGTTTTCGGACGTAATTGGTAAACACAGTTGCTCCCTCGAAAGTCGAGTCTTGTTGCAATCGTGGCTGCCCCGTGGCGGACGTACTCGAGAACCTTCCCCTTGCCGACATGCTCCCGACGGCGACCGTTATGTTCGTGCGCCACGGCCACGGCGCATCATCAGGACACCGACAGCAATCATCAGGAGGGTCCCCGGCTCTGGGGTGATCGCGAGTCCCGCAAGACCCTCCGGCGTTCCGATCGGGCCTATTTCCGTGAGGGCACCTGTCGATGTATCGAGGGTAAATAGCCTGTTCGAACCACCACTTTCCCCATCCACGACATACATCGTGTCGGATTCAGCGTCGAATGCCATCCCGGCGGTGCTCCCCAGCGCCCTGTTCAGCGGAACGACGGAAATCAGGCTGCCGTTGTTCTTATCGATGATCATCAGTTGTTCAGAGTTGGTATCGAGCGCATAGAGCGTCCCGTTCCCGTCGAATGCCAATCCAGAGGGATCACCTGCAAGCAATCCATCGAGTCTCGTAGCGGCTCCAGTGTCCTTGTTGATCGTGAAGAGCTTTCGCTGTTGACCCTCGAGATCATAGAGCCCGAAAATCAGTTCAGTGTCCTTGTCGTAAGCTAGATCCCCTTCGACGACGCCATCGAGGCCACTCGCCCCGATCCACTGGGATGTTCCGTCATCGACATCAATGACAAAGAGCGAATTGGGATGGGAGGGCGATGCATTGTTGGTGAAGCCGTAGAGCGTCCCCTCGGGCGTGAATACAACATCGATCAGCAGGGGAACGCCAGTGACCCGAGGGTTGCTGGCTGAGCCGGTCACGGGGTCAATATCGTAGAGGATGGCTCCCTGGACACCCGTTAAACTGCTTCCGACGAGTCGGGTGGCAGAGAAGACGTGTTGGTTCAAGAGTAATACCGCAAGACAGTATCCACTCATTGCCAGTTTCTTGCTGAGATTCCGCTGCTTCGTCATTGCTCCCTCCAGCTCGCAGTTGCCCTGTCCGTCAGACCGACAGCAGAATTCCCTGCTTAGGCATGATTATAATCGCTTCCAACTTCTGGCAATAGGGTAAGACAACAAAACCGATTGTTCAAGGCCGGCTTCCGGATATTTCGTGTCGCCTGGACAACGTCCTGCGAATCGGGCACACCGGACCCTTCAGGGCAAGATTGACGAAGCACATCGGTTCTGACGCCGATGTTCGGAGTGGCGTCAAGACATCCCCATCTCAGGAATTCTCGGACCCCATTCTCGTGGTGTAGAGGGTAATTTCACCGCTCCGCTTCTACCTTCAGTTTGAGATGTTCATCGCGACTCTCGATACCGCTCAATCAGTGCAATTCGGATCACCGGGCAAGCCCGCCCCAGTAAGGCAGTTCATGAAAAGACCCAGATCGTCATCATCCACGTCGATATCGCCATCGAAATGCGCTCCGTGACACTGGGGATCTGTTTGAGGCGCCCCCGTACCGCTCAAGCAGACCTGCATATGGCCGTAGTCGTCGAGATCCACATCATAGTCGCCGTCAAAGTCGCCGGGAACAGGCGGTGAGCATCCCTCCGCGTCGATGTCTACTCCGATTGGTGATCCCGCGCAGGCGTCGCAGACATCCCCGATACCATCCTGATCTCCATCTTCCTGGACATGATTTGGGGTGTACGGACAGTTATCACATGCATCACCGATGCCATCGTGATCCGCATCCGACTGATTTATGTTGGAATGTTGGGGGCAGTTGTCGCACGCGTTTCCGACAAGATCTCCATCGTCGTCCTGTTGACCCACGTTATGGATAACAGGGCAGTTGTCATCTTCATCCAGAATCAGGTCGCCGTCATTGTCTGAATCGCAGGCATCCCCGTAGCCGTTCGAGTCGCTATCCATCTGATCAGGATTGAATTCATCTACGCAATTATCGCACGCATCACCGTGGCCGTCCTGGTCAGTATCTTCCTGATCTGCATTCCAGGAAGCGGGACAGTTGTCGCATGCGTCACCCTGTAAGTCGAAGTCGGCATCGGCCTGACTCAGATTCCAGGTCGACACGCAATTGTCGCATGCATCCCCCCAGGCATCGAGATCGACATCGCTCTGATCGGAGTTCACGTCGAGAACGCAGTTGTCACATACATTGCCGACACCATCCTCGTCGGAATCAAGTTGTGCGAGATTAACTGTGTCCGGACAATTGTCGCATGCCGAGCCCAATCCATCCCCATCCGGATCCGATTGCATGAGATTGGGAAGCAGAAGGCAATTGTCACACGCATCGATTACAGTATCACCATCCCAATCCAATTCACAACCATCCGGGATTTCATTGCCGTTGCAGTCTCCTGCCGATGTGGAGTAGCTCAAGGTCAGATCGACATGACTGGTACAGAGATAGGGATTCATTTCAAGCGTACCCAGAAGAGTGAACACGACATCGCCCTCTTGACGCGCGGAGTTGTAGATCTCCGAAGGTATGATGAGTTGGTCCGTGTCAGGGATGTCCGAGCAGTCTCCTCCGGTGTTGGAAAACACACACCCGAGCTCGACGTCGTCGATCCGAACGACAATGCATTCGGAACTCGATGACAAGTCTGCCACCGCGCTGAAAGTAAGGGTCACGTCGCTGAATGCGACCGGAGGATGCGTTAACTGGAACGTCTGATTCGAGCCCGTACCGATGGGGCCCAGAGGTCCGGAGCTGGCCTGATACATTCCCTCCAGTTCACACTCATCGGGCACACCATTCTGATTGCAGTCGCTGCAACCCGGCTCTCCTTCACACTGATCCAATTCGATATCATCGATGACACCGTCCCCATCACAGTCCGGTTCGCACAGGTCGCCGATACCATCCCCATCGATGTCACTCTGGTCCACGTTGGATACAGAGGGGCAGTTGTCACATGCGTCGCCGTGACCATCTGCATCGGCGTCCGGCTGATTCGCGTCAGCTGCACCGGGACAGAGATCACAGGAGTCGCCGATTCCATCCAAATCGGAATCTGTCTGGGAGTGGTTCGCGACATGGGGGCAGTTGTCGCAGGCATCGCCAAACCCATCGCCATCCCGATCGAACTGCTCTGGATTGAAGGCCTCTGTGCAGGTATCAATCGTGTAAGGATAACCATCCTCATCCGGATCCTGGCAGGCCGGGTCGGCCGCCACATAGGCTCCACTGTGACATTGCCAGAAGAGTGCGCTGTCATCGGCATCCACATCGCCGTCACCGTCCAGATCGGCGATCTCGCATTCGGGGACGGGATAAGCGGCATCCGGTCCGGTCATGCAATTCTGAAGTCTGGCGTGATCCACAGCATCCACATCGCCGTCGCCGTCGAAGTCCGCGGCGATCTCACTTGATAATGCGGGGATCAGGTAGGACACGAAGATCTGTCCGTGCGGACTGCCGACCTGGCTGACCTGATACAGACGCAGACCGTTGTCCGAAATCTCCACATCCAACTCATCCCCGATATCCAGTACTTCCAGTTTCAGAGGAGCTCCAAATGGCTCCGATAATGAAGGGCGCCGTGCTGCCCAGATATCCCCGTCTCCGATGTATTTGATAATGCCGTTCGTCATATAGAGTGTCAGCCCATCCGGTGTGAGGGAGCACAGACGTGCTTGGATACTCTCGAGAGAGTCAATCAAGGCAATGTTGCCCCAGGGATCCTGGATCGAGTTTCGGGATGCCGTATAGAACCGGCTCTGGCCGCTGCGCGATGAACCGAAGACGGCGTGAAGCTCATCGGCGGTCGTGTCGAGACCGAATTCCAGGGCGTCGGTATTCAAGCTCGTCATGGGAACCGGCGTTTCCCATTCGCTTTCAGGGGTCGCACGCTCAGCAAGATAGAAGTCTGACGGCGCGACATTGCGGTGGCGGGTGAAGTACATTCGTAGTCCGTTGCGGGAGAGGCTCAGTCCATGATCATGATTCTCATAACCCAGCCAGTTGATATGGGGAACAAGGAAGGGTGTCGAAAACGGCTCTGCAATTGATTCACGCGTGGCTTCATAGATGTCCAGCTCGGCGAAGCCATCGCGCTGGCTGGTCAGAAACATGGTCAACTCGTCGGCCGTCACCGTCACGGACCAATCAAGATGCATCGAGCTCACTTCCGGGATCAGCTGTGGTTCCGTCCAACGACCTGCCACCGGGTCGCATCTATCACCAATGCCGTCCTCGTCCATGTCCAGCTGGCTGTCATTCGCTATCCATGGGCAGTTGTCGCAAGCGTCTCCCCGAGCGTCCAGATCGGAGTTGCGCTGATCTGGATTGGCTATCTCCGGACAGTTGTCAAGGATGTCCCTGACACTGTCGATGTCGACATCCTCGCAGGTCAGATCCGCGGGAATCCCCGAGCCGGAGTAGCACGCCAGGAGCAGCGCGGCGTCGTCATCATCGACATCCCCATCCAGGTCGAGGTCAGCTAAGTAGCATGCCTCTGTGGGAGGGCCATTACCGGGACCGGTAACGCACCCCAAGAGAATGGCTTCATCCGTGTCATCGACATCCTGATCGCGATCCAGATCCGCCGCTACGAATCGAGCAAGAACGGAGACGTTATCCAGTCCCGGCCCGCACCCGGATCCTTGGGGCTCCAGACTCACGAATTCGATCGTAGTCTCAGACTCTGTCGCAATAAAGTCGACCGAGTGTTGCACCCATCCCAGGTTATCGCGGGTATGCCCCGTCCGGTCGAATGAAAAATCCTGCGACACCCCCGCTACGTTCACACGCATGTCTTTGGTGGCTTCCCCCGAATCTGGGCAGGCGGCCATATCGAAGGTGACGCGATAGGGCCAATTCACCACGGTCGGAAAGGTTTGCGCAATCCCTCCGGAGTATCCATGCGAGTTCAGATCCAGGCATCGTTCCCCATCGGAACACTGCCAGAGCGTTCCGATGTAGTCGATACCATTCTGGATAATCTTCCAACCCGTGATTGCCGTGGACCCCACGGGGAGATCCAGATACGACCCGTTGGCCGGCCCTTGCTCGAAACTGGAGTTCATCACATCCGCATTGAGCAGCAAGTCACAGACATCCCCCAATCCATCCTGGTCGGTATCTGCCTGGCTCGGGTTACCCCGAAGGGGACAGTTATCGCAGCCATCGCCATGTCCATCGGCATCGACATCTTCCTGAAGTACATTGCTTAAGAGGGCACAATTATCATCATTGTCCGCGATACCGTCATTGTCATCATCGATATCGCACACGTCTCCAGCGCTGTCCTCGTCACTGTTGGTCTGACTCGGATTGTAGACAGCGGGACAGTTATCGCATGGATCTCCGAATCCATCGTTATCCAGGTCACCTTCCGCAGTGCATTGATTGAGCGTCCAACTCAACACGGCGTGAAGCGAAGACAGTCCTCCGGTGGCGGCAGTGAAGCCGACCCAGGACGTCCCATCTTCCAGATCAATGGTCGATGCCAGATCCACTGCGACTTCCAAGAGTGGAGAGTCCAGATCGTCCAGATACACCTGCAGTATCCCTGGGATGTATCGGATGCGCGCAGAATGCACGTTGCCATCCTTGAAATCGGGAACGTTCGCATTGAAACCGATGGAGGCGAATGCACGGTAATCATTCGCCAGGATTCCTTGGGTATGAATACTAATATGCGGCACCGGTGAATCGCTGCTGTTGGGCCACGTGTCGAACTCGACAGCGAGGCTCCGCATGATTCCTCTGACGTTATCATCACCATTGGCGTATCCGAGGCCGTAACCGTTTCCACCCAGTGCATCCAGGGACTCGTCCTGAATCACAAACACCAACCCGTCGGCATCGGGATAACGAATCTGAAAGTCAAAGCGGGTATCAAATCCGCCCCCCACAGGAACGCGATGAGGATACCACGCTGCTCCCGAAGACCGATCCTGGTAGGGTGTCAGGTGCAACTCAGATCCTTCAAGACTGGCATCACCGAGGAGTCGGAGTTCGGTCGCACCCGAGAAATCGGCATAATTGATGATCCCTCCCGGTTCACATGCATCGCCGACCCCATTCATGTCCTGGTCGCTCTGCGCTGGATTCGATACGTCGGGACAGTTATCTAATTCATCCTCGATGCCGTCGTTGTCGTTATCGAAATCACAGATATCCCCCTCGTGATCGCCATCGCTGTCCATCTGTTCGGGATTCAAATCGAAAGGACAATTGTCGCAGAGGTCAGGAATCCCATCCCCATCACCGTCCGTATCGATGCTCGACGTCGATAGTGGTGCTTCCGATGCAAGCCAAGAGGGATCTGACGCTTCGCCTCCCGCATCCGCGTTCTCACCCAATTGGCCATCATTCGCGAACGGCGAAGAGTCCGCTACATGCTGCCCCGTCCCTTCATCCAGACGCCAGTATCCAACAAGGCCGGCTTCGCACCCGAGCAAGGATTCATGCATGTTTGCGATGATCTCGCTCTCCGTACGTGCTACATTCCAAATGCGAATCTCGTCAAGTACGCCGCTGAAGGTTTCATACGATGTCGGTCCATTGCCGATGTAGAGATCCGAAGCTGAATACGTCAACGGCCCCGCTCCCGGCTTCTCTGCCACGAGCACACCATCCACATACAGTCGGGCATAGCCGCCTGACGCCGAATAGACGCCTGCGAAATGGTGCCACGTGTTCAGATACGCACTGTTGGAGGTCGGATCCTGAACGATAATCTGCGTCGATCCGCCGACATCATCAAGTCGGAGTTGAACAACGTTGCCGGTTTGCTGCCAGGCCAAAATGTATCCCGCGTCAAAAGGAGCCGTCTTGCGCACCAGACGGCTTTCGCTCTCGGAACCTGCAAGGGGCATCGCCCAGCATTCAATCGTCACCTCATCGGTGGGTTCGAGGGATTCGGCATGGGGCACGATGATTTTATCGTCGGAGCCATCGAATTGGAGGGCCTGGCCAGCCTCCTGCCCACCATGCAAGCTACTCGTAGCCATGAGAACTGTAATGATACTCACGATACGATGACGTGCGATTCCCTTTCCCTGGAACATGATGGACCTCCGTGAATGAAATGGCGATACGCGTACATCCGCGTATTGGTGCGCTACGCGCCAACCTGCAATAAACTGTCAATGGACGACAACGTCATTGTGTCAAGATCCGCACTAGAATCCAGACTATAGATCCACTGCTTATGACCTTCATGGACGCTTTACAAGTTACTTCATCCATGGCCTCTGGCCGAAGGCTAAGGAACTGATTAGGGCGCGACCTCGATACACTCTTCCCGTGGAATCAGGTTGGCTCCTGAAAGACACTGCAGGAAGATCTGAACATCCACTGTATCAATATCATCGTCGCCATCCAGCATGGCAACATCGCACTCTGGACGTATCTGTGCCGCGCCTTCGCCACTTAGACATGCCTGGATGAATCCAAAATCACTTCCATCAACGTCACCATCGCGATCATAGTCCATCGGTGACAGCGGTGGGCATCCAGCTTCGTCCACTGGTGTGCCCGACACCGTGCCGGGACACGCATCACACGCATCGCCAACGAGATCTCCATCCTCGTCACCTTGTCCAACATTGGCGACAAAGATGCAATTGTCTCCCTCATTCGGAACCACGTCCCCATCCACATCGGGATCACAGGCATCACCCAATAGGTCATCGTCAAGGTCGGCCTGGTCGTCATTGGTTGTGTCCGGACAGTTATCACACACGTCCCCCCAGACATCCAGATCGGAGTTGACCTGCTCCGGATTGGGGACTTCAACACAGTTGTCCAGATCATCGATGACTCCATCCTCATCACGATCGACATACAACTGGACAAGGGGAACATCCGAGATGACGGGGTGTGGATCCCTGGGATCCGCGCTCATGGCGTTGCTGCCTAGAACGGCGTCATTCGATGCAGAAGTACGATCGGAAATGTACAGATCCGCACACCCGGCATCCATGTTCCAGTACCCGAGCAGCCCCTCGGCGGACAGACCGACGACACGCGCGAAACTCTCCTGGATGTGGTGTTCCATTCGAGCCACGTTCCAATAGCGCAATTCATCGATGAGCCCGGAACACCCGTTGTTCAACGTATGCCGATTGCCCACGATCAGTGGAGCATCGTTCGAAATGTCCATATTCGCCATGAGGTCTGCTTCAACTTGAAACATACCATCCACATAGAGTCGAATCGCATCGACGTCGCGCACCGCGCTGACATGATGCCACTGCCCGTCATCAACGCGATCGAGAGACTGAATTTCTGTTCCTTCGCCCTCCTGCTGGGCATTCTCCACGCCAAAGAATAGTTGCCCACTCGAGCCGACGTTCATGTAGAATCCCTGTTCCCCCTGGCCAGCTACCACTCGCTTATCGAAGAGAAAATGCACGCCACTCTCAGGGATCTTGAACCAGAGCTCCATGGTGAAGTTGGCGAACGCCTGCTCGTAAGCAGGGTGATGGGGGATGGTAGCGTAATCGCCCCCATCAAACGCGAGTGCCGTTCCTGTGACGATCTCGTCGCACGCATCACCGACACCATCGGCGTCAAGGTCGCATTGATCGGCATTGGGCACGGTAGGACAGTTATCGCAGACATCCCCGTGACCGTCCTCATCCATGTCGCCTTGATCGGCCAGCGGAACACCCCGGCAGTTGTCCACGAGATCGCATATCCCATCGCCATCCTGGTCATTCAGAGCATCTGCCGGGCACGCATCGCAGACATCCCCGATTCCGTCTTGATCGCCATCGGCCTGATCGGCGTTGGAGACGTTGGGACAGTTGTCACACACATTGCCCAGACCATCGTCATCGGAATCCTGCTGATTGGGGTTCGATACAGCGCTGCAGTTGTCCACATCCCCGCATGAGCCGTCGCTGTCCTCATCGTTGAGCGGGTCGTTGGGACAGGCGTCGCACACATCGCCAATGCCGTCCACATCCCCGTCACTTTGATCCTCGTTCATCTCATCCGGACAGTTGTCACACAGATCACCGAATGCGTCGCCGTCCGCATTGGCTTGGTCCGGATTACTGAACTCTGGACAGTTGTCGCAGAGATCCCCTGTGCCATCCTCATCCGCATCCGCCTGATTGGAATTGCTCACCTGCATGCAGTTGTCACAAACATCCCCGAGACCGTCCTGGTCCTGATCTCCCTGGTCAGGATTGGGGACTCCGGCGCAGTTATCTGAGAACGTGTGTGAGAAGGTCTCTTTTTGCCGATAGATGGGGATCTCTTGGCAA
>CAZUAQ010000035.1:0-63627 GCA_964618455.1 uncultured Planctomycetales bacterium | reverse complement strand
AGTCCGCCAAGAAGATGCTCGAGCGGCGCGACCAGGAGATCTGGGATATTCTCGAAGAGGTGATCGTCAACCACCCGGTGCTGCTGAACCGCGCGCCGACACTCCACCGCATGGGCATCCAGGCGTTCGAGCCGGTGCTGGTGGAAGGCAATGCCATCCGCATTCATCCGCTCGTGTGCAAGGGCTTCAACGCCGACTTCGACGGCGACCAGATGGCGGTCCACCTTCCGCTGTCGGTCGAGGCGCAGACCGAGGCCCACGTGCTGATGCTGACCACGAATAACATCTTCAGCCCCGCCAACGGCAGCCCGATCATGTCGCCGTCGCAGGACATCGTCATGGGCATCTTCTACCTGACGATGGATTTCGAGGCGAACCCGCTGCCCGAGGACGCCAAGCTGCCCACGTTCCATCATCCGCACGAAGTGATCATGGCGTACGAGTCCGGGAAGATCGGCATCCACGACAAGATCAAGTGTCGCATCGAGCGGACGAAGATCATCAGCAAGGCCAAGGGCAACCCCGAGCCCGTGGGTGAGAATCGGCTCGTGGAGACCACTCCGGGACGACTGATCTTCAACGACATCCTTCCCCCGGAGATGCCGCTGTACAACTATCCCCTGAGCCAGAAGGGGGCCGGTCGCGTCATCGCCGATTGCCACCACCTGCTCGGCCGCTCAGCCACGATCGATCTTCTGGATCGCATCAAGGATACCGGCTTCCGCCACAGTACCCTGGCGGGGCTATCGTTCGGCGTGCATGACCTGCGCGTGCCCGAGGCCAAGCCGAAGATCCTGGCCGCCGCCCAGAAGCACGTGGACCGCATCGAAAAGGGTTACCAGCAGGGCGCCATCACCCCGATGGAGCGTCACAACCAGCTCATCGACGTCTGGGTCCACGCCCGCGAGCAGGTCACTGAGGAGATGATGAAGGAGTTGCGTCACGACCGGCGCGACGAGTTGAACCACTACCTTCCCGCCAACGAGGAGAAGGGCGCGTTCTATCTGAACCCGATCTACCTGATGTCCGATTCGGGCGCGCGCGGTTCGATCGACCAGATTCGCCAGTTGGCGGGCATGCGTGCCCTGATGGCCAAGCCGTCCGGAGAGATTATCGAAACACCGATTCGCAGTAACTTCCGCGAGGGCCTCAACGTGCTCGAGTACTTCAGCTCGACGCACGGTGCCCGCAAGGGTCTGGCGGATACCGCGCTCAAGACGGCGGACTCCGGCTACCTGACACGGAAGCTGGCCGACGTGGCCCAGAACGTCATCGTCAGCATGGATGACTGCGGCACGATCAGCGGCATCACCAAGGGCGCGATCTACAAGGGTGAAGAAGTGGCGGTCGCTCTGCGCGAGAGCATCATCGGCCGCTGCGCCCGCGATTCCATTCGCAACCCGGTGACCGACCAGTTGATCGTCGAGGAAAATCAGATCATCACGCGCGACACTGCCGAGCGTATCGAGGATCTCCATCTCGAGACGATCCGCGTGCGAAGTCCGCTGACGTGCGAGTCCCCGTTCGGCGTCTGCGCCCGCTGCTACGGCGTGGATATGTCCACCGGCCATCTGGTCGAGGAGGGCATGGCGGTCGGCATCATCGCCGCCCAGTCGATCGGTGAGCCCGGAACGCAGCTGACCATGCGCACGTTCCACACCGGTGGTGTCGCCACGCGCGCGGTGGTCGATAACGAGATTCGCAACGCCCAGCCGGGAACGGTCCATTACGGTGAAGGATTGAACGCCGTGAAGGTCGATACGGTCGGCGACGGCGTCGAACGCATGGTGGCGTTGAAACGCAACGGCGAACTCTTCATCAGGGACGCCAAGGGGCGCGAGCTGGAAGTGTTCAAGCTGCCGTACGGTGCCGAGATTCTGGTCGACGACGGCCAGGAGGTGGACGCCCGGACGCAACTGGCGATCTGGGATCCGCACCTGACGCCGATTCTGGCCGAGGTCGGCGGCTTCATCCGCTTCCACGACATCAACGAGGGCGAAACGGTCCGGCTCGAGCAGGAGCGTGCCGGCTCGAAGTACATCGTTATCGAGCACAAGGGCGAAAAGCATCCGCAGATCATTATCGAGGATCGCGAAGGCAACGTGCTCGATTACCACTACCTTCCCGCCAAGGCGCGGATCGAGGTGAACGAGGGTGACGAGATCCGGCCGGGCATGCTGCTCGCCCGCCAGCCGCGGGCGATGGGCGGAACGCAGGACATTACCGGTGGTCTGCCGCGCGTGACCGAAATCTTCGAGGCCCGCAAACCCAAGGAGCCGTCGGTCATCGCCGAGATCTCCGGGACGGTCGAGATCCGGGCGGACAAGCGCCGCGGCAAGATGACCATCATCGTCCAGTCCGAGGGTGGCATGGAGAAGGAGCACCATGTCCCGCAGGACAAGCAGCTTTTCGTGCACGCGGGCGACTACATCGAAGCCGGTGACGCCCTTGTCGAAGGTCCGCTGGTGCCGCACGACATTCTCCGCATCAAGGGCGAAGAGGCGCTGCAGGCCTACCTGCTGGCGGAGATCCAGGCGGTCTACCGCAGCCAGAACGTGACCATCAATGACAAGCACATTGAGATCATGATCATGCAGATGCTGCGGAAGGTGCGGGTCGAGAGCCCGGGCGACACGGAGTTCCTGCCGCTTGAGGTGGTGGACAAGCATCGCTTCCGTTCCGAGAACAACCGCCTCGCGGCCAGCGTGAAGATCAAGGATCCGGGTGACAGTGAACTGTCGGCCGGTCAGATCGTGCCCAAGAGCGAGTTCGACGAGATCGTGATGAAGGTCGAGGAAGAGGGCGGTACGCCCCCGACGAAGGACCGCCGTCCGAAGCCGGCTTCGGCGGCCACGCTGCTGCTGGGCATCACTAAGGCGTCGCTGCAGAGCGACTCGTTCCTGTCGGCCTCGTCGTTCCAGGAAACGACCAAGGTGCTCACCGAGGCGTCCATCAGCGGTGCCGAGGACGAGTTGAAGGGCCTGAAGGAAAACGTCATCCTCGGCCACCTGATCCCGGCGGGCACGGCGTTCCGCAAGTACCTGGATCTTCAGGTCAAGCACCTGGCCGAGCCGGTGGTCGAGAAGGAACTGGCGCCGCTGGAGGCCCACGAGATGCTCCGCGAAGCCAGCGAGGCGGCGGCCGGGATGGCGTCGACGTTGACCTCGGGCACGGCTCCGGACACGACGGACGAGAGCGAGACGCCCATCTCCGTCGAGGAGCAGCGGGACCAGGAAACCCCGGCCGGCTGAGACGGCCCTGGCCGTTAACGCCCGGGAGACGGGCGTGACGAATTCAGAGACCCCGCCGGCCCGGCGTTGATCGGGACGGCGTAATCATGGTATAATCGCTTCTTTCGACATTCCGGATCGGAAACGCCGGAAGCCGGGAGATGCCTGTGAGGAAGTTGAATGCCCACGATTAATCAGCTCATTCGACGAGGCCGCGATAAGCAGCACAAGAAGTCCAAGGTGCGCGACCTGGATCAGTGCCCGCAGCGCCGCGGCGTCTGTCTCATCGTCAAGACGCAGACGCCCAAGAAGCCGAACTCCGCGCTGCGGAAGGTGGCTCGTGTGCGCCTGACCAACGGTAAAGAGGTCACCGCCTACATCCCGGGAATCGATCACAACCTGCAGGAGCACTCGATCGTGCTCGTGCGTGGCGGTCGTGTTCGCGATCTTCCGGGTGTGCGCTACCATATCGTTCGCGGCGCGCTTGATACCGCCGGTGTGCAGGGCGACAAGGAGAATCGCCCCCGCCGTCGCGGTCGCAGCAAGTACGGCGTCAAGCGCCCGAAGTAAGTTGAACCGGTCGGGCGGCGCGCGGCGTGGCGCGCCTCGGCCCCGACACGTTCCCGCTTCCTTCCTCCGGCATTCGTCGGAGGGAAGATCCTGCTCGTTCGCCATGAGCATTGAATCGAACGAGCGCATTCACTACGCTATCTGACGATCCGCGTGTTTCAGGCCGGGAATGACGCGGTCCATGCAAACCGAGACTCGAACTTCAAAGGATGGTGCTCATGCGCATCGCGTTGATCAATCCGATCGCCCGCCGGTGTCAGGGGTATCACACCATCGGCAGCAAGATCCCGCAGCTCGGGCTCCAGGTCCTCGCCGACCTCGTCCCGGACGGGCATCACGTCGATCTGATCGATGAGATTTTCGGATTCGACTGTACGGAGCGCGAGATCCGGCGAGGCAACTACGACCTCGTCGGGCTGACGGGGTACACCAGCGGCGCGACGCGCGCGTACGAGATTGCCGCGCAGTGCCGTCGCGAGGGCATTCCCACCATCATGGGCGGGCCTCATGCCTCCGCCATTCCCGAGGAAGCCGCGAAGCATTTTGATGCCGTGGCGGTGGGTGAGTGCGACGACGTCTGGCCGCAGATCGTCCGCGACGCCGCCAATGGCGCGATGAGGCCGCGCTACGAAGGGCGCCTCGCCGACATCGACCGTCCCGGCATCGCCCGTGGCCGCCAGGATCTTCAACCACTCAACGGCAAGTACGACGTCGCCAGCATTCAGACCTCGCGCGGCTGTCCCGTCGGGTGCGAGTATTGCAGCGTCACGACGTTCAACGGCGCGCCCATTCGGCGCAGGCGCATCGCGGACATCGTTGACGAATGGAACAAGACACCGAAGCGCTTTCTCTTCGTGGTGGATGACAACTTCTTCGGTGTCGGGCCGAAGCATGCCGAGTGGGCCAAGGAACTGCTCCGGGCATTGATCAAGCACGGCAAGCCGCGCCTCTGGTTCAGCCAGACCACCATCAACATGGGCGAGGACATGGAAGGGCTCCGTCTCGCCTACCAGGCCGGCTGCCGGGGCATGCTCGTCGGGTTTGAGACGTTCAATCGCGAATCGCTCCAGGCCTATCACAAGGGGATCAACCGCAACAACCTCGACCGCTACAAGGAATTGATCGACGGCTTCCACAAGGCGGGGATCTCCGTCTTCGGCGGATTCATCATCGGTGCCGATCAGGATGATGAGAACACCGTAGCGGACACCGCGCTCGAGGCGGTACGTGTCGGCGTCGATACGATTCAGATTACGAACCTCACGCCGCTGCCCGGCACGAAGATGTACGACCGCTTCATGGAAGAGGGGAAGATCTTCGCCACGAACTACCCTGAGGACTGGGAGCGCTACACCTTCGTCGAAACGGTCTACAACCCGGTGAAGATGAGTTGCAGCAAGCTCGACGAGGTCATCTACGAACTGCGTCACGCCGCCGCCACCACGCCCTGGGTCTGGCTGCGAACACTCCGCACGCTCTTCATGACGCGCAGTTTCACCAGCGCCGCCTTCATTCACGGCATGAACACCGGCTGGAAGCGGCTGGCGAAGATGCAACTGCCCAAGGACGAGGAACGCTTCGGCTTCCGCCCGCGCAAGAACAGCCGGACGCGAAAGATCATCGACTCGTTCTGGCTGCGCCTGGACAGGCACCCGCTGAATGGGAATGGCTCGGGAGCGAACGGCACGGGCAAGAGCGGCAACGGCGTGAAAGCCAGTCAAGCAGTGAGCCCTGCGAACGCGCCTCCCGAGGAATCATCGCCTCCCGCGCAGTCGGGCACCGCCACGGCGCCTGCCCCGACCACGGCCAAGCACGACGCGGCCTGATCACGGCGAAACGCTTCATGCCCATCGCATCCACTTCACGTATCCGTGTCGTGCGTATCGATCTCCATGGGATCCTGGATGTGCCCGCTGCTCTCGGATGACGTGAGCACTCGGTAGAAGCAGAACGCCATCAGGCTCAGGACGAACCCGACGCTCATGATCATCACGATCCAACCGCCTGCCGTCATATGCTGATCTCCTCTTCATTGCGATCCTGACGCTTCCACCGTTCGCCCGCCAGGTGCACCAGTACCGTGAAAAAGATGATCAGCAGGCCGAGGAAAATCAGTACGAACATCACGGAGTCCCGATCCGCATCCGGGAGATCGATGATGCCCTGGATTTTCTCAGGCAGTTTCTGATAACAGAACGCCACGAAAATCACGATCAGGTACAGGGGGGAGACGTACTTGATGATGAACCAGAAGATGCCGGGCACCTTCAGTTCCGCGCCGCGATCGATCTCCTTCTTGGCACGGTCGATGCCGAAGATCCATCCCACCGTGATCACCTGTACCGTTGCCAGCAGGAAGATGCAGACGGTGCCGATCCAGAAGTCCATGGTGTCCAGGGCGATGGCATCCTTGGAAAAGTAGACGACGATCAGTCCGCCCATCGCCACGATGAGGCAAAGCGAGGCGACGGAGGCCTTGCGTCCGAGGTTGAAGCCTTCCTCCAGGAACGCGATGGCCGGTTGCAGCATGCTCAGCGAACTGGTGATGGCGGCCATGAAGAGCATGAAGAAAAAGAGGAAACCGAAGAGATCGCCGATCGGCATGCGGTTAAAGACAGCGGGCAGCGCGGCAAAGCCCAGTTGGAATGTGCTGTCCAGTACATCGGGATTCAGCGTCGCGGCACCAAGAAACAGGAATGCCACGGGAATCGTAATGAGCCCGCCGAGGCAAACTTCACAGAACTGGTTGGTCGCGCTGGCGGTCAGGGCCGAAAGCGCCACGTCATCATTCGGCCTGAGGTAGCTGGAGTAATTGAGGATGATCCCAAAGCCAACTGAAAGGCTGAAGAAGATCTGTCCCGAGGCGGCCAGCCACAAGCCGGGATCCGCCAGGGCCGCCCAGGTGCTCTTGCCTTCGTCCGTGGGCGTAGGATTCCACATGAATCCCAGGGCGTTGTTGATGTTCGCTTCCGGACGTTCCACCGGATAGGGCGGCTCCAGCGTCAACACTCGAAAGAGAATACAGATCGCCACGAGGATCAGCAACGGCATCGCGAACTTGCAGAAGAGTTCAATGCCCTTGGTGAGCCCCCTGAAGATCAGGATGAAATTGAGCACAAAGACACTGGCCAGGATTAGCAGAGTGCGACCGGAGGGGATGCCATTCGCATTCGCGCCCACGAAATCGGCCCAGTGACTCTTGTATTTGGCGACCTCCTGATCGGGGCCGACGTTGGCCGCCAGGTCGCTCATACGTCCGGTCGCGTAATCCAGAGCGTACGACAGGCACCACGCTTCAATGTACACGTAGTACATGTAGATCACGACGGGAACAATCAAGGCCAAAACGCCGAGATACCGTGCGCCGTAACGCCCCCAGAGCACGCTGAAGATCCCGGGGGCGCTGTTGAAGCCCTTGCTCCCGCCATAGCGGCCCATCGTCCACTCCACCCAGCAGATCGGAATGCCCAGCAGCAGCATCGAGATGAAGTAGGGGATCATGAAAACCCCGCCACCGTTCAGCGCCGCCTGCCCCGGGAACCGCAGGAAGTTGCCCAGGCCGACCGCCGACCCGGCCACGGCCAGGATCACGCCGATCTTCGAGCCCCAGTTTTCGCCGGACGCCTTCCGCGCAGGAGCGGATTTTCCAGATGCGTTCTCCACGAACCTCTCCTCGATTCAACCCTGTGTACAGGCCAAGTAACAGTGAAGATTGGAAAACGGCATCTTCGCGGGCAGGCTGGACTTTTTCAAGCACCCCGGGGGGCGGCGCCGGAACCGCGGCTCGAGCCGGATCAACTCGCTCAAGCATTGATCCCCACGAATGGACCCACTACGGTAAGCGCCGTCGGGGTGGCGGGCGGCGATGCCGTTCGACCTCCCGGATGCATCGGACAACGGTAAGAATCAGGCATTCGATCTAGGGAGACAGACATGCCATCCACATGGAAAAGCGTCACGGGAATCATGCTCATCCTGGCGATGATCGCCGGCTGCGATCGGGACGCGAGCGACGAGCAGGGCTCGGAAGAATCGGCCCTCTCGGATGATCAGGCGTCGGCCGCGGAGCACGACGGCTTCGAGCCGATGTTCCAGGACGACACGCTTGACGGCTGGACCGAGATCGGCAGCACCGGGGCGTGGACGATCGCCGACGGCATCCTCAAGTGCAGCGGTGAGAAGGACGGCTACGCGTGGCTCGCCACGGACAGGAAGTACGGCGACTTCGTGCTGAAGCTCCAGTGGAAGGTCCCCGCCGAGGGCAACTCCGGCATCTTCCTTCGCGCCCCGGATTACGAGGGTCGCACCTCGATGAAGGCGTTCGAGATTCAGATCCGTGACGATGCTCAGGACGACGACCTGACCGACACCAGCGGCGCCGTCTTCCGCCGCATCCCCGCCTCGGGCAAGTACAGCAAGCCCGCCGGCGAATGGAACGACTACGCGATCACGATGAAAGGCCGGCAACTGACGATCGTGCTCAACGGCGAGACCGTCTCCGACACCGACATCGATTCCGTCGAGGCGAAAGAAGGCGATCCGCCGATGAGCGACGTGCCCGACGAAGGTCACATCGGCCTGCAGAACCACGGGCAGGTGGTCGAGTTCCGCAATGTTCGCATCAAGGAGATGTGAGGGGAAGGGAGCAGAATATAGTTTGGGAGGATAGTCGTCGACGTTTCAATCCCACCGGAAGTTCATGATTGTTTTCCGGATTCAGACGCAATGAGCTGCGTCTTTCAGCTCTGTATGACGACACACAGGCAGAATCTCGGCTCCCCCGGGCAAAAGCCGAGATTTAAAAAAAGTGCCTCGCTTTCGCCAGGAAAGCGAGGCATAGAATGATGCACGAGTACCGGGAGCTGAGTCGTTACGCGCAGAAGAATACAACTACAGGTTCTTCTTGAGCGTCTCCAACTGGGTTTTCAATTCCGCCGGAAGATGATCCCCGAACTTGGCGTAGTGCTCTTCGATCGACGGGATCTGCTCTTTCCATTCGCCCGGTTCGAACGCCAGGATCGCCGCGAGATCCTCCTTGGACATCTCCAGGCCGGAAAGGTCCAGCGCGTCCGGCTTGGGGATCCGGCCGATCGGCGTCTCGATCACATCCGGAGCGCCACCGTTCACCCGTTCGATGATCCACTTGAGCACGCGGCTGTTCTCGCCGAAGCCGGGCCAGAGGTACTTGTCGTCGTCGCTCTTGCGGAACCAGTTAACGTAGTAGATCTTCGGGAGCTTGTCCGGCGTGCTCTTCTTGCCCATCTTGATCCAGTGGCCGAAGTAGTCGCCCATGTGGTAGCCGCAGAAGGGCAGCATCGCCATCGGGTCACGCCGCAGGGCGCCGACCCCACCAGCTGCCGCCGCGGTTTTCTCCGATGCCATGATCGACCCCATGAACGTGCCGTGGTCCCAATCCAGGGCCTCGCGCGCGAGCGGTTCGACGATGGCTCGTCGTCCGCCGAAAAGAATCGCCGAGATCGGCACACCCCTTGGATCCTCCCAGGCGGGATCGATCACCGGGCACTGCGCTGCCGGCGCCGTGAAGCGGGCGTTTGGATGCGATGCCTTCTGGTCCGAGTTCGGCGTCCACGGATTCCCCTTCCAGTCCGTCAGTTTGGTGGGCGGATCACTCATGTCCTCCCACCAGACGTCGCCGTCGGGCGTCATCGCCACGTTCGTGAAGATCGAGTCTCTCTCAAGCGAGCGCATGGCATTGGGATTCGTATCCACGGACGTGCCCGGCGCGACGCCGAAGAAGCCCGCTTCCGGGTTGATGGCGTAGAGGCGGCCGTCCTCGCCCCATTTCATCCAGGCGATATCGTCACCCACGCACTCGACCTTCCACCCCGGCAGCGTCGGTTCCATCATGGCGAGGTTGGTCTTGCCGCACGCGCTGGGGAACGCGGCGGCGATGTACGTCTTCTCGCCGCTGGGCGCGGTGATGCCGAGGATGAGCATGTGTTCGGCCATCCAGCCCTCGTCGCGCGCCATGCACGAGGCGATCCGCAGGGCGAAGCACTTCTTGCCCAGCAGTGCATTGCCGCCATAGCCGCTCCCGAACGACCAGATGGATCGTTCCTCCGGGAAGTGGACGATGTACTTGTTATCCGCATTGCAGGGCCAGGCGACATCCTGCTGCCCCGGTTCCAGTGGTGCTCCGATCGAATGAAGGCAGGGCACGAATTCACCGTCGTCACCGAGTGTATCCAGCACCGCCTTGCCGATCCGCGTCATCATCCGCATGTTGGTGACCACGTACGGCGAGTCGGTGATTTCCACGCCGATGTGCGCAATATCCGAACCAATCGGCCCCATGCTGAAGGGGATCACGTACATGGTGCGTCCCTTCATGCAGCCCGTGAAGAGTTTCTTGAGTTCCGACTTCATCTCTTCCGGGTCGCGCCAGTGGTTCGTCGGGCCGGCGTCCTCTTCCTTCGCCGAGCAGATGAACGTGCGGTCCTCCACGCGCGCCACATCGGCGGGATCGCTTCGGCAGAGGTAGGAATTCGGTCGCTTCGACTCGTTGAGCTTGATGAATGTGCCACCGGAAACCATCAGCTGGCAGAGATGGTCATACTCGTCCTGCGAGCCATCGCACCAGTGGATCTCGTCCGGCGTGCATAACTCGGCGATCTCTTTTACCCATTCGTTCAAGCGTAGATTGTTGGTCATCTCTTTCCTTCATCTCGTAGAGGCCAGTGAAGTTCTGAGGACGTCTCAGGGTCGCGAACACATGGCAGGGAGCAAGGCCGTTCGCCGTTCGTCCGAGAAACAGACTCCGGAAGAGGAGCCAATATTCCGCGATCGCCACACCGCGCGAGTACGGCGCGAGGTGAACGTGGGAGTGGGTAATGTACAGATCGTGAGAGGGGCAACACTGTCGAGGATATCGCGGGGGCTGAGGTTCCGCGAATCGAGTCGACGGCGGCCGTCCCGCTCATTGATCCCAAGCCAATAGTCTACCCATGGATAATAATAAAGGCAATAGGATTTGTATGATATGCCGGGGGATGCGGCAGATGTAGCAACATGTAGCAGAGTCGGCTTTTCGTATCAGCGCGGCCGATGTGATTAAAGCTGGTGTTCAATAATGTGGAAAGGGCTTTCCCGAGATAACTTTGTTCTTTACAGGCGGTTATGGTTTGAGAATTTGAAAGAGGAAAACTTGGGATCGATCTCGATCCAATGGTTCGATTCGAGGTGCGCTTCTGATATGATGTGAATGGTAGTGAGGGAAAGGGCCAGAAGTTTCGGTGTGTAACTTTTCACAAGCTTAACTGATCGTTGCCGTGAGATCGGGCGCCCAAGTGTGGCGGAGGTCATGTGCTGGCATCTGATCCGACGACTGCAGCGTCACTCGAGGCATGAGGCAATGGACGGAATCAAGGCAACAGCGGCGGGCACGGCGATGAAGCCGAAACGGATTACACTGGCGAACGTCGCGATGCATGCGGGGGTTTCCACGACGACCGCCTCTCTCATTCTTTCGGGGCGCACCGATTACCTGAATCAATTCAGCAAGTCGACCGTCGAGCGCGTGCGGAATGTAGCCGAGGAACTCGGTTATCGTGCCAATCTTTTCGCGTCCAGCCTTCATGCCAAGGGATCCGCGTTCTTCGCGTTGGCCTTGAGTCTCATCGAAGATCGCGACCCGGGCACGTGGATGTACCGCGCCTTCGACGGTGAGTTGCTCGCCGGGGCTCTCAGTGAGGCACGGAAAGAGGGTGTTTACCCGATCGTGGCTTCCGGGTGCGATGCGGCCGATCGGTCGGAGGTTCGTGCGATCGAAGGCATCATGGCCGGGGGCGTCTTCGGGTCGATCGTGCGTACGCCGAGTCCCGCCTTTGAGCGGTGCATCCGGGAACGTCTGGACCTGCACAATCCCATCGTGGTGGTTTTTCCGAGCCGGGTTTCCGAGTGGGATTCGAACACCATCGATGTGAACAATGTCGGCGTCGGTGAGGTATCGGCACGTTTACTCTACGAAGGCGCGAGCCCACGCAAGTGGCTTTTCGTTCATGAGGAATCCTATTATGAGGGGCGTGCATTACGCCAGCAGGGATTCGAACGCATCGCCGACGAACGCGGTGTCGAGGTCGTCTCCATGATGCTGCAGTTGGAAGCCGATGAGTTTGCCATGCGCGAAGCCCTGATCCCGGTCATCCGTGAGCTCAAGCCCGACGGTATCTTCGCGCCGACACTGGCCGCTTCGGTGGGCTCGGTCATGGCGACCCAGGAACTGGGGCTCAATACCCCGGATGAAATCCGCATCGTGGGCTGCGATTGCACGCTCTGGCCCTCGGGATCGCTCCCCCGCATCACGTCGGTGGACGCCGACTGGGGAGAAGTGGGCGCCTTGGCGGTACGGACGCTGCTGGATCTCCGCCAAAAGCAGCAGTCCAGGTTCGACAACATTCTCATGACAGCTCGCGTCGTTCCCGGGGTGACGTGCCCGGTGCCGAGCGACACCACGCCCTGACCCACGTCGACACCTGCCGCGGCGGTTGGTGAAAGAACGCCCGGTCGATCCGAATGACGATCATCGCCGCACAACTGGCCAGGAAGAGATGGCACGTATCGAAGGGACGATTGTGCCACCAGTCCGCGACAGCCGTGATCAGTAGCATGCACAGCGCGGCGGTCAGAATCATCCACTCGTTGGGGGCACGCTCGCTCGATCGGCTCCACGCCGCGACCGCCAAAGCGGCAAACGCGTAATGCAGGAACCCCATCGTGTACAAGCCGAGCAATGTGTTCCAGTTGACGTGAAAGTGACTCACCATCGGCAGCTGAACCCGTATCGGGGCCGAGCCGGGATGCGCGACGTCCATCGCGGTCAGGATCATCCACGAAAGCGAAGCGAGAATCGCCAGCGTGGCCATTCCCTTCACAACGAGGTAGGGACGAACGTGCACATCTGCGCGAAGAGTACTCCACGCGTAAGCCGAGCCGGTGCCCAACAGGATGCAGAACCAGGCCCCGGTCAGGTCCGCCGGGTCGAACATGTGCGATACGGTGAAGAACTGGAGCAGTTCGATCGCTGCGACGAATGCAAACGCCCGGCTGACCGCGTGCCAGCCCGCCTGCAACCGGTTCCGTCCCCGCTCACGTTCCGACAGGACCAGCAGAAACGCCAGCACACCATAGGCGCTGATCGCCATGAGTTTCCCAGCCGCCTGGTCCCCGGAAACGATCTGATCTCCGCCCGACCCGAGGCCGAAGGGAAACAGACTTTCGGCCTGAAGGACGGCATGAAATCGCGCCTCGACATGGGCGCGTGTCGGAAGAGGATCGAACGGCATCAACGCGTAGGTGGCGATGGTCAACAGCGCGATAGCGGCGAACGCGGTAAACGGGCGCTCGCGTAGCGCGCGATACAGCCAACCGTGGAGATTACGGATCAGGCGTTGGGCGGCGGGGGCAAGAAGTACACCCAACGCAGCGCCGGCCGTATTGGCGAGGACATCGGTCAGACTGGGAACACGTGCAACGAGTACCTGCTGAACGAGTTCCGTCGCGTAACTGAGCGCGGCAATGGTGAAGATCGCCGACGCGCACTCGAGGATCGGATGCGATCCGCGTCGCCGAAAGAAAAGGCGAAGCAGCATGCCGACCGGGATATAGAGCAACATGTTGGCGATAAAATCAGCGGGCGACGGTTTGTGCAACGTGAGGGTCCAGGACCAGGTCCATTCTTCCAGGATGCGGAAGGGGACGATCGATCCGTAAACGATGATGCCCAGAAGGCTGATGCAGATCAGATTCAGCGTCCGGCGGCGCAACACCGGGGGCTTGACCGCGTCACCCGAGGCGTAGCGGTCATCACCACGAAAGTGATTATTGAAGAAGATGGACAGACTTTTTCGGAACATGCCGCCCGCTTTCCCGTTCCGGCGATAACCTACGGATGGAGCGTACGATTAACGCTTCGCCTGTGCAAGCGCGGAAGGGGCATCCCTCGAGAACGGCTCCGATAATCACATGCGATCGAGCACGCGGATGCCCAGCAGATCGAGGCCGACGCGCAGCGTGCGGGCGGTCAGGTCGCAGAGTCGCAGCCGCGTGCGGCGTTGCGCGTCCGAATCCGCCTTGAGCACCGGGCAGGCTTCGTAAAAAGACATGAAACATCGGGCCAGATCGTAGAGATAGTCGGTCAGGGCGTTGATCTTGAGGCGCTCGCTGACGCTCTCGATCGTTTCGCCGAAACGCAGGATCTGGCGGGCCAGGTTGCGCTCCTGGGGATGGTCAATTTCGAGCGAGCCTTCGTCGGTCGAATCGCTGCCGGAAGACTCCGCCGCCTTGCGATAAATGGAGCGAATCCGCGCGTAGGCGTACATGAGGTAGGGGGCGGTGTTGCCGTCCATGGCCAGCATCTTGTTCCAACTGAAGACGTAGTCGCTCTGGCGGTTCTGGGCGAGGTCGGCGTACTTGACCGCGCCGATGCCGACCGCCTCCGCCACGTCGCGGATCTCCTCCTCGGTGAAGCCCCGCCGGCGTTGCGGATCCGCTTCCGTCTCGCGCACGAGTTTCTCCGCCCGGGCCACCGCCTCGTCGAGCAGGTCCGCCAGCTTGATGTTCTCACCGCTGCGCGTCTTGAACGGCTTGCGGTCCTCACCGAGGATCGAGCCGAAGGTCGCGTGTTCAAGCTGCACCTCGCGACCTTTGTCGCGGTGCGTCCATCCCGCTGCCCGAACGGCGGTAAAGAGCATCTCGAAGTGCTGCATCTGCCGCGCGTCGGTCACATAAATGATTCGGTCGGCGGAGATTTCTTCGATACGAAACTTTGCCGCGGCCAGGTCCGTCGTGTCGTACAGGAACGCCCCGTCCGATTTACGGATGATCATGGGCAGGGGATCGCCCTTGGGGTTCTTGAAGATCGGCTCGCCCTGGGCGTCCTCGTGGAAGATGCAGAGCGCCCCATCCGATTCCTCGACGCGGATGCGCGGCTGACCTTCCTGCCCATTTGACTGTTGCCCGGGAGCGAATGACTTCGCGAGATCCTCGACCATCGGTGCAAGGCGCTCGGCGTAGAAGCTCTCGCCGCGTTCATCTTCGCGTGTCATGCTCACGCCGAGTCGATCGTAGAGCGCCATGTAATGGGCACGCGATTCGTCCACGATGTATTGCCAGGCCTTCAGCGTTTCCGGCTCGCCGTTGTGCAACGCCACCACCTCCCGGCGGGCCCGTTCGTGAAAGTCGGGATCGGCATCATCACGCGTCTTGGCTTCCCGGTAGAAGGCTTCCAGATCCGACAGGTGCACCTGCTCGGGCTTATCAATCGCGTCGGGCATCTTCTCCTTCAGCAGGGCGCAGAGCATGCCGAACTGCGTGCCCCAATCGCCGATGTGATTCTGCCGGATGACGCGGTGGCCTTCGAAAGCGAGCACGCGGGCGAAGGTATCCCCGATGATCGTGCTGCGGATGTGGCCGATGTGCATCTCCTTGGCGATGTTCGGCCCGGAGTAGTCCACGACGATCGTCTGCGGCTCCTGCGTGGCGGCAATGCCGATGCGGTCGTCACCCTCGGCGGCAGGGATGGCTTCCAGTTGCCCGGCCAGCCAGTCGTCTTTGAGCTTGAGATTGATGAACCCCGGCCCCGCCACCTCCGGCGCTTCGCACATCGCGCTCATCGCCGGCGGCATCGCGTCGATCAGCGCCGTCGCCAGGTCGCGGGGCTTCTGCCGGAGTTTCTTGGCCAGTGACATCGCGACGTTGCTCTGGTAGTCGCCGAATTTGTCGTCCCCGGAGGGCGCCAGCAGCGGATCGACCTCACGGCCCTCCTCGCCCATGACGCCGACGATGGCTTCGGTGAGAACCGCTTTCAGTTGTTCCTGCAATGTGGCCATGCACGTACCTTTCCACAGCGTGATTTCTCGTGCAAATGAGGAATTCTAACACAGCCCCACAGAGCTAGCGACCGGCGGGACGCGATACATGGACGCCGCATATGATCAGTCGATATCATGGCATATGATCCCTATGCGCACCCGAAATTCAGATCCCTGCAGCTTGTGTTCGAAGCGTCTTCACCGATCGCGGCCGGCCCTGGTCGGCATTGCAGTCATGACGATCGTATCTGCAACGGTATCGGTGCTTTGTCCGAATGCAGCCCGGGCGACAACGTCGATCGCGGTGATCCCTGCCGCGGACGGTATCGGGAACGAGTTGGCCGAACCGTTGGGTGGAACCTGGGAACGGGCGTGCGTGGAGATGCCGCAAAACGTGACCCGGCCGGTGAACATCACCCTTCGGTGCAAGGTGCCCTTGGTGGGTACGATACAGCATACGTGGACACTGCGATGACCCTACGCCATCATGACCGCAAGTCTCGCGCGGCGGGACGCCTCGTGTCGATGCTCGGTGGATGTCTGCTTATGGGTCTTATCGGTTGCGACCGCTTTTTCTACTATCCAAACGACAAGGTCTATGACCGGCCGGAGGCACATGGCCTGGCGTATGAGGACGCGCGCTTCACCGCCGCCGACGGCACGGCACTTCACGGCTGGTTCTTTCCCGCCACCGACCGCACCGCGTCCGAGGGCACGGTCCTGCACCTGCACGGCAACGCGGGGAATCTCACCGCGCACTTTCACCACGTCGCCTGGCTGCCGGCGTGCGGCTTCAATGTGCTCTGCTTCGATTATCGTGGGTACGGGCAATCGGAAGGGGCGATGACGCGGGACGGCTCGATCCAGGATGCCCACGCCGCGCTGGACTGGCTGCTGACCCGGGACGACGTCGACGCCGACCGTATTGCCGCGTTCGGCCAGTCGCTGGGCGGGGCCGTTGGCATTGTGCTGGCGGCGCAGCGCAACGAAGTGCGCGGTGTCGCCACCGATGGCGCGTTCGACAGCTACCGCCGCATCGCCGACTGGCACATCCGCCGCAACCCTTTGATGTGGCTGGCAGCGTGGTGGGTGCCGATGTTGATGAGCGACGATCATGAGCCCATCGACCACGTCGCGCGGATCGCCCCGCGCCCCGTGTTCCTCATGCACGGTACCGCCGATGAAGTCGTCGACCCCACGATGGCCACGCGCCTGTACGACGCCGCCGGGGAGCCGAAGGAGCTCTGGCTCGCCGAGGGGATGGACCACTACGGCGCGATGCAGGAACGCCCCGAGACCGCGCAGGCCAGACTGCTCGCCTTCTTTCGGCGCTGCTTTGAGTGAGAAGAATAGAAGTGACAATTGGCGGTATGACCCGATCGCCGGCCTTCAAAACCCGAAGCCGCAGCCCGATCCAAGAACGAAAAGAGCGGCCAACAACGTGAGCGGAAGCACTACGATTGCGGTGATCGCACGCCCCTTGTCCCTTGATTGAAGATACACACCGATGCATATGTTGATCAGCCACCAGAAGGGCAGCACAATCGGCATGCCGATCAAGAGCCAATAGAGCATTACGACGATCGGATCCGGAATCGCCGAGACATCATCAAGGAGCGCAGTCAGGAACAAGAGGAACAGCGCATGGATCATTATCCACAGCGAGCCGGCGTGCAGCGCCAGCAGCCCGTACCAGGATGATGTGAGATAAGGCGGCAGTACTTGATCACCGGGTGGTCGTCGGGGCACGATCAGGCTGAGTACCGTCAGCACCAACCCCTCCACCAGGTAGCTCACGATCCAGATCAATACGCCGAATCCGGTCAGAATGAACGGGATGACTTCCCAGGTCAGGCCCAGTACCGCGAAGAGCAGAAGGTACCCCAGTACGGTTGCCGAGCTCAGCAGCCGCATCTGCAGTCCGATGGTGTATGCCTCCTCCTTCCGGTAGACCAACGGCATACTCCGCGCGACCTGCACCGGGTGAAACATGGCATGTGCGATCCACGCCAGCCACACCTTCCATTGGGCTTCGAGCCACGGTGAACTGCCCGCCTCGCGCGGCAGCAGCCTGCCCCTACGCGCTTCCGCCTTCAGCGCTTCCGGGTCGAACGCCTCGCCGCACTCCGGGCAGCGCAGCTCCGTCAGGCCAGTCAGGTTGTATTCACAATGCGGGCAGTACAGCACTGGGGCTTCCTGGCTGGGGGTTTCCTGTGGAGAAGAAGCAGTCATTTCATCGGTTCCTTAAACCCACACGAGCAGAAGCATCAGCATGAAGAGCGGGATCAAGGGTACCAGCACGATGCAGACGAACGCCCCGGGACGTGAGGGCGCGCGGGCCGCGATGCCGATGCCGAGACTGATCCACCACCAGAACGTGACCCCCATGATGCAGAATAGGACATCACGCTCATCTAGAGGATGTGCGATGTGTTCGTAGAAGTACAGGCTGCTCGCTCCGACAGCCATGAGCAGCACGAAGCTCGAATGCATGGCCACGAATCCGCCCCAGGAGGCCGACGCCCGTTCGTCCGTGATGGTCATCCACTTCGGCGTCATCGGCACCAGCCGGTCCAGCATCAATGTCAGAAAGGCTTCGGTCAGCAGCGTGCCGAACCAGGCGTACGCCACGAACATCGCGAAACCGGAGCAAAGCCCGGGGGCACTGGGGGATGACAGAGCGGTGTAGATCTCGACAGCAACCGTCCCCAGGCTCACGAGGAGAAGGATCGCCGTCGCCAGCACGCGCGAATACATCATGATGAAAGTGGCATCTTTGCGGGGATAGACCAGCGGGAAGCGCCGGGCAAGTCGCCCGGGGCGAAACAGCGAGAGCAGGAACAGCCGGACGTAGGCTCCCAACTGTTCAGCACCGGTCATGCGTTCGCGCCAGCCCGGGATCATGGCGATGGTCCGGCCATGCATGATGCGCATGAGGGCGTCGCGATCGAAGGGACGGCCGCATTCCGGGCAGCGCTGCTCGGGTAAGCCGGTGAGGTTGTAGTCGCAGTTCGGGCAGAAAAGCGTGACGGGCTCGTCGGGCCTCTCGGATGGCTTCAGATCATCAGGCATCGTGGCTCACGTGTTGAGTTTTTCCCGCCACGGAATGGACGTTGCTCCCCGTGCTGTAACCCTGCATGTCCCATGCGATGACCGAGGTTCATCGTGTCCAGTCGTCATGAGCCCGCATCCGGCGCGTCATGATGAATGACGTAGACTTCCCGGAGGGCGTCAGGCTGAAAACGCGGCTGCACGATCGCGTCGAAATAAAGCCGCCGGTCACGATGGCGGTCAAGCTTGATGATCTGTCCGACGACGAGCGGCACGGGCAGGCGGTGATCCTCGCCGGTGGTGGTGACCAGTTCACCGAGTTCGATCTGCCCGTCTTCCACGAGGGTGGCGGGGATGTCGGGGATCTTCATGCCGTCGGAACCGCGTCCCTGGAGCACGAGCCGGATCGTGCTCCCATCCTTCCCCGCGACGAGCACGGGCATGGCCTTGTTCGCGACCGTATCGTTCAGCAGGATCACGCGCGAGGTGACGTGCTGCGTCTCGTCGATCCACCCGATGATGCACTCCCGCGGCAGGGCGGCATCGACGTTGTTCTCAGGCTCGGAAGGATCTGCCGTCACGCGGGAAGCCACCCAGTCGCCGGCCGCTACGCCGTGGTGCGAACCCGCCGCCAGCAGGAGCGATGCGCGCCCGGGGGAGAGGTCACCGGCGGCGATCCGCGCGGGAATCAACCGGATGTTCTTGCCCAGCCCCGCCTCGCGCAGCCCGGTGAGCGTTTCGCGTGTCTCCATCAGTTGGCGGTTGCGCATGTTGGACGCGGCGAGGGCGTTGGTCAGCTTGTCGATGATGCGCTGCTGCTCTTGGACCTCGGTGGCGGTGGATTCGGAAAACTCGGAGAGGAGCAGGCCAGACTCGCGCAAACCCATCTGCGGCAGGGCCAGGATTTGCGTGACCGAACGCAGCGGGGAGAGCATATCCACCGGCAGGAGCAGGATGACGAACGAGACGCTCATCAACCCGTAGAAGATGACGTGTCGCGAGGGTAGTCGATAGCGAAGCCGGGTCATCCGTCGGTCATCCCTGCCGAATGGGCGATCAGGTTTCAAACGTCCGTGTGCGATGCATGCGTGCGGCGGTCGCGCCATCTGGCCGCCAAGGAGAGATGGGGATTCGTGAGAACGAGGCGATTACAACTCGTCCTCGTCGGACTCCATCGTATCCTTCCAGTCGTTCAGGTGCTCGAGGAAGATGCTGGTGCCCCGGGCAACGCAGGTCAGCGGATCGTCGGCCAGATGAACCGGAAGGCCGGTCACCTGCTGGATCACATCGGTAATGCCCCGCAGCATCGAACCACCGCCGGCGATGCAGATGCCGTCCTCGACGAGGTCGGCAGCGAGTTCGGGCTCCGCCTTTTCGAGCGTGCGCACGACCGATTCCACGATCAGGCCCACCGGCTCCTGCAGCGCTTCGCGGACTTCCTCGCTGCTGATGATTGTTTTGCGCGGCAGGCCGCTGATCATGTCGCGCCCGCGCACTTCCATGGTCAATTCGTTCTCAAGTTCCTTCGCCGAGCCGATCTCGATCTTGATGCGCTCGGCCATCTGCGGGCCGATCATCAGGTTATAGGTGCGTTTCAGGTGGTTGATGATGGCGTTGTCCATGTCGTCGCCGGCCACGCGGATCGACTCGCATGTGCTGATGTCCGCCAGCGAGAGAATGGCCACTTCCGTGGTGCCGCCTCCGATGTCGATGATCAGCGACGCACGAGGCTCGGCCACGGGGAGTCCCGCGCCGATGGCCGCCGCCATGGGCTCGGGCACGAGATACACGCGACGCGCGCCCGCCCGTTCGGCGGAGTTGTACACGGCCCGCTTCTCGACGGCGGTGATGCCCGACGGCACGGCAATGACCACGCGTGGCATCACGAACGACCGCCGCCCGTGGACTTTACGGATGAAGTAGCCGAGCATGGCTTCGGTGATATCAAAGTCGGCGATGACGCCGTCCATGAGCGGGCGAATGGCGGTGATGGTTCCGGGCGTCTTGCCGATCATCTCCTTGGCCACGTTGCCCACGGCATTGCCGTTTTTCAACACCCGGTTGGTGCCCTTCTTCACGGCGACGACGGAGGGCTCGTTGAGGACGATCCCCTCACCCTTCACGCACACCAGGGTGTTGCACGTGCCGAGATCGATGCCCATGTCCACACTGAACAGGCCCAGCAACGAGTCGTAAAACACGTATCCACCTTTCTACCGGACGCGGAACCCAGGCCGATTCTCAAGCCGGTACACGATCGCACCGGCAGGGCTGCTCCGACACGCGCCCACTTGGAATTGCGACTGAACTCAGGGATTGTACCAGCCGTCCCCACCCTTTGCGAGAGGCGGAGTGGGCGATTTCGATAGACAGGTCGGGATTATCGTCACTTGGGCCGGGGTAACGACCGATAAGTCGGAAGCGGCAGGTTCAGGCGCCCGAACCGGGAAAGACGGAGCCGTAGAAGTCGATGGAACGCCACGCGATGTAGATCGTGCCGAGGAGAAGAAGCATGGCCGCGAGAATGAGAAAAAAGGTGTAAATGTCGTTGGTGGCGGCTCGTTTTTGTCCTGGGGGCTGTGCCATGGTGTCAGCGTCCTTTCCGTGAGTTCATCGAGTCCCCATGCGCTCTTGCGCGTCACTCGCCAAGCACTTGCAGTCAGCGCCCTTCAAAGGTCGTCAGATCCTTCACGACATCCCCCGGCTTCGGACGAAGGCCGCGCTCGCCGACCAGTGCCACCTCGGCCACCGCTTCGTTCGGGGAAACCTCGGAGGTCACGCTGAGATCGCAGACATAATCACCGCCGCGTTCGACGACGAGGGTCATGTTCCGCTTCACGCCCGTGGCGCTGCCGACGTCGACCCGCACGAGATCGCCCTTGACCTCCTTGACCCGACCGACGATCGGCCCGGAGGTGACGGGGTTGGCTGCCTGGATGTTCGGCGTCGGGCTCACCGACGTGAACGTGCCGGCCGTACCGAGACCGAGCTGGCCGCGCAGCTGCTCGTTCTCCTGGCGGCACGAGGCCATCTCCTGGTTGCGCTTCTCGAGCTGCTGGCGAAGAATCAGGAGATTGCTCATGAGTTCATTGATTCGCTCGTTCTGCAGAGCCTTCAGCGCCTGAAGCTCGGCCTCGCTCTCCGTGAGCGTGTTGACGCGGTTGAGCAGCTCGTCGTTGTGGGAGGCGAGGATCTGGCCCTGAGCGGTGCTGCGTTCGAGGCTGGCGGTACAGACGTCGCGCTCCCGGGCGACCTGATCGACCTGGGCCGTCATATCGACGATCTTCGATTCCGCATCCGCCAGCTCGTCCTCGAGGTCGCTGATGCGCATCAGATGCTTGGTGATCATGTTCTGGTAATTGGCGATCTGGGCGCTGGAGACCGCCTCGATGCTGCTTCGCTTGGCTTCGATGATCTGATTCGCATTCATCTGAGCCGTCGCGATCTTCTGCCAATTGTGCGTCCGCGCGGCGAACTGAATGGCCATAGGCGTGAAGATGAAGGCGAACAGGCACACCAATATCACAAATACTTTGGTCGTGGTTGTCACGGATGGACTCCTGAATATCCTCGCCGCTGACTTCGTGCCGCGTGCTGAACCCGCCTCAGCAGGCGACTCGGGGATTGCCTGGGTTGTGGGGGGTCGGGTAGGAAAAAATCCCGTCGCGCCGGCCTCCTGCCGCCATCCGATGCCCCAGGAGAATTCTCGCCGATCAGGCTGATCCGCGAGGATGACCGGCCGGTGCCCTCCCTGCTCCGTGCCGGTCCGTGTGGAAGCAAACGAACCACCATACCCTATTGACGTCACAATGATATCGGGCCAAACGGTCAATGCAACCCTTGGGGCGTCCGAAATCCGGCCCCGGGGTTGACCGGCCGAGAAAGGCCCGAAAAAATGACTCAGGATCTGCCGGCGTTTCGCGAGTCGCCTCCACGCGGGGTCATGCGACCCCGCACGGTGCGGGCGGGCTTTGTCGGGTCCGTCCCGAGGCGGCCCGGATGGATCAAAGCCGGTCTTGGGCGAGACGAGGCCGGCGCGGGATTTCGAAATCTGCCGTCGCCCCGCCCCGATGACGCCGTACCCCCCTTGCGGAGGGCGGTGTGAGGGTTCCCCGAGATGAGTCGTCTTCCACAACCTCGACGCGACGACTTAAACGAGGACGAGAGTATGCTTCTGGCCCTGCGGGATGAGTTGTACGAGGGCCGCTGGGAACTTTTCGAGCGCGATCTTCAGGCCCGGCTCGAGGGCAGGCCTCACGTGTATGAGATCGGTCCGGTCACCGATCGCCTGCGTGAAACGATCCAGGAACATCTGCGCTTGATTCAGGGTTTGCGGGAGCGTGAGTTGCAGGAGTAGGCCGCTGCCGGCGCGCGGCTGACGTGCCATCGACGTACCATCGACCGTGACGTCACATCGCCCGGACTTCAGGTGGGAGACTGCCGAGGAATGGGCTCAACAGCGAGGAGTATTTTCGGATGACCATGCACGGACGTTCCGGTTGGATGAAGTGGCTGATCTGGGGAAGCGTGGCACTTACTGCCACTACGGTAGCGGCCCAGTCGGCGCGGCGCCAGGCGCTCAACGTCATGCCGACGCGCAGCTCCTACGGTCTCACCGGAGCCCAACTGCAGTGGCGGAGTTACATCCCGCAGCGCTCGGTCGATGCCATCGAGCACATCGACCTCGTCGACGAGTACATCTACTGCCGGGGCAGCAACGGGTGGGTCTGGTCCATCGATGTCCGCACGGGCAACGAGGTCTGGGCGCGCGAGGTCGTGTCCGAGGGCTACACGTTATGGCAGCCCGTCTCGGGTCGACGCTATCTCGACAACACCGTGGCCTTCACCATGCTGACGAAACTCGAATTCATTGACCTCGAACTCGGAACGACGGAGTTGAGCTACCGGTTGGACAAGCCCAGCGCGGGGCGCATCGCCCTGTCCCGGAACATGGCGCTCTCCAGCGAGGTGGATCAGCGACTGCGTGCCTACAACCTGGATGACAAGTACACCGCCTGGATGGTCGACACCCGGGGCGAACTGCAGATTTCGCCGCGGGTGCTGTCCGGCATGCGGGTGTCGGAGGAGAAGTCCGCGTCACCGCTGGCGTTTCTCGAATCCCAGGCGCCTCCCGCGTCGCCGGAATCCGCGTCCGGTTCGAAGGAGGAACTGGTCTACGCGGAGGTGGGCTACTTCGCGGACACGCGCGGTAACGTCTACGCGGGGTACACCTCGGATAAGCAGAAGGTCTTCACCACCGAGGTGGAAGGCCAACCCGTCGGAAACCTCGGCTACGATGAGAAACACCTGTACCTGGCCACGACCGAGCAATGGATCTATGCGCTGGATCGGATCGAAGGCGACCTGCTGTGGCGGATGCGCCTGATCCGCGAGCCGCGGACCGGGCCGATGATCGTCGGTTCCCACCTTTTCGTCGGGCTCCGGGAGGAAGGGATGGAGCATATCGATCTCAGCTCGGACCTCCGCGAAGTCACTCACCTGGAGAATTGCAGGACATTCCTCGCGGAGTGGCCGACGCGCTTCGTGATGCTGGATACGGACGACCGCATCGCGCTCTATCACAAGGACACCTGGGAACTGGCGGACACCCTCGCCCCCGGTCGCTTCAACCTGGCGGTCAGCAACACGATCAACGATGCCGTGATCGTCGGTACGAGCCGCGGCGACCTGATCTGCGTGCGCCCCGCCAACAGCGATCCCCTCCAGGATGAGGCGTTCTATTCGGCGGAATTAAAGCTCGCCCTCACGGAGCGTGCGAAGCAGCAGGCCGAGGAGAAACGCGAATCCGAGTCATCCGAGCTGGCGCAGGACACGACGCCCGCCACCCCCGCGGCCGGCTCGGCGGGTGCCGATGCCCCCGAAAACGTGCCTCCCCGGATCGAGGATCTGCTGCTGGAGGATCCCTTGCGGTCCACACTTCCGCCGTTGCCGTGAGGCGGTGACGCCCGGCCTCCTCCCGATTTCCCCTGTTCCGGTGGCTTGATTATCATGACCGGCATGAAAGCCACAACGATCAAACGCGCCCTGATTGCCGTCTACGACAAGAGCCGGATCACCGATTTCGCTCGCGCCCTGAACGAGGAATTCGGAGTCGAACTTCTCAGCACGGGAGGCACGGCCAGGCACCTGCGTGACGCGGGGCTGCCGGTCACACTGGTCGAGGAAGTCACCGGATTTCCCGAAATGATGGACGGCCGGGTCAAGACCCTTCACCCCAAGGTCCACGCCGGGATTCTGGCCGATCGCGACAAGCCGGACCATCTCGAGCAACTCCGCGCGCAGGGGATCGAGCCGATCGACATGGTGGTGGTCAATCTCTATCCGTTCGAGGAGACCGTGGCCCGACCGGACTGCACCGTGTCGGAGGCGATCGAGATGATCGACATCGGCGGGCCGTGCATGCTCCGCGCGGCGGCCAAGAATCACCGCCACGTCGTAGTGGTTCCGCATGAGGACGCCTACGGCGCCATCCTGGAGGAGCTTCGCGCCTCGGGCGACGTTGCCGAGACCTCACGCCAGGGACTGGCCTTCGCGACCTTTTCCATGACCGCCGACTACGATGCCCAGATTCAGGAATACCTGGACGGTATCCTGGAAGTCGAGATGGATGCGACGGACATTGCCGAGAAGGAAGGCATCGTGAATCCGTGGTTCGATCCGGAGGCGGACCGGCTCGAGATCGTGGTGGATCGTCATTCGGAAACCAACTACGGCGAGAATCCCAGCCAGTCGGCGACGGTGTGGCTGAGTGCTCACGAGGAATTTCGCGAGTGCAACCTGCTCACCGGCGTGGACGGGGGAAACACGCTCATTCATGGGGCGATGTCGTTCAATAACTATGTCGACGGCGATTCGGCGCTGGCCCTCGTGAAAGATCTGACCCAGGCAGAGCTGGAAGGCCGGCACGCGGTGGCGTTTATCAAGCACACCAATGCCTGCGGATGCGCGATCGGCGATGATCCGGAGGAGGTCTACCGGCAGGCTTATCTGGGCGATCCGATCGCGGCAGCGGGGGGCGTGCTGTGCATGAACTTCCCGGTCACGCGTGAGATCGCCGAAATGGTGATGCAGTCCTACGCACGTTGGGGCAAGGAGGCCGGTGCCGCCTTTTTCAAGCTGGATGTCTGGATCGCTCCCTCTTTCGAGCCCGAGGCCGTCACCCTGATCACGACGCCGACCGAAAAGCGCAAGTGGGGAGCGAGTTGTCGCCTGCTGGCCGTGGGCAACCTCACGACCTCGGTGGATCCACTCGAAGTCGACATGAAAAAAATCGCCGGGGGTCTCCTTGTGCAGGAACGGGACCTGGTCGGTCTGAATGAAGCGGCATGGCAGGTTGTGACCACGCGCGAGCCGACGGAGGAGGAACTCAAGGACCTGCGATTCGCGCTGCTGGTCTGCAAGCACACGAAGAGCAATGCCATCACGATCTGCCGTGGTGGCCGCCTGCTGGGCAATGGTGCAGGGCAGATGAGCCGGGTCAAGAGTTGCGACCTGTCGATCCAGCTCGCCCGCGAAAACGGTCACGGCGACGCGCTGGCCGGCGCGGTGGCGGCGGGCGATGCCTTCTTCCCGGTCGAGGACGGCCCGCAGAAGCTGATCGACGCCGGGATTACCGCCATCATCCAACCCGGCGGAAGCGTGCGCGACAACGATACCGTCACCGTCTGCGACCGGGCGGGGGTGGCCATGATTGTGACTGGTACACGTCACTTCAAGCACTAAGGGAAGCTCTGACGGGGCAGGTCGCTCACGTTCGGACATGTCGACTCTATCGCGAGAGGATGGACTTATGAGTAACCCCGCACACTTCGCCGCCATCGACCTCGGCGCCGAGAGCGGACGCGTCATGCTCGGTACGTTTGAAGACGATCGCCTCACCCTGTCGGAGGTGAATCGCTTTCCGAACGGGCCGGTAAATACGCTTGGCGAACTGCACTGGGATACGTTGCGGCTCTGGACGGAGATGAAGTCCGGCGTGGCGGAGGCGTATCGCCGGGCGGACCAGCTCCAGGGCATCGGCATCGACACGTGGGGCGTCGACTTCGGATTGTTGGGTCACAACGGCGGACTGCTGGGCAATCCCTTCCACTATCGCGATCCACGGACAAACGGCATTCTCGACAAAGCCTTCGAGATCGTTCCCAAAGCGGAGATCTTCGCCCAGACGGGCATCCAGTTCATGCAGTTCAACACGGTGTTCCAGCTCCTGGCGATGAAGCTGGGGGATTCTCCGCTGCTCGCGCCGGCCCGGACCCTGCTGCTGATGCCGGATCTGTTCAACTACTGGTTCACCGGGCGGGCCTGCTGCGAATTCACCAATGCGACGACCACGCAGGCTTTCGACCCCATGGCAGGCGGATGGGCCACGGACCTGATCGGCAAGCTGGGTTTGCCGACAGAGATTTTCCCCGAGGTTATTCCGCCGGGCAGCGTTGTCGGCACGTTGCGGGAGGAGATTCAGGAGGAGCTCCGCATCGGCCCGGTACCGGTCATTGCACCGGCCACGCACGATACCGGTTCGGCGGTGGCGGCGGTGCCCGCGACGGGGGGCAAATCCTGGGCGTTCCTGAGTTCCGGGACCTGGTCGCTGATGGGCATGGAAGTGCCGAAGCCGATCATCACCGAGCAATCCGGCGTCTACAACTTCACCAACGAAGGCGGTGTGGCGAACACGTATCGCTTCCTCAAGAACATCATGGGTCTCTGGCTGGTGCAGGAGTGCCGCCGCACGTGGCAACGCGAAGGTAAGGAATTCAGCTACGCGCAGCTCGTCGACATGGCATCGAACGCCAAGCCGTTCAAGGCGGTGTTGAATCCCGACGATCCGTCGTTCATGGCGATGGGCGACATGCCGCCGCGCATCGACGCGTTCCTGGAAAAGACCGGCCAGCCCGCACTGAACTCGCCCGGCGAATACATCCGCGTCTGCCTGGAGAGCCTGGCGTTGACCTACCGCCAGACGCTGGAGCGCATCGAGACCTGCACGGGCACGCTGGCGGAGGTGATTCACGTGGTCGGCGGGGGCATCCAGAACCGGTTGCTTTGCCAGTGGACGGCGGATGCCACCGGGCGCACGGTGGTCACCGGTCCGGTCGAGGCAACGGCGGCGGGCAACCTCGCCATGCAGGCAGTGGCGGCGGGTGTCTTGAGCGATATCGATCACGCACGGCGGGTGATCCGCCAATCGTTCGCGTCGGAGATCGACGTCTACGAGCCGCAGAACAAGATCGAATGGGATGTGGTCTATCCACGTTTCGAGCAATTACGCGCGTAACGAGTTCAACATGACGAGCAACACCCTGTGAGGATGTATCCGATGGCTGAGCAATTGACGGTGTGCGGTTTCGGGGAAGTGATGATCCGGCTGTCGCCGGTGGGCACGCAGACGTTCGGGGACTCGACGACCATCCAGATCACCGCCGGTGGATCGGAAGCCAACGTGCTGGCCAAGCTCGGACACTACTCGCCACAGATCCGCACGGAGTTCATCTCCGCGCTCAAGAACGACCTCGGCGGGCGGGCCCTGGCGGCGGATTTGAACAAGTACCGCGTCGGGCTGTCGCACGTGCGCTGGACGCATGAGCATCGCAACGGCGTCTACTTTCTCGAGCAGGGGCTCGGGCCGATCGTCGCCAGTGTCGACTACGACCGGAAGGGCGCCGCCATCGCCGAACTGGAGCCGGATCCGTCCCTCTTCGACGTCGTCGAGGACGCCTCCGCCACGTTTATCAGCGGCATCACGCCGGCGCTCAGCGGCAAGTGCGCGGCGAACACTGAACTGGCCCTGGGCCGTGCCAAGGGGGCGGGCGTGCCGGTCTTCTTCGACGTGAACTACCGCAACAAACTCTGGACGCCGCAGGAGGCGCACCAGACGCTGGACGGCTACCTGAAGAAGGGCTGGATCACGGGGCTGATCACGACGGAGACCGATGCGAAGAAAGTGTTCGGTGTGGATTGCGGCGTGGATGACGACTCACCGATCGAAATGCTCATCGAACGCAGCCGCGACGTGCTGGTCGCCCTGAAGAAGACGTATGGCGACAACTGCGAGCTGTACGTGTTGACGATTCGCAAGCGGATCACGAACGAGACCGGCGTCTGGACTTCGGCGGCACTGCTGCCGGACGACAGCTACGTGGTGGGCGACGTCTTCGACTACGTGATTCTCGACCGCCCCGGCGCCGGCGATGCCTGCAGCGCGGGTCTCGTGGCGGGGTACCTCGGCCTCCAGCGTGACGGATCAGTCGCGCCGGACGCGCCGCTGGCTGAGCGCGTCAAGACCGGCCTCGATCTCGGCAACCGCACCGCCATCGTCGCCCAGAAGACCATCGGCGACATGGGCCCGACCTGGGACGTCCCCATGTACTTCAAACGTGTCAGCGCCAGCCGCGAAATCGCCCGCTGATCCCTTAACCCAAGAGGCTTGCGTTAGAGTTCAAGCTTGACGTCGTCGCCGTACTTTTGGGAGGACTCGAGGGCGGCCTGCATGAACGCGCAGATCTCGACCGTTTCGTCGAGGGGGACGGGGGGCTTCTTGTCCTCGAAGAACCGGACCATGGCTTTCATCATGGCGCCGTAGTAGTCGCCCTTGTAGGTGAAGAGCGTAGGGGCCTTCTTTTCGTACATGACGCGGGCGCCGTAACTGTGCTTGCCCTGGCGAAGGCCGCGCATGGTGCCGATGCGCCCGTCCTTCCAGACGCCGACCGCCATGTCGCTGTCGGCGTTGCTCGTGCAGCGGACCTCGGTGCAGCCGGGCCCCATGATGGTGTAGAGAATTTCGACGCCGTGCACGCCGTACCAGAAGAAGCCGGGATTGGTCTTCTCGAGGTGGGCGGGGCTGAAGGCATCGCAGCCGGTGACCTTGCCGTGCGATTTCGCTTCGCCGTCGATCGCCTGGCGGATACCGGTATCGAAGCGCAGCGATGAACTGCTCCAGGTGGGCAGTTCGTGTTCACGGGCGAGGGCGGCAATCTTCTTGGCGTCGTGGAGATTGGCGGTGAAGGGCTTGTCGATGAAGACCGGCTGGCCCGCCTTGACGACCGACGCGTATTCCTTGAGGTGCCGCCGGCCGTCGACACTGGCGATCATGACGGCGTCGGTGAGTTCGACGAGGGCGTCGGCGGAGTCGACCATGGTGACGCCATACTCGTCGACGAGCCGCTTCTTGAAAATCAGTCCCCGCTCGGCGCTGCGCGGGATGTCCTCGCTGAGCGTCGGCTGACAGGCGACCACCTTCACACCGGGAACGTGGTGGGCGTGGTGCGGATTATGGAATATCTCGGTGAAGGCGATGACGTGCGAGGTGTCGCAGCCGATCAGCCCGACGCGGATAGCGCTCATGTCGACCTCCCGGGACGATCCGTCCCCTGGTGAATGGAATCATGATACCACGTGTCCGGTCCGGCGTCTTGGCCGCTTTGACACACCGTGCAAGCCGCATTTATGCTTTGTGCGTTGATTTGTACGCTACTGGGAAGAAAGAGGGATTCATCCGCAGATGACGCAGATTGCGCAGATTAGACAGAGAAGAATGAGAGATGACTGCAATGATGTTCGCAGGTATCAGCAGGCGTTCGCTCGGAATCCAGAGCCACAAGATAAGGACGAATTCATATTTGATCGATGATCCCTCTTGAGCATTTATTCATTTCCAACGAATTCTGTCCTTTCTTCCATCTGCGCTATCTGCGTCATCTGCGGATGAACACGTTGACCCACAAGCCAACCGGGAGGTTTTTCAATGAGGACGCGCACCGGGAATTTTCGCATGGGGTTTCGGGCCGGCTGGACGGACTGGCAGAAGGATTACGCCGGCATGGCCAAGTGGGCGGCTCAGAACGGGTTCGAACTGCTGGACCTCGGGCCGGTGACGCCCGCCGAGGTGAAGACGGTGCGTCAGCAGGGCGTCGAGGTGATTTCGGTGGATCTGCACGACTGGTCGTCGGTATGCACGCCGGATGACGGCAAGCGCAGGGCGGTGGTGGAGAAGAACTCGGCGTACATGAAGGAGATGGCCGCCGAGGGCATCACCGTGTTCTTCACGGTGATCATCCCGGACGATCCGACGCTGAAGGGTAAGGAAAACTTCGACCTGGCGGTGAAGGGCTTCGCGCCGTTGGCGGAGGTGGCGGCGGGCGTGAATGCCGAGATTGTGCTGGAAGGCTGGCCGGGGATGCCGCCGTTCCCGAATCTCTGCTGCAACCCGGAGACCTACCGGGCCATGCTCAAGGAGATCCCGGAGGGGCTGGCGATCAACTTCGATCCCTCGCACCTGATCCGTATGGGCATCGATCACGTGCGGTTTATCGACGAGTTCGCCGATAAGGTAGGACATGTGCACGGAAAGGATACGGAGATCCTGACGGAGAATCTGTATGAAGTCGGCGTGTACCAGGCGTCGATCTTCAAGGATCCGCCGTTCGCGGGCGAGTGGGCGTGGCGGTACACGATCCCGGGTCATGGCGTGACACGGTGGTCGTACTGCTTTGACGTGCTCAAGCAGGCGGGCTTCGATGGCGGCGTGTGCATGGAGCTGGAGGACGCGAACTACAATGGCACAGAAGAAGGCGAGAAGGCGGGGCTGATGGCGTCGCTGGAGTTTCTGGCGACGATGTAGCGTCGAGTTTTTCGCTCCGATCGAATCGGCATTTTCATGCGTTGTGTAGAGAAGTAGACATGCAGTCTTTGTGCGAAGGGACGACAGCCCGGCGAATCGAGCGAAAGTATCCACTGAGCGAGGAGCGTCTCGCAGAGGTGATCGACGCCGTGGGGAACTTGTTGCCGATCTACCGCCATGACGGTGGCGGGGACTGGTCGAGCCTGCGCACGGTGTACCTGGACACGGCGGACCGCCGGTGCTTTCGCGAATATCTCGAAGCGTTGCCGGTGCGGAAGAAGATCCGTATTCGCCGATACGGGCGTGAGGGACAGTTTGAGCAAGTCTGTTGGGTGGAGTTGAAGGTGAAGGATCGCAGCGTCAGCCGGAAACGTCGCTTTCGGGTGATGCCGAACCACATGGCGGCGCTGCTGCGCGGCGAGACGATCGATGACCACGTCCGCGATCTGAACGACGAGCCCGGCTTTTCGATCTATCGCACAATCCGCGGCTTGATCCGGGATCAGGATCTGCGCCCGGCGGTTCGCGTCGACTACGAGCGGATGTCGTTTCAGGACCCGGAGAATGCCGACGTGCGGATGACCATCGATCGCGCCCTCCGCTTTCGTTCGTCCGCTTGCGGCTTGGCGGGTGAGTTGAGTGGCATGGTGCTGGAGTTGAAGTACAACGGGGAATGTCCGCTCTGGATGCCATCGTTGCAGCGGCAACTGGAGATCCAGCGACGCAAGCGTTTCTCGAAGTTCGCCCGCAGCATGCTCCGTCTTGAAGAGCTTCGCGAAATCAAGGGCCTTGCCTGATGATCATGGCCGCTACCGATTATCTCGGTGCCCTGGAAGAGGCGATCAGCGCCGTCGGAAGCGGTACGGAATCTCCCATCACCTCGGGCGTCATCGTGATTCGCCTGGGGCTGGCGGCGATCATCGGGATGGTCATCGGGCAGGTTTATCGCCACACGTTCACCGGTCGACAATTGAGCCCGACGCTGCCGGACACGCACGTGCTCTTATGCATGGGCGGGGCGTTGATCTGGATGGTGGTGGGCAACAGCCTCGTCCGCGCGTTCGGGCTGGCGGGGACGATCGGGCTGATTCGCTATCGCACCGTGGTTCGTGATCCGAAGGACACGACGATCCTGCTGTTCAGCATGGTGATGGGCATGGCCTGCGGGCTGGGGCAGCTCATGGTGGCGACGGTGGGTTCGGCGATGGTGATCGTGGTGCTGTTCGTGCTGAGTCGGTCGCATCGCCGCCGCGCGGATCGACAGGCGGAGCAGGACGCCGAACTTCTGGATCTTCTCAATGACGAGGGCGATGACCCTCCGCCACCGCTATGAACAGGGATGAGGCGTTCTGGCACTTCAGGGAGAAATCTTTCATGGCTGCCGTTCGATGGATACTGCCGTGCTGCCTCATGTGGGCAAACCTGGGCTGTTTGGACTCGAAGGATCCGCTGCAGACGACGCTGACCGACGAGTGGCTGCGTTACCGCGTGCCGGAGCGGCCGTACGTGATCCTGGAGCGCGGGCCGGTGCAGGCGGTCATCGTGAACAACGAGCCGGTGAACGACGGGATGCTGCCCGGCCACCTGGAAGGTTACAGCGGCGTCGCGTCCCTGCGTTATGACGACGGGCCGAATCTCTTCGTGAACAAGTACGCAGGGTTGAACTTCGAGCACATTCACTCCGGGACGAACTGGGGGCGGGAGGTCCTGTTCGAGCCGCGGCATCACCCGATGCAGGTGCGCGTCATCGACAGACACACCGTGGAACTCTACCAGGAGCCGACGCCGCATTGGAAGGTCGAGAGTGTCCACCGGTATCACCTGCTGCCGGACGGGACAATCGAGATGACATTCGTGTGCATCCCACGCGAGGCGACGTTCGAGAACGGCTACATGGGCTTGTTCTGGGCGAGCTATATCGAGAGGCCGAAGGAGATGGGCATTCTTTTCAAGGGGATGCGCGAAGGCGAGGCGCTGTCCGACGCCCGCCGGCTCTACACGACGACGCCGAGTCATGGTGTGGAGGCCATGCACCCGGCGTGGAACGATCGGCGGACGTTCACATACGATCCCGATTTCGCGCTGACGCTGGTGTTCAACCGGTCGGGGTACGTGTACAGCGAACCCTGGTTCTTCGGTGTGTCGAAGGGGTTGGCATTCGCCCAGATGTTCGATGCGGACGATCAGATCCGGTTTTCGCAATCGCCGTCGGGTGGCGGTGAAGGATGCCCGGCGTGGGACTTCCAGTACCTCGTGCCGGACGTGGAGATCGGACGCCGCTACGGGTTCAAGATGCGCGCCAGGCTGATGCCGTACGACACGTTCGATCAGGTGATCGAGGACACCGCCATGCATCGGAAGGCGCTGAACGCATCAAGGTCACCGGATGCCTCGCGGTCGCCCAACCAGGGTTGATTCAAACATGTGATATCACCGGTTCAAGCGCGGAAACCCCGCGCCATTCCGTACTCCCGTTCAAGCCATGCGGCAGGTCGATCTGCGTCGTCGCCTGCGGTCTACTGGCTCAGCAGCACGCTGATGAGCGAAGCGATCACCGCCGTCGAGGCCAGTACCAGCGTTACCACGAACAGCATCGTGAACCGCCGGCTCTGGGCGGCGATCAGCTTCGTGAGCAGTTCGTTCTGCTGATTGGTCTTCTCGTTCATCTCGCGAAGCGCGGATGACTGTGACGTGTTGGCTTCGCCGAGCGAGGAGAGCGTCGACCCGACCTTGTCGAGGGTGCGGTTGTTGGCGATGTTCTGCTCGTTGGTGACTTCGAGCTGACGGTTAAGCTTGCCCAGGGACTCGTTCTGAGTCTTGGACAATTCGGGCATCTTGCTGACCGCCTCGACGAGCGTCTGGTTGCGGGAATTGGCGGTTTCAATCTGCGCGGCGATGGTCTGAAGCATCTCCGACTGCCGACGCGACGTATTCGGATGATCGTTCAACGCCTTGGCAAGCTGCTCGAGCGAATTGCAGATGCGGTCACCGCGTTCGCCCTGCACCGCCATGTGGTTTTGAATATCCTCCATCAGGCCCAGCATGCGTTCGTAACCGTCCTGCAGCTTGGCGAGCGAGGGTTCGCGCTTCGTCCAGCGGGACAGCCCGCTCGGCGATTTGCCGTTGCCGGGGCCACCTTCAGGGCCGGCGTCCTGATTCGCCGGGTCCTGCGTCGAGGAGTTCTTGTCCTCCTGCGGCTGCTGCACCGACCGGGTGAGGATGTCTTTTTCCGCTTTCGGCGGCTTGCTGCCGGCCTTCGGTGGGCTGCTGCGATGGGGCTTGAGGGGTTTGATGCGGAGCGATTCGGTCAGACGGGACCAGAGGCCTGCGGTTTTGGTGCTCACGGGGAAATCCTTTCCGTAATGTGTACCATCCTGGTTCGACGTGTCAGGCGTTCTGAACCTTATTCTAATTCACCATGCTGAGGATGCAACGTTTTTTCCGGCGGGGCGGCTTCATTCCGAGGGAAAACGCGTCTGAACTAGCGTGTGGGCGATTTCGCGCGTGCGCGATGTACGGAGAGGCCGTCGAGAGCGACGCGCATCATGTTCAGCGTGTTGCGGTTGCGATAGGTGCCTCGCGTGGCGTGCGCATCGACGAAGGTGGCGATGCGGGCGATGCCGTCATCCGTGGCCTTGCCCGGCTCGAAACACCACGACGAGAGTTTCAGATAGTGGCGAATCGCGTCGGCGGGCATGTCGGTATCGAAGAGGCGCCGCCGAAGTCGCTCGGCGAATTCCGCATCCGTCTGGTTCACGTCCCAGCTGCGCTCGCGAAAGCGATACTGATGAGCGAAGTAAGGCAGGTGGTGCGGATCGAATTCGCGCGGCTGATCGACGCCCATGGCGGCCCAGCCGTTCCACGGATTGCCGAAACCCATGCCGGGGTCGTAGCTCGTCGCGATGCCGGCGAGCCGCGTTTCCCCCGGTTGCGGCGGGGCGGTCGAGCCGTGAAACGCGCTCATGCGCACCACCGTGTGCCAGCGGAGCATCAATGGATGCGCTTCGAGTGCCTTGTCCGCCAGCGGATCACCCCAGCACCACCACCAGTACGTGTGCCTGTCGTCGAGGGCATGCAGGGCTTTCCGGTATTCGGGAGAATTGAACTTGCCCACCGCCAGGGCGAACTCGAACTCGGGGCGTTGCTTGTGGATGGTGCCGATCAACTTGCCGAGCGCGTCGACACGCGGACGCCACTCGGCTTCGGCCACATCCTTCCCTTCACCGGAGGGCTCGAGATACATGCCCTCGGCGTACGGCAGCAGATCCAGCAGATCGAGGTAGTACTGCACGCCGCGATCGATCGAGCCCTCGGCAACCTTCTCGTGATGCCACGTAAACCAGCCGCCGCCGATGTAGAACTTCATCCCGCGATCCCGGGCGTAGTTCACCAACTGGCTGACATGCCACGGGTTGGCGAGATCCACGCCGTCGTATTCACCGCCGTATTGTTCCAGGATGCGAAACCCCGCCAGCCAGAACCAGACGCGATTGATGGTGAGTTCCGAATTGAAGTCCAGCACACGCTTCCAGGCGAACTTGCGATCGTACGCCGCCCAGCAGGGCAGCATGTAGATGCCGCGGTAGGCGATGTCCGGCGTGCGCGCGAGGTCCATCGGCCAGTCGACCCAGGACTGCTCCTCGGTGGCGTGGGTGTGGAAGAATAGCAACTCCTGAAGCCCGTACTTGATGCCGTTGCCGCTGTTGGCGGTCACGATGAGGTACCGCTTCCCCTGGGCTTCATGCGTGAGAATGCGAAAGCCCTCGTCGCCTAACGTATCGCGACGAAGATTCAGTCCGTCCTGGACCAGCCGCGCGAGGACCGGGTTGTTCTCCTCCCAGCCCGCCACGAGGTACGCGCCCGGTTCGTCGTCGATGTGCGTCCGGGGGAGTGTCCAGCCGAAGAACTCCGCCAGCGTCCCGTTCAACGTCACGTCGGCGATTTCGCGCATCGGCTTCGGCAGCGGAGTCGCGATCCATCGCGCCTGCGGCGCGTCGTCACGCCACAGGAGCAGACGCTCGGCACCGGCGGAAGCAGTCGACGCCGTCACGAGGAAGAAGCTGCACAGGAGGATGCGAAGAGAAGTCATCAGAATTACCGTCTCGAGCGTGGTTTCCGCGCGGCGCGGGCCACTTCGCCCGCCGCCGTATCATGGCGCGATGCGCGTCGGCTCGCAAGCGGGGGGTGGATGCGGCGGGGCTTGTTCTCGCGGCGGCGTTGATTAGAATAGTAAGGCTCGCGGGAACCCGCGACACCTGCGCACTCACCCAGAGGTTAGTCCGCCCATCTCTTCGGCGGATCGGAATACAAGATTGTGTGGAGGAATTTATGCCTGCCTATTCAACCGCGGAGATCAGGAACGTAGCCCTCGTTGGACATCACGGAGCGGGAAAGACCTCGCTCGGCGAATCCATCCTCCACAAGGCGGGAGCCACCAACCGCCTCGGTGACGTCAACAACAAAACGAGCATTCTGGATTTCATCGACGAGGAGAAGGAGCGCAGCTGCTCGATCGATTCGTCGCTCATGCACGTGACCGTGGCCGGCAAGCAGTTGAACGTGATCGATACACCGGGCGCGCCGGATTTCATCGGCCCCGCCACGGCAGCGCTGGCCGGAATCGAGACGGCCGTGTGCGTGATCTCGGCGTCGTCGGGCATCGAAGTGAACACGCGGCGCATGATGGACCGGGCCAAGGCATTCGGGCTCGGCCGCATGATCGTCATCAACAAGATCGACCAGGCCACCGATCTCGCCAAGCTGCTCACCAACGTGCAGGAATTGTTCGGCCACGAGTGCCAGCCGATGAACCTGCCGACCGGCAAGGGATCGGCCGTGGTGGACTGCTTCAAGAAGACCAGCGGCGAGGCCGACATCAGCAGTGTCGAGGAAACGCACACAGCGTTGATCGAGGCGGTGGTCGAGTCTAACGAAGCGCTGATGGAGGAGTACCTCGAAAAGGGTGAGATCGATTCGGCCAAGCTCGCTCCGGTGGTGAGCACGGCGATCGCGCACGGCGAGTTCGTGCCCATTCTCTTCACGGACGCCCGCAACGAGGTCGGCGTCGACGAACTGATGGAGACCATCGCCAACTACGCCCCGTCCCCGCTGGAAGGCAAGCAGCGCGTGCTCGTCGACGGCGAGAACGAAACGCCCATCGAGCCGAAGGTGGACGCGCCGTTCATCGGCCAGGTGTTCAAGGTTTTTTCCGATCCGAAGAGCAACATCAAGTACACCGTCTGCCGCATCCATGCCGGTAGCGTGAAGTCCGATTCGCAGGTGCACATCGGCGGTGAGCGCAAGACCGCGCGCCCCGGCCAGTTGCACAAAATGCAGGGCGGCGAACACCCCGAGATCGACGAGGGTATCGCCGGGGACCTCATCGCCATGGCCAAGCTGGAGACGCACATCGGCGACCTCATGACGGCGGAGGATGTGAGCGGGGCGATTACGCTGCCGAAGTTTCCCCACCCGATGTTCGCCCTGGCCATCGAGCCGAAGAGCCGCGGCGATGCCGACAAGGTGAGTGTGGCGCTGACGAAGTTCACGGACGAGGACCCGTGTTTTATCGCGGATCGCGATGCGGTCACGGGTGAGCTGGTGATCCACGGGATCGGCGATCTCCATTTGCGCGTGATCCTGGCGCGGATGGCGCACTACTTCAAGCTCGAGGTGGACACGAAACCGCCGAAGGTGCCGTATCGCGAGACGATTCTCGGTCATGTCGAGAACATCGAGTACACGCACAAGAAGCAGTCCGGCGGCGCGGGCCAGTTCGGCCGCGTGGTGATCGCCATGGAGCCGAACGAGCGCGGCGCCGGCTACGAGTTCGTCGACAAGATCTTCGGCGGCGCGATCGACCAGGCCTTCCGCCCGAGCGTGGACAAGGGCATCCAGGCGCAGATGAAGGAGGGCGTGATCGCCGGGTACCCGGTAGTGGACGTGAAGGTGAGCCTCACGGACGGCAAGACACACCCGGTGGACAGCAAGGACATCGCCTTCCAGATCGCCGGGCGCGGCGCATTCAAGGAGGCGTTCATGAAGTGCAAGCCGGTGCTGCTCGAGCCGATCGTGCATCTCGAGGTGACCGTGCCGAATGACAACGTGGGCGACATCCAGGGCGACCTGGCGTCGCGGCGCGGGCGGCCCGAGGGGCAGGACATGCTCCCCGGCGGGCTGAGTGTCATCACCGGCCGCGTGCCGCTGGCGGAGATGTCTGACTACCACTCCCGGCTGTCGAGCATCACCGGCGGTCAGGGCAGCTATTCGATGGAACTGTCGCACTACGAGCCGGTGCCCGGCAACGTGCAGCAGCAGATCATCGATCAGGCGAAGAAGGAACACGAGGAAGGCAGCGAGCACTGAGCCCACCGCCACGTCTCGGCGGCGGACGGCCTGCCGGGAATCCTCGCCGGGCTTCGACGATCGCGATGAATTCAGAACGGCGACGTCACTGACAGGCTTTCGGTGACGTCCCCGTTATTTTGCTTAGAGGTAATTCTTCCCCATTCCTCACTCACTGGGAGCGTTCTGGCAGTGGTGTCGAACGGTGACGGATTCCGGGGTCATCACACACATCGATCGGGCTTGCGGGACGCCAGTTTCGTGATGCGGTCGCACCGCTTGCAGCGGTATACCCGCAGCTTGCCGAAGACCTCGTCCGGTTGTTGTTCGATGAGTTGAAGCGCGAACCAGCGGCGGCAGTGTGGGCAGTCCTTCAGCAGGCTGATCCTGCAGTCTGCGATAATGCCGGGTTGGGTATCCGTTGCCATGGGATTCGCGCTTTACCCTCGCGTCAAACGCCGGGTTCTGCATCGCTGTCCACCGACGAGAACCGATCTTCGCGATCGCTCGGCGGCGTGCGCTCTTCGAGGTTGAGGTCGCCGGTGGCCTGATGCGTCAGGACCCAGACCTGCCCGCGGCTCATCTTCACCGCCGGGGCTTCGATCTGGACGATCCGCACGCCGTCCTGGGCACGGAGTTTGTCATCCTCCATGTAGTCCCAGAAGCGCGACCAGAGCTTGCGCTCCAATTCGCTGGGGTCGGGGTCGACGCGGTAGACGTCGGGAATGTCGTTCTCGGGGTCGAGGTAATAGCCATCCACGGGGTTCTGGTGCTCGCCGAAGATACGGCGGAACATCAGCAGGCTCTTGCCTCGCAGGGCATCCCCCAACGCCACGTCCTCGTAGTCGAACTTGAGCACGAGCGAGTCGAAGTAAACCACGTCGCCTTCGATGATGAACTTGCGCGGCGGCAGCGGACGCTGCATCCGATCGAACTCGATGAACTCGAGGGTGGTGGTGGTTTGCTCGGCGGGCTGGCCGTTGACGAGATCGCCCTCGTGAATCTGGTCCACGACGCGGACCTCCGCCACGCGGGTTTCGAGTGTCAGCCGGCCGATGGATTCCTGGAGCTGACGGTTCTCCTGCCGCAGGGCGGAGTTCTCCTGCCACAGCCGATCGGTCTCGCTGGGCTTGAGGGCCATGAAGATGCCCGCACTGCTGCCGACCATGACCGCCATGCCGAAGAAGATCTGAACCGCTTTCACGAAGGATATCCTTTCGCGTTGCACCGCGCCGGAAACGCGTGAGGCATGCCGATTGCCCGCGTTCGAAAACTCCCCGAACGGGTCATCGACACCTTTGGAGCGGAGATTCTACCCGATTGTACGCTTCAATGCCCCCGGCCGTTGCATCTTCTTCTGCGGAAAGCATTTCCGAACAGGGCCCCGCCGAAAAACATGGCCGTGGCGGCGGTCTCGGCCGTGCCGGTCGTGCCGCACCCGGGAGCGGGGACCGGCTCATCCTCGGGCGAGTCGCCAAGCACCTCGTCGTCACCGCTGGACGAAGAATCGTCACCGGCGTCGCTGTCGTCGTCCGCCTCGGAATCGTCTCCGTTGTCCTCATCGTCGGAATCGCCGGGGTCCGGCTCCGGTTCCGGCTCGGGCTCATCAGGCGTGAGGGTAATGGTCACCGTCGCAATGGCGGAATCATCCCGCCCGTCGTTCGCGACCCACTGGAATGTGTCGGTTCCCGAGGCGTCCTCGTCGGCGGTGTAGACGACCGTGAGATCCTCGCCGTCCACGTCAAATTCGGTTGTGGTGTCGACGACGTCGGTTCCGTCGACACTGATGCTGCCCTGCTGGGGGAGCGCTGTGATGTGGACGGTCAGGTCATCGCCATCGGCATCGATCGGCTGAAGCAGAAGCGTGGCGGCGCCGAGATCGTCGACAGTGGTCGAGGAGGTGCCCGAGGCGATCGGCGGCGCATTGACGGTGATGCTGACGATGGCCCGGTCGGATTGCGAGACGCTGTCCTGTACGCGGTAGTGGAAGCTGTCGCTGCCGGCGAATCCGGCCTGCACGAGGTAATCGACCGAGGTCTGACCGACCGCCAGCGTATAGGGCAGCGCCTGCTCGGCGATGGGGAGTCCGCCATCGGTGAGCGTGCCGTGCGCGGGGACGCTGAGAATGGCGAAGCGGACCGGATCTTTGTCGGCATCGTCACCGACGAGCGTGACTGCCAGCGTGCCATCCGGGGTGACGGTCAGCAGAAGATCCTCGGGCACGGGCGTGGTGTTGACCTCGATGTCGGCGGTGAGCGTCGGCGTCGTGGTCAGGTCATCGGCGGCGGTGAAGGTAAAGTCGTCGCCGCCATGGAAATCGGGGTCGGGATCGTACGTGACGTCCTTGGTCGTGGTGACGAAGGGCAGATCGTTGTCGCTCAGTATCGTGGTGCCGGTCTGCAGTCGGCCGTGGCCCGGCAGCGAGAGAATCGTGTACGTCAGCGCGTCGTTGTCGAAGTCCTCGGCGGGGAGCGTAAATTTGAGCGACGTGTTCGGCTCGGTGAAGAAGGTGGTGTCCACGCCCGCCGGGGCACTGTTGACGTCGATGGTGACCTTGGCGACGGGGGACTCGGCGGCGGCGTCGGACGCCTTGAACTGGATGACCTGGTTGCCGGAGGCGTCGGCTGCGGCGGCGAAACTGATTGTCGCGCTGACGAGTGTCTTGGGCAGGTCGGCAGCTGTGAGGTCGGCACTGTCGGCGGTGACGATGCCGCCGGTCGGGATGGCAGTGATGATGAACGCCAGCGGATCGCTGTCGGCGTCGGTGGCGGTGAGCGTGATGCTCAGCACCTGGCCGGGCACTGCCGTGAGGTCCTGGCTCGCGGCAACCGGCGCGGTGTTCTGCGCCATCAGCGGCGTGGCCATGAAGGCGAGCAGCACGACCACGGACAGACCCGCACGGCGTGTGAGCGCGGGGTGTGTGCAGTCGTGGCGTGGCGGGTGCATCATTCGAGTCAACGCGTGGACGATGGGGCGCATGGCAACTCCTTCATGCCGCCGGGTTATCGGGGCAGCCGGGGGACTCCGCGCAGAACGGTCCCTCCAAACGGGCTATCGGTCGTCCGGGAAGGGGACTTGAGGTTCGACAGGGGCAGTCATTCCTGATCGCCGGTGAGCAGCCGGATATAGCGCTGATATGCATAGACGCGATCGCGTTTCTTGCCGGTGGTTTCTTGAAGCACCCGGGCATCCACCAGGGCTTTCAATGCTTTGGCGGCAGTTGGCTTGGACGTCTGTAGCAGATCCATCGCGCGAGGCAAGGTCACGATCGGATGTGCCGGCAGGAGTTCGAACAAGCGAAGCACCGAGACGGAGGCGGCGTCATGGTGGGTCAGTTGCCTGCGGTCATTGTCGATCAGTGCGAAGAGACGCTGCGCGACATCGGTACCGTCTTCCGCAGCTTCCTGGACGCACTCCAGGAAGAATGCGATCCACCCTTCCCAGTCACCTTCGATACGAACGTTTGAGAGCTGCTCATAATAGAGGGACTGACGACGCCGAAACGCCAGGCTGAGATAGAGCCATGGATGATCCAGCAAGCCCCACTTCTCAACAAGTAATGTAATGAGCAGGCGGCCGATGCGCCCGTTGCCGTCGAGGAACGGGTGAATGGTTTCGAACTGCACGTGTGCGAGTCCGGCCTTGATCAGCGGTGCGATGGAATCGTCAGCGTGGATCCACTTTTCGAGAGCCGACAGGGCGGGGCCGACGTCATCCGGTGGGGGAGGTACGAATATCGCATTGCCCGGGCGCGTGCCGCCGATCCAGTTCTGAGAACGGCGTACTTCACCGGGCTGCTTGTCCTCCCCGCGAACACCTTTCATCAGGTGACGGTGGGTTTCGCACAGCAGACGCGTGCTAATGGGAAGTCCCTCGGGATCGGCAATTTGCCGCCGCGCATAGGTCAGTGCCTCGACGTAATTGCAAACCTCCTCGACGTCCTCGGGGCGATCGGTCTGCTGCGTCGCCTCGAAATTCAGCACATCACGCAGGGTGGCCTGGGTGCCTTCGATCTGCGAGGAGACGACCGCCTCCTTGCGGACGAAACCGTACAGGAACCAGTCCGTACTCGGAACCATCTCCCCGGCCAGGGCAAGTCGGCTCAGGGCGTTCGTAGCCCGGTTGAGCAGTTCGCGCCCCGTCTCGTCGAGTTCCAGCGGCGGATCCTTCGGAGGCAGAGGATGCGGGATAAACGCCCTAACTTCCTCCCCTCCAACGGAGGTCATCCGATAAGTGCCGGTCGTCCGGAACATGGTTAAGCTCTCTTTACCAAGTACGATCACTAGTAAAGACATCTTAACCAGTATTGGCGGCTAGTCAAGATATCTTAACTAGCTCCATGGACTCAGAGTCGAATTGTCGATCCCTATGCGATATGAGTCATCAGTACTTGTCATTAATCTCGGCCTCTGGGCATTCCTTCCGGAGTCGCTCCTTAAACCTATTTTTACCTTTAAATACGCCATGGATGACGTGTCGTGAGGAGGGCGTGATGACGATGATCTTGTCGAGATCGAACGTGATATGAACGATCTGCTTCCATGGAATCCAAATTCTTCTGCGAAGTGCGAGGAAAGCGATCACTTCAATGCCTAGATCGTCATATACCATCCTGCGAACGAAGCAGTCGACGCTGAACGAGATCAATACAAGTACAACAACGCCATTCATCGCGAGCCCGAGAACGGGTTGCCCCGACGAATAGTGTGAGAGCTGCTCTGCAAAGATGAAGCCGAAGAAGGCGAGAACCACCAGCCCGATCAAACGGAAGAGGAGGATACTTCGCATCACATGTCGGCCATTGCGAATCTCTGCCTTACTCCAGAAGTATTCAACAAGGCCCCAGATCGCGAAGCATACGAATAGCGGAATAGTCACCCATGGATATTGCCACGAACGCGGCACCCAGTCGAGCAGAATCATCATGTATCCATTTCGATGGGACTCAACTTCACGAGTCTCGCCTTGTACGGGAAAGGAATGCCTTCCGAAGTAGAAGCAGTCCTATTCGATCAGTGTACCGTAGTCATCGATTTCGTCGAGAATCGATCGAAGTCCAGCCATGATGATCGAATCTTCAAAGCGATCCACAATCAGCATTGATGTGATGGGCAATACCTGTTCCGGCTGCACTGCCAATCTTTGCCTCAAGTATACAATAGTCGCGACTTGGATTGAATAACACTCATCGAAGTCATACGGAGAGTCTTCCCGACCGATCTCGACGCGGACTTCGCTTGCGGCATTCTCCGGATCAGCGGGTGAGTGATCCGGATAGTTAATGTAATAGAATTGTTTGATCACTCGTGTGCCCATTGAATAATCACGTCGCGACGCCGAGTTCGGGGGTTTTTCTCGGCGTGCTGATTTTGACGAAGACGTCGTCGTACTGGTGCTCGAGGTAGGAGCGCGAGGGGCCGCTGCCGATGTGGTCCCAGGGGAGGATCTCGTCGTAGCCGCGTTCGCGGTGGGCGTAGAAGGCGGGATCGATGCCGGTCTCGTCGAAGGCGCGCAGCCACAGGTCGTAGTTGAACGCCTCGTCCCAGCCGTCCATGCGGGCGCCGTGGCGGTAGGCGGATTCGATCGCATCGGCGAGGCGGCGGTCGCCGCGGGCGAAGACGCCTTCGAGAATCGAGCGCTCGCAACGGTGCGTCTTCACGCGGACGGCGGACTTCCGGTACTCGGCGGCGGTGCGGGCGAGGAGCTTCCGCGACTCGTGGAATTCGTCGAGCGTTTTCTGCGCGGCCCACTGGAACGGCGTGTGCGGCTTGGGCACGAGCCAGCTTACGCTCGCGTTGACCGCCGCCGGTCCGCCGCGAATGCCCTTCTTCGCCTGGCTCACCTCGTGCGCGAGATGCACGATGCCGGTGATGTCCTCGTCGCGCTCGCCGGGGAAGCCGCACATGAAATAGAGCTTCACCGCGTTCCACCCGGCGGCGTAGGCCTGCTTCACGCCATCGATCAACTTGCCGTCGGTCACCTTCTTGCGAATAGCGGCACGCATGTCGTCGTTGGCAGCCTCGGCGGCGATGGTCAGTCCGCTCTTGCGTACCGAGTTCACCATCCACGGAATGTTGGCGAGCATCTTGTCGACGCGCAAACTCGGCACGGAGATGTTCACGTGCCGGTCGCGGAAGCGGTCGTTGGCGCGCTCCGCCAGTTCGCGCAGGTTCGGGTAGTCGGCGGTCGACAGGCTCAGCAGGCCGATTTCGTTGTGCCCCGTCGCTTCCCACGCCTGTTCGGCGATCTCGAGAATACGGTCGACACTGCGCAGCCCGAGCGGACGCTTGGTGTAGCCGGCATGGCAGAAGCGGCAGCGCTGCGGGCAGCCGCGCATGATCTCGATACTGATGCGGTCGTGAACGACCTCGCTGTACGGCACGATGGGCCGCACGGGGAAGGGCACGTCCTCGAAATCCGGCGTCTGGCATCGGACGATGCGCTCGCGCGGCGTATAGCCTGATGGGCACGCGCTGCTCGCGCGAAGGTGGCTGATCGTGCCGTCGTCGTGATAGCCGAATTCGACCAGACTCGGGGCGTAGAGCCACTCAAAGCGCCGGGCCATCTCGAGAATCATGTCGCGTCGTGAGGCGCCCTGCTGTTTCATCTCGCGATACGTCTCGACGAGGGCGGCCATGCTGTGTTCGCCGTCGCCGATGACGACGAGGTCGAGAAAGTCCGCCACCGGTTCGGGATTGTCGGCCTGCGGTCCTCCGGCGATGACCAGTGGATGTTCGTCGGTGCGCTGTTCGGATCGAAACGGAATACCCGCCAGGTCGAGCAACGTCAGCAGATTCGTGAAGCCCATCTCGTACTGCAGGGAGACGGCGAAGATGTCGGCCTGTCCGGCGGGCTGACGCGTGTCCCACGTGAAGAGCGGGATCTTCTTCTCACGCATGACGCGCTCGGCATCGAGCCACGGGGCGTAGACGCGCTCGGCACAGACGCCGTCGGTATGATTCAGCATCCAGTAGAGGATCTGGCATCCGAGGTGGCTCATGCCGATGGTGTACGCGTCCGGAAACGCCACCGCCACGCGCACCTCCGCCTGCTCCCAGTCACCCGGGCGTACGAGCTGGTTCCACTCGTTGCCGATGTACTGCGACGGCTGACGGATGAAGGGCAGGAATTCCTGGCTGACGCGCTCGCGTAACGACATGCGATCGACCTCGATCTTTCACTGGAGGTGTTCGGGTACCCGGCCGGGGCAGCGCTCCCATTATAGTTGATTCGCGCGAACCGACCAAAACGATAAGGCAAGTCCGAAGACCGATGCCGGTCAGGTCGTGCTCAACGAGGTTCAGGAATTCCGCGCGCGGGAGTGCTGGAGGTGCGCTCGTGGGGGAAGCGGGAAATCATCGCTGCCGGTAGACGATCCGGCCGCGAGTGAGGTCATAGGGCGAGACCTCCACGGTGACGACGTCACCGGGGACGATGCGGATGAAGTTTTTGCGCATCTTGCCGGCGATGTGAGCCAGCACTTCGTGCTTGGTGTCGCCTGCCTCGGCTTCGACGAGGAACTGCGCGTTGGGCAGGGCTTTGATGACGCGCGCCTCGAGTTGAATACTGTCGGACTGTGCCACGTGAACTCCCGGGGTCAAGTAGAACCGCACCCCTCTCCGAGTGAGCGGGGTAAGCCCTGCATTATCGACGAAATCGAGGGTCCAGGTCAATTCCGGACTCGGCGACGTCGGGGGAGCCATGGTCTATGATGGCCGCATGAGCGATGAAAGCAGAAAGCAGGCGGAGTCGGCGACCGGCAGCCGGGATGTGGCCGGTCGGGTGATCGGGGAGTGGCTGGAGCGTCCCACGGCGTCGGTGTCGCTGATGGCCAAGGTGGAGCGCGCGTGCGAGGCGTCGGGGGTAACAGGTGGAGATCGGGCGCTGGCAGCGGAACTGGTCATGGGGGTGGCGCGGCATCAGTTGACGCTGGCGAAGGTGCTCGGGGCGTGGACGCGGCAGGGATGGTCGAAGGTGCGGCATGAACTGCAGCCGAGTCTGCTGCTGGGGGCCTATCAGATTCTATGGCTGGACGGCGTGCCGGACTTCGCGGCGGTGAACGAGTCGGTCCGGATGGCCCGCAAGGCGGCGGGGCCGAGCGGAGCGAAGTTCGTCAACGCCGTGCTTCGCAATCTGCTTCGCGGTGTGGTGGAACGTCGCGCGAATCTCACGGACGCGCCGCCACGTTGCACCATCCCGCTTGATCCGGGGCATGGCTGCGTGATGGATCGCGATTTGTTTGCCGATCCCGAGCATGCGTTCGAGACTTGGGCATCGGAGGCGACGTCCCATCCGCGGGCTTGCGTGAAACGCTGGGTGCGGGCGTATGGCCGCGAACGCGCGCGCTCGATCTGCATGGCAGGGATGGCGCGGCCCCCGATCGTATTGCGCCCGAATGCAATGAAGACGACGGCGGAAGGACTGCGCGATCGACTGCAGGCGGCGGACATCGAATGCGCGCTCACGCCAGAAGGAATGGTCATGCTCGCTCCGGGCAGCGGGCGGCTGACGGAATGGGAATCGTTTCGCGAAGGCTGGTTTCAGCCGCAGGATACGATGGCGGCGCGCGTCGTCCGGCAGATGGGCGTGAAACCGGGGCAACGGGTACTGGATCTCTGCGCAGGCGTGGGCACGAAGGCGACGCAACTGGCGGAGGCGAAGGAAGACCAGGGGGTCGTCCTCGCGAGCGATCGGGATGCGGAAAAACTCGACAAGGTCGCCGACAACGCCCGCCGCTTAGGGCTGTCGAGTGTCGCTAGCGTATCGGCGGACGAACTCGAGACGCGGCTTCAGGAGGAACCCCCGCTCGACTGGATTCTGATTGACGTGCCGTGCAGCAACACCGGCGTGCTCGGCCGCCGTCCGGAAGCGCGGTACCGGATCAACTCCTCGAATCTCCGATCGCTGCAGGAGGTGCAGTGGATGTTGTGCGAGCGGGCGGTTGCCCTGGCCGGTCCGGAGACACGCATCGCCTACAGCACGTGCAGCCTCGAGCCGGAGGAGAACGCCGAGTTGATGCAGCGCTTCGGGCAGCAGCATCCCGAGTGGCGTCTGGACGCGAGCGCGCAGGTGCTGCCGAACGCCGAGGGGGAGCGGTTTACGTGGCATGACGGGGGCTACTGGGCGATCTGGAAGCGGATTTGAACCGAGGTAACTTCATCGTCGCCTCGGAACTGCCGATTTCAGTGGGCGAGGGCGCCGGACGGCCGGTGCTCACTCCGCATTCGCCATCGGGAGTTCCGCCGTGCCTTTCGGGGATGTCACCAGCCTGTTCACCCTGGCCATCATGCTCGTGGGCGGGGGTCTCTTCCTGCGGATCGTCGCCCGGGAGAAGGACCGCCGGGACCGCCACATCCAGATGCGCTTCTTCGAGATGGAGGGCGATGCGTCGAAGGCGCCCGCCGAATCGAAGTCATCGGAGTCCTCCAGCGACGATTACGGTTTCGTCGGGTCCCGCGAGTGATCCGGCACCGCTCCTGTCCGTGCCTGCCGATTGAACGCTCATTCCGTGTCGAGGAAATCTGCCCTGCATTGACGGTCTGAAATGAGACGCGTACATTAAACCTGTGGTGTCGCTCCGCGGCGATGCAGGGAGGTTCCATCGCTTCTCAGGGAGTGATCACGTCTCAGGGAGGTTCCACCATGTCCGACGTCCCTTACCGCAACATGTCCATCCGTCAGCTGGCCATCGGCGCGACCATTGCGGCCGTGGTGCTTGGCGTTCTGCTCATCGTCTGGGGCGCCGTTGATCTTGCCGCCAGTGACGAGGGGATCGCCGGGGCCATTCTGATCGCTGCGGGTGTCTTGCTGATCCCCGTGGCGTTGCTGCTCAACGCGGTCATTCTTCTGCTGCTCAAGGCGGAGGCGAACGTCAATCGTCTTCATCATGACGCATTGGACCTGATGGAGACGATGCACCGCTTCGAGCCGATGCTCAAGACGATTCGTGACAACAGCGAGATCTCCGATACCGCCAAGTCGATCGCCCACCGCGAGAAGGAGGGCGAAGCGCTCCGCCACGCCATTCGCGAGGAGATGTACGCCGGCAACTGGGAACCGGCGGTGTATCTCATCGACGAGATGGAGCGCCGCTTCGGCTACAAGCAGGAAGCCGAGGCGATGCGGCACGAGATGAGCCAGGTGCGGGAGATGACGATCGAGGAGAAAATCGGCGATGCCGTCTCGCGGATCGAGAAGCACATGGACGAGCTGCTGTGGGATCGCGCCCGGGTGGAAATCGAGCGGCTGCTGAAACTCTTCCCGCGACACGAGCGCATCCAGAAACTTCCCGGCGAGTTGAACCAGCGTCGCGAAGTGCAGAAACAGAAGCTGCTGGCCGAGTGGAAGGTGGCGGTGGATCGCGAGGAGATCGACCGGGCGGTGGAGATGCTCTCGCTGCTGGATCAGTACCTCACGCGCGAGGAAGCGCAGTCGCTGCACGACTCGGCGCGGCACGTGTTCAAGGCGCGGCTGCTGAATCTCGGCGTGAAGTTCTCGCTGGCGGTGCAGGAGCAACGCTGGCGCGACGCGCTGGAGGTCGGCCTGCAGATTCGTGACGAGTTCCCCAACAGCCGCATGGCCCACGAGGTCGAAGACAAGATCGAGACGTTGCGCGTTCGCGCAGGCTTCGTCTCCGATGCCGAGATGAAACGCCGCGATGGTGGCGAACCGGTGGGGTGAGACGGCCGTTCTTTCATTCCCAATCAATCAGCAAACAGTGTCGGGGATGCGGATGGGGCGGGTGATCGCTTCTTTGCTCTCGGTGACTTGATTTTGTCTTCGAGACGTCGGCCCTTAGCGGTGCTGGGGGCGCTGACGAGCGGGGTCTCGCTGCCGGTGAGTGGATCGCCTTCGGTGATGCCGTCGAGGCGTTCGTTCACCTGGGCGACATACTCGTCGGAAATGTCGAAGCCGGTGTACTGGCGGCCGAGCTTCTTGGCGACCGCCAGTGTCGTGCCGCTGCCGGCGAAGGGGTCGAGCACGCGCTCGCCGGGCCGGCTCGAGACGCGGATGATACGGCCGAGTAGCTGTTCGGGCATCTGGCAACCGTGAAAGCCCTGCCTCTCCTTGAACGTCCCGCACACGCGCGGGAAGTACCACGTGTTCTCATCGGCGGCGAAGGATTCCGGAATGTCCTGCGGGCGGAGGATCCAGGTGTCGTCGGGCAGGCGGCCCTTCGGGTTGGCGCGCTTGTCGCCGTAGACGAGCTGGCGGGCTGAGGGCACGCGAATCGCCTCGTCGTTGAACGTGAAATCTTCGGCATCCTTGACGAAGTGGAACACGTGGGCGTGCGAGCGCGTGAACTTACGCTTGCAGTTGACGCCGAACGTGTAATACCAGACGACCCAGCTCCGGCAGCTCAGGCCGAGTTCGCGCGTGGCGGCGACTTTCAACTCGGCGGCATACTCATCGCCGATGGCCAGCCAGAAGGTACCGTTGGGCTTGAGCGCCTTCACCACCCCCGCCATCCAGTCGCTGCACCAGGAGAGGTACGCGTCATCGCTCTGGCGATCGTTATAGACGTCGTAATCGTAGCCGATGTTGAACGGCGGATCGGCGAAGGCAAGGTCGATGCTGCCTTCGTCCAGCTTGGCCAGGCCTTTCAGGCAATCGATCTTTACCACGGTGTTCACGAATGACTTGGGCATGGGTCCTCCTTGACGTCGCCGATATTACAAGCGTACATCCATCGTAAGGTTAGAGTGCTGACGCGCGTTCTGCAACGCTCAACTGCCCTGTGCCTGGGAGTGAGGTTCGCACACGGCTGTCAGTAAAACGCGCCGTCTCGGTTAAGGCATGCGCAGTGAACGTGTTAAGCGCGGTGCAACGCGAAACCATCAGCCGATTCAGGAACCGACCGCCACGCGTCGAATACGCTGGCCGAGCAGGCAGGTGACTTCATAGGGAATCGTGTTGAGCCGGGCGGCGAGGCGTTCGATGCCGTTAGGGGCGTCGGGGCGGTCGTCGATGATGATGACCGGGTCGCCTTCGCGGATGTCGCCGGCGTCGGTGAGGTCGATGGTGATCTGATCCATGCTGACACGGCCGACGACGGGGATGCTCTGGCGATCGCGTCCGCGCAGCGCCGGAAGTGTGACCCAGGCGTCGTTCCCGGCGAACAGGCGTTGATAGCCGTCGGCGTACCCGATGGGCACCATGCCGATGACGCTGGGCCGCCGGGTGATGAAGGTTCGCCCGTAGCCGATCGAGTGGCCCGAGGGCACGCAGCGGACCGCCGCCAATCGGCTGACGACGCGCATCGCGGGCTGCAGCGAATCAGGGCGTTCCCGCGCGGGGCCGCCCCAGTATCCGTAGATCGCCAGCCCGGGTCGGACGGTGTCGAAGTGTGACGTCGGCAGGCGAAACACTGCCGCGGAGTTGGCGGCATGATACGCGCGTACCGGAACGCCACGCCGCTTGAGCCGATCCACGAGGGACGAGAAGTGCCTTAACTGCTCGAGGGCGAAGGTCATGTCGGGCTCGTCGGCGGTGGAGAAATGCGTGTAGACCCCTTCGACGACGAGATGCGGGCAGGTGGCGATCTCGGCGATGAGGGTTTCGGCTTCGTCGAGGAGCAGGCCGGTGCGACCGATGCCGGAGTCAATCTGGATTTCGACGCGGGCGCGGCGGTGCAGCCGTTCGGCGGCCTGGGAGAGTGTTCGAGCCTCATCGCGCGAGGCGATGGTGCAGGTGAGGTCGGCGGCGACGGCTTCGACGGCCCGCCCGGCGAGTTCGCGTTCGGAGATGACACACAACGCCGGTCCGAAGGTGAGGATGGGTCTGTGCCAGCCGAGGCTTCGCAGGTGCAGGGCTTCCTCGATGCTGGCGACCGCGGCCTTCTCGACACCGGCATCGCGAAGGGCAGGCAGTACCTGGTCGAACCCGTGGCCGTACGCTTCGGCCTTGATGGCGGCACAGATGGGCAGGTTCGCAGGGGTCTGGGCTCGAATGGCCTGGAGATTGCCGCGAAGGGCGTCGAGCCGGATCTCAGCGGTGACGGGATCGGACTTCATACTTCTCATGGTGCGTCTGCGTGGGGACCGGGTCAAGCGAAATCGCGGCTGCCGGGCGGGGGGGGCGATGAATCGCCGATCCGATGAAAATCACTCGCTTCCGGGAAGGGATTCCGGCTGGGCACCCACCGCCCCGGGGGCCGCCGCATCATAGGGCTGGTGTCTGTCGCCGGCATTCGTTAGAATCATTAGATTAACCCTGATCAAGCACCATGGGAATTGAGTCGTCGAGAAGTGAATCGAGAGTAGCCTGCATGCCGAAGTCCGCCAAACTCCCTTCCGCCTTCGCCGAACTGGGAATCGAAACGCCCCTGCTGCGAGCCCTGGGCAAAGCCGGGTTCGAAACCCCTTCGGACATCCAGAAGAAGCTGATTCCGTTGGTACTGGAGGGGCGCGACGTGCTCGGCCAGGCCAAGACGGGCACGGGCAAGACGGCCGCGTTCGGGCTGCCGGTGCTGCAGATGATCAATCCCGAGGGGCGTTTGCAGTCGCTGATTCTCGTGCCCACGCGCGAGCTGGCGGTGCAGGTGGCGGGAGAGTTGAAGCGTCTTTCGGACGGGACGACGATCCACATCGTCCCGGTGTACGGCGGGCAGAAGATCAAGCACCAGCTGCACCTGCTGGGCAAAAAGCCGCACATCGTGGTCGGCACGCCGGGGCGGGTGATGGATCTGCTCGGGCGGCGGGCGCTGACTTTCGACCATATCCGCTTTGCCATTCTCGATGAAGTGGACCGGATGCTGGACATCGGTTTCCGCGACGACATCCGCGAGATCCTGAGCCAGATCCGCACAGAGCATCAGACGGTCTTCGTCTCCGCCACGTTCAACGACGAAATCAAGAAGCTCGCCCGGCAGTACATGCAGGATCCGGAGGACGTGAACGTCTCGCAGGACGAGATCACCGTCGCCAATGTGAAGCAGACCTACCTGACGGTGGATCCGTGGGACAAGTTCCGATTGCTGATGATGATTCTCGACCGGGAGGATCCGCAACTGGCGATCGTCTTCTGCAACACGAAGCATGCGGTGCGCCGGCTGGCGAAGAAGCTGCACGACGCCGGCGTCGACGCCAAGGAGATCCACGGAGACCTTGTCCAGCAGAAGCGCGAGCGCGTGATGAGCCGGTTCCGCAAACACAAGTTGTCGGTGCTGGTGGCGACGGACCTGGCGGCGCGCGGGATCGACGTTCAGGGCATCACGCATATCGTGAATTACGACATGCCCCCGGATTGCGAGGTCTACGTGCACCGGATCGGCCGCACGGCGCGGATGGGCACGTTCGGCAAGGCGATCTCGTTCGTCACGCGCGAGCAGGGCAAGGAACTGACCAACATCGAGATGCTGATTAACCAGGAGATCGAGCAGGAGACGGTGGAGGGGTTCACGCCGCGACCGCCGCGCGACGATTTCGAGGCATCCTCCCCGCCAGGGGGAGGCGGAGGACGCGGGCGATCATCGTTCACACCGCAGCCGGTGGCCACGCCCGCGGCGAATGAGCAGAAGGATGACTCGGATGCGTCCACCGTCAAGACGGGCAAGCCGAAGCGCCTCGGCGGCAAATTCAAGCCCAAACGCCGCCGGAGATGATGCCGCCGCTTCCGCGTGCTTTCCTTCACACATCTCCAGGTCTTCACAGGCCCGCTTTGGGGCACCTCTGGCGAGTTCTATCGCTCAAAGAATCTGTTTCCATCGGAGCTGTCGTAGGCCGGAAGGACGAATCCCGGGAATACGCTTGTCGCTGAGAGGGGGGTGAAGCTATAAATCTCTTGTCTCAAATTGATACTTGTCGCGTCGGCATGGCCGAATGGGGGACCCCCTTTGGTGGTATTCATCAATTGATCCGACCCGGATCAGGAGAGCACTCATGAAAAAGCTATGGATCGCTCCGGCTCTGCTTCTGGCGTTCATCGCGCCCGGCGTGGCGGATGAACACGAAGCGACGGAGGTCGTGGTTACGGAACCACCATCCGAGGGTGAGCCCCTGCTCGACGCCCAGGCGGCGGAACAGATCGAGCGGATGAGCCGCTTCCTGAAGGGCCTCAAGGGTTTCAGCTTCCGCGTGCACGTCGAGTTCGACGAGGTCGAGGCGGACGGTTTCAAGATGCGGCATACGCGGCAGACCCGCGTCGAAGTGCAGCGGCCGGGGTCGATGTTCATTATGTCCAAGAGTGAACCGGACTGGCACAAGAATATCGTGCTGCACGACAGGAAGCTGACGATCACCGACCAGGCGGAGAAGGTGTACTCGCGCGTCGAGACACCGGCAACGATCGATGCGTCGCTCGACCTGCTGGCGGAGAAGTACGGCATCTTCGCGCCGGCGGCGGACTTGCTGTATGAGGACGTGCAGTCGGTGCTGATGAGCGACCTGGAGTGGCTTCACTACGTGGGCGAGCGGCATGTGCGCGGCGTGCCCTGCCATCAGTTGGCGGCGCGGCACGCATTCGTGGACTGGCAGCTCTGGATTTCCAAGACCGATCCACCGGTGCCGCATCGGCTGATCGTCACCTATCGCGAGGCGCCGACGCAGCCGCAGTACGACGCATTCATGACCGACTGGAAGCCCTCGGTCACGTTTGCGAAGGATCATTTCTCGCATGCCGTGCCCGAGAGTTTCACGATGGTGCCGCTTATGCCGCGCGAGGCGATGACAGAAGAGGTCGCGGAAGAAATCACGGATGAGATTGATCCCAGTGAGGGAGGTGACCGATGAACCGTCGATGGAAAAAGAACCTGTCGTTAGGGATGGTGGCGACCCTGTTACTCGGGACGGGTATCGCATATGCACAACGGGACGATCGGCGAAGCGATCGAAGTTCACGGAGTGCGGAACCACGCGAGGTGCGCCGCAGCTCAGACGCACGTCGAACCGCCACCAGCGATCGAACTTCACGTGTCAATCGCACGACCACGCGCGAGCGGTCCACAAGCACGCGAACGAGCACCGGCTCGATCCGCCATTCGAACAAGGCCTCGTCGAAACGGTACACGCCCTCGCGTTACAGTTCGCAGGGCAGTTCGCGGACGACGGTGACCCGGAGGGAGGTGTCGCGTTCCACAGATGTCCGCCGCACAACGAACGATCGCCGCTATCCCTCGCACACGTCGAATGCCGGTCGCGGGACGGATCGCTACGGTCAGCATACCGTGCCCAACCGCTATCCCTACGCATCGATCCGCCATTCGGATCACCACCAACGATCGGTCCATGTGGATCGATCGACGCACCTGCATGCGCGGCCGCCGGTCTACCGCCGCTATCCGGCGCGCGGCACGCGCATCACGCATCTGCCCTCCGGTTACCGCCGCGTCGTCGTGCACGATCGGCCGTACTACATCAACAACGGTGTGTACTACGTCCGTGCGGGCGGCCCGCAGCCGCACTACACGGTCGTGCGTCCGCCGCTCGGCGTGCGACTGACGTACCTGCCCTACGGCGCCCGGTATGTCGTGGTGCGCGGTCATCCGTACTACTACTACGAGGACGTGTACTACACGACGATCTACGATGGCGGTGTGGTGTACTACGAGACGGTGGCGACGCCGATTGGCGGGACCATCACGACGCTGCCGCCAACCCACCAGGTCGTCACGGTTCAGGAACAGCGTTACTACCGCGTCGAGGATCACTACTACCAGCCGGTCATTCGCGAAGGCAAGACGTTCTACCTCAACATCGAACTGGGCTTCGATTGATTGTCCTCGGGTAATCTGGCAGCTTCTTGACCGATGATATTCCCTCCAGGCCGGCCGGCGGGACGCGTTCTTGTGTCGCGCGGGCGGGGTCTCTATACTCTTGTGGATCCGTGGTTTGCAGGACACGCAGGAGAGTTCCGATGCCGATTTACGAGTATGTCTGCGGCGATTGCGAGCATGTGTTCGAGGAACTGGTCCGGACGGCGAAGGACGAGAAGGGCATGGTCTGCCCGTCGTGCTCGAGCCGGAGCGTCGGGCGGAAGCTGAGCGTGTTCGCCGCCCAGAGCGGGGCGGGCGGGCCGAAGGATCTGCCCATGGCCGGCGGATGCGGGCGCTGTGGCGATCCGAACGGGCCGTGCGCGATGCCGGGTTGACGCCGCGGAAGGGAAGCAAGGGGCTGGAAAATCGGAACAGCGCAGGGGTGACGGCCTCGGTCGTCGGGATGGGTAGGATCGAAGCCGCAAGCAGGGCATCATGGCGAAATCATCAGCGACGAACAACGTGGAAATCCGGCTCGGCGTGGCGGGGCTGTTGACGTGGCTGCTTCCCGGCGCGGGGCACCTGTTCATCGGTGAGCGGAACCGCGGACTGATCTTCATGATCGTGATCGGCGTCACCTACTGGATCGGCGTAGCGGTCGGCGGCGTCGAGAACACCATCAACATCGACGAGCGCCGGTTGTGGTTCGTCGCGCAGATCTGCGCCGGCGGGCATGCCCTGGCGACCATGGCCTGGGACGGCATGCTGGACGAACAGACGAGCGAGCAGGTGCTGCGAGCGTATGGCCGCGCGGACGAAGTGGCCATCGTGTACACCGCCATCAGCGGGATGCTGAACATCCTGGTCTTCTTCGACGTTCTCGGCCGGGCGGAGCGCTCGGCCGCGGGGACACAGAGTCCGGCGCAACCCCGCGCCGCCGGAGGGAAGGCCTGATGGTCGTGTTGCTCATGACTGTACCGCTGTTGACGGAGTGGATGCTGATGCCGGCGACGTTGTTCGTCCACCCGATGACGCTCAGCCGGTTGCAGCAGATGTTCCTGCTGCTGCCGCTGTGCCTGGCGGTCAGCGTGGTGTACAAGGCGACCAAGATTGAATCGCTGAGCCACCTCCCGAAAGTCGTTCTGGTGAACTGGCTGACGATCGTCGTGGGCATGTATGCCGTAGGCGCAGCGTTACTGTTGCTGCATTACGCCGCTTCCTGAGCGCACCTGACAGTCTCACTAATCAACTCAAGCGCATTGGCCATCCTTCTCAATCGACCCGCTTTCATGAGACACCCGCCGTAGCAAGATCTTTCGTCTCCACCACGACCTGGTCCACGATGCGCTGCGTGAGATCTTCCGGGTGGGCGGTATCGTGCTCCGGCACGCCGGCCGCTCGGGCCAGCCGTCGCAACTCTTCCTGCAACCGCCGAATGACCGGAAGGTGCTGAAGATGTCGATGCCCATCACGGCCGGGTTCACGATGCAGGCGATGGCTGAGCTGCTCGCGGTGGGCGTATTCGCCGGTGACCGTGAGCAACAACTCGACCACGACGGCGTCGGAGTTCTTCTCGCGCAATCGACGACGGATCTCACCGGGCAGCAGGTGGACACCCTCGAGGATCACGCTGCGCCGTTCCGTGGTCAGACGGTTCGCCACGGCCGTGCATGCGGCGACCACGGCGCGGGACTGCCGCAGATACACCGTCGGCGATGACGTGTCTTGTTCTTCCTCGCTGCCGAAGGTCTCGTACGTGGACAGGTGCAACTCGGGCAGAACGGTGTCGGGCACCACGGTACGCAGCACCTCGCGGATGGCGTCGGAAGGGACCACCCGGCTGATGCCCAGCCGCAACGCCAGGCGCGTCGCGATGGTGGACTTGCCCACGCCCGGCGCGCCGCCCAGACAGATCACCAGCGGGCGGCCGACCCGCTTGGCCTGTCGCCACGCCACGTACCGGTCGGCCATCTCGCGACCGGCACTGCGATGAAGCGTGTCCGCAGCGAACTGAGCCAGTTCATCCGCCTCAATCTCGCGAAGCCCGCGCCCTCGCAGTTCCTGCTCGATGTCCGCCGCCACCGCATGGGCCTGCCCGGTTTCCAGGCCGGTGGCCAGAATGCTTGTCGCCATCAGCCCCTTCGAGAAGGGCATGTCCACGCCCCCGCGATCGCGGACACGGATCAAGCGGTCGCCGGAATCCACGGACAAGTCGGTAGGCATTGGATTCTCCTCACTCGCATGTGTTCTCGAATACTCGCAACGCATTTATTCTTAGGCTACCCCTCATGCGCTGACGGTTAGAATGCCGTTGGGTAAAGAATAGATTTTGTCTATGAATCAATATGTATTGAGAGTTATTTTCGAATGCCGATCGCACCTCAGCGAGGATAGGGAAGGAGGTCGGATGGATTGACGTAGATGGTCCAACGACTCGCGGCGGTTGACATCGAAGAGTCAGCCTCACACGCGCCGATCATCCGGAAGCGATGGCGGCAAGCCATGGCGAAAACTGCGTGATTCCATCCCCGGGTGGAGGCAGATGTCTTCCCCGGACATCGCTGTATGTCCCCCATGCGATGGCTTGCGCCTGGATCCTGGAGATACATTCTCGTCTCATCTTCGTATTCAGTTCAGCAGGATTCCGGGGAGTCTTTACAAGCGGCTGACAACCTGCCACGATGATTCATCCTGGTATAACCGCTGACACATGAGCCGCAAGATCGATTGGAAGGAGTTGTCCCTTGAATCGCTATTATCTCGCTGTGAGCCTGGTCGGAATTCTGAGCATTTTTGTCGGCAAGGCCCCTGGGGCGGACTCGGATTGGGTGCTCGTCTGGGAAGACGACTTCGAACGCGAGGAAGTCGGCGACGCGTGGCGGATCGGTCAGGATTGGCAGAGGGACAAACGGGCGAGGATCGTCGATGGCCGGCTTCGCATGGAAGGCGTGCTGCAGGCGGTCATCAAGCGTCCCTTCAAGCAGGACATCCGGCTGGAATATGAGGCGCAGTCCCTCCCCGGCATTCCCCCGTGCGACATGTCGGTGACGCTCGCGATCGGTGAAGGCGTGCCGCTGGGCTATTTGCTGGGTTTCGGGGCTCGCGGGAACCGCGCCAACCATCTGGTCGGCCCCGGCGTAGGTTGGGCGGATGAAGATCCGCCAATGCTCATCGAAGCGGGCAAGCACTACCACCTCGTCGCCCAGAAAGAAGGCAAGCGCATCACCTATACCGTCAACGGCACGACGATCATCGACCAGACGGTGGAGTTTCCCGTGGGCGGTCCTGATTTTGACCAGGCCGGCCTGCTCACCTGGACCGGGATGTTCGTGGACAACGTCAAAGTCTACGAGCGTAAGACGCCGCACCCGGACACGCCCCGAACACTGAGTGCGATGCCCGAAACGGTGATGTATCGCGACGGGCGAAAGCTGAAGCTGCGCGAAGAGGTGTCACCGATAATCCGGAAGGGCGTTACCGCATTCAATGAGGGCAGGATGAAGAAGGCGCTCGAACTCTTCGCGCAGGAAGGGTCGACCCTGGCGGGTCTGGTCGGCCGGGCTTACGTTCTCGGCGATCTGGACTTCATCGAGCCGGTGTACCACGATTTGTTCATCGAGCTGGCCGAGGACTTCGACGCCGCGGCGAAAGCGAACCCGGGCAACCCGGTGCTGCAGGATTATGCACTGGCATCGCTCTGGTTCTCCAAACTGTACATGGGCCGATCGCGGGCCGGCGGTGTCGCCGTCAGGCAACTCCAGTCGCTCGGGACCGAGAACAACCCTTTCTATTACAAGGCCAAGCTGTACGCGGCACGTTACAAGCGCGGCCATGGCCAGGAAGGGGGGCTCCCGCAATGGGTGCGTGAAGCGCAAGAGGAGGTGCGTACCCTGCTCGAACTCTGGCCGGACAACACGCGCGTCTTACAGCAGGCGGGCGAGCGCGTGCCCTGGGGAGAGCGCTATACCGCCGACACGGAGAATCACCCGGAATGGGCGGCGTATCTTCGCGAGGCGTATGCCCGGGCCATCGCGGTCATGGAACGTTTGATCGAGACGCGACAGCGTGAGGACGGCCAACTCGGCGGCGGTTACGGGGACGACGTGGAGATGATGCGCACCTGGCACCAGGTCGCCGCGATTTCGACGGCGGCGGAAGGCGCGCGGGCGGGGATCGAGAAACTCGCCGAAGGCGTGTGGGACAACGTTCTGCTCAAGGGGTACGACAAAACGCTGCACGACGTGGAACACTCATCCGAGCCCTCCGCCGATGCGCTTCCCGGCATGCTGCTCCTGCGTCACGGTGACCCGTTGTGGGTCGAGCGCAACATGGAGAGCTGCCATACGATCAAGAACTACTTCATGGGGATCGACGATCACGGCTATCCCCGGTTCAAGTCGTCGTCGATCGGAGCGTTGAAGTATGCGGATCCGGAACGGGCCGGCGCCGACAGCGGTTATCACGGGCGCCCGATGAAGCACTTCCTCTGGGCGGCGTGGCAGGGCAACGACCACGCGAAGGACTGGCTGGTCGGCTGGGCGGACGGCTGGCGGGAGATGACCATGCGGGAAATCGACGGCAAGATCGCAGGCTTTCCGCCGCTGTCGCTGTGGTATCCGACCAGCAGCATCACGGCGCCGTACGAAGGGGCCACCTGGTACGAGAAACGCCGGAACCCCTGGGCGCGGATCGACATGACGCAGGATCTCTTCCTGGCGGCGTACTGGCTGACGCGCGACGACAAGTTTCTCGAGCCGTTCCACCTGGCGATGCAGCTCGCGTCGCAGGGGCCGTACCTTCGCGGGAGTTTCGAGGAGGGCAGCCGGGAATGGCAACTCGACAAGATGTCCCACATTCCCAACAACCCCGGAACCGAGCAGACCAAGGTCGGCCTCTACCGCTGGCTGACCGGCGACACGGCTTACGACGAGTACACGTGGCACTCCGCACCGACGACGCTGCGGTTCCACATGAACTCCGATCTGGACGGCTATGCCCGATCCTTTCAGGGCGCCGCCGCGTCCTCGCGCTACAACCTCGACATGATGACCACCGAAGTGATGGCCATGGATCGTGCCGGCGTGCCGGCGGCGCTGGCGATCTTCGGCGCGTACACCGGGGCGATCAGCGGCATGCGCGACCTGGCCACACCGACCTTCGCGGTGACTTACGACACGCCGACCACCGACTTCGCCGCGTTGGTGCAGCATGCCTCGGAGAAGCGGCTGCGCCTCTGGCTGTACAACTTCGACGATGAGCCCATGCCGATCGGCTTGAAGCTGTGGCGGCTGACACCCGGGGAGTACATCCTCGAACAGGGCGAGCGGCTCGTCGGAAAGAACCGGACGCTGCTGCGCTACGGCTGGAAGCAGCCCGAGGTCGTCGAAGTGATCCATCCCGGATTCGGGCCGACCATCGAGGTGCCGCCGAGCAAGGTGTACGCCGTGGATCTGAGGTTGAAGTCGGAGATCGACATCCCCGATCAGGCGCCGGACCTGGCGGTGATGCCAAGGGACGTCGCGATCGACGGCGGCACCGCCCACGTGACCGTGCACAACATCGGCAACGGCGACGCGGGGGAATTCAGCGTGGCGGTTACCGCCGTCGACAGCGGCCGCACGCTGGGAAGCGCGACCCTGGCCGGGTTGGCCCATCCGAAGGACCTGGTGGCATCCACCGCCACGGTCGAGATCGACCTGAAAGCGATCGCGTCGGAAAAGGATCTGAAGGTCACGATCAAGTACGAGGGCGACGTCTACGATCGCAATCCGCACAACAACGCGTGCAGGGTGACTGCACCGTGACCAGCGTAGACTGTCGATGTTCGCTGCGATCGGTTCTTCAATGACGGAAGGCTTGTTTCGCGGGCGGTCAACGTTCTGTTACGACTTACTTGCGGAGGAGGTGCGCCGGTGAGGCATTACATTACATTTGTGGGTGCACTTGTTGTGCTTGGCATGCTCACCCCAGGCTGCACTTTTCTTGCCTATCTTCATGGAAGCGACCCGAACAATAACGACAAGCTGCGATACGTTAAAGCCCATAATCATGCCCAGAAAGTCCTGCGGGAATCTGGCTCGGAGTTGAGCCCCTATCCCCCAGACTATGACTTGATGACCTTCTGGCGGAGACACTATGTCGAGGAGACGCTCACCATCCACGACTGCCAGTTGTACGATTTCCTTAAGACATCAGAGAAGCCCGGACCTGATCGATTCGTCATCGCCTACGACAAGGCCACGCGGAAGACGTATCTTCGGGCGGATCTTCGGTCAAATGAAAACATCGAGACCCTGCCGCCTGTGGGGTCCAGTTCCGAAAGAGATTGAGGCTGAAAAGACTCCCGACTCCATTACCGACCGATGCCGTCCGGTCGCCTGTGTAGGCCGTAGGAGCACTGCCAGACGCGGCCACCTCACTTCAAATCACCCGGAGCATGCTTGCTCCACAAACGTTCTAACTCCTCGTCCTCCTGGGCATTCAGGAGGGACGCGCCCAGTTCGCCTACGTTGTCTCGCGTCAAGCGAAAAAACCGGCCGTCCGCGGTCCTGATCGTGACGCTGCCGTCGGCGACCTCCACGCTTCGCACTGACCATGACTCTGGTATATTGAGCTTCTTTCCAGTCCAACCAGTTTCCCCAGGAGGCAGATGCTGCATGAGATGGAGGTACTGACCGATGTCCAGGAACTCGTCGTCCCGACGAATCTCCGCCGTCATCCAATCAGTCCGCCACACGAACTCGTTTTCGTCGACCGGGCCACGTTCCTCCGCCGTGAGTTCCCGAAATCCATCAAGGAATTGCTCAAGCGAATCGGCCACCAGATAGATCCACGGATAATGCGTCTGCACGGGATGCGGTTCGCGATACCAGTCCCAGTAGTATACCTTGCCGGCGTCGTCGCCGTAGATAGACAGGCAGAACTCACTCCCGCCGCTGTCACAGGCAATTGGCAGCAGATTAACCGGAGAGTCGTTAATCCACGTCTCGTAGCTCGACACCAGATCGTAGCAATCCATCGATGCCTCGATGCTATAAAAACGTTGGAGGTCCGTAGCCGCACTGCCTGGAAACGAAGGCGTCGGTACAATATCAGGAGTCGGCCGTCCTCCATTATTCTGCCGCAGAAATGCAACGTAATTATCTGGCAGCCTGAAGCCCAGGCGCTCTTCCGCCCGCGCCAGCATCTCCGCCGTTAGTGGCGAATCCGGACGTGCGATTGCGGGTCTCATCGCCCACCTCCCCAGATACTCCCCCACGCGCGACCGAATCAACCCCACATCCGCCTAATCCACCCGCCGATCCCCGTTTCAATCCCCCTTAATCGATGACGCGAAAGCGTCCCTTTATATTAGATCTATCACGTTCCACTAAGGTGCGAACATCGTATGTAAACTCGGAGAAGTGAAGAGCTATCTCATGCTCGGGATAACAGAATAGACTGTGCCTGAAAACAGAACCAGGACAGACATCTATCTCGTCAGACAAGATTTCGGTATCTTCGTTGCGTACAATAAGTTCTAAACGTTTCACTTCCTGTGATGTGTAGATCAAACCTTGATACCGAAGAATAATATTGAAATACCCAATCTGCAAATCTCCGCAACGCAACTTAATATCTAGTCGCGAGGATCGTCTCGCAAGGATGACCTCTAGAAACCGGCCATCATGTAATGAGATCTCTTGAGCAAAACGGGCTAAGTCCTGCGGCAAGAGTGGTTCAATTTCATGCAGATGACGTCGATATGCTTTTACTGCCATCTTATTCTCTGTATCATTCAACGTCCCTCTGTGCCACTCTGTTGTGAAAAAGCGCATGGTTCTGCCTCAGCCAAACGTCATGGGAAGCATCCACTCACTCATTTGGAAGCACCCACTCAATCATTTGTATAAACTCTTTTTCTTTCTTCGTCAACGCCTTTGCGCCATGTTTCCAGGTACCGTCTACATTTAGGGCGCTACCATCAGTAAAATGAATGTGATCTAATTCATGCGGGATTCTCGCTGTATCTGCACGTGTCATAGAACTGGGCGCCTGCCCTCTCCTTATCATCATATTAACTTGACCTGCGCTGCAGGTATTGTGCACCAAGACGCCATGTCCCCAAGTGTCTCCTCCTATAAAGTAGTTATGCGCACCTGATACCTCAAAATTGTACACGGTTCTAGGCGTCGTGCGCACCTGTTTGAACACTATTTCAGCGGTCTCACCATTTGGTCCAGAAAAGGGGTCGGGAGAGCTCTGTAGAAAACCTTTCGAAGCAGCAAGAGGATCATG
>CAZUAQ010000034.1:0-64208 GCA_964618455.1 uncultured Planctomycetales bacterium | reverse complement strand
ATAGGTGTAACCCAAATGACGGATTTCTCCAATTCCGACTGAAGCAGGACAGTTTCACACTCGTTCTTAATCGCATCCAGAATGAAAGGCGAAGTCATGAACTTATCAGATATCGACAGATGGGGGCACATTGAAGGACGAGGTTATCAATACAGGACAGTAATTAATTCCGAAGAATATGAGTGCTCAGTCTTCTCATCCGATCAGCTGGGTAGGCCAATCCGCATCATCGCGTTATGCAAAGCTTCTCTCTACGATGCACAGAAGAGAGGCATCGACACCATCGCTCGGACTCTCCTACTCAAGGAGGCTCACTGACGTCAATGCGTGAGCTGCCAAAGGAGGGCCGCCAATGAGCGCCAATGGGGGTCGGGAGTCTTGTCTCGCCGGCGCCTGTTCTGGTTTTGCCATTCGTCCTCGGCTTTGCGTCTGCAATCTTGTCACAGAAAAGACTCCCGCCGCCTTGCTCCCCCGAGATGTCAGCCTGGGGAAACCTCGCTTCGCGTGACTACCCCGTTAGCCGCGCGGTCACACTGCCTGGCGTGGGATTGAACAACAACCCTAATGTAATTGCAAACATGTGCCCCGATTGGGTATGATGGAACTGAGTCGCGGGAGTCGCAGAGCATAAGAGATCACTATCGGACGAAGGCGGAGGAACGTACATGCGCGATGCGTCTGCGTTGAAACTGACGGCGGGCATCGGTCTTGTGCTGGCTGCCTTGCTCTTCTCCCACACCCTCGCGCATGCTCAGGATGAGATCCTGCCCATCGATCCGCATGCGGATCTGATCGATCTTCACCGTCTTTCTCATCCGTTGACCGGCCGGACCGGCCAGACGGGCAGTTGGGATCGCACCGGCGGTAACGGCGATGCGAGCTTCTGGTACTACCTTCGCGCCGAACCCCGAAGGGTTGTGCTGGCGGACCTGGCCGGGCCGGGTTGTGTCGCACGGATCTGGACGACGGCATTCGACTGGAACACCGCTCGCATCGAGATCTTCATCGACGGATCGGCCACGCCTGCCGTCAGCGCTTACATGCGCGACTTCTTCGGCAGCGGCTCGCTCCCGCCATTCGTCCCGCCGTTGTCCACGCCGTCGACGGGAAGCTGGGTGTCGTACGTACCCATTCCCTACCAGAGAAGCTGCCGGATCGAGGTCATCAATGCACGCCAGGATGACCTCGTAATCTACTACAACGTCACGTACCGGCAGTACCCGGCCGGGGCGACAATCCCTGAACCGTTCCAGATGCCACCGACAGCGAACCAGCAAGCCGCGCTCGATGCGTTTGCCGCCCAGTGGGCCGCGCGTGGCCAGGATCCCAAGCCGGCGGTGCCGGGCGAACAGCTGGTCTCAGGCCCGCACTTCATCCTCCGCGACCAGAAGGCCACGCTGGCCGGCTTGCCGGGGGCGGGCGTCGTCACGGGTATCCGATTGGCGGTCGACGCCAACAACGCCAACACGTTGCCGGAAACGCGCATCCAGGCCCGATGGGACGGCAGCCCGACCTATGCGATCGATGGGCTGACCGGTTCTTTCTTCGGCTCGACGTTCCCCAACGCAGACGCAGAGGGATTGCCGCTCGGAACCAGGGATCGCCAGTTCTACTGCTACCTGCCCATGCCCTATGCGAACGGAGCCACGATCGAGATCGAGAACACCGCCCCCTACGATGTCTACATCAGTGACGCCCGCATCACCTACGTGCCGAAGTCGCCGGCCGACGTCGGGCGCCTGCGCTTCCATGCGGACTACAAAGAGCAGACCGTCTCCGGGGGCATGCCTTCCTACCGCCTGCTCAGCACGACGGGACGGGGACATTACCTCGGGTGCACGATGGCGATCCAGGCCGGCGCATCCGGGTGGGGTATCCTCGAAGGCGATGAGCAGATCTACGTCAACGGCGAGTCGACACCGTCGATCCTCGGCACCGGTACGGAGGACTACTTCAACGGTGGATTCTACTTCTCCGGCGGGACGGTGTCGTTGCCCTTTCACGGGGTGCCGACCCTGGACAACAGCTTCGTAACGCTGTCGGCGTATCGGCTGCAGGTTCCTGACCCGGTGGTCTTCCGTGATGGTTGCATCGTCGACATGGAACATGGCGGACAGAATGAAGCCAACGGCACGTACCAGTCCACCGCGTACTACTACCGCGACGACGCGTCAGGCGAGACGATGCCCGAGCCGGAATACCCACCGCTGGCGGCCGACGCGATCGCCAACCATGACTTCGAAACCGGATTCGGCGGCTACAACAACGGCGAGGCCGACGGCTGGATCGCCTATCAGTCGCGAAGCTATTACGGGCAGACCCTCTGCACGTTTGCCGAGTCCACGGACATGGCGGTTTCCGGCACCCGGTCGCAGAAGGTCGTCTTCCCCTCGACCCACCCCGCTGGTGGCGACCAGAGCGCCGGCGTCACCCAGCAGGTACGCGTGAGCAAGGGAGCGACGTACGACGTGACGGCCCGGCTGCGCGTTCATGTGAGTGGCAGCCTTCAGCCGGGTCATGTCGTGGCCCGCCTTGGAGTCAACCCGGGTGGCAACACGTACTACGACGATCCCGCAGTCGTCTGGACCGACGCGCCGATCGCGACAGATACCTGGCACACCGTCACCACCTCGATCACAGCCGACGGCGACACCCTTGGTATCTTCGCCGGCGCCGAGCACCGATCAACCAGCACACCCGGCACCGCCACCCTCTGGATCGACGACGTGCGATTCACCCATCAGACGACCACCGCCCCGGGAGATTTCGACCAGGACGGCGACGTCGACCTGGCCGACTTCGGCCACCTGCAGAAGTGCTTTACGGGCACTGCGCCGCAGACCGACCCCGTCTGTCAGAACGCCAGACTCGACGAGGGTGAGCATGTGAACCAAAACGATCTGGCGGTCTTCCTGAACTGCATGTCCGGGGCCCACGTGCCCGCCGACCCGGATTGCGCCAACTGACCTGACAGCCAAGCAGGCCCCGGTTCCTCCGGAGGATGTCATGACCTACCTCCCGGGGAACGATTCCAGAAGCGGCTGATCAGCACAAAGTAGAAACGGGCATCCTCTTCAAATACGATCAGCAGGATCAGCGTAGTGTGCGACTCGCGGAGCCGGCATGAACTGGAGGTCGGTCAACAACACTCTGATAAGGTCTATCGAGAAGCTGAGACACCATCCACTGGAGATGTCGGATGAACCCCGTATTGCATGTCATGATTGTGTGTGTGTTACCTGCGGTTACGGTCGCAGGGGACATCACGTTAGAGAGTCTGCTGGGCGAGATGGTCGATCTGAATCGCCTTGCCGAGCTGCCTGATCCTGCCTACGTGACGAAGCAGGCGTCGAGTTACGATCGCGCCTCGGTAAAACCGGGTAGCGATTCGTGGTTTGCAAATGGTGATGCGGGGCACTTCATTCGGATCGAGAACCGCGATGGTCGGGAAGAGTTTGTATTGCTCGATGCAGAAGGACCGGGAGCGGTCGTACGGATGTGGTCGGCCAAGCCGTCGGGGATCATCCGGATCTATATCGACAAAGCGGAGATGCCTGCCCTCGAGGTGCCGATGGAGGACCTGCTCTCGGGCAAGGTGGAAGGCATGGGCGAGCCGTTCGCCGGTATCCGTGCGCGTGGGTACAACTTGTACTTTCCGATTCCTTATGCGAAGCACTGCAAGATCACGACTGATATTGGCGGGTATCACTATCATGTGAACTATCGAACGTATGCAAAGGGCACCATGGTCGAGAGCTTTCGCTCGTCCCTGCTTGAGCAATCCCACCGTCGAATTCAGCGAGTCGTGCGTGAGTTGTCGCCGGACGCCGCCCACAGGTTTGCTGAGAAGTGGGCACGCTTCAAGGATGGTTGGTCGACGACGACTTTCGAGCAAGACGGTGGTGCATCCAGTTACAGATCAGAACCCGTCACCGCCGGTGAACCCGGTGTTATAACGTGTTTGGCGTTTGAGTTCGAAGCGGAGCACCTGGCTGAGGTCCTCCGGACGCATCTACTTGAGATTACTTTTGATGGCGAAACGACGGTCTCATGCCCGATCGGTGATTTCTTTGGGATCGCGGGCCAGCCGGTGGACTATGTGTCGCATGCGATGGGTGCCGAGATGATCGCACCGGACTGCGTGCACATGTGGTCACGTTGGCCGATGCCCTATCGCAATGATGTGATGATAGAGGTCACTCCTCTGCAAGGGCCAGGCCGCAAGCCGGTTCGGATGAAGAAGGCCGTGCACTGGCAAAAGCGCGCATGGACGCATCGCTCGATGCACTTTCATGCGGGGTGGCGGATGGAGAAGGATATCCCGTCGCGGCCTTTCAGTGACTGGACGCATATCGAGTGCAAGGGGAACGGCAGGTTTGTCGGCAGTATGCTGCACGTCATCAACTATCATCGCGCGTGGTGGGGAGAGGGCGATGAGAAGATCTATGTTGACGGCGAAGCATTCCCGAGTCACTTCGGCACGGGCAGCGAGGACTACTATGGCTATGCGTGGTGCGATGAGACGCCGTTCCAACATACCTATCACAATCAACTGATCGTCGATGGGCCAGGGGTTTACGGCAATACCGTTCTGAATCGATTGCATATTCTTGATGACATCCCGTTCGCGAAGTCGTTCAAGTTTGATATGGAGAACTGGCACTGGATAGACGACACGAAGACGACGCGTGCGGCGACGAACTACTGGTACGCACGGCCTGGTGGGACGGATTCATTCAAGCCGCTGACGAAGGACAATGTCGAATACGTCAAGGTGCCGGAATATAAGCCATTCTTCGTGAAAGGAGCGTTGGAAGGCGAGGCGCTCACGGTTGTCGAGAAGACCGCCGGCGATGTGCGACACATGGAGCGCAACGAGGCATTCAGTCATGAGCATGAGTTGTGGTGGCTCGGTGGCAAGCCGGGCGACACGCTCACGCTGGGCTTCGACGTGCCCGAGGCGGGACGCTATGATCTCGTCGCGCAGTTCAGCAAGGGCCATGACTACGGCATCATCAACGTATTTGTCAATGGCAAGCAGGTCGTCAAGAATCGTGACATGTTCGACCCGGTGTGGTTTGCTCTGGTGCCGAAGGAAAACCTCGGCGACTTCGAACTCGCCAAGAGCGGCAACACGCTGACGGTCGAGATCGTCGGCAAGCACAAGGATGCACAGTCGCATTACGCGTTCGGTTTGGATTATCTGATTATCAGAGAAACCCATGAAGCACGGTAACTCGCTCGTCCTTATGATCCGAGCCCGCGGGAGTTATCTGACCGCGCATCAAAACGTGCTTCTCAATGTGCCACTCGCCGCAGGTAGGCGCTAAGGGTGGCGCGTCGTTGATAGACGACACCCGACTGCTTCGCAAACGGTCATGAGCATGCTGAAGCGCAACCTCGATGGCTGCGTTCGAGCCCGCACCTACCGGTCTCAGCCAGCGCAGGTTCCAGGGCGTGTCGCCGTCGGGGCCGAAGAAGTCGCGGCGCATGCTGTTGTCGACGCCCACCACGCTATGGCCCAGCGCGTCAAAACAGCGCACCGCTTCGCTGCCGGTGACAAGCAACACGCTTGATCATTGTTCATCCTCCCTGATGCGGAGACAAAGCTCCGCGAGTCATGGTTTTTCGGTGTTCGTACAGAGTCATACCCGAGGTGTTGGTCTCCACGGGAACGTAGTCGCGATCAATGACGGCCATGATGCCGGCCGAAAGCGGATAGCACGCCTTGCCATCCTGCGGTTCCATGAGATAGATGAACTCGGGCGGTGTGCGCTCGAGGTCTTCAATGACCCATCCCCCGCAGAAACGAACCCATTGTGTGTCGCGCGTGGGCCAGTTCAGATCGAGCAGGGCGTTGAGCCAGGCCCCCTCGGGAACACAGGCGACGCCGCCTTCGCCGATACGCTCGCGATGGGTACGCAAGGTGCTCACCGCATCCTCATACCATTTCAGGTCGAACGGTTTGCGGCGCCGGTAGACGTACATCTCACTGCGGCCGTCGGCGAGAAACGTGGAAGGCAGCCTGGCATAAAACACGATGGTGTCCAGGGCACAGACGGTTCCCGCCAGCAGTAGCACACCAACGCCGACGGTCCAGGCCCGGCGGGCGAAGATCGGCCAGCCAAGCCAGCGCGGCAGGAATCGACACAGCAGCCAGGCCAGCACGATCGCGGTGAACGGATGACGCGTGTGGTCAATCAGAAGGGGCATTTCTCGGCAGAGGAAAACCACATAGCCAATGACACAGAGGACGCCCAACTGATCGCCAACTTGAAGCTCTTGCCAGCGTGCGCGAAGCTTGCGCGACAAGCCCGATCCCGCCGCAGCGATGACCAGGAGGAACGACAGCGGCACGCAGAGCACAGGTGCCGTCTCGACCAGATCGCGGATACGCGACTTTGGCCAGTGCAGCATGGAAATCAAACCACATTGCACGCCGGACCATCGGGCGTACCATTCTGCGAGACCGGCAACGATGAGACCGCAGCAGACCAGCGTCCACAGCAGCCACTTGCGACGGCTGGTGATCTGTGATTCGCGAACGGCCGCGGAACTCCGCACGCCATTCAACAACAGCGATATGGCCGCAACGCCTGCGACCATGAGTCCCGTCCATTCGATCATCAGGACCGCCTGCCACGGTGTTCCGATGGAGTTGGGGCTGGTCAAGGCGTAACCCAGCACACCTCCTCCCTGATCGAACAGGTGTGCCTTCCACAGGTTATCGTTGATCAGAACATCCAACGGGACATACGAAAGCAGGACCGCACCGACAATCCCAAACGGAACCGTTGCCCCGACCAGAAACCATGCGACGGCGCGAACTCGCGCACGCAGTTTATCGTGACGCCAGATCAGATCGACCAGGAGCACCAGCAGAATGGCTGCCGATCCGAGGGCGCATTCGTGTTTGGTCGTTGCCGCCAGGGAAAAAAGGGCAGCGGAAGCGACCGACCACGGGAGCGAACCGCCACCGAGTTGCCTGGTCGCACACAACAAGCCGGCAACCATGAACAGGCTGCCCCAGGCGTAAGACGTCGTATAAGGCGCCACGAATGAGGTGAAGTACGAGAAAACGAAGGCGGACAGCGCCAAGACCGACAGTACGGGCCCGATGACTCTGCGAGCCAGCGCCCACAGCAATGCCAGCATCACGGCGAAGCGGCTCAGGTTCATCCACCAGTCGACTTCAAGATTCGTGCCGAACAGCCAGAGGATGGCGCCGTTAAGCCAGTAGCCGAGGGGGCCGTAAAAGCAGCGGATGTCCGTATACAGGTCTCTGCCCTGGGCAATGAGTCGCGGCACGATGAATTCACGTCCGGCATCGAGTGGAAAGCCGCAGATGGTCCATCGCTTCCAGGTCGCCAGCAGGACACCGACAAACACGCTGACGAAAACGAGCGCGCAGACGACGTCCACCAACCAGCTTTGCTGTGCCGTTGCCCGGCCACGTGCCGGGGGCCGGCGTGATGTCACCGGTTGGGTACTCATCCCACCGACACCTCCTGCGGTTCCTGATTCAACACGGGCAACTCGATCAGGACTTCGACATCCGGCACCGAAACGGGAGACACTTTCTCTCGCCCGGAGGTGTCATGCTCGAAACCCGGTTGCTGCGGTCGACTGGCCGCTTTGTGCCAACGACGACACGTCTTGAAGACATCGCGAAACCATTTGGCGTAACGGGTCTCTTCCCGGCCGCCGATCAGCGCTTTGGCAACCGATCGGACAGTCCGAAAACCGATGACAAAGATACAGCTCGGACTCAGATCGCGTTTGACGGCTGATCGGATCGAAGCGAGCAGGTGCTCCCTTTTGAGCCGTTTGTGGGTCAACCCCAACGGCGGGTTCGGCGTGTGCATCTGCAGACCACTGGTGGTCTTGATGCCGGGGGGGGTGATTAAGCAGACGAGTGCCATTCTGCCATCCTTGGTCCGAGGGCGTCCATGCAGTCAGTTTAGGGCAGAAAAGCCCGCTCCAGCCGCGATTGCACGGTTCGCGCACGATCGCGGACTGGCGAAGTCAGCAAGGCATCCCCAAACTCCGTTGTTCTCAGGATTATCGGAAGCGCCTATGGCCGACTTGAGTTAACTGACGTTGGGATGTTGTCTCTCCCGAAAACCTCATCCGGGTGAACATCAAGTGTTCCAAGGTCGAGTTGGATCGTCTGGGATTGGTGGAAGGCTGGCGATGGACCTGGATTTCGGAGGCGGTGTCATGACAATTCAACGCTTGGTGAAGGGAGTGAGTGCGGAATTGCGTGAGATCGGGTTGTCCACGGCCGGCATCAGGCAGCGTAGCGGGAGCAGCAGTAGCGAAGATGCAATCCACCGACACGGGGGATCGACACAACGCGCCCTTGGTGTGGTGGTTCCACTTGACGGGTAAGGCGCCCTCCGAGTCAGTGTCGGCGAGAGTCGTTCCTGCGAGTTCGCCCGCGCCCACGTCGCGGATCACCCCCCGGTCGGATGTTTGCAACCCTCCGACGAGTGACGGGCCGCGCGCGACAGGAATGCGTCTCTGATCTCGTTGGGAAGGGAGTATGGCCCGGTCTCCCCGGCCGTTGCTTCCTCTGCCCGAAGGATGTAGGATAAATGCATTGGGAGGCAAGTGCCTCATGAGGGAGCTACACAACCTGGCTACGTTCTCTTTATATATCCCGAGCGAGTGCGAACCGAGGCAAGCCCCGGGGTCAGGAGCAGCGGGTGCAGCGCACCGCCAAACACCTCGGCCTGGACTTCACCCTCGGAAACCCCGTCCGGCCAAGATAATCGAAGGCGAAGGAGCGAATTCAGTGATGTCCCCTTTACTTACGCTTCCAATGCAGCGTGTGGATTCAATACTAGGCTTCTAAGCGAGGCCTTCAAGCGTCAAGATTGTTCGGCTTCGCGGTGTCTAATCGTTTACTTAGGAAGTTGATACTCGCCAAATCAAACTCACTACCGCACTCAGGGCACTCCCCGGTTTCTGATCCACGAAGATCATAGCCACAGCTTTGACAAAGCACGTAACCGACCAAGCAATCCTCCGAATCAGCATCTAGGGACACTTCTATTACTCCTGATGCAATCCGTTTGACGATCTCAGGAATAAGAAATCGATTCCTGTATTCCTTGCCTCTGAACTCAATCTTTGAGTCATGCAACCACACACGGACGAGTCTACCTTTGTCGTGCAAGGATATTCGTCTTATTAATTGCCAATTGATGATTCTTTTCCCATAAATGCTCTTAAAAACAATGCCTTCCCCAGAGATAGCAGCGCTTCGAGTCAATACCCACAGGATTACCGCACACCCCATTGGTATAAGAAGTAGCAGCGGCCGCAAAAGAACCAGATCCCCATATAGGATCATTAATCCCATAAAAATGAGCGCACCCACAAGAATTCCTGAGAGTACAATGGATGACAAGACCTCAATACACTTTCTTATGCTATTCACCAAAGAGTTCTTCATATGCGGCATCTCTTTGCTCTGCAATGCCATGACCACCGCGAATTGCAGCGGAAGCCCCGTCCCATAAATACACAGCCAAGGCCGATGTCCCTCCCGCACCCATAGCTTCAAGTACGCCGTCAAGTGCGACGCTCTCCACCCCTAATTCCCTGGCCCCGCCTTTTGCGAATCCCGCGATGCCGTTAAAAACAGCGCCCCATACTGCGCCATTAACAACACCGCTCCAAAGGTCTAGTCCGCGTCTGCCAGTAAAATAGCCATATAAACCCGCATTGGGCGAATACGGGGCGAATACGGGGTCGGGAGTCTTTGTTTTTCTCGCAAGCCTATCACAGAGAAGATTCCCGCCACCCTTCTTCGTCCTTATCTCTACCCTACTTCGCCAGCAAGAGTTCGCACCCACTTCACAGCATCGCGCTGCAGTGGAGCGGGCGTTCGGTGGCGGCGGCGAGCTCGGGAATCCAGCGGGCTTCGACCTGCTCGAGTTCGTCGACGTAGTGCGCCGTGGTGCGGTCGTAGCGGGCCTGCATCTGCATCCAGCGGATCAGCGCCGGGCGCTCGTACGCGCGGGCGAACGCCGCCGCCCACGCCTCCGGGTCGTCCGGCGGAAGCAGCCGGCCGGTCCGCCCGTCGTCGATGAGGTGTCCGATGCCGCGCTGGTCCGACGCCAGCACCGGCGTGCCGTTGGCCAGCGATTCGAGCACGACGAAGGGCGAGTTCTCATGCCAGAGCGAGGGCACCAGCATGGCGTCGAGCCGGGCGTGCTCTTCGGCGAGTGCCCGGCCGAAGAGCGGCGGATGGTACTGCACGTAACGCCGGGCCCGGGCGGTGGCGTCGCCGATCGCCCGGCGGACCTCCGCGTTGCCAAGGGCGCGGATCCGCAGCGGCGCGCCGTCCGGCAGCAGCTCCGCCGCGCGCAGCAGCACGTGCAGCCCCTTGACCGGCTCGGCGTTGCCCAGGAAACCGAGGCGGATCTCCTCCGCCGGTTCCTTGGCGGGGCGCAACATTTTCTCCGGCGCGATGCCGTAGACCATCTCCTCAATCCGCGCGGCGGGGACACCGGCGGCGCGGACCATCTCCGCCATGATCGGCGACGGTGCGATGACGGCGTCGAGCTCCTGCAGCAGCGCCCGCCATCGGCGTTGCAGGTCATCGGCCGACTGGATCTGGTCGAGCCGGGCGAAGTCGGGCCAGACCCGCCGCGTCACCACGCGCGGGAGCTTCGGCCCCCACCGCCCCGCCAGGCCGTGCAGTTTCGTGCCCACGCAGGCGGCGCACTTGGCCGGGCTGTCCGGACCGCTGCACGGGGAGCCCGAGCCGTCGTCGAGATAGAAGTTGAAGCAGAGCGCGCCGAAGTCGAGGGCCGTCAGGATCACCGGCGCGCCGCAGCGCACCGCCTCGGCGATGGCGGAGTACTGGCCGTGGATGTTGTGCACGTGGATGACGTCGGGCTGGAAGTCGGCGAGGGCCTCACGGGCGGAGTCGGCGAGCTGGTCGTGCGGGTGGTGCGTGAAGCGCAATTGCCGCCGCGCGACGATCGGGAAGAGGTGAAGGTCGCCGCGCTCGATGTACGGCGCGAGATCGCTGAGGTCGGCAGGCAGCGTCGCGCAGATCACGCCGACCGTGCGCCCGCGCCGAAGCCACGCGCGGACCATGTCCACCGAGTACAGCACGCCGCCACTCGGCAACGCCGGATCGAAGAACGGTGAGATCACCAGGGTTCGCAAAACTCATCCCCACGAACAAGAGTGAAAGGGACAGTCCCCGTTTTGCCGCTTGCGCTCCGGCATGCCATCACACGTGGACCTTGGCGAAGTCGCAAGCCGGTTCACGAAAACGGGTGCGTGCTGCGGCGAACACGATCGAAACCGAGGATCGGTCCGAACGCCGCCCACAAAGTCGTGCGCGAAACATCGGACACGCGCTGCCACAGCCACTGCGGCTCGCGCCGGCGCAAACGCTTCAGCGGCCAGCCGAGGCGATACCCGAACTCGGTCAGCCAGCGGAGGCGGCCGCGATTGTGACGCCTGAGAATCTCGTACATCTCGCGGTTGCGCGTCGCGCCGCCGGTCGACGTTTTGTTCTCACCGCTGACGTGATAGGTGCTCAGCACATCCTCGATCGGCAGCATCCGCGCGCCGGCTTCCTGCATTCGCAGCCAGAGGTCCCAGTCCATCCCGTAGTGCAATGTCTCGTCGAGCCCGCCGACGCGTTCGTGCAACTCGCGCCGCCAGAAGCAGCTCGGCTGGTGAATCGGATCCCAGACGCTCAGCCGGCGGAGCTCCATCGGCTCGACGTCGCGCACCTCGCTTCGGCCATCGGCGTAGGTGTACCGGCACGCGCCGCAGAGCACATCGTAGCCGGTCTTGGCGAACCGCCGGCGGACGGTCTGCAACGCGCCGGGGGCGAGTTCATCGTCGGCGTTGAGCCAGCCGAGGATGTCGCCGGTAGCGTGGGCGAAGCCTTTGTTCAGCGCGTGGGACTGGCCGCGATCGGGCTCACTGACCCACTGGACCGATCGGTCGGTATAACTTTCGAGGATGTCGCGCGTGCCGTCGGTCGAACCGCCGTCGATGATGATGTAGTCCACCTCCGGGCCGGCCTGGTCGAGTACGGAACGCATGGCGCGTTCCAGAGTGAGGGCCTGGTTGAGGCAGACGGTGACGATCGACACGCGCAGCGACTCCGGCGGGGTCTCCGGCACGCGCCGTTTCATGGGGTCGACCGGCTCCATCGGTTCCATGGTTTCAGTCCAGGGAAGTTCACACACGCTTGTCTCGTCCATGCCTATCCTTGGCTCCTCACAAGTTCGTCATCCTGACGATGGGACGTGCCGTTGCGGTTGTCGTGTCCGGTCTCGTCATCGGCCTTCAGCGCGCCACTGCTCTGCAGAGTCGGCGCGATGTTGAGATCCGTCATGACTTCCGAAGTCGCCGGGTCGTCCAGGCTCAGCGTGTGACCGAGTTCGCGGATTTCGGGCACGTGCAGTGTGACGCGGTTGCAGCCTGTGCAGGGAATCGCACCGTCGGCGGTATTCCACACGCCGTCGCGAATGACCCGGCGGGCGGCCTGGAAACGTTCGTTGTCGAAGATGGCGTCGAGGGGCGCGTCGTTCATGTGGCCCATGAGATGCTTCGCCTGGAACGCGCGGCAGCAGGCCTGCACACCGCCATCCCAATCCACCGCCAGGTAGCTCCAGGGATCATTGCAGAGCAGACCTTCAGCGCGTTGCGGCGCGGGTGTCGGCAGAAAGCCTTGATCGCGCGACCACTGGCGTCCGCCGGCGCCGAACACGTCGAAGACATCGACGCCGATCTCGCGGGCCAGCCGTTCCGCCTCGTCGACTTCATGTTCGTTGTGCGGGAAGACCAGGAACTGCCAACGCACGCGCGGCTTGGTACGGCCCCGTCGCTCGCGGGCATCGAGCATCATCCGCAAGCCTTCGAAGGTCTTATCGACCTGGCCGCCGATGCGGTACTTGGCATAGCTCGCCTGGGCGACACCGTCGATCGAGGCGGAGATGGCATCGAGCCCGGCGTCGACAAGCTGCTCGGCCAGTTCTTCGGTCATCAGCGTCATGTTGGTGTCGAACGTCGTGTAGATCCCGGCGTCGTGAAAGATGCGGACGAGCGCGGGCAGCTCACGATTGAGCAGCGGCTCGCCCCAGTGACAGAGGATGACCTTGTAGAGGGTTTCGCCGATCTGCTCGACGATGCGCTCGGCAAGTTCGGGCGTGGCGTAGCCGCGCTCGCGGAGGCCGGGATGCTTGGCGTCGCGCTGGGCCCAGCAGCACTTGAGGTTGCAGTGGGCACAGGGTTCCAGGCGGATGGTGCCGGGGGCGGCGCCGGTGATGAGCCGTCCGGCTTCGCGGGCCTCTTCGAGGCGATGGAAGTTCTCTCGCTTGGCCTGTCCGTCGTACTGCGGATGATCAGCCAGGAATGGGAAGACTGTCTCGGGAGCACTGCTGGTCAGAACCGGAAACGTCATGGATCGTGTCCTGTGAATAGGCGAACCGTACCCGGCCGACGCGGGACGCCGGCATGTGTGAAATATCGGCGGACGCGGGGGCCGTTCTTGACCCAAGTCCGCCGGAGGGAAGGACTTGGGGGCAAACGTGACCAGATGCCCTGTGAGATTTTTACAGACGATGTTCAAGCGAGATGGCAAAGCTCATCCCACCCCTGCCGATGGGGGCGCTCGATTGCCGGGAATGGCTCCTCCAACGGCTATCCGGGCCCATCTGCGACCCCAGTATCGAAGATCCTGGGCCACCCGACGCGCAATTCGATCGATGGCGGGAAACGGGGCTGGGAATCGGGGGGTTTTCTCCCGATCGGGGCGAATCCGGCAAAGGCGGAGTGCCGATAAATACGCGGCAGCCCCCCTGCCGGGGGCCACCGTTCGAGCCGACAGCCCGTTCCACGCGTGAGGAACCTCATGATTCAGCAGAAGATGTCCCACCCGGTGGTGAGTCTCGTTATCGCGACGTACAAGCGTCTGGAGCGGTTGAAGCGATGCATCCGTGCGATCCGGGCCAACGTGGAGATCCCGTACGAGATCCTCGTGGTCGGCGGCGCGGAGGAGGACGGGACGCGCGAATGGGCCACGGCGCAGACGGATATCCGGTTCATCCACGAGGCCGAGCGACTGGGCGCGACGCGGGCGTACAACCTCGGTTTTCAGGCGGCGGCAGGCGCGTACGTGATGTGGCTGAACGACGACAGCTATCCGCTGCCCGGGGCGGTGGAGGCGGCGGTCGGCGTGATCGAACGTGAGGACATGAAGGATGTCGGTATGGTGGCGTTCTATCACAACTTTGACCGGCCGTGGAACCGGCTCGATTCGGTCGAGCATGAGGGCGAGACCTACAGCGTCTATAACGTGCGCGGGTATCCGTACGCGAACTTCGGCCTGCTGCGGCGGGAACTGCTGGAAAAGCTGGGGTACCTCGACGAGCGGTACTACTTCTGCGGGTGGGATCCGGATCTATCGCTGAAGGTGCAGTTCGACGCCGGGTTGAAGGTGATCGGCTGCCGGCAGGCGCTGGTCTACCACGAAGAGTTGATCGACGAGCGGAAGGGGAACGATCTGGAGAAGATCGTCGAGGCGGACAACGCCCGGCTGTTCGCCAAGTGGGACCTGCCGGAGAAATTCAGCTACGCGGATCCGTCACCGGCGTACATGGCGCTGCTGCTGGGTCGCGCGCTGGTGTGAAGAATATGTCTTTCCGCTGGGATTCACCACTCACTCCGAATGACGCAACCTTCAACCTGATTGAATGCACTTCCGTTTCATGATGAAGCTCGTTCTCCCCTCCCTCACGGTCGTGGTACTGACCGTGGGTTACCTCACTCGGTATGAGTTGTGAGTGTTGGTCGCTCACGCCGTCGCGTCATTCAGCAGGGCTTCGACTTCGGCAAGTGTTGGCATAGAGGGTTGGGCGCCCATTTTCGTGCAGGCGAGGGCGCCGGTGGCGTTGGCGAAGCGGACGGCGTCGGCCAGGGGCCTGCCCTCGGCGAGAGCGACCGCCAGCGCGCCGGTGAAGGCGTCGCCGGCGGCGGTCGTGTCCACCGGGTCGATGGTGAACCCACCGACATCACCCGCGAGCTCCGGCGACAGCACGTGGGCGCCACGCCGGCCGAGCTTAAGGACAATCGTCTGGTCGTCACGCTGGCGGAGGGCGGTGGCCACAGTGCTTGCGTCGTCAGACGAGGGCGGATGCCGGCCCAGATGCTTCAGAAGGATCGCCGCCTCGGATTCGTTCGGGGAGAGCAGGTCCGCTGCCAGAAGTCCTTCGAGAGAGTCGGCCATCGCGGGCGCCGGCGCGGGATCGAGAATCGTCCGTACGCCCAGCGCACGACAGCGGCGGATCGTGTGCACCACGGTCTCGATGGGCAGTTCCAACTGGACGAGGCAGATCGCCGCCTCCCGCAGCACGTCCTCGGCGGCATCGATATCCGCGGGGGTGACTCTTGCGTTGGCGCCGCCGGCGACGGTGATGGCGTTCTCCCCATCCTCACCCACGACGATCATGGCGATGCCGCTGGAGGTGCCCGGCGTCGTAAGGACGTGTGAGGTTTCCACCCCGGCCTCCCGGAGCCCGCCGATCAACTGCTCGCCGAAGGCGTCGTCGCCCACGCGGCCGATCATGACCGCCGGTGTGCCGAGACGCCCGACCGCCACCGCCTGGTTCGCCCCTTTCCCGCCCGGGATCGTCGCGAACGCGCGCCCCAGCACCGTTTCACCCGGGGCGGGGATGTGCGGCGCGCGGACCACGAGATCCATGTTGATGCTGCCGACAATGGCGATCGGTCCACGGATTTTATTCATGGTGGCGTTCCTCTATCCCATGCGCGTCCGTTCGGCCATTGAAACCGGACCTCCTTGACTTGTCCACGCTCGAGAGCTACGCTCTGTCTTTAGCCCATGTTCGAGAAGACAAGGGTGCATGCCGAGTGATCTCACCGTCATTGAAACACCATTGCGGCTTGTTCGGCGTTTACGGACATCCCGACGCCGCGCAACTGACCTACCTCGGGCTCTTCGCGCAACAGCATCGCGGACAGGAGTCGGCGGGCATCGTCTCGCGCGGGCGTGGCAACCACAACGCCATCGAGCGTCATGCCGGGATGGGGCTGGTCACCGACGTGTTCAACCCGGCGACTCTCGAGCAGTTGCGTAACGAAGTGGCGGTCGGCCACGTCCGGTACTCGACGACGGGCTCCTGCCACAGCGCCAACGCCCAGCCACTGCTGGTGACGTATGCCGAAGGGCAGGTGGCGGTCGCTCACAACGGGAATCTCATCAATGCCTCGCTGCTGCGACGCGAGTACGAGCAGCACGGCGCCATCTTCAACACCAGTAGCGATACCGAGGTCATCGTCCATCTCCTGGCCAAACCGAGCCACCTGGAGAAGGAGAATCAGCTGGCCCACGTGCTGAGCCATCTGCAAGGCGCGTACTCGCTGCTATTTCTCTTTCCCGATCGCATGGTGGCAGCGCGGGATCCGTTCGGGTTCCGGCCATTGGCGCTGGGGCAGTTGGAGAACGGCGGGTACGTCGTCGCCAGCGAGACGATTGCCTTCGATAAGGTGAATGCCGAGTTTGTCCGCGAGATCGATCCGGGCGAAATCCTGACCATCCACGACGATCTCACCCTGACCAGTCACCGCATCGTGCCTGAAGGCGCGATCAAGCCGGCCTACTGCATCTTCGAGCAGATCTACTTCGCCGATCCGTCGAGCGATCTCTTCGGCGAAAACGTGCACCAGGTCCGCCACACGATGGGCGAGGCTTTGGCGCGCGAGGCCCCCGTCGAAGCGGACTCGGTAATCCCCGTGCCGAACTGCGCGCGCTGCGCTGCGCTGGGGTATGCCAAGCAAAGCGGCATTCCCTACGAGCGCGGATTCACCACCAGCCACTACGCGGGCCGGTCGTTCATTCTGCCCGATCAGATGCAGCGCGACCTGGCGGTCAAGATGAAACTCAGTGTGATTCGCCCGAGCGTCGAGGGCAAGCGGATCGTGGTGGTCGAGGACTCCGTCGTCCGCGGCACGACGACCAAGGGCAAGATGGGCGCGCTCCGCGAGGCCGGCGCGAAGGAGATTCACCTCCGCGTGGCGAGTCCACCGATCCGCCACGCCTGCTACTTCGGCATCGACTTCCCTGATCCGGAGAAGCTTATTGCCAACGAGCGCAGTGTCGACGAGATCCGCGATTACCTCGGCGTCGATTCTCTGCACTATCTTTCCGTCGAGGGCATGCTCTCCTGCGTCAAGCACGACAATGCACACTACTGCACCGCCTGCTTCTCCGGCGAGTATCCCATGAAGGTCGATCAGCCGGTGAGCAAGTTCGCGCTGGAGCGGTACCAACTGCAGATGTTTGATTGAGACAGACGTGTCAGATAACGAAACCCGAGTGACAAGTGAAACGCTCCTCAAGGAGCGAATCGGTATTCCATAGTTACTCTATTCACCCCGCAGTTTATCTCGCTCCCAACGCCAGACGAGTCCGTCTTCCGGATCCATCACTTCGCCGACGTGCAAGAAGTCGCTCTTCGCCAGAACCCGTGTTGATGCGTTTTCTTCCGGCAATGTATGGGCTCGAACACGTTGAACGCGACCGTCCCGGGCTGCGAACGCGACGAGAGTTCTCGCCGTCTCCGTGGCATAGCCGTGTCCTTCGAACGCGGGCACGATTCCGTAGGCAATCTCGACGATGCCCTCTGCATCCGGTGGGCCCTTGAACCCGGCAGTACCGATCATCAAGCCGCTCTCCCGATGAACGACGGCATACCCGAACTCCCAGGGATCCGGCGCCGTGGCTACGCGAAGCTTCGCGATCCACGCTGGGGAACACTCCTCCCCATACGCCAGAAACGCGCGCATCCCTTCCGCCGGGGGCACACCGAAGCGATCTGTGAATTCTGCATCAGTCTCGATCTTCCCCTCGATCAGCGCGAGCATCGACTTGGGCGAATGGGGAATGAAACGGAGTCGGTGGGTCTCATGGATTTTATTCATGCGTCACTCAGTCATCGGCTGCGAGATTCAGATCACCAGCGACGCCTGGTGCTGGAGAACCTCGAAGGAGGTGCGTACTGAATCAATGGTTTCGCCGCGCTGAGAGATGCTTGATTCGCTGATCGGGCCGAGAAGGCCGGAGGCCTGGAGCAGGTAGAAGATGGAGGTTGGCTGCAGGCCCATGATGCGTGTGGCGGTGGCATCGACGGCGGTGGCGTTGTCGCCCATGACGATGACGCCCGCCTCCTTCGGCGTGCCGCGGACCGGGCCATCGCCCTCGAGCCCCATGATGCCGTCGATGATGGCGTAATCGATCGGCCGGGTGAGGTTGAAATCCATCACGCCGGAGTTCAGATCGCGCAGGTGGAAGATGTTGCGCGGCCAGCCGTACACGTGGCCCGGCATGATGCCGTACATCCCCTTCATGGCCAGCGTCACGCCCGCCCAGTGATGCGTTTTCATCTTCGGCACCGCCACGAACACGTCGGCGGTGGCGGCGGTCTTGGACAGGTGAAGCACATCGAGATTCGTGGCGGACCCGACGTTGGGCACGGTCATGACATCGTCCGTACCGAGATCGATGAACTCGAGCCCCGCCTCGTTCAGCAGTGGCGTGAGCCCGACGGCATCGACGATCTGCCAGGTGTCCCGCTGGAGCGCGGATCCGTCGGCGACGATGACCTCCGCCGCCCCGCGTCGTCGGAAGGCCTCGGCGACGGCAACGATCAACGCCGGGTTCGTCACGATCGGCTTGTCCTCGCGCGGCAGGTCGACGAGATTCGGCTTGAGCACGACGCGTTTGCCGGTGACGTCCGGCGGCGGCACCAGCGCCATGCCCGACTCGATCACGTCCACGAGCGTGTTGTCGTACGCCCCGCGCAGGATGGCCGTCGCGGCGGTGAGGCCACTGTCGGATCCGGGAAGGACGCCGCATCCGGGCATTGCCGCCAGGACGCCCGCCCCGGCCACGCACTTCAGGAACGTCCGGCGGTTCATCGCAGCTTCGATAGCGTCGTGAAGATCACCCTGCCGTGAGCCGGTGGCCTGATGCCTCGTCGTATGCCAATCGGGATGTCGATGAGAACAACTCATAATGGTTAAGATTCCCGGTCGATCAACTCAAGGTCAGCGGATGTTCCGGCGTCTCGGTCACGCCGAGGATACAGAGCGCCGTGCCCAGCGGATCACGCCGCGCTTCGGGCAGACTGTTCCATAACTCCACGACGTCCGCGCACCACGCTTCCGTCAGCAAACCGTACACATTCAGTGCCATCGTTGCCCAGCCGAGGGAGAGCAGCGTGGAGATCGTTCCCTGTTGTGCTTGAAGGAAACCTGTGCCGGCGGCGATAGCGTCATCCTGCTCATCCTGCATCGCAAGAAGCACGGCCGCCGTAGGTATCGTCGTCGGAAAGAGATCGCCCTGAAGCACCGCCGGCTCGCCGTAGTTCCAGCCGCCCACCTCCAGGGCACGATCGCGAATGACGCTTATTGCTTCGCGCGTGCGGCCGTGATCGCCCTGCCCGATCGCCTTGAGAAAAAGCACCGCCATGGACGTCGGCTCGATGAACGAGAAGTCACCATCCGTCCAGGGCCAGCCCGCGATACCTGTGTTGTAGCCATAGATTCCGGGACGGGGGAAGAGCAGCGTAAACACTTCCGCGCCAAGCAGTGCATCGCCGGCGACAGCAGCTTCGGCATCCTGACCGGTCTCCACCAGAGCCAGTCCCGCCGGTGAGGTCATCCAGCTCCGTTCGGTCAACAGGTCGGACGCGGTGAAGAACCCGTCCTCCCGTTGCCGATCCAGAAGCCAACCCAGACCCGCATCGATCGCGCCGGATGTATCACCCTCCGCCGAGAGCGCCATCACCGCCCAGGCGGTCGCTTCCGTCACGGCGGTCGTGTTGCGACGCTGATAGGGCCATCCGCCGTCTGCAAGCTGCGTCGCGAGCAGGGCCTGTATTGCCTCACTCCGCCAGGTCGCGATGTCCGTGGAAGTCGCCAAGGGTTCAACTCGCTAGGAGAACTCACGTATAAACGGGAGAGGTTTCGTATCTTTCCGCGCCACGCCGGGATTGTGCGATGGCGGACGTGTATTGTCAAGCCACGGCACGCAGGTAGAGACTGCTAAGTTTTTGAGCTATAATTAATTACATAAATACCGCCTCAGCCCATGACGGATCCGTTGATCGATGGGCGGTGCGAAACGTGGCGCCTCTCCGAGATGCCGGAGACTTCGCGCCCTCTTCATCCATGCGACGTTCCTTCGCCTCACGGAGGCAGTCACCCATGTTACTGACCATTCTCAGGGCGGTTTTTGTGCTCCTGGTCGCCAGCGTCACCTTGAGCTATCTCTCGGCACCCGGCGACGTCGACGTCGATCCGTTCACCACGTGGATTCTCTGCGTGGGCCTGGCGGTCGGCATCATCGCGATCGATATCATCGTCCCGCAGAAGTCGCTGATGGCGATGTCCGGTGTTCTCTTCGGATTGTTGGTCGGACTGGTGATCACGTATGCCGCCACGCTCGTGCTCGGACTGTTGTCCGATACCGTCGGGCATTACATCCCGGGCAGCCTGGTCTTCTACCTCATGAAGGCTCCCGCCACCGAGGTGCTGCTCGGCGTGGTCGCGTGCTACCTGTCGATCAGTTTCATCCTGCAGACCAAAGATGATGTGCGCTTCGTCATACCTTACGTGGAGTTCGCCAAGCAGCGCAAGGGCCAGCACCCGATGATCCTGGACACTTCCGTCATCATTGACGGGCGCATCGTGGACATCCTGAACTCGTGGTACACCGATACCCCGGTCGTGATCCCCAAGTTCGTGATCCAGGAGCTTCAAACCATTGCCGACAGCAACGACCGCCTCAAGCGTAATCGCGGCCGGCGCGGGCTCGATATCGTCAACAAGCTGCAATCCATGACCAAGCTGGACCTGCAGTTTGATGACGTGGCCAAGGAGGGAAATACCTCCGAACCGGTCGACCAGAAGCTCGTGACCCTCGCCACGGAAATCGAAGGTCGCATCGTGACCAACGACTACAACCTCAACAAGGTTGCTCAGATCCGCGGCGTGGAGGTAATGAACGTCAACGACCTGGCCAATGCGCTCAAGCCGGTCTTCCTGCCGGGCGAAGCAATGGAGGTGAAGATCATCAAGCCGGGCGAGGAGGCGGGCCAGGGTATCGGTTACCTGGAAGACGGCACGATGGTCGTGGTCGAGGCGGCGCGGGAGCGTATCGGCAACACGATTCCCATTACCGTCACCAGCGTGCTGCAGACCTCCGCCGGACGCATGGTGTTCGGCAAGTTCGACAGCGGCGGTGGAAAAGCTTCGTCTGATCGCCCGAAGCGGCGGTAGTGCCCCACCCGATCCACGGTCACCCTGTTTCCTCGGGAAGGATCACGCGCTGAACTGGAATGCGCGGTCAACCGCCCTGCTTTGCCGAACTTCCCACGTGGTTTACAATCTCCCGCGTCAAGAGACATGATCAACACGAGGCGAAGTATCATGATCCACCCGTTGATATTCGATCCGATTTACAAGCCCAAGATCTGGGGCGGCGACCGTATCTTCACGCAGTTCGATCGTGCCGGGGTCGGGGATGAACCTGTGGGCGAGTCGTGGGAACTGGCTGACCTGGAGGAAGATCAATCGCGCGTGGCATCGGGCCCCGCAGCGGGGAAGACGCTCAGCGACCTCGTGCGCGAATGGGGCCGCGACCTCATGGGGAACGTCGCATTGATCGACGGACGATTTCCCTTGCTGATCAAGTTCCTGGACGCCCGCCAATCGCTCAGCGTACAGGTCCACCCGAATGAAGCGATGGCGAAAAAGCTCGGAGGCAACGTGCGCGTCAAGCACGAGGCGTGGTTTGTGCTGGACACGGAACCGGGCGGATTCATCCTGCATGGTCTGGAGCCGGGTATCGATGCTGAACGCTTCCGTCAGGCCAGCCTCACCGGCGAAGTCGACGGCGTTCTCCGTCGCATCGAGGTCAAGCCCGGCGATTGCTATTACCTTCCGAGCGGCACGGTTCACGCGTTGGGCGAAGGCGTGCTTGTGGCGGAAGTGCAAACCCCCTCGGACATCACCTACCGCACGTACGACTGGGGGCGCATCGATGCCAAGACCGGGCAGCCGCGCGAACTGCATCTGGACCAGGCCATGCAGTGTATCGACTTCGGCGCCGCCGCGCCCGAGCCTCAGCAGGAGCGCTCCCACGTCGCCAGCCTCTGGACGGCGGTGACACGCCTGGCCTCCTGTCCCTCGTTCACGATCGAACTGGTCCGCATGGTGGAAGGCGCCGAGCAGCGCATCCCGTATGCCGAGCCGGTGGTATGGATGGTGCTGGAAGGCTCGGGTGAGATTAAGTGGAGCCGCTCGGCCGAACCGATGCCGTTCGGCAAGGGGAACGTGGTGCTGATGCCCGCCGCCTTGGCGGATGCCAGCGTGAAGATCACCGCCGCCACGAAGTGGCTCGAGGTCTCCGTGCCGACGGCCAGCGATCTCGCCGGCTTCGACCGTCCCAGCCGCGAGTCGCTTCAGCCCCCTTCCCCCGGGTCACGCGTGTACCAGATCAACACCCCGGACAAGTCCGGCGGCTGATGCCCTTTTTGACACCATGAGAACGCATATTTCCGGGCCTGTTGCGTTTACTTCGTGCGAATCGAGGCATAGACTCAATAGGTGATCGTGACGGGATCGATGTGAACGGACTGCCTCGCGTGGCGTTCATCATCCCTTGCGAGGGTCTGGTCTCCCATCCCGACAGGATAGGACCGATAGGCTTCCACGATCTCCAGGGAATAGTTTGACCCCCCGACACCATCGTCCGAAGAATACGAAGTGAGATCTGTCCACGTCCGGTTAGAGGATGCTTGCGTGTCCAAGGTAAAGGATGTCCTGACCACGGGTGAGGTGGCGCGGCTGTGCAACGTCGCGCCCCGAACCGTGTCGAAATGGTTCGACACCGGCCAGCTCCGCGGGTACCGCATCCCCGGAAGCAAGGATCGTCGCATCCCCCTCCATCATCTGATCCGTTTCATGAAAATCCATGGGATGCCCATGAACGGGCTGGAGAGCGACCAGGTCCGCGTGTTGATCGTGGATCCGGACGAGGAACTGACGGATCTGCTGCGGCAGACACTCACGGAGAAAGAGGGTTACTCGGTGCAGACTGCACGCTCGGCCTTTGAAGCCGGGGCCAGCCTTCAGGATTTCCGCCCTTCCGTGGTGTTTATGAACATCGATCTCGCGGGTTTCGACGTGACCGAACTGAGCCGTTTCGTCACGACGCAGCCGGATCTGCATCGCACGGTGCTGGTGGCGGTGAGTGCCACCCTCACGCCCCGCGATCGGCAGGTCCTCCGGCAGCAGGGATACCGGCACACGCTCAGCAAGCCTTACCATCTCCAGCAGGTCATCGATGTCATCGAGGACGCCCTGGAAACAATACCTGCGTGACATCGCCAGGTCTCATTTCCATTCTCGGAATATGATTTACCGGAAATGGATCACACCGAGCGGCACTTCGCATGTGAAGCTGCCATGCCCTTCAGCCCTCTCCCGGTTCATTCGGCGTCCCGCTCAGTCGTCACACGTCGGATCGACAGGCACGTCGGCTCCGTTGAAGCAGATCAGAAGCTTGGAGAGATCTCCGGCATCCACATCGTTGTCGCCATCCAGTTCAGCGGGTTCACATCCGGCAACGGGCGCCACTCCCGAAGGGCCGAAACAGCTCTGAAGGAAAGCGTAGTCATCGAGATCGACGTCATCGTCTCCATCGAAATCGGAGGTCACCGAATCGATGACCAGTTGAACCGGGATCTTGAGGGGGGTGTTCCAGGAGTTGGCTTCGACGGTGATCGTGGCGTCGTACGTCCCTTTCGACAAGCCGGCCACCTGGTAACTCACCGTCAACTGGTCGGTTTGCGATGCAAGCAGTGATCCATTCAGTGGACTGATGCTCAGCCAAGGGGCATCCTCGGAAACAGTGTAGTTCAGGGTGCCTTGCTTGATGTTGGTCACGTCGAGCACGTCATCGGCGGGATCGACATCGACCTGAGTCTCCACGTTGAAGCTGTCCTGTTGCACATCCAGAATGGGTTCATTGAGAATGGTCATGCGTCGAATCATGCCGTCCTGCTTGGTCAGAACGTACATTTCGCCGTTTTCTCCCTGGCCGAAGCGAAGATCGGCACGGCCGGCCCCCACAATCTGCAGAAGCGTCTTTTCCTGCCCGTTATGCCTCAGGGTCAGTTCCGTGATGGTGGCCTGGCTGCCCAGGCTGAGGCTCGCCTCGTCCACGAAGAAGATGCGTCCCAGGACGAGGTCACCAAAGATGTATTTGCCCTGCAAGGCGGAGATGAGCTGTCCGCGGTAGACGAATCCACCGGAAATCGCGAAGCCTTCATCGTGATCGTACTGAGCCACAGGATAGGTGTAACCGAAAGTGGCATCGTTCCCGGGAAGATCGAAGAGATTGTTCTGATTACCGTGATCGACCACGAACGTACCTTCGCGTTCGCTCCATCCGTAATTGAACCCGTTCATGCCGATGTTGACTTCCTCGATCTTGGCCTGACCGATGTCCCCGATGAACATCCTGTTTGTTCCGCCCATGTCCCAACTGAACCGCTGGGGGTTTCGTAAGCCATAGGCCCAGATTTCGTCGAGTGGATCGCCCGGGCTCGTAAAGGGATTGTCGGTGGGAATACCGTACTCGCCGTTGACCCCGTCGTTGCCGAATGGGTCAATACGCAGGATGGTCCCGAAGACGTTGCCCGTGTCCTGACCGGTTCGCCACTGGTCCACGTTCGAGCCCCCGGTGTTCCCGCCGTCTCCCATGCTGATGTAAAGCATGCCGTAATCGGGATCCGTATCAGGGACGGTCAGGTTGAAACCGATCTGGTTCATCGTGTGGTCGGTCAGCGGCTGCGCGACGCGAAGGATCTCGCGCCGGGAGGAAGGGTCGATGATGTCCGGATTGTTCGGATCCACCGACCATTCGGAGACGACATCGTGATGAACGGTGAAGCTCGCCCCGGCGGGAATCGGGAAGTCAGGGGTCCCGGAGAAGGTCGTCTCGGAATGGGAAGTATAGAACTTGCCAAAGCCGGGCGTACTCGGTGTGGAATAATCCGGGTGGAACGCAAAACACTGCACGCCGGTCTCGTTCGAACCGGTTTCCTGGAAGTTGCTGCCGCGCACGGCTTTAACGTCGAGAAACGGCGTTGGCAGGAGCTGGCCATCCTTGATGATGTAAATCTTGCCGCGCATATCGTGGAAAAAGAGACGCCCGGAGCCGTCGTTGGCGTGGAAAAGGTAATTGATTCGTGCATCCGGCGATCCGGTAGGCGGCGCCTGCACAAAGTCGACGAGTTCGATGGTCGTGCCATCCTTGGCGATAGGTGTCGGAATCGGGTTAGCGGGATTCACGGCAACAGCGGCAGGGGCCAGCCATGCCAGAATGAGCACGGTGGTGAGGACACGATGCAAACGATTCATGAGAAGACTCCGATGTAAACAAAACCCTCCGTTCCCGAAGGTACGGGGGAATACGATTATCTGACGTTTTTCAGATGGCTTTGGGTGACCTGTACTCTCCGACATCCGATTGTAGCCGATGCAACTTCCCAGATGCAAGAATATTGAGAGTCTGCGTAAAAAAGCCCCCCAGGTCTCGAAAGCGGCGACTACGTGGTCACGCTGACGGTCATCGAGGTGTGTTGAAGGAGGGCATGCCGACGCCGCCAGGCGTCGTGGGCGTGAAGCAAGGCGAGCGTCGCATCTGCATCGCGGCGCGTGTCCGTGCCCTCTCGCCGGATCGCGCCGGCGCAGGCGCCGATCTCGGGGTGGGCCAGTTGTACTCCTCGGACGTTGTTTCCATGGAACCACCGGTAAGCATAATCGGCAAATTGCCCGTATCCCGCGTGGCCCGTGGCTTCCTCGGCCGTGGCCAGGCACTCGACGGCGGAGGCGGCTTCGGTGGCCCGCTGATCGAATACGGCCATATCATCTCCTCGGCGCCATCCTTCCGTACCGACCGGCAAAAAGAGGCCGTCCTCGAATAGCCTGTCGATGATGAACTCGGTGGTCGTACGTGCCACGGTGTAGAGACATGCGTCATCCAGAATGTCGGCGGCGTGCCAGAGGGCGGCCGGGATTCGTGCGGCGCCGGGCATCCATTCGGCGTTGAAAAATTCCCATTGATCACAGCGGTACGGCTGGTAGTGCGTGTCGATGAGGTCGCGGGCGAGCCGTGCGATGACTGCTTCGTCGCGCCATTCGTGCCCATCGGGAAGCGCCGCCAGTGCCAGGAGAGTCATGGAGATCGCGACTGGATCCTGCGATGGGCCCACACGACTCGGATGGAGAACTTCCTGGGCGTCCTGCAGGATCGACTCGGCATCGCCGACGAGGGTGGCGGACAACTCTGAATCGGTCATGGAGCAGAGCGCCCACAGCACATCGGCGCGAACGCAATCGTCGTCTTCGTGCGAGGTCCATCGCCCGACGGCGTCGCGGGAATGGGCAAAGCCGCCGTCATCACGTCGGGCCGCGCGTAGAAAACCGATGCACCGCCGAGCCAGTTCAATCCGCGTGCCCTCTTCCTCCGAGTTCCCCCACCGCGCCATCAGACGCAACGCCTCGGCGTTGTCCATCGTGCGATGCCCGCGATATGGATCGGGCTTGCCGTCCCTGCTGCTCCGGGCGAGCAATCCGTGGTGATCGCACATCATCGACAACGTGGTCAGGGGGATGTCGTGTTGGAGAAGCATCGCAACCGCACCGCTTGCGTGACGTGGAATCGCGATGGTACGCCCACTCCATAGGCGCACCTGTGTTCATTGTCGGTGGGGAGCTTGGTCAAGTTGACCGGAAAACGGGAAAAACGCGGTGAATCGGAGGCGACTCAACGCGCCGGGGCCGCCGATTTCATCGGGTCATGGCTTCATGATCGGGCGAGCCGAAGAATCTCGTGGACGAGTTTGCGAATACCCTCGTACACTTCGGCCGGTTCGGCGTCGTACATGTACGCCGGGGCGCTGACGATCTTTCGTGTCTCGTCGACGACGCACTCGGAACAGGGTGAGTCCTGGTGCGCGGCGCCCATCTTCTCCAGGGCCGCGGCGACGCCGGCATCGTTGCCGATCGTCAGCGTGGGATGGACATCCACCAATCCCGCGACACGGGCAAGTAACGCCGGGGCAATGCAGATCGCCCCGATCGGCTTACCTGCATGAAGTGTGTCGGTCAGCAATTTTTGGACATCCGGGTGGATGTCGCATTCGGGTCCCTTTTCAGCAAAGTCGCAGAGGTTCTTTGCGGCGCCGAACCCCCCTGGAAAAATGATGGCATCAAAATCGGAGAGTTTGACTTCTTTGAGGTTCCTGATCTTCCCACGGGCGATACGAGCGGCTTCGACCAGGACATTGCGTTTACCACCGGCGTCGGGCTCCTGCTGGAGATGATCGACCACGGCGGCCTGCTCCACATCCGGTGCACAGCAGATCGCTTCGGCTCCCTCCTGGCTGAGGGAAAGCAGCGTGTAGACGGATTCCTGAATTTCAGCCCCGTCCAGGAATCCACAGCCCGATAAACAGACAGCAACGCGCGTCATGGTTGAATCTCCTTGTCGATAACATCCTGTTTTCAGCAAGAAATTGTATGCCACGTCCGGTAACGATTCCAGGAAATCCGTGCACCGCATGACAGTGTTGCCCGTTTTATCGGAGGGGCGTTCGTATCCTGCATCCCGATGCCAAAAACAACACATCAAGTCCGGAAGTCCCGAAGGACTCGTCACATTCGCGTGGTTAAGTGCAGAAGCCTGTGGATCGATATGCCTACAAGAGAACGTTATCGCTCAAGTGATTTTCCCCTATTTATTCGTGCGCTGAAACAGGGGTGGGTTGTCTATGGGATTTTTGACTCGAGGAGCGTCCACGACGCGCAAGGAGGTCCTCACCCCCTGGGTAGGCCTGTTGCTCGCTGCGCTGTACGTGGGCGCGGTTCTGGGAGTGGCAGCCTTCTCACTGCACCTGAGCACCGCGGAGCATGAACGCCTTCATCTCAGAAACGGGGTCTCGTGGACACGCTGGTTGAGCCTTCAACTGAGCCACGCTGACGCGCACGACGGCAGTGTCCTGGAAGCGGAACTGCGACGCTTGAGCGCGGCCCCGGGTATCGCCTACAGCGCCCTGGTGGATCCCGAAGGGCACCTTGTGGCGAAGTCCGATCCCACGCTTGCATCGATCACCCCGCCGCCCCAGGGATGGACGCCGACCGAGGACCCGGATGTCGAGATGGCCGCCGCAACGGACGAGGCCGGCGTGCGGATGCTTCGCACGTTCATCACCCTTGGCGATGCGAGTGGCAAGAAGTACGAAGTTCGCGTGGGGCTGGCTCCGGAATTCTTTCGCACCTCTCCCGCCATGGCCGCCTGGATGTCGGTGGTCGTCCTGGTCGTCCTGTCGTTGTACCTGCTGATTCACCGGTTCATCCGCCGATCGCTTCGTCCTCTTGCGGCGATCCGCAACCGACTTCTGGAAGCGGAAAGGCCCATCGAAGATCGCCTCGAAGCCCTGCGGCTCAATGGCTCCTTTGATCAGATCTCGTCCTCCTGGAACCATCTCATCGGATTCGTCGGCGAGATGCAGGAGGAACTGCGTAAAGCGAATCTCAACACGAACATGTCGGCGGCGATCGACGGGTACCGCTCGGAACGCTTGACGGACATCCTGATGCATATCCCTTTCGGCGTGCTGGTGATCGATCCGGACCGCACGATTTCGTTCGCGAATCGCTCGGCGGTCGGCCTGCTCTGCGAGGATGGCGAGCCGTTGAACGATGCTCCGGTCAGCAAGGTCATGGACGAATCGCTCCAGATGGCGTTACTCAACGGGGACCAGGATCTGAAGGCCGGACCTTCGTCGGCCCGGCGCTGGACGGACTACACCTTCACGCGCACTCACGGCGAAGTCGTCCTGCGATTCTCATCGATCGCGCCCGAGGGGGGCGACGCGGAAACCATCGTCTTCATCCAGGACGTGACACAGTCGAAGGAAGCGGAGCGTGCCCGGGATCAGTTTCTGTATCACGTCACGCATGAACTGCGTACGCCCCTGACGAACATCCGGGCTTACGCCGAGACGCTGTCCCAGGATGTGATCGATGACGAGCAGACCATACGCGAATGTTACAACGTCATCATGGGCGAGACGCAGCGTCTCAGCCGGCTGGTGGAAGACATTCTGAACGTCTCACAACTCGAGGTGGGCACGGCGCGTCTTCAGGCGGCGGAGTTCGTGCTGGACAAGATCATGCGCAACGTGGTCCAGGATCAGCAGGGCACGGCGGATGCGAAGAACATCGATCTCGTGCTCCATCTGCCTTCGAAGCCCACCACGCTCCGGGGCGACAAGGATCGCCTGACGGTCGTGTTCATGAACCTGATCGGCAATGCCATCAAATACACGCCCGAGGGAGGGCGCGTGGACGTTCGGTGCGCCGTGGAGAACATGCGGGTCCGCGTGTCGATCACGGACACCGGAATCGGCATCGCGCCGGCCGATCAGGAACGCATCTTCGAGAAATTCTATCGTGTGGACGATTCGGACGTGCAGACCCTGCCGGGCACGGGCCTGGGGTTGGCCATCGTCCAGGAAACCGTCCGCGTCCACGGGGGCACCGTGGCCGTGGAGAGCTCACCGGGCAAGGGCTCGACGTTTACCGTCACCCTGCCCGTCGTGACACCGGATCATCCTGCCGAGGATTCTCAACCCGTCGGCAGTAAGGAGACCGAGTAATGGCAACCATTCTGATTGTCGAGGACGACCGCCACATCAGCCGCGTGGTCGCCCTGTGGCTGGGGCGCCACGGTCACGAGGTGCGTTCGGCTGAAGACGGCGTGATCGCGTTGGAGTCCATTCGCGAGGACGCTCCGGACATGCTGATCACGGATGTCAATCTTCCGCGTATGGACGGTATCGCGCTCCTGGAGCAGGTTCGTCGTGAAGGCCTGATCAAGAGCAAAGCGGTCGTACTGACATCTCGTTGTGATCAACAGGAGATCGAATCGCAACTGGTCAACCTCAACGCCGTGGTCCACCCCAAACCGTTCAGTCCTCTGCACCTGATGGAGACGGTGGAAGCGGCCCTCGCTTCGGAGTGCGTCGCGAGCGCCCGGGATGTGGGTACGGACAGTGGAGACTAGGACATGACTTCGCAGAACAGCTCCACGCTCTGGGAACGCCTCACCGAGCCGTCGAAGGTGATCTCGCTGGGCCTGTTCGGATCGGGTGAACCCCTGATCCCGCAGGCCTGCCTTCACCACTGCCTCGACGGCCGGGACAGCCGCGCGTCCACGCACGGTTGTGCCATGCTGAAGGCGCTGGTGTCTGCGGATGCCGAGCGCGCTGCATGCGAGATTCCCGCCGAATGTACCCAGGGCTACCAGGTGCGGCTCCTTCGTGGAAGCGAAGAGTGCCCCCCCGGCGTTCTCGTGCTGACTCCCCCTTCACAACTCGCGAATGTCGATGAGCCCCTGCACCTGCTCATGGAGAAACTGCAGCAGATCACACACGATTTCGCACGACTCAACGAGGAAAACAATGGCCTGGCGGAGGAGGTCCTTCGCGGGTACGAGCAACTGAATCTGATCTTCGACATCAGTGCGGACATCGCAATCCTCAGCGACGCCGATGAGGTGCGCCGGTTACTGCTCAGCAAGCTGCGCTACCTGTTTGCGGCGGAAGAGGTGCTGCTGATCTCGCAGGATGGCCGTTCGGCATTCCGCTTGAGAGACGGCGGCGACATTGAACACGGCTTTCTGCTGCCTCCCGAGGAAGGTACTCTGGCCGCGCCATCGCCGTGCTTGAGTGGACTTCCTCCGGAGTACGACACCGTGCGCCGCCGACTCAAGCACTCCCAGAGAGTGACCGTCCTCGGGACGACAAGCGGGCACGACGAAATGGGGCGCGGCACGAGCATGTGGGGACTGCTCAAGGAGGAATCGCATGCCCAGTGGATCGTGGGGATGGTGCGAAGGAAGCGGTCATTCGTGGCGGGCGACATGCTCGTTCTGGACTCGGTCCTGAGCTACAGCGGGCACATCCTGAGTAATCTCCGACTCATCGAGCGTCTGAAGCAATCGAGTTTTGAGGCAGTCCGCGCCTTGGTCAATGCGATCGATCAGAAGGACAGCTACACGTGCGGCCATTCCGAACGTGTGGGCTTCCTGGCCAAACTGACAGGCAAGACGCTGGGTCTCTCCAGTGAGCAGCAACAGTATCTCGAGTGGGCCGGGCTGCTGCACGACGTCGGGAAAATCGGGATTCCCGAGGCGGTGCTCAACAAACCCGGCCCCCTCAACGACGAGGAACAGGCCCTGATTCGTGAGCATCCCCGGAGAAGCTACCAGGTCCTCAAACCGGTCGCGATGCTCGAGCCATTGCTGCCGGCGGTGCTCTACCATCACGAAAACCCCGACGGCAGCGGCTATCCGGAGGGTCTCCAGCGCGACGAGATTCCCCTGGCAGCGCGGATCGTTCACGTGGTGGACGTCTTCGATGCGCTGACCTCGAGTCGTTCGTATCGATCGGCCTTCCAGATCGATCGCGCGATCGCGCTGATGAAGGAAGATGCGGGCACGAAGCTGGATGCCGAGATCGTCGATCTCTTTCTGAACATCTGGAACAACCTTCCGATGACGCATCCCAACACGTATGCCAAATGGTTTACCGCCTCGCGGGAGTCCGACCATGGAACCTAGCGGTACATTTCTGCGGGCCGCGATACTCGGTACCGTGCTCACGATTGCGGGCGTGATGCTCTTGACGTTCGGTCGTGCGTCCACGCTATTCGTCTGCCTGGGCGCGGCGCTGGTTATTGCGGGTGTGCTCGTGCTCTCCATGGGCGTGCTTCGTCGCGAAGTCGGCGAATCCTCCGCCCCCGCGCGGCGTGCCCCTGCTTCCACGGTGAAAGGGTCGCGCCCGGATGCGTCGAGGCTCTTCCATGGCGCGGATTCGCTGGCACCGGCCATCGGCGAGATGACCGTACAGTTCAACGACTGGCTGGACCAGTTGGACGGCATCGAGGATCCCTGGGCTCCGTTCGATCGGTGGATCCGGGATGCCTTGAACCAGTTCGTGAGCGCCGGTCGCGTCCGTTGTTTTCGCCTGCCCGACGACAAGTCTGAACCGGTTTCGCTGACCGACAATTCCGATGATGCCTTCTGGTATGGAGCCGTGCCGCATGGGCTGCTGAATCATGTGATCCAGACCGGCCAGCGTTACCTGCAGGGATACGAAAGGCAGGACGAACACCTGGCCCGGTACGCCGAGGAATGGAACGCGCAGGTGCGCCGGAGCGACAAGCTGGTCGTGAACCAGCTTCCCGAAGCGATCCTTCCCATCCGGCGGAAGAATGTCACCATCGGGCTCATCGTGCTCGGCAAGCTTCCGGAATCGCAACGGATGGATCTCGCGATGCTCCGTGCGGTGGAGCAACTGCTCGGCCAGTTCTGGCGGTACGTGGATCAGTACGATGCGCTTCAGCTCGCGCTGCGTATCGATCGCACCTCGGGCGTCTTGAATCGGTTGGATCTGACGCAGATGTCTGAGCGTGTGCTGAAGGAAGCCGATGCCGATGCGGAACCGGCGGTGATACTGGCCATCGTGGTCGAAGGGGTGCGCTGGCTCGATGACCACGGCCGGTGGGCCTTGCGCGACTGGTTGATGAAACAGATCGGCAAGACGATGCGCGACAAGTTGCGAAGCGATGACCTGGTCGGCCGTTTCAGCGACGACCGGTTCGTGGCGGTGCTTCGCCGGTTGAACGTCTCCCTCGGGCGCATGATTGCCGGCAACCTGATGAAATCGCTCGAGGACGTCATCCACACCACGTCGAAGGAGTGTCCCGCCATCCAGTTGCGATGCGGGTTGACCCTGGCCCGGGGAGCGGATTTTACGACATCGCTGTCGAGCGCTTTTCAGGCGGTCCAGGAATCGCGTAAGGCCGGGGAGCAGATCCGCGTGATCGGTGAGGAAACGCCACGCGTGACGCAAGTGGCGACGGAGCAGTCATGAAATTCGATGTTGCCAGGATGGGCAGTGTGACGGTGCTGACGCCCCTGAGTTCGATATCCGGGGTAGAGGTCGACGATTTCGCGCAGATCGTCGACGAGCATCGCAAGAAGACGCACGGCCGGCTCGTGCTGGATATGTCGCAGGTTTCGTTCATGGACAGCCGCGCGGTGGAGGCCCTCTGGGATTTCTCCGATACGCAGCGCGCCAATGGTCGAACGGCCAAGCTGGCATCGGTCCAGGAACTGTGCAGAGAGATACTCGACCTGACCGGGGCGCTCGAAAACCTCGACCTCTTCGATGTCCCGGAGAGCGCGGTGAAGAGCTTCCTGTGAAGGGTGATCCCTTTCCGGGCGCGGCGGTACCGAATCGGTAGGCCGAAATCGAACCAGGAGTGACGATCGGGCTGACAGCATGATCTCCAAAGGCACCAAGCTGGGGCAGACCCTGCTCGAAATGGGTCAGATCACCGAGGACGACCTCCGGGAAGCCCTTGCTGCGCAGAAGCGCACGGGCAGCAAACTGGGCGAGACACTGGTCGAACTGGGAATCCTGTCACATGCCGCGCTCGTCAAGACGCTGGCCGTGAAACTCGGCGTGCCCGGGACCTACCTTCGGCACGGTCTGATCGATCCCGCCGTGGCCAAAATGATCGACCGCGACGAGGCCGAGCGACTCTGCGCCCTGCCGATGTTCTGCGTGCGGAACCGACTGGTGGTGGCGATGGCGGAACCGCAGAACCTGCCCGCGATCGACCGCCTCGCCGCGCTCACGAAATGTACCATCGAGCCGGTGCTCGCGCTGGAATCCAACATCAAGGACTTCGCCAAACAGTACCTGACCGAGGAAGTATCGGTTGATGAATTCCTGGTGTCGCTTTCCGAAAGCGATGTCGAGGTCGTGGACAACGAGGCAAGCGACGACGGCGAGATCACCGACCTGAACTGCATGATCGAAGGCAGCCCGGTGATCAATCTGGTGAACCTGGCGCTGCTCTCGGCCATACGCGACGGCGCCAGCGACATTCACGTGGAACCCGATCGGAAGAAGACGCGCATCCGTTACCGTATTGACGGTGTCCTGCGCGAGCTGATGAATCCTCCGGCGGGAATGCATGCCGCCATCGTGTCGCGTATCAAGGTCATCGGGAAAATGGACATCGCCGAGAAGCGGCTGCCGCAGGAAGGCCGCGTTCACATCATCGCCGAAGGGCGCGAAATCGATCTTCGCGTCTCGTCGATGCCCACGATTCTGGGCGAGAAGATCGTGCTTCGTATTCTGGACAAGAATAACCTGGAAACGGAATTGGATCTGCTCGGTTTCCGCCACGATTCACTCCACGCCTTTCGGGAGATGCTGCTTCGTCCTCACGGGATCGTTCTCGTGACGGGTCCGACCGGCAGCGGAAAAACCACGACGCTCTATTCGGCGATGGATCTCCTGCGCGGCGTCGAGCGGAATATCGTGACCGTCGAAGATCCCGTGGAGTACCAGCTCGACCTGATCAACCAGATTCAGGTCAGCCATGAAGTCGGCCTCAGTTTCGCGCGGGCACTTCGGTCGATCCTTCGACAGGATCCCGACGTCATCATGGTGGGCGAGATTCGCGACGCGGATACCGCCCACGTGGCGATTCAGGCGGCGCTGACCGGGCACCTCGTCCTGAGCACGCTGCACACCAACGACTGTCCGAGCTCTCTGACGCGATTGATCGACATGGGGGTGGCGCACTACCTGGTGGCATCGGCCCTGAACGGGATCGTCGCCCAGCGTCTGGCGCGCACCATCTGCATCCATTGCAAAACATCTTACTATCCGCCGCCGACGGCACTGGAGCAGGCGGGATGGTCCAACCGCCGCCCCCGCGCCTATCAGCGCGGCGAAGGTTGCCGTCAATGCCACGATTCGGGCTTCCGGGGACGGCGCGGGATCTACGAGGTGATGCCCATCACCGACCAGATCCGCAAGATGATCCAGAACCGTGCCAGTGAGCAGCGCATCCGCGATCATCTCGCAAAGAACAATCACTGGGATCTCCGAAATGAAGGCCTGAAACTCGTGGATGACGAGGTCAGCACGCTGGAGGAAGTTCTCCGCGTCACGCACATGGAGCAACACGGCGAGATTCGGGCCGAAGCGGCCGCCCGGGCCGAATCCGATTCAAAGTCGAAAACCGCGGAGACTCCGCAAGACGAGCCGGAACCGATCAACTTGTGATCGAGGTGGATGAATGGCGTTTCGTTACCAGGCAATCAATGCGCAGGGCAAGGTGATTCATGACACCATCGATGCCGCGTCGTCGCGCGAGGCGGCGGACCTGCTGCGCGATCAGGGCCTGTTCGTCTCCAGGCTGGACGAGGATGAAGACACGGGGGAGCGTCGCGACCGCATGCGTCCCAGGGATGTGAAGCCGGGAGGCCGCCTGCGCGAAGTCGTTCTCTTCACGCAGCAGATCGGCATGCTGCTCCGCTCGGGCGCACGGGTGGTCCAGGCGCTGGAAGCGGTCGAAGCGCAGTGTCAGCGTCCGGCGTGGCGTGCGGTGGTTGCCGAGGTCCGCGAAGACGTCGAGGAAGGCAAGAGTTTCAGTGTCGCCTTGGGGAAATATCCCCGCGAGTTTCCGGAGTACTACGTCAACATGGTGGCGGCGGGTGAAGCGTCCGGCGATCTCCCCCGTTCGTTTTCGCGGCTGGCCGCCCTGATGACGCAACAGCAGCAGATCCGAAATCGCGTGTTGGGCGCGATGGCCTATCCCGCCCTGCTCACCCTGCTGTGCATCGGGGTCATGGCGGCGATGCTCTTCTTCGTGCTTCCGCGCTTCGCCGAGATGTTCGACACGCTCGATGTCGACCTGCCGGCGTCCACGGCGATACTGCTGGCCATGTCGGACTGGATACGCCACAACGGCGTGATGTTTCTCGTCATCGTCGCGTCCGTAGTCGGCGCGGTGATCCTGGCGGCGCGCTCCGCACAGGGCAAGCGGGCGCTGTCGCTGATGATGTTGCGTGTACCGGTGTTCGGTCGACTGATCCGCAGCCTGATCGTCGCGCGCATCTGTCGCATCTGGGGGCAGTTGATGGAAAGTCGCGTCTCGCTGCTGGAGGCGGTCGAGTTGACACAGAACAGCATGCGCAACGCCGAGTACCGGGCGCTGCTGAAGTCGCTGGCCGACGACATCACCGACGGTAAATCGATCGGATCGACGCTGATGAGCACCTGGCTGATCTCCCGCACGCTGGCGGCGGCGATTCTCACCGGTGAAGAAAGCGGCAAGCTCAGCGAGTCGCTGCTGTTCGTGGCGGATTCACTGGATGACGAGAATCAGCAGGCATTGAATTCTCTGACACGGATTATCGAGCCGATCATCCTGGTCGTGATGGGCGTGGTGGTGGGCACGGTAGCGATCTCCCTGTTTCTGCCCATGTTTGATACGGCGACGCTTGCGGGCCATTAGGCTCGGAAAGGATTTGACTTGTTGAAGCTGATCACGCGTTCCCGATTGACCGCAACCGCCATGGACTTCGGCGCCTGCTCGCTGCGCGCCGTTCAGTTGCGGAACGACCACGGGCAATGGCGCGTGCATCACTGGCTGAACCACGAGGTGGATCCACCGGGAATCGACCCGGATCCCATTCCATATACCGCGTTGCTCAAGCGGGCGTACGGGCTGGGTGGATTTGCGCACCATCGGACAAGGCTGCTGATCGGACCTCCGGACGTCGAGTACAAGATGCTCGAGTTGCCGCGGGCGATCCTGAGGCAATCCAGTGAGGAGTTGGGCTCCAGCCTGGAATACGAGCTGAGCGGCCAGACGGCGTGGGAACTATCGGAATCCGAACTGGCGACCTGGCCGATCCAGGCGGAAGGCGCAACACGAAGCAGCGCGATGATCGTCTGCGCGAAACGGGCGGGGATCATCGAGCGATTGGACGCCATGAATCAACTGGGGCTCGAATGCCTGAGCGCGGAGATTCTGCCGACGGCCGCCGCGTGGCTGGCCCGCGGGATCTCATCCTCGACAGCGGAGGAGACGCCACTCTGGGGAATGCTGGATCTCGGATTTCGCGGAAATCGGCTCTACCTCATCCACGGGGACCGTCCCATCTACGCGCGGAACCTTCAGGCCGGCGGCAGGCAGCTCACGGAGCGGCTGGCCGCGGCGCTGCACATGGATTTCCAGACCGCCGAACAATACAAGCGAATCTACGGGATTCGACAGACGCGTCGGGGTTTCCGCTCGGTGATCGGGGGGATCTCTCGACTGAGCGAACAGGCGCTCCCCGGTGTGTTGTATGCCATTCTCCGCGACACGCTCGAGACATTGATCGAAGACATCGAACGGTCGTGCCGGTTCGCGCTGGGCAAGGTCGACTCCTCCACCGTCGGACCGATCCTGCTCGTCGGCGGCGGATCGCGATTGAAAGGGCTGGCGGAATTGTTGAGCGACAAACTCGGTATCGGCGTGTACCCACCGAACGCCGACTTCTTCACGCGATGCGGATTTCACTTCGATGCCGAGCCGGAAGATGGAACTTCGGAAGGGGAGACACTATCCGTGCTGGCGCCGTGCGTCGGTCTGGCGATGGCGGAGGATGAGCGATGAAGGTGCACGTCAATCTCCTGCCGGAGGAGTACGTGCAGATCCGGCAGCGCTACCGCCGACTGCGACAGGGCATCCTGCTTGGCGTCCTCCTGCTGGCATTGCAGGTCGTCGTAGGGGTAATCCTTCATTTTCAGGCGCTGAAGACGCATGACCTGCATCAGCGCATCGATGAACTCGCTCTGAAACAGAACCAGCTTCATCAGGAACTGCGTGTTCCGAAAGCGGAACTGGACGCGTTGAAACTGAAACTGCTGCTGACCGAACGCCTTCGTTCGACGCATCATTGGAGCCGCTTCCTCGCGGAGCTGAGCGAAACGACGCCGGAGAGTATTCTCCTGACGAGCATCGTCACCAGTCCGCCGCAGTGGTCGAAGAGTCTTCATGTTCAGGCCGTCCGGGCGTCACAAAAGGCTGACGACAAGGAGTCTTCGTCCCGGCCGCGCGTACGGATTCTCGACGGCATGACGGTGCGGGGCTTCGCCATGGATTACAACGCGATGTCGAAATTCGTGCGGAACGTACATGAATCCAGACTCTTTCGGACGCTTGATCTGCGCGAATCCCGGCAGGAAAGCCTGTTTGGGCAGAGTGGTGTGATGTTTGAATTAATCTGTCGCTGGTGATCGTATGAAATTGACTGTACACCGACTGTTTTGGATCAAGACGTGGATATGCGCGGCGGTGGGCCTGACCGTCGCCGTCGCCATCCACTTTGCGTTGATCCAGCCGTCGATCCTCCTCGTGATCCAGCGCGACGAGGCCGAAACGAGTCTGAAAGAACAGGAAGAGAGCTACCAGCGCAGCCTGCGCATTCTTCATTCGATCGAATCCGATATCGAAGGGACAGAAACCCGCCTGGCCGAGCTCGGAGGCGCGCCGCCTCCGGAGAATCGCAAGGACATCATCGTGGCTCAACTCACGAACCTTGCGGTGGAGGACGGGATCACGGTTGAACAATTCACCCCCCTGGACACGCTCGAAGCGAGTGATCACCGCGCCTTTTATGTGCAGTTCACCGGTCAGGGATCGTACGCCGCGTGGCATCGGTATCTACGGCGCATTGAAGAGGAGCATGACTTCGTCGACATCACGCACATGACGCTCTCCCGCAGCTCGCGAAATGCGAATCCCGTCTGCCTGATCCAGTGGTCGTGCCGGATCAATACACAGCGTGGAGATGAGGAGTTTTCCTCAGATCGAATCGGTGGACAGGCCACACGCCCCCTCCAGCCCGGGGAGGTGCAGCGTGTCCAGTAAGCGAACGATCCTGTTAACGGTGATGGGTGTTGCCCTGCTGGCCTTCCTGGTCGACCGGTTCCTGCTCGGAGAGCCGGCCGCCGCCGGCGCAGTGGAGATCGACTCCCCGTCGGACATGTCCGAATCCCTTGCGGAGGGTACACATCAAATCGAGGGATCCGAGGAGCCGCTTCCCGCTGATCCAGCCCTGGACTGGCTGGCACGTCTGGACCCTGCAGAGGAGACGCCCCGGGATGTCTTCGTCCCCTCCGAAATGATGAAAACGTATCTCTCGCTCCAGGCCGAAACCACGCCGGATGAAAGGGAGGATCGCGAGAATGCGAAGGAGGATCTCGCAGCGAAATTCGTCGCGACCTACCAATTGCAGGGCACTTCACTCAGCGAGGACGCCATGATCGCGGTCATCAATGGCAGGATGGTTCGCATCGGTGATATCATCGGCGGGTTCCAAGTCGTTCATATCGGTTCCCAACACGTGGTCTGCGTTCGGCAAGACCTTCGTGTCGAGTTGAGAATGGAACGGCCGTGAAGCTTAGGAGCATCGCCACTGTCGGCGCGGCGTTGAACGCCTGCATCAGTCGGGTCGTGACTTGCCCGCCTTGCGGCGGAGCTCGGATTCGATGAATTCCTGGAGGTCGCCGTCCAGCACGCGTTCGGGGTTTCCCGTCTCCTGCATGGTGCGGTGGTCTTTAACGCGACGATCATCCAGAACGTAACTGCGGATTTGACTTCCCCACGCGATCTCCCCTCGATCCCCGTAGAGTTTGCTCATCTCGGCGTCACGCTGCTCCTGCTTGAGGTTTTCGATCCTCGCCTGAATGATGCTGAGCGCCAGCCTCTTGTTCTGCGCCTGGCTGCGCTCGTTGACGCACTCCACGGTGATATTGGTCGGGATGTGCTTGATGCGTACGGCGGTGGCCACCTTGTTGACGTTCTGGCCGCCCGCGCCGGAGGCCCGGCGGAAGTAGGTGATGTCCAGCTCCGCCTCTTTGAGCTCGACGTCAAGTTCGTCGAGCACCGGCAGCACATCCACGGCCGCAAAGCTCGTGTGCCGCCGCTTGTTGGCATCGAAGGGGCTGATCCGTACCAGCCGATGTACCCCCCGCTCACAGGAGAGATAACCCATCGCGTAGAAACCGGAGACCTTGAGGGTGACACTTCGAATCCCCGCCTCCTCACCGTCTGTCCGGGCGATTTCCTCCACGTCGTAATCGTGCCGCTCGAAATAGCGGAGGTACATGCGCAACAGCATTTCCGCCCAGTCGCACGCCTCCGTCCCCCCGGCCCCCGCCTGGACACTGAAGTAGCAGTCGCGGGCGTCGTTCTTGCCCGACAAGAGGGTCATCAGTTCGACGCGACCGTAGGCGTTCTGGAGTTCGAGCAACTCCTTGTCCAACTCGTTGAAGGAGGCCTCGTCATTTTCCTCCTTGGCGAGATCGAGCAGAACCCGGGCATCCTCGGCACGGGCGATCAAAGCCTCCACGGGCTCCACGACACCCTTGACGACCTTCAGCTCTCCGACCACGCCACGGGCTTTCTCCTGGTCGTCCCAGAAACTCGGGGCGGCCATCCTTTGTTCGAGTTCGTCGAGGCGGGATTTCTTGCTCGGGAGGTCAAAGAGAGTCCCGGATCGAGATGATCCGGGCCGAAAGGTCTTCCAGCGTTCGTTCAGGATCTTCGAAATGCATCAAACAAGCTCCTCTGCGGGCAGGCCGCGACGACTGTGTGCGGCGAAAACGCTACTATATGCGTCCGCTGCGAACGGGACAAGCGGTCGCGTTATTGCAATATCCTGGCGGCGTATTCGCGGGCGTGAATCAACCGGTTCAGTTGGATCCAGTCCGGGTCGCTTTCGAAGAGTCGAACCAGCACGTCATCAAGAAGGGAAGTCCGGCCGTGGTTCGACCAGAAACGAGCAAGGTCATCCCAGAATCGAGCGTCCACCTCGATAGCATCGCGATCGGGCCATGCCGGCAAGATGCCGACCGACTCGGTCATCGGCTTCACGACCTTATGAAGCTGGCCGAGGATGAAGGGCAATTGCTCGGGAGTCGCTTCGCGCCCGAGTTCGATCAACCGTGCCCCCCCGTCCCCCTGCCCCATGTACAACAACCCCGCAGCCGCGCCGAGTTTCCGCCACGGCTCCTCCGAGTGCAGGCCTTCGCGGAACCATTGAAGACGCGTATCGTCCCCGGCCTTGTGCCGCGCGATGTAGACCGAGAGTTGGGCGCGAAGTTCGCGATCCGGCCCTTCGTCCGCCCGTTCGATCAGCAGCGGCAGGCCGCGCGGGTCGCTGGTGATCATCAACGCATACCCGGCCTTGCTCAGGACGTAGGGATCCTCCTCCCGGGTGAATCCGTCGAGCATACGGGTGACGGCCTTCTCGCTGGTGAAGTAGCGGGCGTCGCGGTACGCCTCGGCGCGAACGGTGGGGTCGGAATCATCGAGCAACGCCAGCAGTGCATTCTGCTCACGCTGAACGTTCCAGTACATGGCCCCCCCCGCCAGTGCCGCGATCAGCACTATACCGAGCAAGATCGTCTTCCAATGTTTTTTCCGCCGCTCACTTCCCATTGCTGATTGCACCACCTGGCTCATTCGAATGCGTGCTTGATCAGGAACGCCCGAAAGACATCCACGCTCGCCGATCCCTCATGAGTTCCCGCCACGGTTTCGTTCGGTCGAAAGATGACGAAGGAAGGGTACTCGGTCACGCCGTACCGCTCCGCCAGAGTCCCGTGTGTGAGCGGACTCAGCCGCACCTTGACGTAGTACTCGTCCAGGATCCCGCGGATGTTGCTGTTCGGAAACACCTCACGATCCATCTCGAGGCAGGCTTCATTGGTCTTGTGAAACTGCACCAGCACGCGTTTCCCGGTCTGCCGGGCCTCGCGCATGCCGCCGTCGATTCGAGAATGCCACATCCCCCCGCCACAGCCGGCGACGAGCAGCAGGATCAACCCGCCGCATGCCGGCATGAGTCGAAGAATGTTCGCCCTCGCATTCATCTTGCACCTGCCACTGATCTGGGTCGGTTTCCCCATTGCCCTCGTCATTGTCGTGACCGGGCGAAATGTTTCAACATGCGGGGGCAGGCGGTTGTGGCAGGCGGACATTGGACTCGTGATGGCTGGAATCACGCGATATACTGCAGGGGAACATCTTTCGTCACGATCACGGCTCCATTCTACAGGACAGGCTCATGACGTTGTACTTTCGCGAACTGACCTCCCCCCAGGTACAAGCGGCTGCCGGTTCGGGAACGTTGTTACTGCTCCCACTGGGCCAGACGGAAGAGCACGGGACTCACCTCCCGCTCGGTACGGATACGGTGATCGCCGAGCGCGTGTGCGAAGAAACCGCGCGTCGCCTGCAGCCGGACATCCCCACGCTCGTGCTGCCCTCGATCGACTACGGTTACTCGGGCCACGTCATGACCAGATGGCCGGGCACATTCACGCTGCCGACGCGGCTGGTCATGGATCTTCTGCTGGAAATCTGCAAGTCCGTGATCCGGATGGGATTCCGCAAGATTGTCATCGTCAACGCCCACGGTCACCATCAGCATCTGGCCGTCGTGGCCGCGCGGGAAGTTGCGGATGCGACGGGTGTCGACGTGGCGGTGCTCATGCCGAACAGCCTCATCGGCAAGGAATTCGCCGAGATTCGCAAATCCCCTCCCGGTGGCGCGTGTCACGGCGGCGAGTATGAAACGTCACTTCTGATGCACTTCGGATTTCCCGTGGATCTCTCGAAGGCGAACAACAATGACTTTCTTCAGGATTCGAGCGACTTCTGCAGCAACGACATGCTCGCCGGTGGGGGCAGGGTGTTCTGGTCCACCTGGTTCCGCCAGACTAGCCAGCACGGCATCTACGGCGACCCGACCGTCGCTACGGCGGAAACCGGGCGGAAGACCTTCGAAGCCATCATCGATCACATGGTGGTGTTCTGTCGGGAGTTTCATGCGTTCGAGCCGCCGACGGACAGCGCTGACGAGATAACTTGAATCCCCTTGCTCCTCTTCATCACCGCGCGAGAACCTGGTCATGGCAGATACCCTCGGCATCGACCTCGGTACGACGGCCATCAAGGTCGGCCGTTTCGATGCGCGCGGCATGCCGATCGCTTTGGCGTCGCGTCGCTACCATGTGCCCGACGAGCACGCCATCCCAGTTGAAAGGGTACTCGACGCCGTCCAGGAGGTATTGCGCGAAGTCATGCAGACTACGCGTGAGCGTGAAGCTCCGGCGGGGATCGGCATCGCCAGCCAGGTCAACTCGTTTGCACTCATCGACGAGCACGGCCGACCTCTGTCGGATCTCTTTCTGTGGACCGGGAACTGGGCGGACGCGGAAGCTGAACGCCTTCATGACAGCTTGGCGCTAGAGACCATGCAGACCGCCACGGGCATGACGCGACTGACGGGGCAACTCATGCTGCCCAAGTGCCTTCATCTTTCCGAGCGCGAATCGCAAGTGTGGCAAGAAGCATCAGGCATACGCCAACTGGCGGACCTGGTGACGCTGGATCTGACGGGTGAACACGTGACCTCGCCGGGGCTCTGGTCACTGACCGGCTTGTATGATTTCGCTCGGCAATGCTGGTGGCCGGAGGCCTTGGACCGACTGGGTATCTCGCCCGATACGTTGCCGCCCCTGCAGCCTGCCGGGAACGTGGCGGGGCGCCTGCGGAAATCGATTGCCGTGGAGTTGGCTTTGCCCGCCGGCATTCCCGTGGCGGTGGGCACGCTCGACCACCTTGCCGGGATGATCGGGGCAGGCCACATTCAGCCCGGGATGGGCACCCTCTCGCTCGGAACCGCCACGTGCGTCGTCGTCACGCATGCCATGCGCCCCCCTGCCATGAGCGAGGGCGTAATCGGCCGTCATCCCGCGAACACGGATCACTGGTACGCCCTGACCTGGAGCGGCCTCGGCACGCTCGCCCCGGAACAGTGTCGACAGCAAGTTGCAGCGGAAACACCGCTGTCCGAATTGATGGCTATCGCGTGCTCACACCCAGTCCCTGCACCTGACAGTCCGGCTCATGGCATGCGTGTCGTCGTGGAGCAGATCAACACCGAGATCCGTCGCCTGCTCGAGCACGCGTGCGCGGAGAGTTCGCTGGAGTTCCTGGCGGTCATCGGTGGCGGAGCACAGTCGGATGCATGGATGCAGATGCTCGCCGATGAACTGAGAATCCCCCTCCTCCGTCCCGCATCAGTCGAAGCCGCCGCCGCCGGCGCCGCGCGACTCGGGGCGTATGCCGCCAAGCGGATTCCTTCCCTGGACCAGCTCCAGACGGCGGAGGGCACCACTTTCCTGCCAAAAGGTTAATCGTCGCCGATCGCTTTCTTCCGGCCGCCCTCTTCGTCGCGGACGCGCGCCGCCACCATCATGATGTCATACGTGTTGAGCGTGAGTCCCGCCCACGACGGAATCAAACGCTTGACCAAGCGGTACGCCCGTGGCGACTTCATTCCGAGCGCCAGCACCGAGTAAGCGATCTGGCGGAGACTTCGCGTCACGCCGACGGTCGTGATGCCTTCGACCGCGAAGCCGCATGCATCCAGCAGGCGGGTCATCGTATCGCGATCGAAATAGTGCAGGTGTGTGGGAGGATGAATCATTCGCCACTTCGGCCCGCGCAGCCGCGCCAGGAGACTCCCGATGTCCCCCGTGGTCAGCCACAACCACCCGCCCGGATTCATGAGCGAACGGGCGTGGGCGAGGATGGCGTCTGGGCGCTCGAGGTGTTCGATGACATCCCAGAGGACAAGCACGTCGATGGGCCCGCCAATTGAGGCCGGTGTTGCCTGCAGGAAGTCATCCGTCCGTACGTCGAGATCGAGTTTCTCGCTTGCATGGCGAACCGCCTCCGGGTTCAACTCGAATCCAATGGTCTCGTAATACGGATGCGCCTCGTGCAGAAAGAACCCGTAAGCGGCGCCGATTTCCACCAACCGGCCGTGCGGGCACCGACCGCGAACCTCCTGAAGACGACGGCGGAAGTTGCGGCGGAAGCATGCCTCGTCGGCCAGGTAGTCGAGATACTCGGCGCCGTGGAAGTAATCGTCGGCATAAAGTTGGCGGACGTCGATCGGGGCATCCAGACGGGCTGTCACAAAGCCACAGCGGGGGCAGCGCAGCAGGCTCTCCCATCGCGGATCAGGAGGCGAGGTATGGCAGACGAGGCAACGCTCGGGATTCATGAGGGCAGCATCGCGCGGCATTCCTGAATTTGCAAGCCGACCTGTCGGGCCGGCGGTGGCTTGCGTGAATTCGCACGACCCGCGAGAATCCCCTTCGTTGCGGAATTGACCGGAGAACCGTGGGAAATGTCGGATGTGGATTGGAACCGTCGACTGCGCACGATGTGCCTGGCCGTGCTGACGCGCCGTTGCCCGCAGTGCGGACGGGAATCCGCGTTCGAGACATGGTTCCGGATGAAACCGGCGTGCGGCGCGTGCGGCCGCACCTTTCAGCGTCCGTCGGGATCGACGACGGGCACCATGCAGATCGGTTCGATGGCCCTGGTGCTCTTTGCCATCGCTGCGTGGGTGGTGCTGTACCACGGATTCGGCTTGTCGCGCGATCCGGCACTGATTGCCATGGGCGTCGGCAGCCTTCTCTTCGGGCTCGCCTTTCACCCGTACGCCAAGCTGATCTGGGAAGCTGTCGACAGCCTCGTGGACGCCATGAACCGTGACGAAAGCGGCCAATGAACGCCCCTCGACAGTGTGGCGAATCAGGGCCGATAATCTCGATGTCGGGAGCGAACGACTACTTATCGCCCGCGGCCTTCTGGTAGCAGAAGTCAAAGAGCAGTTGCCATTCCATCAGACCGACCCGGCGGCAGAGATCCTGGTCGGCGCCGGGTGTAGAATAGCAGGACTCGCAGAGATCGATGAAGCGAAAGGCGTCCCAGTCGGTCACGTCCGTCAGCCAGGCCGCATGCGAGAGACCGCTGACGCCCGACGCCACTTCCCGGGCCGCCTCGGCCAGGTCGGGAAAGATCGGATGCCGGCCGACGCGGCGGAACCAGTAGCCGCTGTTGCCGAAATCGGGCTCCCGGCGGTGCATGATGCCGTGCCAGTAGGAACCGGTCGCGCTGGAGATCGACTGACTGATGGTGTGTGACTCGTCCAGAAAGTCGTGGTACAACCACAACCCGCTGATGCATGCCTCGGCCATGGTGCGATCGCCCAACCGGGCATGGGCGAGCAGGAACTGCGGTGTCAGCTTGTTCAGTTCTTCGCGTGCGGCGCGGTTGGGCTGCCCTGGACCGAGCGGCGGAATCCGCTCCTCCGCCAGAAGAGTCGCTGCGACCGGACCGTAAGCTTGAGGATCGAAGTGAAATGACACGGTCTTTTTCTCCTGGGGTCACACGAATTCAGTAAGAGAGTCGAGTTTGTCTGACTTACTGAATATCTTCGTTGACAAGCATAGTCCCTTGGCCAGGCGAGCGAAAGCGGAAGCTTGATATTGGCCTAGAGATTTGCAAGAATGGGCATGGAGGCGGATCAATCATCTGTAGTACTCCAGACGTCATCGCACGAACTTCTCTCAACAAAAGGGAAGTGATGGAAACAGTGGGTTGACTTAACCCTTAAAGCCCTCTTAAGGATGGGAATGATGTCGGACACTTCTTCCCTTGACCAGGTTCTGGAGACTTTGTCTCACGCGAAGGAAACGGATCACGCGCGCGTGTTTAAGCGTGCCATTCAGTTGATCACTCAGGCGATCCTGGATGATTGCATAGAAGAAGCAGAGCGAGGACTCCGCCGCCTCATCCATCCTCAACTCGACTACACTTCTGCACAAACGGTAATGCGGGTATATCGACAATTTCGTGGCAAAATCAAGGAAAACCGGACACCCATCCCCGTATCGGTCCTGAGCAGCTCCACGGCTTTCCAGGTCGTCCAGCTGATGGACCTGTTCCTTTTCTCCGCAGGCGTTCCCGTGTCTGTGTACGAAGCGGACTATGGCGTCTTCCGTCAGGAGATCCTCGATCCGGCATCTGCATTGTACGAACACGAGTGCAAGGCACTCTTCCTGCTTACCAGCTACCGGGATCTCGGCAATCTCCCTCTTCCCGGTGATACGCACGAAACAGCACAGGAACGCGTCCAGGCGGAACTGCGGGAATGGCACTCCCTCTGGAAAGTTGTGCACGAACGATTGGGCTGCCAGATTATCCAAAACAACTTTGAGCATCCTCCGCACCGTTGCTTTGCCAACCATGAACTTCGACATCCTGGAAGTCTGGGGTACTTCATCCATCACATGAACTCCGCCTTCTACGAGAACGCGCCGGCGCACGTGACGATTCACGATCTGGATCACCTTTCGGCGCTGGCTGGGCGCTGGTCATGGGGCGATGAACGCTTCTATCATCATGCCAAGATGCCTTGCGCTCCGGAGTATCTCGTGGATTATGCCCACAGCCTGGCATCCCTGCTCTTGGCGCAGCTCGGACATGCGAAGAAATGCCTTGTGTTGGATCTTGACAATACGCTGTGGGGTGGGGTCATTGGTGATGACGGGCTGGAGGGCATCCGCCTCGGACAAGGGGATGCGGAACCTGAAGCATTTGTTGCCTTTCAGCAATACGTCAAGCGACTTCAGGATCGCGGCGTGATCCTGGCAGTCTGTAGTAAAAATGACGAGAAGAATGCGCTGGAGCCCTTTGAGAAGCATCACGAGATGGTTCTGCGTCGCCGGGATATTTCATGCTTCGTTGCCAATTGGGATGACAAGGCGACGAATTTAAGATGGATTGCCCAAAACCTGAACATCGGCTTGAACTCGCTGGTATTCGTTGATGACAACCCAGCGGAGCGCGCCTTGGTGCGACAGTTGGCACCTGAGGTGACCGTCCCCGAACTCCCCGAGGATCCATCAGGCTATATCCATGCGATTGAACAGCACCGCTATTTCCAGGTCCTCTCCATTGCCGACGAGGATTTCAAACGTACAGAGTACTATCGCGGAAATGCCGAGCGACGGGAGGCGGAGGCAGGAGCGAGTAACGTGGAGGATTTTCTAGCCTCCCTTCAGATGGCCGGGAGAATCGAGCCTATCACGCCTTCCTCGTTGGAGCGAAGCACGCAACTCGTCAACCGTTCCAACCAGTTCAATCTGACTACGCGCCGCTATTCCTCAGCGGAACTGAAATCCATATGTGAACAATCGGACTGGATCACGCGCACCGTATCACTCAAGGATCGGTTCGGTGACAACGGTCTGATCAGTGTGCTGCTTGCTCGAGTGGATGACGGCGTTATGATACTGGACACATGGCTGATGAGTTGCCGAGTCTTGAAGCGGGGGGTCGAGGACTATCTCCTGAACCACTTGGTGCTCACTGCCCGTGAACAAGGTGTGACGGCGATTCGCGGCGAGTACATTCCCACGGAAAAGAACGGCCTTGTGCGCGACCATTATGAGAAACTCGGTTTCACCCGGATCCGCGAGGTGAATGGCCGCTCACTCTGGGAATTACCCGTCATCTCGTCCTGGCAACCTCGCCCAACGTCCATAAAGGATGCGTGATTTAATGGATACTTTACGTGATGATATGCAGAGTGTGTTTCGGGAAGTCTTCGGCGATGACGATCTTGTCCTGCACGACAAAATGACCGCACAGGATGTTGAAGGTTGGGATTCGTTGACGCACATCAACTTGATCATCGCCGTAGAGCGGCGATTTGGTATCAAATTCGCCACGGCAGAGATCTCACGTCTGAAGGATGACGATCAGAACGTAGGCACGTTTCTGGCAGCCGTGAAATCGAAACTGGACTGAAGCCGAAGGCCCAACATGACCGTCAGCAGTTTTCAGTTCCTGCTTCCCCTCCTCCTGGTCGGAGCCTTCTTTTTCTACCTTCCGGGCGGATGGCTTCGCCGGCTCGTTTTCAGTCTCGGGGCATTTTTCTTCCTGGCACAATTCATCCCGAACTCGTGGACATGGGTGTGCATGGCTTTCTTCCTTCTCTCGGGATACGCATGGGCGCATCTGGTCAAGGCCCGAAAGAGCTCCCTCCTCTTTGCAGGCTACCTGATCACCCTCGTGGCCGCATTCATCTACATGCAAAGGTATGAATTTCTCACCTACCTTCTTCCGGACGATACGCTCCAGCATTCCATTGTGATCGTCGGACTCAGCTACATGCTCTTCCGGCAGATTCATTTTATCGTGGACATGATGCAGGATCAGATTCCGTCCGCCACTCTCTGGACGTACCTGAATTATCAGCTCAATCCGTTCGGACTCCTCGCAGGCCCCATCGCCCGGTATCAGGAATTCGCAGAGTTCTGGAATTCTCCTACTCCCATTTTGCAAGACCGTCACGATGTCTTGGTGGCGTATCTTCGAGTTTTCGTCGGGGTAATCAAAATCGCCGGTTTGGCGGCGGCCACCCTCTTTCTCTACGACAAGGTATCCACCCGGCTGCTGAACGTCGCTTCTGGCGCTTATGCGCCCGGACGCCTTGCCACCACAGGCATGTTCCTCATGGTTTTCTATACCTACCCGATCTACATCTACCTCAACTTCTCCGGGTACTGCGACATTGTCATCGGGGGGGCGGCGTTGCTGGGGTTGCGTATGCCTGAGAACTTCGATCGTCCCTATCTTGCTCGAAATATGATCGATTACTGGAATCGATGGCACCGGACGCTGAGCTTCTGGATCCGAGACTACATTTTCATGCCCTCTTACAAGGCCATCGCCGAGCGCTGGCCTCGGCAAGCTTCCGAAATGGCGTTTCTCTGCTACTTTCTCGCACTTTTCCTTGCAGGGATATGGCACGGCTCCACATTGAACTGGGTCATCTTCGGAGTCTTGAACGGTGCGGGAGTCGCCGCCGCGAAACTTTGGGAGAACAGCATCGTCAAACATCGGGGGCGACAGGGACTTCGAGCCTACTTGCAGTCCCGACCGATTCGTGTTCTCGCCGTTATCGCCAACGTACATTTCGCCTGCTTGACGATTCTTTTCTTTCCAGCCGATCTTGAGAAGTGTTTACGTATCATCGGAGCCTTGTTCGCATCGAATTCATGAGGAACGCAATGGTTGCCAAACCCGACTTGATTGATCGTCTTCACCGCCTTGGCCGTCGGCATCCCTGCTTAGTCATGGCCGCAGTCTTGGCCTGCGCCGTCATCAGCTCGATTATCCTGCTCAGCCAGGCGGAAGGTCCCGTGGTTCTCTATCAGGCGTTTTGACATGGAAACTGCGACAACCTCATCACGCCGCACGCAATGCGTTTGGTCGCTTCTGATCGGGATCGTCATACTCCTGACAACTGCGGGGATCAGCATGGTGCAGCGAAACGCCGACATGCGTCATCGGGTCGTGCAGTGGGATCTCCAGCGGTTCAGGGACGGAACCGAATTGTACATGGGCCGGGGCATGTATCGTGAATACGAGGATCGCCTTCTTCTTGAGTTGCTCCCCGAAGCGGACTTCTCGGACGGAGCCGTATGCTTCTTCGGGACGTCGAGTATGAAATGGGCATTATGTGACTGGGAATGGAACGAGGTCGAACGTGCTCATATCCACAACATGGCGATCGGAGCAAGCAACCATCAATTCACTTCGGACCTGATTCACTTCCTGATTGACGACTATGACCTACTCGAGGCTGGTCCTCAGAAGGTGCATCTTGTGATCGGGCTTTTCTGGTCCATGGCAACGGACCCGGGCGAGAAAGGCTACTTCGGCTCCCTATGGAGTCGGCACGGACTCTACTCCTACAGCAAGAAGGAAGGAATTCAGCATGCCATAAATCCCGGTTGGGCGCGTGCGTTCCGAAGTGAATCCGCTCGGATCTCGAGTTTTCTCGGAGGGCAATTCAATCGCGTGGCGCGGTGGGTGTCCACTTCAATCGGGATCAATCTCGCGGAGACGAGCAATATCTCACCCGAAAAAGCTCGCCACTGGGTAAACGCCAGGTATGCAGATTTGGAGTGGAACGAGACCGCCGAATCACAGATAGCGGAGCTTCGTGAACTCTTCGACACACTGAATCATCTAGATGTTCGGACGACAGCGGTACTGCTGCCGACCCGAAATGCCTATGACCAGATCGGGTTCGTCAATATCTACCATCAGAATATTGAACGAATCTGCCAAGATACGGGCATACCCTTGATCGACCTATCGGAGCTTCTTGAATCCGATGAGTTTGCGGACATGAATCACTCAAACTATGCCGGTCGACAGCGGACCAATGACCGACTGATGATGATCGCCGAAAAGCACCTGATCGACATCGGTGTTGTCGAATCCTCATCGATCGAATTTCCGCCTCAGCCTTAAGCGACGGGAGTCATTTGCTCCGCTAGCTGTCCGACCATCGCCGAAATCTCGCGGAACCTATCCTGAACGGTGGCAAACTGCGTAGAAGTAGTCTCACGGGCCACCGGAAATTCCACACCTTAGGCGATCTATCCGAATAGATGTCGCGTCCTAAGGCCGCCCAATTACCCATGCCGAGAAGAACGGTACTTGGCTGGTCCGCGTTCTAATCGGTGCGAATCCCAAACATTCCGCCTGATCCAACTGCAGGACGGCGATTATCGGGTCGATATATCTCCCGTGACAATTCATATCGCGTCTGTACCGGGAGAATTTCGATGCACAGTCAGTTACGCTGGGCCGCTCGGGCCTTCTACTTTGGTCTGGTTCTCATGCTTGCGGCGGGAATGGCTTCGGCCCTCTTGAGCGAAGTCGGTCGGTGGGTCCCGCTGGGCGTCACGCTGGTCGGAGCGACACTCGCCGTGGCGGCCAAGGGATGGATCTGGCGCGTCCGCTGCCGGAGCAGGCAGTTCGATGCCTTTGAGGGTTACGGCGGATACCCGATGCAGATTCTGCGCGACCCGCGATTCATGTCGGATTGAACGTCATGAGCCCGTTGAGTTTACCGCACAGCGCCGAGTCAGCGTTGCGGGCGTGGCTTCACCTCTCGCGGGACGGATCTGTCCCAGATGTCGGCAGCCCCCATCAGCGCCGCCAGACCGTGCTGGCAATGGTCGATACGCAGTGTCGGATTGATCGGCGTGTTTCGGAACCCCCCATACACATCCAGCGGTGATCGCACGTAGTAGCCCTCCTCCTCCCTGAACTGCAGTTGCACGACGAAGCGGATGCCCTTCTCGACGGCGTGGCGGTAACGCCCGGCCCGAGGGGCGTCCTTGAAGGCTTCGGCGGTCCGTAGCGCTTCGACCAACCCTTCGATATACACCCCGGTGGCAATACCCATGACTCCGTCGTTCTCAGGATCGAAGGCCCCGTCGTAGATCGGCAGCGGCCTGGGGGAAGCTGTCGTATCTTCAAGCAGCACCTGGGTTTCGACCAGGGCATCGCTCATCTCGAAAACGAAGGCGGCGTAACGCTCCAGTTGCGTTTTCCGCGCGAGTTTCGCCCACGCCTGCGTCTGCCAGGGCACGAAGCTGGGATCGGGCCGCGTGCGGAAGTACTCCTGGTAGAAGGGCAGGGCGCGGTCGCAGACCTTGCGCAACGCCCCGTCGCCCGTCTGCTCATAGCGCCGCGCCAGCGCCAGAAGCGTCTCGCCCGGGTAGTAGCGCTGGCTGCTGGACTCCAGGGACGGCGGAAAATTCGTGTTGAAGCTCCCGTTGTCCCGCTGCATCCAGACCATGCCCTGGATCAATCCCATGAGCGCGTCCTCGTACCGTTTCGGGTTCGGGGCGTCCATCATGGCCAGGGCCGTCAACGCCGTCGTACCGAGGGCGTGCTTGTCGTCCGGCGTGTGCACGTACGAGGCGTGCGGGACGTCCTTGACCGGTCGAATCATCTTCGCCAGTGCATCCAGGCTGCGGCGGGCGGTATCGCTCGCTTCCGGGTCCTTGCTCCCGCTGGCGTATCCGGCCAGTGCCCAGGCCGTCCCCGCCTGGCGCACCCAGTTCTGCTCCACGGGCCAGTACATGTCGCGCCCGGGCAGGAACTCGTAGGAGAATGTGCCGTCCTGATTCTGGCGGTACTGGACGTAGCGCGCGACACGCCGGGCGGAAGCACGGAGTTCCTCGGCGGTCATGTCTTCCTGGATCACGGTCCGCATGCCGCCGCGCAGATGAATCACGTCCCCCGCGGCGTCGGGTTGATAGAGATGCTGTGTGGCGAAGCGAAGAAAAGCAATGTCCTCCGCCCCCTCCACGACCTCCTCGCGCAGCAGGCCCAACTGCTTGCGAAACTCGAGCAGCGTGCGTTCGTACCGGTTGCACTCGTGATCGATATCGAGCTGATCGATACACAGCGACGAGCGCGCGATGAGCTGCGACGGGCGGGCAAGCCATTCGCGATCCTTCCGCCGCACCGCGATGCCGTGATAGGCGGGGATGTAATGAATGGCCATGGCCACGTGCGAGTCCGTCCCGTCACCGATGCGATCGCGCGGCCCGATGAGTTCGAGTTCCACGCCGAGTTCGCGCAGTTCCAGGATGTCTGCGGGACGATCCTCGCTGACTTCCTGCCATGCCTTCAGCGTCGCCGAACGGCAGGCGTCCACCACCGGCGCGTAGGGAGAATCGGCCGAGGCCAGCGCGCGGCCACGCTTCCTCAGCGTCACCGACACGCGGCATCGCAGCCCCTTGAGTTCGAAGGGAATGAATGTGGATGGGGCTTCCGCCCGACCTTCGAGGCGATCCTCGAGCGTCTGGCGCACGCACTCCATGAGAAACTGCTGATCCATCGGCGACAATGCGGGGGCGGGGAAACCCAGTTGAAGATCGGTGGGCGTTCCCTCGATGGGCTCGAATTCCGACGGGGATTGCGCCCCGGCTGAAACCGCCATCCACGCGAGAATCCATATTCCGTACAGGCATCGACAGGGCATCAATGAACGTCCTTTACTTCTCGTCCTGGGGTCATCCGTATCGCTCCACGGGCGATACTCTTGGGAAACGTGTGAGAAGCGCTTCCAGAGAAAGGGACAGTCCCTGAGCTTCTCACACACTTTCTTAGAAGTCCATATGCTCGCGCGCGCGTTGCTTGAACACCGCCAACCGGGAGAGTCCCGCCTCGCGCATCATCGCCCGCCCGGTGGCGAAGTCGGCCCCGATATGGTCGGCAAAGTGCGCATCGCTGCCGAGCGTCATCGCCTTGCCCCCCAGTTCCGCGTATCGCTTGACCGTCGGCATCGCCGGCATGGTTTCGTCCAGTCCCTGGCGCAGGGCACTGGTGTTGATCTCGGGCACCAGGTCCGCCTCCAGGCAGGCCGTCAGGATGTCGTCGATCAGATCTCCGCACGCTTGCACGTCATAACGCTGGAAATAGCGCTGCGTGTACCGCTTCACCAGGTCGAGGTGGCCGAGAATGTCGAACACGCGCCGCCCCTTGCGGGCATGAAGTTCGCCGGCGAACCGGACCGCGTCGCGCACCTGTTCGAGATACGCGCGCGTGCCCTCCTCGACGTCGAGCCCGTCCCAATGCTCCAGGATGTGCAGCGCCCGGCCTGCGAACCAGTGCACGCTCAGGATCACCACGTCAAAGCGATGCGACTCCAGGTAGTCGAGGATGAAGTCCATCCGCTCCGGCTGGTAGCAGACCTCGATGCCATGCCCGATAAACAACGGATCACCGAACCGCTCCCGCAGGTCGGCCAGCGTGGCGGCGATGGCGTCATAATCGTATTGGCAGTTCGGCCACTCGCTGGGGTGCGTGTCGAAGTGCTCGGTGAAGGTCAGCCCCTGCAGGCCCTCCGCCAGCGCCCGCTCGACGTTGGCGACCGGGTCCTCCTCGGAATCCATGGAGTGGCGTGAATGCAGATGCTGGTCGAAGAAGCTCACTGGATGACCTTTCGGCGTTCTCGGCGGCGACGCCCCTCACCATGCGAACCGTCCCCCCGTGTGCGAATCCGGAGACCTTTTATCGGCCGTATCGGACCATACAGCCCTTAGTGTACGGCGGATGCCCGATGCGGAAAAGATGAGGACCTTCCCGCAGGTCAGAGATCTTCGCGGATGCACGTCAAAGCCCTATCTGCCGCTTAATCCGACCGGCCGAATCAACGATATCTCTACAGGATGACGCCGATCCCCCGGGAGCCGCCATGCGCCGCCACCGCCTGCCCTTTCGACTTCGCCGCCCCGCCGTGGCGATGATGTACGCCATTCTGGTGGTGGCATTGGCCGCCATCGTGGGCTATGGGTTCGTGGCCAGCCAGAGCACTTCGCTCGCCATCGCCGAGAACATCGTGGCCAAAGACAAGGCGCGCATGGTGGCGGAATCGGGCATTGAACTGGCCCTCGGGTACATCCGCTCGAACGACGACTGGCGGACGGTGCAGTCCGACGGCATGTGGATCAACGGTGCGGCCCTGCTGGGCGGGACGATCACGGTGCTGGGTGAGGACGGCATCGATACGGACCACGATGGCGACGTGGACGGCGACGGCGATCTCACCGACGACGAGACCGATCTGCTGACGCTGACCTCGACGGGCACGGTAAACGGCGTGACACACGTGGCGCGAGCCGTGGTCACACCGGTCGCCGTGCCGACGACAAACATGCTCTTCGTGGTGCCGAATCCCGCGAACCTGAAGGACCAGGATGAGGATCGCGTCGATTTGTTCGAATCATGGGGCTACAAGGTCAACCTGATTGACTCCGACGACAGCCATTCTGATTTTGATGATGCCATCACGGAAAACACTCTCATTTACATATCCAGCGATGTGGACACGTCCCTGACTGCTTCAAAGATCGATGACGCGGAAATCGGGATTGTCAATGAGGAAAATGGCCTCTATGACGACTTCTCTCTTGCTTCGAGCCACGGGACGTACAGTGGAACGACTATTGACATCGTGGATAATACGCACGAGATCACTTCTTCCTTCTCCACAGGCAACCTGACGATCCTGACCTCTTCGCAATCACTCAGGACGCAGACGGGCACGCTGGCGGCGGGCGCCGTGTTTCTTGCCGAACGCCCCTCCTCAAGCGATGCCAGCTTCACGATCGTCGAGCAAGGCGGAACGTTAATCGATGGCTCGCCCGCTGCGGGCCGACGCGTTATCCTTCCGTGGGGCTTGAGCACATTCGAAGTGAGCGCGCTGAATGCCGACGGGGTGACCTTCCTGAAGAATACGCTGCAATGGGCGGCAAGTACCCCCAGTTCCCCGACACCGATCGATTTCGGCAATACGAGCGAGTATTCCTCAGACCAGAAGTCTGTTCAGAATACTCAACTGGCAACGCAGGTCACGCTGGGTCAAGACGCAACACTCACTGCCATCTCCGCCTATGTGAAGGGACCGTCCCCGAAGAAACTGCGATACGCCATTTATGCCGACAGCGGAGGAGAGCCCGGAACACTGATCGCGGAAACCACGGTCGAAGCCGTCGGGAGTAACTCTTTCCACTGGCACGAGATCAGCATCGGACCGACGGCACTGAATGCGGGTACGTATTGGCTCGCGCTCGCTTTCGAACACAATAACATGTACTACAAGTACACGTCGAGTGGACAATCCCGAACGAAAGATCGCGATGCTGTCGACAACGGATTCTCCGCCCCTTGGGGGCCATCTGACTCCTCGCCGACCCGCTCCATCAGCATTTACGGCATAGCCACCCCTCAAGGCGGAGGGGGCGGAGGAAGCGGTGGAGGAAGCATCTCCTACATCTATCCAGCCGAATGGCGCTAATTGCGACTCAGCGGCCCCGTGGCGTGCGCATCTCGAATAATCCACATCGTCGAATCATGCCGATCATGCTAATATCTCTGCGGGTCGATACTCTCCACAGGTGAAGCATGACAGATTCCGGACCGGATTCCCCGTCTCCCGAAACAAGCGCCCGCAGTTCGATGCTGTATCTCCATCGCATCGCGACGGCAGTGCCGTCCCGGGCGATGACGCAGGTTGAGGCGGCGCGGCGGATGGAGGTGGTCTACACCGAGGAACGCTCAAGGCGCTTTCTTCGGCGGCTGGCCAAGCAGACGACGATTCAACAGCGCTATCTTGCGGCGCTCGAGTGGCAGGACGAGGAGAGCTCCGAGCCGCCGCTCTATCTGCCGGCGGCGGAACTGCCCAACGGGCCGGGCATGGGTTTTCGCGGACGGCGTTTCGACCAGGCGGCCGATGGACTGCTGCGACGGCTCGTCCACGATATGCCCGACGAGGCCTTTGCGAGTGCGCGATCGCTGATCACCGTGAGCTGCACGCACGCCTCCTCGCCGGGCCTGGAGCGTCCGGTGCTCGACGCCGCGCCGATCCTGTCGAAGGCACATCGATGGAACCTGGGATTCATGGGTTGCTCGGCAGGGCTGGCGGCGCTGCGGCTGGTGCGTCAACTCGAGCCTTCGCAGTGCGATGCGATCGTCGTGACGTGCGAACTCTCGTCCATGCACTTCCAGTACAGCGACGCGATGGATCAGATCACCGCCAACATGCTGTTCGCCGACGGGGCGACCCTGACGTGGCTCAGCCGGGAGCCGGGCGTCGCCGCCGTGGTGGCGGGCGCTTGCCTGACGCTGCCGGAAGTGGCGGACCAGATGGTGTGGTTCGCCGACGACTGCGGCCTGCGGCTGGAACTGGCCCGGGAACTGCCGGACACGCTCGGGGACTGCATCGCCGAGACCATCGATGCGTTCCTTGCCGAGCATGGACATGAACGAAGCGAGATCGAGCACTACCTCGTGCACCCCGGCGGACCGCAGATCGTGGATCGCGTGCAGGAAGCGTTGGAACTCGCTCCCGACCGGCTCGATGATTCGCGCGCCGTCCTGCGCGATTACGGCAACATGTCGTCGTCGACAATCTTCTTCATTCTGGACCGCGTGATTCGCAAGGGCGCGCGGGGGCTCTGCCTGGCGATGGCCTTCGGTCCGGGGCTGACGATTGAACTGGCGTTGCTGGATCTCAGGCCGGAAGCGTCGCCTGGCGATTGAGCCGCCGCAGGTACGGCCGGGCCAGCGCGGGCATGCGATCAAGCACACGAAGCCCGAGCCCGATGAGGCGCGGACGGCGCAGAAGCGCGGCGAGCAGACGGCAGCTCCATTGGCGCCGGCCGAGGACAACACGATAGCGCCGCTGCCACGCATCCTGTCCATCGAAATGGGGATCGGTCAGCGCGCGTTGCAGGATCGGCACCACTGCCGCCCCACTGGCCAGTGCCCACGCCATGCCCTCGCCGGTGAACGGTTCGACGTACCCGGCGGCATCGCCGATCAACAGGACGCGTGCGTCGCGCGGTGGCGAATAGATCCGCGTCAGCGGCGGCGTGCCCTGCCAGCGTTGATCGCCTTCCGGGAAGCGCAGCTTCACCCCCGCCTGATTGAGAATACCCTGCGCGGCGGCGGCAAGACCACCGGCCTCCTTGACCCACTGCGGATCAAACGCGGCGGCGACGTTCAACCGCCCATCCTCCAGACGGACCATGCCGACATACCCGCCACGGCCGACCGTCATGTGGATCGCGTTCCTGCGTACGGCCGGATCGGCCATCTCGAACGTCACGCCCGCCCCCAGTCGCGCCCCCCGCCGCTGTCGGCAGACGATACCTGGAATATGTCGCGTGAAACCCGCCGCCAGTCCGTCCGCCGCCAGCACCCAGCGCGTCCGCACGGCCACGGCATCGGCTCTGCCTCCGAGTTCGAGTTCGGTACCCTCCGGCCCGCCCGCCTGCCATGAGCACTTTGTGGACGGCAGGAATCGGCAACCGGCTTTCATCGCCTCGCGGATCAAAGCGTAGTCGAGCCGCTCCCGGGAGAGGCTGTATCCTCCGGGCAGGTCGAGTCGCGACCGGACCCCGCCGGCGGCGAGTTCCACTTCGCTCAGCCGCACCGCGTTCAACGACTCGGGAAGATGGCCCAGCCCCGTGGCGTCCAACACCGCCACAGCCGCGCCGTTCAGGCAGCACCCGCAGATCTTCCAGCGTGGGAAATCGGTCTTGTCCACCAGGAGCACCTGATACCCTCGCCGTGCCGATTCGCGCGCGGCCATCGCCCCGGCGGGACCGGCGCCGACCACCACAACATCCCACAACACGTCCGCCGCCTCTCGCAAAGATAGACCAGCCGGTATCGAGTTCATGGTGTTTCCCCGCGTTGCCAACGCAGCAGGTGCCGCCACGGCCAGTGAGGGGTGACCGTTGCATTTTCCATCCCGGCCGCCCGGGCAAGCTCGCATATCTCGTCCGGCGTGAAGGCGGCGCGGACTGAGCGCATGCCGTCCGTATGAACCACCGGTGAGCGCGACAGCACACGCGTGCCCAGGTAGGTCACGCACGCCCCCATGACGCAGCGGCGGAGATCATCGACGAGGACCATGTGCTTCGCCGCCTGCTGCATACGTGACAGAAACGTGATCGCCTGCTCGCGCTCGAGGTGATGGAGAAAGAGCGTGGAGGTCAGGACGTCGTACTCCGCGGGGATGTCGCCGTTGACCGCGTCGGCAATGAAGAAGTGTCCGGCAAGTCCCGCCCTGATCATGCGGGCGCGGGTGACGGCGATGGCTCGACGGCTGATGTCGCAGGCGGCGATGTCGAGGGGACGGTCTTCACGACGGGCGAGCGCGCCCAGGCCGAGCGGAATGTCTCCGCCTCCCGTGGCGACATCGAGAACGCGCACCGGGCGGTTCAATCGGGACGCGAGCGATCGGATGTGCGGCCACAAGGCCGAGGCGCTTCGGCTGATCCAGTTGATCCGCGAGAGTCCGCGCAGAGCGGCAAGGTGCGAACGGCGGTCCAACGCGGGGTCGTCCATCCGCTCGTCTTCCCGCACGCGGGCATTGAGATCGAGGCTTACCGGCATGCATCATCCTCGTGGACGTGAATCATGGATCGGGACTTGCTCAGCCCGAGCATCCGCCCTGCTTCGAGCCGGCGGCGGGAACGGCCTGCTCGGCACACGGGGCTTCGCTGTTCGAGCAGATCGCCCCGTTCTGATAGCACGTGAAGCAGGCGGCGTGGCGCAACGGATACGAAGTCATCGACTCGGCCAGCGTATTGCCCATGCGCGCCTCGGGCGTATCGAGAAGAATCGGGCACACCCACACGCCCCGATCCGTCACCAGCCGCGAGTTGCTGCAGAGTAACTGGGAGGCGTCGTAGCCGTCCATCATCTCGTGCGTGACCTTTGCACAGGGAGGATACGCCCCGTGCCGTTCGGCTTCAGCGCCGAGTTGAAGGGTCGGCAGGATCTTCAGACGGGGCTCGTCATAGCCCCGCCCTTCAAGCATTTTGACGAAATCCGCGAGCACGCTTTCGTCACACCCCTCCCACGTCCGCACGATCGTGATGATGGGTCGAAATCCGTGGCTGAGCAGTTGTTCCACACCGTCCAGCGTCTTGCGGAACACGCCCTCGCCCCGCAAGGCGTCGTTCATCTCTTCCGTGTGGCCGTCGAGGCTGACGCGAAAGGTCATCGCGTGTCCGGTCTCGTCGCGGACCGCCGCAATTTCCCGCAACACGCTTTCCTTGAACAGCATGGCGTTGGTCAGCACGGTCGTCGGGCGATGGCGCAAAACCGCCGTCAGAACCTCGCCGATCTGCGGATGCATGAACGGCTCACCGCCTGTGAAGTAAAATCCCTTGACGCCGAGTTCGAGCGCTTCGTCGATGCCGGCCTGCACCTGCGACGGGCTCATGAACTCGAAGGCATGATTGTCGGGAGCACAACTGATGAAGCAATGCGTGCATCGGAGATTGCAGAGCGTGCCCGTGATCTGAAACCAGACGTTCTCGAGTCCCAACATCGGGACGTGAGGAGCCGATGACGTCTCTGCCTGTTCGCAACCCATACAATCGCTCCTGCTCTGCGTTGATCCCTCGCGAGGCACATTCCCTGGGAGAACATCATTCAGTGGATACAGCGATGCTCGTATTTCAACCTACCCGAGTCGGATTGTATTCCCCGAACGGCATCGTGCCCATCCGCCGGACGCTTCGCCGCCGACTGCCCTCGCTGTTTCGGGCATCTTCTTGGCGATAGTGACCGGTTGGGATAGGATGGAAGTAGAATGCGTCAACGCGGGTGAGCGGTTAACCCGTCGGCAGGGCCCCTTGCCCCAGGCAGAAGTGAACCTCCCAGGCGGAAGTGAAACCCAGCCCATGTGTGCAGAACATCTGATCGCCGAGAACTCGATATCCCCCACCGCCTCATCCGGGGATCGCGTTTCCGAGGCGCATGAGCGCAAACCGGCCGTTCTGGGTTGGTTTACGCGCCTGAAGTTCATGTTCGTCCGGGGATTCCTGTATGCCTGGGCACGCTGCTTCTCCCTGAAGGGGCTGTATCTCTTCGGGCGGGCCTTCGGTTTCTGCGAGTGGCTGATCAACTACAAGCGACGCCGCCGGTTCTGGGACCACCTTCGCAAGAGCATCGGCGCCGGCATCGAGGAGATGGATCCCGAGGTGCGGCGGTGGGCATGTCTCAACTATTTCATGCGGACCCGGGCGGACAAACTGTTCTATCTCATTTTCGACAAACTGCCCCGCCACAAGATTCTCAACCGCGTCAAGTTCCACGATCGCCACCTGATCGACGAGGCCCTCGAGCGCGGGAAAGGCGTGTATGTCTGCCTGTCCCACCACGGGTCGCATCACGTGCTGGTCCTGATCATGGCGTTGCTGGGCTACCGCTGCGCCGGTGTTCGCGATCCGAAGGAAGGCGCTTTGCGTCGGTACGTCCAGGAGAAGTACGAGGAGACCTTTCCGGAACTTAACGAGATTCGCCTGTTCTTCGCGGACGCCTACCCGCGCGACATCTACCGCTGCTTCCATGACGGGTTCATCGTCGGCAGCGCCCTCGACGTGGGCCGGGATCGTGGAGCCCATCTTCGCCGGGCAAAGGTGAAGATGTTCGACCAGGAGCGCGAGTTTCTCACCGGGACGATGCAGATTGCGCTGCGCTGCGGCGCGCCGGTGCTGCAGGGGTTCGTCGTCTCCGAACGCAACTATTACTTCCACCTGATTCCCAAGGGGCCGCTCGTCGATCCCGACAGCCCCGCCGGCGGTGATTCGCTGCAGAACGCCATGCAGGAGTACGCCAACAACATCGCGCGTCATCTGCTGCAGTATCCCGATCATATCAGCAAGGGTTGACGCCCGTTTGGCTCCATCATGCGGCACGCGCTTCGCTTCGTGGCGGATGCGGCGGTCGATGGATTCGTCCAGGCCTGCGTGCGGCGCGGCATGATTGCAGGAGACCCTGCGGAGGCTCGTCGGCTACGCTTCGAGGTCGATGTGATGGCCGCTCTGGCCCTTGGGGTCGGTGGTCGGTGAGGCGGTGTCGTCCTGGGGCTGCTCGTCTTCTTCGCCCGTGAAGGCGCGACCCTGGCTCCCCCCGCCTTCGGCATCGGTGTCGACGCGGGTGTCCTCGTCGGTGGTCTCGACCGTCGAATCCTTTTCATCGATGGCGTCGACCTGCTGCCGTTCGGCGTGGTGCTGCTGCGTACGCTCCCGCTCGCGGAGCTGCGTGATCTGACGCTGGGTCAGATTGCTCTGCAGAATGGAGCCGGCGATGTTGGGGGGCAGCGATGACATGACAGGTTCCTCGGGACCCGGTGACGCAATTCACTCCTGTGGATCAATCCACTCCCCTCTTAGATTCTATCGGAAAACCGTCAGGTGTTTCTTGATCGCCGCCTGAAGTCCGATAACTGCTTTGATCAGCGACACTGTTTCACGGCACGGGGCTGCCCCGGTCGCTGCGGGAGCTGATTCTCCGGCTGGCCCGCGAGAATCCGGGCTGGGGCGTTCGGCGCATCCTGGGTGAATTGAAGAAGCTGGCCGTCCGGACCAGCCGCAGTTCGATCCGTCGGGTCTTGACCGACGAGATGATCCTGCCCGATCCCGATCGGCATGCCCCTAAAGGCCACGACTCGTCCTGGCGAACGTTCATCGCGATTCACATGAACGTGATGGTCGCCTGCGACTTCTTCTGCAAGACGATCTGGACGCCCTTCGGCAGAAAGAGCGCTTACACGTTGGCTTTTATTCACCTCGCCAGCCGAAAGGTCTTCGTCTCGCCGGGCACTTTCAACCCGACGGCGGAGTGGGTTCAGCAGCAGGCGCGGAATGTGAGCATGTGGGCCGAGGATGAAGGCATTGATATTCGTTACCTGATCCATGATCGCGACACCAAGTTCACGCGCGCCTTCGATGCGTTCTTCCAGCGACCGGATGGCGGCGCGATCAAGACGCCTCACATGGCGCCGGTCGCCAACTGCTATGCCGAATCCTGGATCGGCAGCCTCAAACGCGAATGCCTGAATCACTTCCTCTGCTTCGGCCTCAGCCACGTGAACTACATCGTCCAGACGTACGCGATGTATTATAATACGTATCGGCCACACCAAGGGCTCGACAACCGACCGCCAAGTGTTCACGAGTCTCCAATTCCTCAAAATCCCGACGTTGACATCGGGACCATTCAATGCCAACATTGGCTCGGCGGCCTCCTTACCCATTACGAACGAAAAGCGGCCTGAATGCGTGAAAAACAGCGAAGGAACGACAATTTGAACCACCTCCGGGTTTGGCCCGCGTCAGTATGTCCGGAGTGTGTGATGGCGATGCAGTGACAATCCGGTTGGTGATACTGGTTCCAAGTCTTAAGAATTCACTCCGGCCAGATGTACTCCTTGACCGGCGTAATCGTCTTGGCGATTGTTCTGCTTGCCTCTCGATATCCGTTCGACCTGCCTTCCGGCATAAGTTGCATCAAGTCATCGGCATTCTCGGTGTAATCCGCCGGATCGAACTGGTGGATTATCGCGCCCTGCGCTCCAGGCTCCGCCAGGAAGACATAACCCTTTCGGAGATCATACGCTACACCATCAAAGGTCAACTCCTCCGGGGTAAACGATGAGTAATTAAAAGTGAATTGTATATCATCCGTGAGCTGGTAGGTGTTTTGTATCCGACGCTCGCCGCTCTTCTTAGTCACGGAACGGTCACCCGCTTGAGAAACAGCAGAGGTATCGGGTCCCGTGTTAGGAGTGGCTTCGTTCCTGGCAAAGATCACGTAAATTATCTCTCGGTCCTTGGATAGGCCGCAACCGTATACATAGTTATCGATGAGGCTCATATTATCGACATACTTCGCTTCTGGATTAGAATTCCTGCAACTGCATATGCTTAGCAAGGGCACACTCATGAGGAGCGCGATCACAGTTGCTCTTATCCTTATTGCCATAACGCATCCTTTACGGCCACTTTGACAACATGCTTAGCCGCACAAGGGGTCGGGTAACTGTTTACCGTCCGTGCTTTGTTACGAGGTATCGGTAAGCAGGGCGATGT
>CAZUAQ010000033.1:0-65605 GCA_964618455.1 uncultured Planctomycetales bacterium | reverse complement strand
CAGAGTGTCTGCCACTGCTCATGGACGCACACGTGTTAAGTGCGCAGCGTATTATACAGTCTCGACCTGAACTCTTTCCGGGGCACGCGTGAGAGCGAGATGGCGGCCATCCATGCCGTGGTCCGTGGCCTGATGATCGGAACGGTAGTGAACGCCGCGTGATTCCGCCCGCTCCGCGGCCGCCATGGCGATCAACCGGGCCACGCTCAGCAGGTTCTGCGTTTCCCAGCCCCGCTGGTCGTCAAAGAGCTTGTCCATGACGTAGCGGCCCCAGAACTCGATGATGTCGATGGTCTCGGCGAGGCGCTGCCCCTGGCGCTCGATGCCCACGTTCCGCCACATGATGCTGCGCAGCGAGTTGCGTACGTCGGTGAGATCCAGCGTGGTTCGCGTGGTGCGTTCGAAGTCGTATTGAAGGTGCAGCGAGGGGACGGGGTCCTTTTCGCTGTGAGATTCCTCGGCGGCGAGCCGGCCCGCCACCGCCCCGAAGACCAGCCCTTCCAGGAGCGAGTTGCTCGCCAGACGATTCGCGCCGTGCACGCCGGTACTGGCGGCCTCACCGCACGCGAGCAGTCCCGACATCGGGGTCCGGGTATCTTCGTCCACCACCAGGCCGCCGATCATGTAGTGCGCCGCCGGGCGAACGGGGATCGGCTCGCGCGAGACATCGATGTCGAACTCCTCGCACAGCCGGTTGATCATCGGGAAACGCTTGCGGAACTTTTCGACGTTGAGGTGGCGGACATCGAGATACACGTGCGCCGCCTCCTGCTTGGCCATCTCGGCCAGGATGGCCCGGCTGACCACGTCGCGCGGAGCGAGTTCCATGTCGGCGTGGTAATCCTCCATGAAGCGTCGCCCGGAACGATCCACGAGCTGGGCGCCTTCACCGCGCACGGCTTCGCTGATCAGGGCACGCGACGCCCCGGCGATATACAACGTCGTGGGGTGAAACTGGACCATCTCCATATCCCGTAGCGGGACCCCCGCGCGGAAGGCCATGGCGTGCCCGTCTCCGGTGGCGACGTGGGGGTTGGTCGTTTCGCGATAGATCTGGCCGCAGCCGCCGGTGGCGAGGATGGTGCGCTTGGCCCAGAACATCTGGTGCCCGAAGTGGCGGTGATAGGTCGTCGCGCCGACGCAGCGGCCGTCGATCTCCACCAGGTCGACGACGAAGCACTCCTCGAAGACGCGAAGTTGATCGGTGTCGCGGGCGGTGCGGATGAGCGTGTTGGAGATCTCGCGCCCGGTGGAATCGCCGAGCGCGTGGATGATGCGCGGGGCGCTGTGGCCACCTTCCAGGCCGAGCAGCAACTCATCTCCCTTGCGGTCGAAAATGGCGCCCCAATGGCGAAGCTCCTCGATGCGCTCGGGGCCTTCGCGCACGGTCCGCTCGACGGCGGCTCGATCGCAGAGGCCGCATCCGACACGGAGGGTGTCCTCGACGTGCTGCTCATACGAGTCTTGCGGGGCGGTCACCACCGCCACGCCACCCTGGGCCCAGGTCGTGCTCGACTCCTCGATGCGTCCCTTGGTGACGAGAAGGGTCCCGGCATCTTGGGCGGCTTCGATGCCTGCGCGCAGGCCCGCCACGCCGCTGCCGATCACCAGGACGTCGGTGAACAGGTTCGGCATGCGGCGGGTGTCGAACTTTGTGAGGTACCGTCTCGTATCGTAGAGCTCTGTCATTACGAAAGATATGGTAGACGTGGGGATTGTGGCCTGCAACGGGATGTACTGGTTCCGGCCCTTCGAGAAGCCGATAACGGTGGGAGAGGGATCACGCGGTGATCTCCGGAAACGGTCCGCGCGGTGAAAGGCCCCGATGCGATCCTGGCTCCCCCTGATGATGGTCGGCATGACCGCGCTTGTCCTGCGCGCCCAGACGGTGGCGCTGGTAGAGCCTCCGGCGCCTGAGCGGGAGGCCGCGGCCGGCCGTATCGAACGCGAGGAAGTGGGACGCCCGGCCCTGGCGGATCGGCGGATCGTCAAGCATTTCGACTTCAACGAAGAACCCCTGGGCAACTTCGAGCCGATTCCGATGGCATGGCGTCCGCACGCGGGTGTCGGTTTTCCCGTCTACCTGACCAACACGCCGGAAGGGGCGTTCGATCAGGAGGTCGGCGCGATCTCGGGGCCGCCCAGTTTCGTGCTTCGGCTGAACGGGGGGTCGCTCGCGTACCATTACGCCCAGCGCATCGATAACAAGGGGATGGACATCGCCGTCCGCACGGGCAGCGATTACCTCGTGGTCGCCTACGTGCGAACCGAGTCACTTCGTGCCGCCCGAACGTACATGACCGCCTTCCTGATGGATCGCCAGGGGAAGGTGCTGCCCGATACGGAGCATCGCAGCCGGATGATCGGCGGTGGCGGTGACGTGACCGAGTGGCAGCCGATCACCATCGCCCTGCGGAACACCGATCCCGAGGCGCGGTACATGGGGCTGTCGGTCTGGCTGGTACAGCCGGACGTCTGGAACGACGCGCCCCGCCCGCTGCATGCCATCGAGCGTGAGGACATCCGAGCGGTCGCCTGGTACGACGACATCACGGTCTACCGGTTGCCACGCGTGTCGCTTCGCTGTCCGCACCCGGGCCACATGTTCGAAGGGGATGAGCCGATCACCCTGGAGACACAGGTGACCGATCCGGACGGGCTGAATCTCAATGCCACGCTCCATCTCGAGGCCGAGGACGGCAGGTATCGCGCGTCGCGGAATGTCACCATCACCCGGTCCGATCACGGCCAAGGGTTTCAAAGGCATCACTTCGCCAATCTCGACACGGGGCTGTACCGGGCGGAGCTGATCGTTCGGGCGGGGCGGACGCGCCTGCTGACACGCGAGCTGAGCTTCATTCGACTCAACGAAGCGATCTCCGCGCCGGCCGAGAGTGGCCAGGGGTTCGGGGTGATTCTGCGGGACACGTCGCAGCAAGCCTACGCGGGGCAGGCCGATCTCATTCGGCGGCTCCAACTCGAATACGTGAAACTTCCCGTCTGGCAGGCCCAGAAAGCCGCCACGAAGCAGCGCGATCCGCAGGCCGCCCTCGACAAACACCTGAAGACCATCACGCTGTCGCAGTCGATCCCGGTGGCGATTCTGACCGACGATCTGAACACGACGCATCGGCCGGACGGAGCGCGCATGCGGTCGATGATGGATATTCTCAGCGACGATCCGTACGGATGGAAACCATTGATTGCCGGGACGTGGTCGCGTTTCGCCGGGCTTGTGCATGTCTGGCAGCTCGGGATGGACGGGGACGCGCGGGTCATCGGGGATGAGCGTGTGCCGCAGGTCCTGGCGACGTTGCGCGAAGAGATGAAGTCGATCATGGAGAAGCCGCGCCTGGCGGCAGTGGAATCGTGGGTCCATCAGCCGGAGATCACGGAGGACGTGGTTCACGCCATGTCCGTACCGTCAACCATCGCTCCGGATGATTTTCACCGCTACCTGCGTTCATTCAGCGACCTGCCTCTGAAACAGATGTGGCTGACCGTCGAGCCGCTGGAGCAGGCGCGGTATCCGCGTGTGGAGCGCCTGGCAGACTTCAGTCGAAGGCTGGCGGAAGCGGCGTTCCTGGGGGCCCGCGGCGTATTCGTCGAGTCGCCCTGGGACGTGGAAAAAGGAAGGCTGCGTGAGCAGGTGAATCCGAGCGAGGACCTGGTCATCTTTCGCACGCTGTCGGATGTGCTGGGCGGTGCGGAGCCGGTCGCGCGGACGAATATCCTGGGCAAGGCACAATGCCTGGTGTTCGATCGCAACGGGCGGGCGGTATTGTTCGTGTGGGATCCCTACGCGCCGCCGGAAGGGCGCGAGCATCGGCTCGTACTGGGTGACCGCGCGGAAGAGGTGGACCTCTGGGGGCGGCGTCGTCCTCTCGAATCGCAGGGCCGCCGACAGGTGGTGCGCATCGGTCCGGTGCCGAAGTTCATCATCAACACGCCGACCTGGCTGACGGAGTTTCGCAGGCACTTCCAACTCGACACCACGACGGTGGAGGCGAGCTTCGACGTGAAACGGTATGCCATCCGATTCATGAACACCTATGACGAGCCGATCACGGGCACGCTCCGGCTGGTGGCGCCGAAGGACTGGGACATCCGACCGAACCGGATGACCTTCACGCTGGCGGAAGGGGAGGTCTTCGAGGAGCCGATCGACATTCGCTTTCCGGTCAATGCCGAGGCGGGGGTGACCGCCATTCTCGGGGAGTTCGCCATCGATGCCGACCAGCGGTTCAACATTCTCACGCCGGCGTGGTTCGAACTGGGTCTGGAGAATATCGATCTCGAGACGACGGTGTTCCGCGTGGACGATCGTATCGTGATCCGGCAGCAGTTGACCAACCGCACCGGCGGGCCGGTGAGTTTCCAGGGGTCGCTGGTGGTGCCGAAGCGGCCGCGCATCCGGCGTACGTTCGTCAGCTTCGAGCAGGGGCAGACGGTCACGAAGGACTTCGTCATCAGCGACGCCGAAGAACTTCGCGGCCGCAAGGTCCGCGTGAGCCTGCGCGAATTACGCGGCGATCGGCTATGGAACAGGATTGTGACGCTGCCGTGAGGCCATTTCGTCACCCTGTTTCACGTAAAATCATTCTTTGTAATATCTTATGCTTTTTCCCCTGGAATTGTCACTTTATCTATTGCCTAACGAGTACAAGGTCTGATATCATGACGTCGACCTGAGATTTCTTACATGCTTACGCGTTTTTCGAAGTCTCTGGTCGTTAGTGGAGGAGTTCATTCATTTCGCAATCGGTAGCTCTGACTACCGAGGGAGAAGGGAGAGGATTTATGAAACGCAGCAGTCTTGTGGCCTTTGGCTTGGCGTTGACTGGCGCGGCAGTCAGCCAGGGAGCTATTCTGGAATACTCGGCCAACTATGGTCCGACGTCGGTGCCTTTTGCATCGACCACGGTCGCGAATCTGTCCTTGTTCGATCCCGGTCTGGGCACGCTCACGAAAGTCACGCTCAATCTCGAAGCGGAGACAAGTGCGGGAACGATCGCCTGGGACAACGAAGCCCAAGTTGGATCGGATGTGACTCTGGGTATCGGAGCGGAGGTCACCGCCAGTGCCATGACGGCGTTGACGGCTGTCGCCATTCCGTTGCAGACGGGAGATTCCACCGTGGATGCGGATAACGATGGTGCGGCTGATTATCTCGGCACCGACGCGTTTTCTTTGACAGGCGGCTCGGGCACGGATGATGACATGGACATGAGCACGCTGCCCGCGACGCTGGCGCTCTTTACCGGTTTAGGAACGTTCCCCGTGGACGTCTCCGCCGACGTGGAGACGTTCCTTTCCACCAGTGGCGGTTTCGGGCCGATCGATCCCGTTCCGGGCCTGACGGAGGGCACCGTCAAGGTGATCTACGAATACACTCCGATACCGGAGCCGGCCACTTTGGGGTTGTTCCTGCTCGGTATGCTAAATTTCGTTCGGCGCCGCCGTTAAGCGCGCCCCTCGCCTGACGATCTCCTTTGGAATCCAGCCCGGTGCCGCTCAATGGCGCCGGGCTTTTTTATGGGAGGTTCGATGCAACTGATCCCTCTCCGCGTTCCGTATCCTCGACCGAGGACGCTTTCCGATCCCAACCATGACTTCGATGATGAGCATCTGTCCCGGATCCTGCGGAATGCAGACAACGGGCTCGATTGGGCGGACTACCAGGCGCTGCTCGGCCCGCATCTTCCGGCGGGGACCTATGAGGAGTCCGTCTACTTCCTGCCGCTCGCTTTCACGTACATGCTTGAGCACGACGACACAGCATTGGATCTCGTGGCTGCTCTCGTCGGGTTCGTTTCCCTCAATGCCGATCGGCTCGAGGAAGACCGTTTGCTGGAAGGAGCCCGCCGAAACATAGACGTCTGTTTCGCGCATTGGTCATCTGAATTTTCCGTCATTCATTTCGACAAGCGGGCGTGCGAAGAGAAGGGATGGGGCTTGGCGTACCAGGATATCGTCAACCATGGTGATGTGATCTGCACTGGACTCTGCGAACTAGTTCGCTTTGAACGGCACGTGGATCTGGCGGAATCCTTCGTGTATCGGTTGGCGGATCATCAGGTATCGTCGCTCCGGGCCGCCTGGTTCCTTGCGCTGTCCGCGATGCGATGGGAAGTCGTTCGTCCTCCGAAGCATCCTCCGATCCAGGCGTTACTGACCGACCGGACTCTGCTCGAAGATGCCGCGCGAATGGTCGTGGAGGAGCGGGTCGAGCAGGAGCCTTCGCCTACGTACTGGTCTGACGTGTTGGATGGGCTGGGTCTCTGACGGCATCGCCGATCGTTCCCAGCCGAACACACCTCCCGTATGCTGGTAACGACATTCCGACAGGATCGCACAGCTTCATGAAGGAGTCGGCATATGCGGTGGAAACATTCCTGGATGCGATGGGCGTGGCTGGCGGTGCTGGTGCTGGTTGTGCCGGTGGCGGGGCGGGAAGTGCCTGTCACCGCGCCGGAGGCGGTCGGGCTTTCCGCGAAGAAGGTCGACGCGCTCTCCGGGTACATGCAGTCGCTGGTGGATGAGGGGCATGTGGCCGGCGGCGTGACGATGCTGCTCTACCGCGACGCGATCGTGCATCATGCGGCGGTCGGTTGGGCGGATCGCGAGGCGGAAAAGCCCATGGCCCGCGACGCCATTTTCCGCATCGCGTCGATGACCAAGCCGATTACGAGTGTGGCGGTCATGATGCTCGTGGATGAGGGCACAATCGGGCTCGACGATCCGGTGAGCGCGTACATCCCGGAATTCAAGGAGATGCGCGTTCTCGTGGATCGCGATGTGCCGGATGTCGATTCGCCGAAGACCGAGCCGGCCAAGCGGCCGATCACCATCCGCCATCTGCTCACGCACACGTCGGGCTTGGGCTATGAATTCACGCCGGGCGTCGGGCCGTTCTTCCGAAAGCATCATGTGGCCTCGGGCATCTGCCTGTCGGATGCGACGCTGGAAGAGAACATGCGGCGGCTGGCGAAAATGCCTCTGTTGTTTCATCCGGGCGAGGACATGGTGTACGGCATGTCGGTCGACGTGCTGGGCCGCGTGGTCGAGGTGGCGTCGGGCATGCCGTTCGAGCGGTTTGTCGCGCAGCGTCTGTGCACACCGCTGGGCATGCGCGACACGTTCTTCCGCGTGCCCGAATCCAAGCGCGATCGACTGGTCGCCGCCACGACCGCCGTGGAGACCTGCCTGCGCACGATGAAGCCGCATGAGGTCCTGATGCATGACATGGGCGGTCCGACGGTGATGATTTCCTCGGACTACGTGACTTCGTCGGAGCACGCCTACATCTCCGGTGGCGGGGGGCTGTGCTCGACGGCGGCGGACTACATGCGCTTCTGCCGGATGCTGCACAATGACGGGGAACTGGACGGCAAGCGGCTGCTGCGCGAGCAGACGGTGCGCATGATGCGGACGGACCAGGTCGCGCCGATCGTCGGGGGCGGGCCGCGGAACTTCGGGTTCGGTTTCGGCATCACGCCGCCGCCGGGCGAGGATCACGACGGTCCGCCGGTGCCGAAAGGGTTAATCGGTTCGTATTCCTGGAGCGGTTTCTGGTCCACGCACTTCCGCATCGCCCCGCGCGGCGACTTTATCGTGATTATCATGATGCAACAGGCGTGGAACGGCGACGCCACCACGCAATGGCAGCAGCGGTTCGTGAACCTCGTGGCAGAGGCGGTGGAGCCCTAAACCAGCTCTGCAACACCTTGTGCTCGGCCGATTGGGGTTCCGGCTTAATCACTGAGGTAAAGATAACTCACTGTCGTGTATCGGCCGTATTCTTCCGCGCTGACGCGGTCGCCGACTTCCAGGCCGAACTTGAGAGACGTGGCGAAGGGAATCCAGTCGCCGATGTGGAGGCGGTAGGCGGAGACACGGAACTCCGGGTCCTGTTTGACCGTCGGCGCGCCGATCACCGGCAGCGTCATCGGCCCGGCGTAGAAGTACCAGCCGCACGAGAAGTAATCCTCTGTTCCCGTGCCCTGGTGGGAGGGGTCCTCTTCCCCGTCCACCCAGATGTACTCATCGCCCTCGAGAAAGTGGGCGTTCTTGTGTGAGCCGTACTGCATGGCGGCGCTGAGGCCAAGGAAGTGACCGCGGCCTTTCACATCGAGGGGGATCAGCAGCTTACCCTCGCCCGCGCGATCGTCCCGGACGGTCACGGCGTGGAAGCGGAGCGGGCTGACGGCGTCGGGTTTCTCGTTGATGTGGTCCACGGTCACGCGGATGGCGTTGATGGCGTCGCCGGTAGTGTTGCGCAGTTCGATCCGTCCGCCACGTTGCATCGGCATGGGGAAGTAGCAATAGCCGCCGACGTTCGGGGCCATGCCCATCATCAGGCCGCGACAGACCGTCCGCTCGTAGCCGACGCCGAGAAACAGGCCGAGCGGCGCATCCACCTGCGGCTGGTCCGCGCCATCCCATGTCGCGCGGAGGCGTAAGCCTTGGAGGGCCTCACGCGAGGTGACCGGGGGATCGATGTACAGCCGCGCGATCGTGGCGGCCCCGTCATGCTGCCAGATGGTACGCGACTCACCGGAGGGCAGGTCGACGGTGGTGTCGTGACGCACGTACTCGGCGTCCTTGCGCCGGGGTTTCGGATCGATGGTGGCGTAAGTCCATTGCGTCAGGATCGTACCGAGTTTGTGGTACTGATCCAGGTGGTCCATCTTGTCAAGCGTCTTCACTCCTTCAGCCGACGGCAGCTTCTGCACGTTGGCCTGCCAGTAGAAGCGGTCGCTCTCGGCATCCTTGACCAGCAGGCGGCACGATTTCCGGAAGGGCATGGGGTATTGCGACAGATAAGCGCCGGTGGTCTTGGCCTGGAGCGGCGGAGCATGCGGCCCCTGTTGACCGAAGAATGCGCGGAGCTTGCCGGTATACTTCGCTTCGCCGTCCAGTTCGATGCGGATAAGGCCGTCGTGCTTGAAGTTCGTCATCCAGATGCGCACCAGCGCCCCGGGGCCCTCCCAGGACTTGAGCACCGTCCACGATTCGCCGTCGATCTCGGTCCTGCCCTCGACGCGGTTGAAGTCCTGGTTGCTTTCCGGATGGGGATGATGCGTTCCGGCCAGCAAGGTACGCACGCCCGGTTTCGGCGCGGTCAGCGACCAGAGGTTGGCCATCTCATCCATCACGTGACCGGGCGTGTACGAGGTCTCCGGACGGAAGAACGTGGTGATCGTATCTTTCGGCGCCTCCGGCAGGGGTTCCAGCTTCACGTCTTCGAATTCGCCCGATTCGAGCAGTTGCCACTCCTTGTTCGCGTTCGCGAGCGTCAGGTGAACGACCACCGCCTCGTCATGGGCATGAAACTCGACCGCCAGATCGCCCCAGGCGTTGGTGTTGTACGGCTCGCTCCAGGTCATCGGCAACGGTCCGTCACTGCTGCGCTGCAGCACGCCGAGCCGCAAGGCCAACTGCTCGTGACCGCACTTGACCTTGGCGGAGAGCCGGTAACGCCGGCCGACCTGCGTGTGCGGCACAAGCTGGTAGAGTCCGGCTTCGTCATCGGGAAGGATGTTGGAGAGCTGCACGTGCCATTCCTGATCCCAATAGGCGCCGTAGCCTGCCTCGCCGTAGGGCGTCCAACCGACGGGAATGATGAACGAGCCTTGATTTTCGTCGAATGTGCCGTTGTAGATTTCCGCCGGCTTGTTGGGTACGGGCAGCGTGCCGATCGCGGCGTGGGGGCGAAGCGGGGAGGGGGCCGTGTGGGGCGCGTCCGCCGTGAGCAGAACCGTACTGAAGATCAGGAACAGTGAAAGCATGGGGATCATCTCCGGCGCGAAGTGGCGTCACCGCCCGTTCGCATGAGCAGGGGCAAAAAAAGCCGCGATGAGACGCATGATCGCCTCATCGCGGCGGGGTGACGATGCCGTCCGTGAGTCGTGGTGTCGCCGGCGGTCAACGCTTGGAAATCGACCGGTTTCCGGCCACGTGTACGGGAATCACGATCTCCTTCATTTCCTCATCATCGGTCCTGAGGGTAATCGTCTCGCCTTCTTCGTCGGTCACGTAGTTCGGTTGAAGCGTCAGTTCGAGACGATAGTGGCGTCCGTTGGGAAGCGGTACCGCCTGCGTGCGGATCTTCTCATCCGAAGCGTCGATCCCCAGCAGGTGGAACGAGGATTCTCCGTTGTTCTTGATCATCACCGTCACCCGCTGTACTCGCGGCGTCTGGCGGAGCGACACGATCCTGGGATCGACCTCGATCCGCGGCGGCATGCTCAGGTGCACCGGGAGAGTGACGGATTCCTGCTGTTTGCAGGTGGTCTTCACGGTGATCGTCGCCTGGTGCTCGCCGACCTCGAAAGGCGGGTGGGCCTTGACGATGACCATGCCGTGCGGCCCCTTGCCCATGGTCTGGACGGTGGCGGTGAACTGGTCGGAACTGGTCTCGGCGGAGAGGTATTCGATCTCGTCGGGACCGTTGTAAAGCACGGTGGCCATGCGCGGCATCTGATGCGTCGGGACACGGTCGCCGAATTCAATGCCGGTCGGCGGATCGGGTTCGAGGTAGGGTCGGACCTCGCCCGCCAGGGAGATCGTGTACTGCGGGCGGCGGGAATCGTTCGAGAAGATACGCACGAACCGTGTGAAGGGACCGACCTTCGTGGACGCCGGAATCACGCAAGGGATGAACGTCGTCTCGCCCGGATCGACCACCTCCGGCGCGCCCTTGCCGATGGTGATCGGCTCGGTCGGCAGAATCTTCTCGATCGTGAGCTTCGCGTCCCCGGCATTCTTGATGTAGAGCTTGTAGGTGAAGTCCTGGCCGGGCTTGATCCGGCCCACGTCCTGGCGAAGCGCGTCCGTGACCAGCACCGGACCCTGTGTCGCCTTCGGGGGTTCCATATTGGTGCAGACCTGGCCGGGAACGACGCGGCGCGCGTCATCAAAATCGTTTCGCGTCTTACCCGCGAGCAGCGTATCCAACTGGGAGACGACCGTCTCCTGCATCTGTTTCATGGTCTCGGGGGCGCGATGTCCACCGCGATGCGCGGCTTCCACGATGCCTTCCTTCGAGACGAGAAAGAGAATCGGGGTGTGGCTGCCATTGCCGCCCGCGCCGAAGCGTTTGGCCGCCACCGACTCCGGATCGAAGGCCAGCGGCATGGTCACGCCGAGTTGCCGCGCCGCTTCCTTGATCTCCGCCGGCGGGGTCAGTCGGTCGGTAGCGACATTGACGAAGCCTACGCCGCGATTGCGGTACAACGCATAGAGCTGTTGAACCATCGGGAGCTGGGTATTGCTGTGGCCGCACCAGCTTGCCCAGAAGTTCACCACGGTGACTTGATCGATCTGTTCGGCACCGAGTTGGATCTTGGAGCCGGTCTCGTCCATGACCGCGATGTCGGGTACTTGGCGCCCGACCAGTTGCTGAGACCTGTCGCGGCGCGGCTGAATGACACGAATGGGGACGTCGATGGTTTCGGAGCCCTTGACGTCGGTGATCAGCGTGAGTTCGGCCTTGTCACCCGGATCAAGTGACCAGCCGGCGGGAACGGTGACCGTCACCTGGAAGAGCCGGCCCGGATCGGTTTCCATGGCCAGGATCTCCGTCGCGAGATCCGGGTGGGAGGAGCGGGCTTCGCTCAGCTTCATGGTCCCCTCGCCGTTGTACTGGACGGGCAGGACGAGCGGCGTATCGGTTACGGGCTCCGCCTGAACCATCAGGATCTTCCGCTTCAGTTCGACGATCGGCGGCTGATACACGATGACCGGGATCATCACCATCGGCTCGGACTCGAGTCCGGTCTTGAGCCGGAGATTCGATGAGTTCTGGCCGTCTTTGAGCTTGGACCGGTCGACCTCGACAGTGATTTCGACCTTCTTGCCGGGCTCCAGTTCCTTGAGCGTGACCTTGTACGGCTCGGGCCGCGGCGACTTGTCGAGCTCGAGCGTCATCTTCTCCTTGGTGTTGTTGATGACGGTGGCGACCTTGGTCAACTCGGTATCGGAGGTGATCCGGCCCCAGGAGAAGGGCGTCGCCGACGGCTTGACCTCGATCCGCTTGGTGAGGTTTCCCTTGACGAACAGGTACACGGTTTTCTGAGTCGGGTCGTTCGTCTCGACGGTGATCCGCTTGTTGAGTGAGCGAAGGCGGTTGGTTCTCACCTGGATGGGAATCTTGCCGGTCTTGCCGGGTTCGACGCGCTTGTCGTACTCGCCGGTGAGCGTGCACCCGCAGCCGGGGGTCACTTTCAGGATTTCCAGTGTTTCGTCGCCGTCGTTGCGGAACGCGAAGGTGTGTTCGATTTCCGCTCCTTCCCAGACGTCGCCTGCTTCGTACGTCGGTTTCTCACAATGGAATTTGGGTCCGGCCCACGCCGGTTGAGCCGCGACCATGGCGGCCATCATCAGGGCTGCGGACCAGATGCGGGCATTTCGGTGTGATAATCGGATAAGAACGTCCATCTTTGCCTCCTTCAAGACGGTCTGTCGTAAATTCATGGCAGGGGCGGAGTCGCCCACAGGAGCGATCATGATATCGAGCGAATCCCCCCAGATCGAAGACACTCCGACAAGATCGACGGAGTGACGACAATATTTCAGTATAAAGTCAGTACCAGCGGGTTGCCAGCCGTCCCGGGGCTCCCGCAGAAGTCCATCGCGCACGCCCCAGGCTGATGCCGACGGGCCGGATTTCTTCCGCCGAAGCATTCTAACCCAAGCATTGATGGGCGGTTGCGGCTATCATGCGGGATTGCACCGTGAATGTCCGGAGAGAGGTCGTTCGGGTGATGGGCAAGTCGAGGCGCGAGACGTGAAGCTGTCGATCGTGATACCCGTGTTCAATGAGGAGTCCACCGTGGCGGAACTGGTCCGCCGGGTGGTCGAGCAGACGTCGGAAGGGGATGCGGAGTTGATTCTGGTCGATGACGGTTCGACCGACGGGACCCGGGAGGTCTACGACGCCATCCGGAGCGAACACCCGGAGCGCGCGCTGAAGATCCTGCTTCACGAGCGAAACAAGGGGAAGGGGGCGGCGTTGCGGACCGGCTTCGAGGCGGTGACCGGAGACCTCGTCATCATCCAGGATGCGGATCTGGAGTACGATCCTCGTGATTATCCCCGGCTGATCGCCCCGATCCTGGAGGGCAAGGCCGACGTGGTGTATGGTTCCCGCTTCGTGGGCAGCGAGGCGCACCGCGTGCTGTACTTCTGGCACATGGTCGGCAACCGGTTTCTGACGCTGTTGTCCAACGCGCTGACGAATCTCAATCTCACCGACATGGAGACCTGCTACAAGGTGTTCCGATCGGAGGTCCTGCAGAAGGTGAGGATCGTGAGCGATCGATTCGAGTTCGAGCCGGAGTTCACCGCCAAGGTCGCCCGGGCGGGATTCCGCGTGTACGAGGTCGGCATCAGTTATGCCGGGCGGGACTATTCAGAAGGCAAAAAGATTACCTGGGTGGACGGCGTGCGGGCGATCTTCGCGATCATCCGCTATCGCTTTTTCGGTTGAGCGAAGGAGCCGGCCGAGACCGTCTGCCCGATCGATGGACGGGATTCCATGAAGATCATCAACATCTGCGGCGCACGGCCGAATTTCATGAAGATTGCGCCGCTGATGCGCGCGTTCAACGCGACCGACGGCATCGACCCGCTGCTGGTACATACCGGTCAGCATTATGACGCCAACATGAGCAAGCTCTTTTTCGACGAGCTGGGCATTCCCAAGCCGGATATCAACCTGGAGGTGGGCAGCGGATCTCATGCCCGGCAGACGGCGGCGATCATGGAACGTTTCGAGACGGTCATGCAGGAGCAGGGTCCCGATGCCGTGCTGGTGGTGGGGGATGTCAACTCCACGATTGCCTGCGCGATGGTGGCGGTGAAGATGGGCGTGGACGTCTATCACGTGGAGGCCGGACTCCGCTCTTTCGACCGGAGCATGCCCGAAGAGATCAATCGCGTACTCACCGATGCCATCAGCCACCTGCTCTTCGTCAGCGAGCCGAGCGGCCTGGAGAATCTGTGGCGCGAGGGCGTCTCGGACGATCGCATCCACTTCGTCGGGAACGTGATGATCGACACACTCGAGAACAACCGGGCGAAGGCGGAAGCGTCGACCATCCTGGATCAACTCGAGCTGGAAGCGAAGGGCTACGCTGTCATCACCATGCATCGCCCGGCCAGCGTCGATCATCCTGAAGTGATGGATCAACTCCTGGATGTGTTCGAGGAGGTTCAGAAAGATCTTCCCATCGTGTTTCCGATGCACCCGAGGACCCGGGCGAAATTGGGCACGACACCTCTGCTGTCGCGGATGGAGGCCATGCAGGGGATGCGCTTGATCGAGCCGGTGGGTTACCTCGACTTCCTGAAGCTCATGAGCGCGGCGGCGGTAGTGTTGACCGATTCCGGCGGGATCCAGGAAGAGACGACGATTCTCAACGTGCCGTGCCTGACGCTTCGCGAGAATACGGAGCGTCCTATCACCATCGAACAAGGCACGAACAAGCTGGTGGGGCTCGATCCCGATGCCATTTTGAATGCCTACAGGGAAACACGAAGTGCCGATCCTGGATCCGAACGACGTCCCGACAAGTGGGACGGACGCGCGGCGGAGCGGATCGCGGAGATCATCGCGGATCGGTGGAGATGAGCGAGCTGTCTCCTCGTCCCTCTGTCATGGCCTCTGCTCCATCATGGAGACGGCGGTCTCTTGAGCCAGGGCGCGGCGGGGGGAGATCCACATCCAGGATCAGGCGTGGAGAGCCCTCTCCCTCCTGTTTTCATCTTGACACAATCTAAACTTAGCATAAGATACGCTTATGGGATTTGCGTAACGGGGGCGAGGCCGGAGAACAATTCATGACCGAGAGCACGCCTCATGCGCTCGTGCCGGACACCATTCTGTCCAACACGAGTGACGGGATCTTCGTACTTGACCGCAACCGCCGATACGTCATGTTCAATCACGGTTGCGAGCGGATTACCGGGTATTCCGCCAGCGAGATGGTCGGGCTGTCGTGCCATTGCGCGGATGTCGTGGACTGCCGGGATCGGCAGGGTCGGGACCTCTCCGGCGCGCTGTGTCCCGGGCTTCCCGTTCTCCAGGGTGAGTCGGCCGAAGCGCGTCAACGGCTTCGCCTGACCACGAAGGATGGCCGGCACCGCTGGGTGGAAACCATCTACACGCCCATTCACAATGATCGCAACGAAATCGAACTGATGCTCGGTGTGATGCGTGACGTCACCGAGCTGCATGATCGCGAGAACGAGCAGTATCGGTCACTCGAGGCGTTACGCGAGGAGGTGGAGCGCCTCCGTGAGCACATGCGCGAGAATTACGGCTTTGCGAGTATCGTCAGCCGCTCGCCGCGTATGCAGGTGGTGCTCGAGAAGGTAAAGGCTGCCTGCGGGAACACGGGTCCGGTGTTGATCCTGGGTGAACGCGGGACAGGCAAGTCCATGATGGCGCGGACGATTCACTGGAACGGCCTCCAGAAGCAGGGGGCCTTCATCTCGGTGAACTGTGATATTCCCCAGGAACGGCTGGAGCACGAGTTGTTCGGTTATGCGCGGGGCAGCTTTCCCGGGGCAAGCCGGGATCATGACGGGCTCTATGCCGCCGCCGACGGCGGGACCCTTTATCTCGAGAACATTCACGCGATGAGCGCTGCGCTCCAGGAGCGTCTGCTTCGCGCGATGCAATCGCGAAGCGTGCGTTCGCAGGGGCAGGTCCGGGAAACGCCCGCGGATGTTCGCGTGATCGCCTCCAGCGCGCTCAGCGGGCGGGAGATCGCGTCTCCCCAGACGCTTCGCGAGGAACTGTACTATCGGCTCAGTGTCGTCAGTCTCGAGATGCCTCCACTCCGCATGCGGATGGAGGACATTCCATACCTCGTGGATCATGTCGTCAGCGATCTGAACCGGCAGTCCCTGCGACGCGTCGATGAAATCGAAGCGGGCGTCTGGTCGGTCCTGACGGGCCATGACTGGCCCGGCAACGTGAGCGAGTTGCAGCACGTGATCGAATCCGCGTTTTCCACGGGATCGGGACCGATGCTCAAGACGGAGGCGGTCCGGGCCGCGCTGCGCGAGTGCGTCAAACGCCGCGTGAAGGACAAGACCAACGTCATCTCCCTGGATGACACGCTCAACGATGTCGAACGCAAATCCATTCTGGCCGCGCTCCGCCGAGCGGGGGGACAGCGGAGCCTGGCCGCCAAGCTGCTGGGCATTTCGCGAAGCCGCCTGTACCGCCGCATGGATGCCCTCGGCATCGCTCCCGCCGAAGTGATCCCGTAAAATCTCCACGGGTGCTTCCTTCACGTGAAAGGGCGCCCGGAGATGACGAACTTGCGCAGGGTTCACACTCGGCGGCCATCCATGAACCGGGAACATCCACCTGATCCATACATCCCGACAGGGTCCGATGTGTGCTGCGAGGACAATCGCGTGATGTTGGGTCGCCTGCCTGACGCCTGCTGCGATCTCGTATACATCGATCCGCCTTTCTTCACGGGACGCTCGCAGGAGAACCGCCGTCACAAGCACGCGTTTGCCGATCAGTGGGCGGGGGGATTGACCGCCTATCTCGCGTTTCTCGAGCCGCGCTTTTCCGAGATTCATCGCTGCCTGAAGGAGACGGGCACGCTCTACGTCCATCTCGACTGGAGGGCGGTCCATCACGTGCGGGTGCTCCTGGATCGCATCTTTGGGGAAGATCAATTCATGAACGAGATCATCTGGTCGTACCGGACGGGAGGACTGAGCCGCAAGTGGTTCGGACGCAAGCACGACAACCTGCTGGTCTACGCCCGGGCGAATGGACGGCAGACGTTTCACGTGTTGCGTGAAGGCACGTTCCGCACGGACGGGATGAATCGCGACGAGGAGGGCCGGCCTTACAAGACGACGCGCCGGGGGCGCCTCTACTTCCATGCCGACGGGCCGGCGCTGACGGATGTATGGGAGATTCCGTTCCTGTCCACCGTAGCGCGCGAGCGCTGCGGTTACCCGACGCAGAAACCGCTGGCTTTGCTGGAGCGGATCATCCGGGCGAGTTCGAACCCGGGGGACGTGGTGGCGGACTTTTTCTGTGGAAGTGGAACGACGCTCGTAGCGGCGAAGAAGCTCGGGCGGCGTTGTCTCGGCTGCGACGAGATGAAGGAGGCGGTCGCCCTCACTCGGAAGCGATTGGCCGCGCTCGGTTCAGTGCATGCGGATTGACCCGGCAATCAGCCCTCGCCGCCACTGCCGAACAGATCTGCCTGCGAATCATCGTCATTGTCGGAGGGGATTGTGCCGGTGTAGGGCAGGTTCAGGTGTTTGTAGGCTTCGCGCGTCGCGCATCGCCCCTGGCGCGTACGGATGACGAAGCCGATCTGCAGAAGATAGGGTTCCACCACATCCTCGAGCGTGTCGCGCTCCTGGCCGAGGGTGGCGGCAAGGGCTTCAATCCCCGCCGGTCCGCCGCTGTAGATCTGGATCAGCGCTTTGAGAAATGTGCGATCCAGGTGATCCAGACCCATCTCGTCCACCTGAACCATGTCCAGCGCCTGGTCGACCACGGGTTCGGTCAGTGTGCCATCCGCGCGGACCTGGGCATAATCGCGCGTCCGCTTGAGCAGGCGGTTGGCCACGCGCGGGGTACCGCGCGAGCGCGAAGCAATGCACTCGAGGGCAGCAGGGTCGGCCTGGATCTTCAGCTTTTTCGCCGAGCGGCGCACGATCTCAGTCAGCTCCTGCGGGCTGTAGAAATCGAAATGGAACTGGAGGCCGAAGCGATCGCGCATGGCCCCGGTGAGCAGCCCGGATCGCGTGGTGGCCCCGATCAGCGTGAATGGTTTGAGGGCGATGTTGACGGTGCGGCCGCTGATGCCGCTGTCGATGGTGAAGTCGACACGGAAGTCCTCCATGGCGGAGTACAGGAACTCCTCGACGGACTTGTTGAGGCGGTGAATCTCGTCGATGAAGAGGACGTCGCCGCGTTTCATGTCGGTCAGCCACTGCATGAGGTCACCCGCCTTGCTGATGGCGGGGCCGCTGGTGATGCGCAGCGTGGCATCGAGTTCCCTGGCGATGACGAAGGCAAAGGTCGTCTTGCCCAACCCGGGCGGGCCGGCCAGCAGCACGTGATCCATCGGCTCCTGGCGTTGCTTGGCGGCCTCGAGGGCGATGAGCAGCTGCTCGACGACGTTCTCCTGGCCGACGCAATCACTCAGGCGTTCCGGGCGCAGCGATTCGTTATAGCGGTCTTCGTCGCCGCCGCTGGAGTCCGGTCCGATGAGGCGTTCCCTGGCCATGCGCGATTACCCTTCGAGATTCTTGGCGCGGTACGCAAGGCGCACCCATTCATCCGGCCCATGCTCGCCGGGAAACTGGCTGATGGCCCGCTCCATCCAGCGCTGAGCGTCCGGGCGGCGTTCGCCCAACGCCACCATGACTTCCATGGCGTCGCGTTGTGCGGCGGACCAGGCGTCGGTATCCGGTTCGGTCGCCTCCGCCTCGCCGGAGCCGATGGCGAAGTCGGTGACCTTGCCCCGCAGCTCGGCGATGATCTGCTCGGCGGCGCGCTTGCCGATGCCCGGCATACCCGCCAGGGCGGCGGCGTTGCCCGATTCGATGGCCGACGCCACCGTGCCGGTCGGCAGCGTGAGGGCCTTGAGCGCCTTCCGTGCTCCGATGTTCTTGACCTTGATGAACCGCTCAAAGAACGCCCGATCCTCGCGGCGCAGAAAGCCGATCAACCGCGGGATGAGATTACCGCCCGCACTGCTGCCTTCGTAATACTCCATGGTGTGGAGAGTGACTTTCGTGCCTTCGAGTTCGGCAAGTTCGCCGGCGGCGTGACCGCAGATGAGCACTTCGTAGCCGATCCCGTCCCGGTCGATCAGGATGCGATCGTCGCTCACCTCCGCCACCACGCCTGTCATCCGTACGATCATGGAACGTGTCCGCCGCCTCCGGCAGAGCCCATGACACCCGGGTCTTCCCGAGTGGAATGGATGCCTGCCCGTGTCCGTCAGTATACGGAAATCACTGTACCATCAGATCATCGTTGCCGATACCGGCCCGGGCGGGGCGGTTGAGGACGCCGATGGCGGTGAGCGCGATCGCGAGAGCGTCGGCTACGTCCGGCGGCTCCGGAACGACCTTCAGGTTCAAGGTCGACGCCACCGCACGCTGCATCTGTTCTTTCGTGGCCCGGCCGTTCCCGGTGAGATGCTTCTTCACGCTGGTCGAGGGGAGGTTGATCACGCGCAGGTGCTTGCGCGCCGACTCGCACAGGATCACGCCCCGCGCATGAGCCATCAGCACCGCCGTGCGCGGTCGCTTCATGTGGGTGTAGATCTGCTCCACGGCAACAATGTCCACGCGGTGCTCACCGAGGACCTCTTCCACGCTGACCGCCAGTTCGACGAGGCGCTGGGCCAGGGCGTCGTGAGGCGAGAAGCGCAGCACGCCCGCGTCCAGAACCTCCTGCGTGTCGTTGAAGGTATCGATCTCGATCACGCCATAGCCGGTGGCGCGCAACCCGGGATCAAATCCGCAGATGATGCGTTTGTGGTTGTCGTTCATGCCGTTGCCCTCCATGGCGAATATCGGCAGAGCTCGGGTGCGTTCATCACCCTTCACGACGCCAGGTGGTGCCGTCCGGGCGATCCTCGAGCGTGATCCTGAGTGCGTTCAAGTCGTCGCGGATCATGTCCGCCAGGGCGAACTGTTTGGCCTTTCGCGCCTCGGCCCGCACGCGGATCAGCAGTTGCATCAGGTCATTGGCCAGTCCGTCGTCCTCGGATGTGTCACCGGCGGCTTCCGGCTTCGTTTCAAACAGGCCAAGCAGCGCGCCGAGTTCGCGGATCATCTGCGTCCCCGCCCACGCCGACTCGATCGCCGCTGCGTCGCCGCCGGTTTCGAGCTTGTGGTCATCCATGTACTTGTTGACCACGGGCAGCATTTCGAACAAAACGCCGATCGCGCCGCCGGTGTTGAAATCATCGTCCATCGCCTCGACGAAGCGCAGCCGATGCTCCTGCAACTGCCTCAGATAGGGATCGTCCGCGTTGGGCGTGATCTCATCCTGCGAGGGGATCGCCACCGGTTCACCATAAGGATCCCTTCCCGTGACGCGCTCGATGCGCTCGAAGAGCCGGTAGAATGAATCGAGCCCCTTGCGCTTGGCCTGGATCTCCTCGGGTGAGAACTCGATCGGCCGGCGGTAATGCGTGCTGAGCACGAAGAAGCGAATCAACTCGCCGGGATACTTGCTCAGCAGGTTCTCCAGCACGAGTTCGTTCATGATCTTCGCCATCTCGGCGTCGGACTTGCTGATCTTCTTCGTGTTGAAGCGCGTCAGGCCGTTGTGCATCCAGTAGTTCGCGAACGGCTTGCCGTAGCAGGTTTCCGACTGGGCGATCTCGTTCTCGTGATGCGGGAAGATGAGGTCCATGCCGCCGCCGTGAATGTCGAAGGTCTCGCCCAGGAGTTTTCCGCTCATGGCGGAGCACTCGATATGCCAGCCGGGCCGGCCCTTGCCCCAGGGGGAGTCGAACTTCACCTCGTCGGGTTCGTCCGGCTTGGCCGCCTTCCACAGGGCGAAGTCGCCGGGATGGCGCTTCTGGCCGCCCGCCAGTTCGCGCGTGCCCGACTGCTGATCCTCTTTCTTGCGGTGGGAAAGCTTGCCGTAGTCGTCGTCGGCAGTGACGTCGAAATAGACGTCGCCGTTGGCGGCGTAGGCGGCGTTCTTGTCGATCAACCGCCGGCACATCTCGATGATATCGTCGATGTGCTCACTGGCCTTGGGCATGTGGTCGATGTTCGTGACATTCAATTTGTTCAGCGCATCGAGATAGTTGACGGTCATCTTCTCAGCGAGGGCAAACACGGTGGTGTTCTGCCGACCGGCTTCATCGATCAGTTTGTCGTCGACGTCGGTCACGTTCACGACCAGGGTGACGTCGTAGCCCCGGAAGACGAGGTAACGCTTGACGGCATCGAAGATGATCGGGCCCACGGCGTGGCCGATGTGGCTTGGCTTGTAGACCGTCGGGCCGCAGAGGTAGATGCCCACGTGCCCCGGGCGGACCGGTTCGAAGGGTTCCTTCTTCTGGCTCAGCGTGTTGAAGATTCTCAGTGCCATGGGTGAACGATTCCGTCTCCGTGCGTTCCCTTCCGTCTATGTTCTCGCGATCCGCGACAGTCCGACGATGGCGGTGCATCCGATGGCTTCGCCCCGGCCGACGGCATCGACCGACTCATTCGTTTTCGCCTTGACGCTCACCGCGTCGGAGTTCAGGCCGGTCAGCCGGGCGAGTTCGTCCCGGATCGTCGCCTTATGCGCTCTCAATTTCGGCCGTTCCGCGTGGATCGTCACGTCGAGATTCACCAAACCGTAGCCCCGCTCCCGCATACGCCGCAAAGCTTCTTCCAGAAAGACGGCGCTGTCGGCATCCTTGTGGGCGGGATCGTCGTCCGGGAACATCTCGCCGATGTCCGGCAGCCCCGCCGCCCCGGCGATGGCATCGACCAGGGCATGGAGCACCACGTCGCCGTCGCTGTGACCGACCGCCCCCGATTCGTGGGCAATTTGCACGTGGCCCAGTACCAACGGCCGCCCTGCCGCCAGCCGGTGCAGGTCGGTGCCGATGCCGACACGATGAATCGCGGGATGGTCCATGTCCGCCGTCAAATGACCGTGATGCTAGTCTGCAACTCGTGAAAAATCAATCAGTTAGCGTCGATTCTGCCTGGTTGCTTCAACGGCGGAAATTACGTTCCCAGGCCACCGAGCTGCACCGTTCCACCGCCTTTGTGTGGGCACGAAGGCGTGTTCAGGCAACTCTCCGGAAGCCGCAGCCGCTCGACCGGTTGGCCGTTGACCAGGTGCGATTCGACGATCTCGTTGACGTCCCCGGGGGTGACGAAGCCGTACCAGACCGCCTCGGGATACACGACGATGGTCGGCCCGTGCTCACACTGATCGAGGCAGCCCGCCGAGTTCACACGCACCTTGCCCTTGAGCCCGCGTTGATTGACCGCCGCCTTCATCGCTTCACGGATCTGTTCGGCCTGCTTGGCGGAGCAACACCCACGCTGGTGGCCCGGCTGCCGTGTGTTCGTGCAGACGAAGGCGTGACGTTCGAAGTTGGGCATATTCGGTCTCCTTCCACGATCGGGCGACGCGGCGGCATTGAGACGCTTGCGGTCCAGCCTCACACGTACAGTAATCCGCCGCATCCCGTCTGACCAGTGCCTTGGTTCGTGAAGGGGAGTTGCATGCGCAGGCCTCTTGGCGGATAGTGTTGGGCGAGGCACGGTGCATTTCTGCCGCGGATGGACGCCGCCCAAGCGAAGCGAGTCTGCCCATGAGTCAAGCTGCCATCTTCTGGGACCGGGACGACACCCTCACGCGCGATCCGGGATACCTGAGCGATCCGTCGCAGCTCGAACTGCTGCCGGGTGCGGCCGAGGCGCTGAAGGCGGCGTCGGATGCGGGCTTTCACAACATCCTCGTGACCAACCAGTCCGGCATCGCCCGGGGCAAGTTCACCGAAGAGGATCTCGGCCGGATTCACGATCGCCTGCGGGAGTTACTGGCCGCGCAGGGGGCGAAGCTCAATGCCATCTACTACTGCCCGTATCTCGACGGTGACGAGGCGACCGTCGAGGCGTATCGGCAGGACAGCGATCTGCGCAAGCCCAAGCCCGGCATGCTGATCCAGGCCTCCATGGAGCATCAGGTTGATCTGGCGGCCTCCTGGAGCGTCGGCAATTCGCTGCGCGACGCCCAGGCGGGACGCGCCGCCGGGTGCCGCACGATTCTCATACATGCGAATCGACTCGAGCACGCCAAGTGGAAGAACCAGCGCGACGTGGACTTCGTGGTGAGCTCGCTCGACGAAGCCGTGGCCATCGTGAACAAGCACGGGCGAGCCGAAGCTTCCCGGTCGGGCGGCGACGTCTCGCGCCAGACCGCCGGCGATTCAGAGTTGCCGGTCGCGACGCAACTCCAGGAGATCCTCAACTTCCTGCGCGCGGTCGACCGCCGCAACCAGGCCGAGGAATTCTCGCTGACCCGGCTGATCGGCGCGATCGTGCAGATCGTCGCGCTGGGGGCGCTGGCCTGGTCGGTGTTCGGGTTGATCCACTACACCGAGGGCATCCATCCGCAGTATCGGCTGCTGCTCGGCATTCAACTCCAGCTCGTGGCGCTGACGCTCTTTGTTATCTCTCTGAAGAAGACGTGAACGCGTCGGTCTGTCCGTGATGCGCCCAGGGCCGATTTTCTCAACGGAACTGAGTTTTTTGCGAATCTCCGGGTTTTTCGGGAGCGGAGGTGGAGAATGTGCGTCTAAGGGGCAAACCGGCGGGAACGACCGTGGAATTGACGGATGCACAAGCGGCGGAGCGAGCGGCCCGGGGCGACGCGGAAGCGTTCATGGTCCTGGTGAGGCGGTACCGCGCGCCGCTGATCGGGTACATCCACGGTCGGCTGAGGCGGCGGAATGCGGCGGAGGACGTTGCCCAGGAGGCATTCTGCAAGGCCTGGGAGCATCTTCCTGAACTTCGCGAGCCGGGGGCGTTCGGTGGATGGCTGTACCGCATCGCCGCCAACACCGTGAAGTCGGAAAGCCGCCGGGCGACGCCGGTGTCGTTGGATCACGAGCCGGTTGCCGAGGGGCGAACGGTCGAGCCGTCGATGAATCACAGCGTGGACGTGCATCGGGCCATTGGCATGTTGTCGGAGGAGCAACGCGTTGTCGTGTCGTTACGTTACTTCACGGATCTCTCGACCGACGAGATCGCCCGGGTGCTGGAGACGAAGCCGGGAACGGTGCGAAGTCGTCTGTCGCGGGCGTACGGCGAGTTGCGTCGTCACCTGGCCGAGCACGTGGCCGAGAGGGAGGTTTGAGCGTTGCCGCGCGAACCGGATCGACAACTCGAGGATCTGCTTCAGCAGGCAGGCCGTGACGCGCAGCCGACCGCCGAGGGGTGGGATGGGCTCGAAGAGCGGCTGGCGTCGATTCCCCAGCGTGAGCGGTCCGGCGATGCGCCTTCGACGGATCGTGACGGAATGGGCGGCGGTGAGCATACCGGCGGGCGGCTCTACATCTGGTTTTCGGCAGTCACGGGGGCGGCAGCAATGATCGCGGTGATGATCGGTATCGGCATATACTTCGGCGTCAGCCAGCAGCAGGCGTTGGCGATCACGCCGGCGATTCGCGTCGAGCGGCAGGACGTGGCGTTGACGGTGTTCAACGAGTTCGAGGCGGAGCGTCCCGTGCTCTACACGCCGCAGCAGCAAGTGCTGCCGCAAGTTCAACAGGAACGTCACGTCCGCCAGCAGATCGTAGCACAGCCCGTGTTTGCGCAAGGTGCTGCACCTTTCCATACTCGTGCACCTCAACCCTACGGCATGGCGTTGGTGAAGGATCGGCGGCTGGTGTTCAACCTTCAGGCGGGGGAGAACGTCGTGCGGTTCACGGACGTTGCCGCCACGATGGACCCGACCAGCGTGCAACTGGTCAGCGAAACTGATCCGCACGGCACGCGCGTGGTCGAGCAGAACTTCGAGTACGACCTGGCGACGGCGGACGCACTGCTGAAGCGGTACATCGACCGGAAGATCACCTGCGTGGATGACAAGGGCGAGACGATCGAGGGCTATCTGGCGGCGTACGATCGGGGAAGTCTCATCCTGGCGGATCGCGTGGCGACGGATGGTGATGAGGAGTCCGAAGGCGAAGGTTCAAATCGCCCGGCGACGCAGACGATCAACCGCGCGCAATTGCGGGCGGTGCAGTTGCCGGAGATGCCCGCCGATCTGAACGTCATGCCGACGCTGGTGTGGACGGTGAAAACCGGGACGCCGGGTCGTCATGCGTTCGTACTGACGTATCTCTGCGGCGAGGTCAAGTGGGAAGCCAACTACGTCGCGCTCATTCAGGCGGGCACACGTGACGACGGCGCTCTCAGTGACGGCTCGGACGATACGCTCGATCTGCAGAGCTGGGTGTCGATCGACAACCGAAGCGGCACGACGTATCCGAAGTCGGGGATCAAGCTGATGGCGGGAGACGTGAATCGTGTCGAGGATCCCTGGGCGCCGGTGCCATTGCTCAATGACCGGCTGGCTGCAATCTCGGGGTTCTATTTGGGGTTTGATGAGAGTTCTTTAGGTGTAAGTAATAGAGTAATTGAAGTTCCCGTTTTCGCAGAGAAATCCTTCTTCGAGTACCACCTGTACACGCTGAATGTCCCCAGCACGGTGCGCGACCGGCAGATCAAGCAGCTTTCGTTGAAGCAGGTGGCAGGGATTCCCTTCGTGCGGCGCTATGTGTTCGATACACAGTTACACGCTACACGGCCGACCGTGCAACTGGTATTCACCAACGACGAAGATCACCAACTGGGACTCCCGCTGCCCAAGGGGCAGGTCCGCGTGATGCAGGCGGATGGCGACGGCGACTTGCACCTGCTGGGCCGGCACGAGATCGACCACACGCCGAAGAACGAAGAGATGGAGATCCCAATCGGCCAGGCCTTCGACGTGACGGGGCAGCGGCGTGTCGTCAACAAGGCGCGACCGTTTCCGGAACGCCTGGACAATCGCGAGGTCCTGGAGATCGAGTTCCGCATGCGCAACCACAAGAATACGCCGATCCAGGCGCGCTGCGTGGAGCATCTTCACCGGGGACGGCAGTGCGAGGTGACGGAATCGACGGCGGAGTTCACACACGAGGATGCGTTCACGCTGCACTTTGATTTTGAACTCGCTCCGGATTCGGAGAAGACGATGCGGTTCACGTTGGATTATGAATGGTGAGAAAGTGTGTGAGAAGTTCAGGGCCCGTTCCTTTCTCTGGAAGAGCTTCTCACGCACTTTCAGAAAGAGAGAGGGTTCATCCGCAGATGACGCAGATTGCGCAGATTGGGAGACAGGAAAACAAGGAAACAAACAAAAAAGACTGAAGAGTAAAAGGGAAAATCAGAGAATGAAACATTCTCTTTTCTTAAATCTGCGTACATCTGCGTCATCTGCGGATGAATAAAAAGGACCACGAGGAAAACCATGAAACGAAGATCGATATTCTTTACGGTATTTGGCCTGTGGGCGGTGCACGGCGCCGCCGGTCAGGAGTTGGCGGACCTCGGCGAGGGCGTGGGGTTGACCGTGTACAACCTCGAGCAGAACTTCGCCATCGTGCGCGAGCGGCGGACGATGGACCTGCCGCCGGGGCGGTCGCCGGTGCGTTTCGAGGACGTGGCGGCGACGATCGTGCCGGAGACGGTGCAGTTTCGCTCGCTCCGTCCGGAGGACTCCGCCACGGTGGTCGAGCAGAACTACGAGTTCGACCTCGTCAACGCGTCGAAGCTGCTGGACAAGTACATCGACAAGCCGATCAGCATCGTCACGCGCAGTGAGGATGTGCGTGACGGCACGCTGATGAGCTTCGACGATGCGCAGCTCGTGCTGGCATCCGGTGGCGGTATCGAGATGATCCCGCGCGGTGAGAACGTCAAGGACATCCGCTTTTCCGCCTTGCCGGAGGGCTTGATGACCCGGCCGACGCTCGTATGGCTCGTGGAGGCTGCCCGCGGGGGCGAGCACCTCGTGCAGGTCGCCTATCGCGCGAACCGGGTTCACTGGGAGGTGGACTACCGTGCCGTGGCGGACGCGTCCGGTGACAAGCTCGACCTGAGCGGCTGGGTCACGGTCAACAACAAGTCAGGCAAGACGTACGCCGACGCACGGCTGAAGCTCATGGCGGGGGATGTCAACGTCGTGGAGGACGAACTGCCCATGCCGACGATGATGGCAAGGGACGTCCGCTTGTCCGTGGTCCCCGAGGCCGCCAAGGCGCCCGGCTTCGAGGAGAAGTCCTTCGCCGAGTATCACCTCTACACGCTCCCGCGGCCGACGACGATCAAGGACAACCAGATCAAGCAGATCGAACTGATCGACGTGCCGGGCATTCCTGTCAAACGCAAGTACCTCTACCGCGGGCGCGGCAACGGGATCGAGGTCGTCATGCAGTTCAAGAACGACGAGGAGGTGCGCGAGGGCCTGGGCATTCCGCTGCCCAAGGGGCCATTCCGCGTTTACCAGCGTGACGCCGACGGGCAGGTGGAGTTCATCGGCAAGGATTCGATCGACCACACACCGAAGAAGGAAGAGGTCAAGATCCGCATCGGTGAGACGTTCGACGTCAAGGGCGAGCGGGTCCGACTCGAGGAGCGACGTCCGGCCCGGCGTGTGCGCGAGGAGGACTGGCGGATCCGGCTGCGCAATCACAAGGACGAGGCGTTGAAAGTGCAGATCGAGGAGTCCATGCGGCGGGGGATGAACTGGGAGATTCTCAAGCCGAGTCACGACTACGAGAAGGAGAGCGCGTTCAAGATGGTGTTCGAGGTGGACGTCCCCGCCAACGGCGAGACGGAAGTCACCTATACGGTTCGATACACGTGGTAATCAAGCACGAGCAGATTCAACTCCCCCGATTCGGGGATGGGAGGTTGATCCGATGATCCGGATGAGACAAGGCATGATGGCAGTTGTCGTGGCGGGGTTGCTGTGCGGCAGCGTGGCCGCGCAGAAGGACGAGCCCGGTGTGCGGCTGACGGTGTACAACGACAACTTCGCGCTGGTCAAGGACCGGCGGGTACTGGAGACGCCGCTGAAGAAGGGAATCAACGAGATCCGCTTTCGCGACGTGGCGAGTTCGATCGAGTCGACCAGCGTGCACTTCCGCTCGCTGACCGATGCGGAGGCGTCGCTGCTGGAGCAGAACTACGAGTTCGACCTGGTCAACGCCGACAAGCTGCTGGACAAGTATCGCGACAAGCCGATCACGGTGTTCACCAAGGACGGGCACATGTACGAAGGCGTGCTCATGAGCTTCGACGCACGGCAGCTCGTGTTGGCGAAGGATCGCGCGAAAGGGCCGATCTACATGGTCGAGCGCGGCGAGAACATTCAGCGCATCGCCTTCAGCGAACTGCCCGAGGGGCTGCTGACGCGGCCGACGCTCGTGTGGGAGCTGGTCACCGGCAAGGCGGGCAAGCACCTGGTGGAGGTGAGCTACATCGCGAGGAACATCCGCTGGCGGGCGGACTACAACCTGGTGATCAATCCGGACGACACGGAGATCGACCTGTCCGGCTGGGTGACGATCGAGAACAACACCGGCACCGCCTACAAGGACGCGAGCGTCAAGCTCCTGGCGGGGGACCCGCGCATCGACATGCAGAGTTACAACTTCGGCTTCGGTCAGGATTACTACAAGACCATGATGACCAAGCTCGACCCGTCCAGCGAGAAGGGGGACGACCCGAGCCGCGTGTTCGGTGAGTACCGCATGTACACGCTGGACGAGAAGACCTCGGTCAACAACAACCAGATCAAGCAGATCGAGCTCATCACCGCCGCGGATGTGCCGGTCACCAAGACGTACCTGTACGACGGAGCCAAGGTGAATTGGGGCTGGTACGGATTCTACTGGGATCCGAACTTCGGCAAGGACGAGAACAAGAAGGTCAACGTGCTGATCGAGATCGAGAACCGGGCGGACCGCAATCTCGGCATCGCGCTGCCCAAGGGCAAGTGCCGCGTCTACAAGAAAGACGATGCCGACGGCTCGCTCGAGTTCATCGGTGAGGACCTGATCGACCACACGCCGCGCGATGAGCGGATCGCCCTGTACATCGGCGACGCCTTCGACATCGTCGGTGAACGCAAGCAGACCGACTTCAAGAAGATCACGGATCGCGTTTACGAGGAAGCGTTCGAGATCCGCGTACGCAATCACAAGGAAGAGAGGGTGACGGTCAAGGTCCTGGAAAAGCTGTACCGCTGTGCCGAGTGGGAGATCCTCAAGAAGTCCACGGACTACGAGAAGCTTAATTCGCGCACGGTCATCTTCCCGGTGGAGATCAAGCCGGACGGTGAGGCGGTGGTGACCTACCGCGTGCGCTACCGGCACTGATGTCACAGAGTCCCCTCGGCCTATCGCGCAATTGATACGGCGGCCTCGGCGCGGGAGTCATCTCGCACCGGGGCCGCCGTTGTTTATAATGGCGTTCGCATCTCGGGTGAGCGGAATTGGATTGAAAGGATACGTCATGAGGCGAATGCGACGGTGTGGCGGAGCATGGGGTACGGTGTGGATCGTGGTGTGTGTGGCTCTCGCCGGAAGATCGGCCGCCGCCCAGGATCAGGAGGTTCCGCCCAAGCCGGAGCATCGGCAGGGCAACGTCTGGGGCATCAATCTCGGATGGCATCCCGGATCGGGCACGGTGGCCACGGTGCGCATGCTGGGCCAGGCGCGGACGCTGGTGGGGGACTGGGGCTACATCCGCCACGGCGTGTCACCGCGGCAGGATGTGGCCCAGATGAAGCGCGACATCGCCATGATCCGCGCCCATCGGCTCATCAATCTCGCGGGCGGCGCGTATCCGGACAAACGCTTCGCCGAAGAGGGCAAGCCGATCGCCAGGCTCGGCGATGACGGCACCTTCCGCGAGGCGGCCGCCGATCGCGCCCGCGACTGGGCGTTGATGTACGAAGCGAAGATTCCCTGGTACGCCGTCGAGGTGATGAACGAAGTCAACATGCACAACTCGATTCCGCCGGAGCGTTATGCGCGGTGGCTTTACGATTTTGCGGTGGAGGTGAAGAAGGCGTATCCCGGGCTGCTGGTCTGTTCGGCGGGGATGGCGGGCAGCGGCGCGGACTATTACGACAGGATGCTCGACGCCATGCCGGAGTTGAAGCAGGTCGTCGACCTCTGGGGCTGCCACCCCTACGGCGCGAACAACCCTCCCGAGAAAGAGCCCGCCGAGACGACTTTGCGCTCGTACGTTCTGACCGCCGACGTGCTCGCGAAGCATGGCGTCGATCCGGTCCGCATCATGTGCACGGAGACCGGCTACGAGTTGGAGATCGGTGACGTCGGCAAGAACAACGCCTACCCGCCGATCAAGGAGGACAACCGCGCCGAGTACATGGCCCGGGCGTTTCGCGATTACTACGTGCCCGATCCGCGGATCGAGATGGTCGCGCCGTTCATGCTGTGGGACCTGCCCTGGCACGGCTGGGACGGCTGGAACTACATCGGACACGATGGTCGGCCGAAACCGATTTTCTACGCATCGGCGGCCGAGCCCAAGCCGCACGGTCGCGACTTCATGCCGACGGGCAGGGCCCGCATCGAAGGGCGCATTACCTGGCGCGAGACGGATATCGGTGTGCCGCGCATGATCGTGTACACCGAGCCGGGTTTCTATGGCGGCGTGACCGACGACACGGGCCGCTACGCGATCACCGATCTGCCGGCGGGGACGTACACGGTCCGGGCGTTTGCGGACGGCTATCGGTCGCCGGCGCCGGCGCGGGTAAGCGCGACGGCGGGCAAACCGGGTCGATACGATGTGCGCGTGGAGCGCGCATCGCTGGTAGCTCACAGCTTCGGCGAGCCCGGCCAGCCCGCGCCGTCCGCGCAGCTGCACGGCTGGGAACTCATCTCGCGCGATCTCAACGCGCGGCGCATGCGGCTCGACGATCGCCATCGCGATCGGAAGGGCCGGCCGACGCTCCGCTGGGAACTCGGCAGCCGCCCCAACGACTTCGGCATCTACCGCTACGGGCCGCTCAACTCCGCCTATCCGAACGAAGTCTACGTGGCGGAGGTTTACGTGCGTGCCGAGGGCAAGGACGAGACGCTCGCCGAGGATGCGGGACCGTTCCTCGAAGTGTCCATGACCAACGGGCGCGGAGAACTCCTGGCGACATCGCGTATCACGCCGGCGGCGTTCCGTGCGGATGGGGAATGGTATCGGCTGACGGCGGCGGTGCTCGCGCCGGAGCGCGCGTCGCGCGTCCGGATCGATCTCGGCGTGAAGGCGGGGACGGGAACCTACTGGTTCGGCGCGCCCTTCGTGGGCGAGGCGGACTTCCCGTTGCCCACGGATGTGGATTACGGCACGACCGGTTACGTGCCACCGCTGTACGAGATTAACAAGGATCTCTTCGCGCAGACGATCGTCGATGTCGACGCGCGGAATCCCGATCTGAAGAAGGCGACGCTCTTCGGCAAGGTGAATGATTTCCGCGGGCGCCCCGTGCCGTATGCGGTGGTGGCGACGGACGATCCGCTCTTCGTGGACGTGTGCGATGAACTCGGCAACTACGAGTTGATCGTCCCCGCCGACAGGGAGGTGTGCATTCGCGCCTTCGCCGCCGGTCTGGAGACGGTCGTCTCCCGGCCGGTCACGCTGAAGGAGGGGCTTCGCGCCCACGGCTCACTCGAGTGCCCGCCACCCGATGCCCCGGCCGAGCTTCAGAACGGCGGGTTCAACGACTTCGTCAAGGACGCACCGGGCCTGATGATCGGCTGGAAGAGCTTCGGCGCGACGGACGGCACGGTCGGCAGCACGAAGATGATCTTCGAGGTACCCAGCTACGAGGGCGAAGGGCTCTACGCCGCGCAGTCGGGATCGAACGTCAAGAATGGCGGGGCGTATCAGACGATCCAGGCGGAAAAGGGCAGGACCTATCGCCTGACCGGCCGCGTGTATACGCGAACGGAAGGCAAGACGAAGAAACCGCTCGACAACAACTGCCGACTCGGCATCGATCCGACCGGCGGGCACGATCCGACCGGCGACGACATCGTCTGGACCGATCCGACGGAGAGCGACAAGGAATGGACCGAGATCTCAGTCCAGGCCGAAGCCCAGACCGAACGCATCACCATCTTCATCCGTCACGAAATGCGCCGCGCCAACACGTGGAACCTGACGCTGTTCGATGATCTGCGGCTGGACGTCGTGCCGGACTGAACAGTGGCGGATCGACGCCTGGAGTCATTGACGGAAGTGGGCTGCTTGCCCGCGTAGCTTGTTCGCTTACGGTTCGATCTTCGTCCCGAGCACTTCCAGAAACTTGCGGCACCACGCCGGGTGCGCGGGCCACGCGGGGGCGGTAACCAGGTTGCCGTCGACCAGGGCGTCGTCCATGTCCAGCGTGACGTACTCCGCGCCGGCGTTGCTGACCTCCGGCGCGCAGGCAGGGTAGGCGTTGCACTTTTTTCCGCGGATCACGTCGGCGGCGGCGAGCAGTTGCGCCCCGTGGCAGATGGCGGCGATCGGCTTGTTCGTTTCGGCGAAGTGCTGGACGACCTTGATCACGCGCTCGTTCATCCGCAGGTATTCCGGAGCCCGTCCGCCGGGAATCACCAGCGCGTCGTAATCCTCCGGGCTCGCCGCCCCGAATGTCTGATTCAGCGTGAAGTTGTGCCCCGGCTTCTCGCTGTACGTCTGATCGCCTTCGAAATCGTGAATGGCGGTCCGCACGGAATCGCCCTTGCGCTTGTCAGGGCACACCGCGTGCACCGTATGCCCTGCCATGGTCAACGCCTGGAACGGTACCATGACCTCGTAGTCCTCCACGAAATCGCCCACGATCATCAGAATCTTCTTCGCCGCCATGGCTGGAATCTCCTCTTGTGTGTTGTCGATGGGTACTGCGCTCATGGTAAGCGATGCACATCCGCACGGCCAGAATGACACAGCCGCCCGAAGTGTACGTCACGGGCTCAATGTCTACATCTGTTTTGACAAATCCCCGGCCATCCGACACCCTATCCCTCACAGAACGGATGAAGATCCCCACGTCCCATGACGAAAAAAGCCCGACACGATGGGAGCACCCATGATCGCACGAAAAGCCTCCGGATGGACCAGCCTGCTGGTGATCGCACTCGCGACATCGGCGCTTCACGCCGCCGACAAGCCCAACATCATCTACATCATGGCCGACGATCTCGGCTACGGTGAGGTCGGTTGCTACGGCCAGGAGAAGATCAAGACGCCGCGCATCGACCGGCTGGCAACCGAGGGCACCCGCTTCACGCAGTACTACGCCGGCTGCACCGTCTGCGCCCCGACGCGCAGCGTGCTCATGACCGGCCTGCACACGGGCCACACCTGGGTGCGCGGCAATCGCGGCGCGAACGGCCAGCGCATCCCGCTGCGCAAGCAGGAGATCACCGTGGCGGAGGTGCTCAAGAAGGCCGGTTACGCCACGGGCATTGTCGGCAAGTGGGGCCTCGGTGAGCCGGACACCGAAGGCATTCCCAACCGCCAGGGCTTCGATTTCTGGTTCGGCTACCTCAACCAGCGCAATGCCCACAGCTACTATCCGCCGTACCTGTGGCTCAACGAGTCCAAGGTCAACCTGCCCGGCAACGAGGGCGGGAAAGAGCTGCAATACTCACACGACTACATGACGCTCGAAGGCATCAACTTCATCGAGCGAAACCGCGACAAGCCCTTTTTCCTTTACGTGGCCTACACGATACCCCATTCGAAGTACCAGGTGCCCAGCGACGCGCCGTACCAGGACACGGGATGGGAGCCCAAGCAGAAGAACCGCGCCGCCATGATCACGCGCATGGATCGCGACATCGGCCGGATGATGGACGTGCTCGACCGCAACGGACTGACCGACAACACCGTCGTGTTTTTCACGAGTGACAACGGCCCCGACGACCCCAGCCCGAATCACTTCAAGGCGTCCGGCCCGTTCCGCGGCTACAAGCGCGATCTCTACGAGGGCGGAATTCGCGTCCCGCTCATCGTCCGCTGGCCCGACAAGATCAAGGCCGGAGCAGTGAGCGATCAGGTCCACGCCATGTGGGACTTCCTGCCCACGGCGGCGGAACTGGCCGGGGTCGAACCGCCGGAGCACATCGACGGCATCTCGATGCTGAACGCCTACCTCGGCAGGCCGCAGCAGGATCATGACTATCTCTATTGGGAATTTCACGAGCGCAACGGCATGACCCAGGCGGTGCGCCAGGGCCGATGGAAGGCGCTGTACAACAAGGCCGGCAAGCCGGTCGAACTGTACGATCTCGAGAAGGATCGCGGCGAGAAAAACGACCTGGCGGACAAGCACCCGGATCGTGTCGCGGCGATGAAAAAACTCATGGCCCAGTCGCGCACCGAGTCGCCGGAGTGGCCGACGAAGTGATCGCGGGCGGGTTCGTTCCCACGCGATATCGCCCGGCGCTCGTCATCACGTGATTCGTCAAGTCCGAACGTGGGATGCGCGGGTATTCAGGGCGGACGACTCACGAAACCGCCGTTTTCCGCCGATAAAAGAGTGTCATGGGCTCGAAATCACCACCCCCGGTTATCCGTCACGCGCAGAAGTTCACCTCCAACGACCAGCGCGTCATCACGCGGATGTTCATGCCCGGCGGCGAACTGCGCGTCCGAAGCGTGGTCGAGCGCGTCATGAGTCTGGACGAGTCCCGGGTCGAGGCGATTCTGGCCGACGTGCTCAAGCGCTTCGACGCCCGCCACAAGGACCTCACCTCCGTCTTCCGGCGGCACTACGATCAGGTCCTGCCCTTCCTGGAGAACCCGCCGGAGATCTCGATCACCCGGGCGCTGCTCATCGGGGCGTACTTTACCAAGGAATACTCCTTCGAGTCGGCGGCGCTGTTCAACCCGTCGATCGTGCCGCACCCGATTCAGGAGAACATGCCCGCCGGCTGCGTGCAGTTTCTCATGAGCCTCCGCGCGACCGGCGAGGGGCACGTCTCGTCCATCGTCTTCCGCTCCGGCATGATCGACATCGACGGCGGCATCACCTTCGACCCGCTCAACGGCTTCGCGCGCGGGCTGGATCCCGTGCCCGACCAGCGTCATCGGAAGGAGTCTTTCTTCCTGAAGCTCATCGAGATGGGGGCTTATGACGACACCGCCGGTCTCATCCTCGACGGGCTCGGCGACCATTTCACCTACGCCGACATCGACCACGCCATCGCACAGGCCGAGGCGGAGGCCGAGAACGCCGAACTGCTGGAACCCTCCGCCGAGAACATCCGCTGGCTCGCCCGCTCGAACTACATGCTCGAGGTTCCACCGCTGATGCCCGCCTGCGAGATCGTCATCTTCCCGCACTCCGAGAACGAGAGTCAGGGCATCGAGGACATGCGCCTCGTGCGCTTCACCGATGACGACGGGCAGGTCATGTACTACGGCACCTACACCGCCTTCAACGGTTTCCGCATCCTGCCGCAGCTCATGGAGACGCCGGACTTCCACGAGATCCACGTCACCACGATGAGCGGGCGCTACGTGCAGAACAAGGGCATGGCACTCTTTCCCCGGCGCATCGACGGCTGGTACGTCATGATCGCCCGGCAGGACGGTGAGAGCCTCTACCTGCTGCGGAGCAAGAATGTGCGCTTCTGGAACGACGGCCAGCGGCTGCAGGTCCCCACCTTCCCGTGGGAGTACGTGCAGATCGGCAACTGCGGCTCGCCGATCGAGACGGACCGCGGGTGGCTGTTGCTGACCCACGGCGTCGGCCCCATGCGCGAGTACTGCATCGGCGCGACGCTGCTGGACCTCCACGACCCGTCGAAGATCATCGGCCAGACCGCCGAGCCCCTCATCGCGCCGGCCGCCGACGAACGCGACGGCTACGTCCCCAATGTCGTCTACACCTGCGGCGCCATGATCCACGAAGGCCGGCTCATCATTCCCTACGCCATGGCTGACTCCGCCACCGGCGTCGCCACCATCGAGGTCGACCCGCTGCTGGAGTATCTGAGCGCGTGATGGCCGATTGGATCATCACGCGTAAGCCACGCTTTCTCCAGTGGCCGACCGTTCATCACAACTACTCACTATGAAGCAAGTCACACAGAGCTCTCGAGAGAGGATCCGCCCGCATATCCGTCCAATAATATTGAACAGCGGCTATAATACTTCGTGCATCGCGTGCTATGCTCCTGAGGCGCGATGCAGAAGGAGCGGTTTGCGACGATGGCTTTGAGCTCTGTTGATCACCCCCGGTACCACAACTTCAGCAGCTACGTGCGGCATGCTTTCGGCGGGCGGGTGCGGAAAATCACGATCCATGCGGGGTTCACATGCCCGAATCGCGACGGCGCGCGTGGCCGTGGCGGGTGCACCTTCTGCAACAACGAGGGGTTCAGCCCCTTCGCCCGGCTCGACGCCCACGTCGTCGACGAACAGATGCGCCGCGGCATCGCCTTCGCCCGGCGGCGCGGCCACACCGACAAGGTCATCGCCTACTTCCAGGCCTACACGAACACCTACGCCCCGATCGGCCGGCTTCGCGAACTCTACGACGTCGTCTGGCGATACCCCCAGACGGTCGGCATGGCGGTCGGCACGCGGCCGGACTGCATCGACGCCGACGTCGCCGATCTCGTCGCGTCGTACACGTCCCGCGGCGAGGTCTGGGTCGAACTCGGCCTGCAGAGTTGCCACGATGCCACGCTGGAACGCATCAATCGCGGCCACACGTACGCGGAATTTGTCGAGGCGGTGCGCCTGCTCCAAGGACGCGGGCTCAAGCTCTGCGTCCACACGATTCTCGGCCTGCCGGGGGAAGACGATGCCATGATGCGGGAGACGCACGCGCGCGTGGCGGAACTGGGTGTCGACGGGATCAAGATGCACCTGCTGCACGTCAACCGGGGTACGGTCATGGCCGGCCAATTCGCTCGCGGGGAGATCGCCGTGCTCGAACGCGAGCGGTACGTCGACCTCGTCGCCGATATGCTCGAGCGACTTCCGCCGTCGATCGTCGTCCAGCGCATGCACGCCGACGCGCCGCCGGACGTCCTCATCGCCCCGCAATGGTGCCTCGACAAGCCCGGCATCATCGCCGACATCCGTCGCCGCCTCGCCGAGCGCGACACCTGGCAGGGCAAGCAATTGGGGTATCTCCGCGAAGACGTGCCCGGCGACGGGGTGGTCGCCCACGCGTGACGGTCAGGCATACTGTCGCGTACCGAGCATACGCGCGATCGGCAATGCCGGGAGGATGCCTTTCTTCAGGCCGATGCGTTCATCGAGTTCCCATCGAACCGGCAACGCGCGGAGCAGCACGTCCGTCGCCCGGTTCCAGCGGCAGCCCTCCGCCATCCACGTCCACAGCGGAGACGTCACGTGCTGTAAGGCGCGAAACGCCACCGACTTCGCCAGCACATGCTCGTACACGTAGATCACGCCACCGTGTCTCAGCACGCGCATCACTTCACGCAGGCCTTTCTCCGGATCGTTGACACTGCATATGACCAGGTGAAGCACCACGCCGTCGAAACACGCATCGGCAAAAGGCAGCGACTGTGCGTCGCCACGAACCACGGAGATATTCGCGGTCGCGGCTTGCGCGTTCGTCGCCGCCAGAGGTAGGAAATCCGCATCCGGCTCGATCGCGCAGACCTCCGTCTCGGCCGGATACTCCTCGAACAGCACGCCCGTCCCGCAACCGACTTCCAGCACGCGGCCATGCAATCGATGCCGCACGTTGCGAAACGCCGCTCGCGGGCCGAGTTCGTACACGTCGCGCAGGATCGCGTCCTGAATCGCGCCGCGCGAACGCCCGGTCAGCTTCGACTTGATCCGACAGCAACCCAATGGCAGTTCCCCGTGAGTGATACCCCGTGGAGACTCAGCAACGCGCGTGCCTCGCTACTTCCGCAGCGTCCCATGAATCTCCAGTGCCAGGTCCGCCACGTCCGTGATCGCCCAGTTGTCATAACCCACGACGAATGAACGCAGGCGATTGTTCAACAGTTTGATCCACTTCTTCGGCAGGGCGTCGGCGCCGAGCATCGCCCCCAGCACCGACCCGGCGGTGGCCCCGTTGCAGTCCGTGTCCCAGCCGCCCATCACCGCCAGCGAGATCGTCCTGCCCAGGTTCATCTTACCGTACTTCAATGCCATGATGACCACCGCCGCGTTGTTGATCGTGTGCACCCAGTTGTAATGCCCGAACGCGTCGGCGATGGCGTCGAGTGTGTCGTCCCAATTCCGATTCTCACTGCACCATTGCCGCACATCGCGAACGGCATGCGCCAACCGGCACTCGGCGGGGATCTCCGACATCCCGATATCGATTACCTCGTCGAGGTCATCACACACCGCCGCGGCGGCGATCATCGCGGCGAAGAGCATCTCTCCGTAAATCCCGTTCTTCACGTGCGAGAGGGCGGCGTCGCGATGCGCGAACTCGGCCGCCAGTTGCGGCATTCCCGCCGCGCAGTACCCGAAACCGTCCGCGCGAATCTGCGCCCCGATCCACTCGCGAAACGGATTCCGATAGACCGCCACCTGGTCCAGCGGAACAGCGTTGACGAGGTTCTTGTACGCCATGCGCTCGGCGGTGTAGGTCATGTGGTAGGGGAGCCGCTCACGCCACGCGTCGGCGACGTGCAGCGTCGTGAACTTCCGGCCATACTCGCGCAGGTAGTGCACGCCGAGGATCGTGTAATCGATGTCGTCGTCGCGCTCCATGCAGTCGAAGTGGCCCAGCGTGCACCAACCCACGCCCGCCTTCGGGTTGATCGGCTTGCCGATCTTGATGGTCGATTCCCGGAAGTAGAAATCCAGCGGCCACCGCCGGTCCTTCCGCAGCGACTTCTCGATCCGCTCACGTCCCCAGCCTTCCACCGGCTTGCCAAGCTGGCACCCGGCACAGCGCGCCAGCATCGCCCCGCGCAAACGATCGCGCAGCCGGGCCTTGGACGGGATCGACTTGAGCTTGCGCGGGCCGCGCGGACGAAGTTTGCGGATCGACGCCAGGTCGCTCGGCTCGCGCGCTTCGACCGCCTCGGGCGGTGCGACCTTCGCCAGCCGGTCGTAGAGCTTTTCGATCTTGCCCGGGTCCTTCCCCGCCTGCCGCAACCGGCCCAGCCAGCCCTTGACGTTCGCGCCTTCCTGTTCCTTCTGAAGGACCTCTTCGCGGAACAGCCCGATCAGTTCATCCACGCCATACACCGATTTCACGTCCAACTCTCCCCTCCGGCGAATTTGCCGGCCCACATGCGGTGCGACTCCCAGCCATCCGTGTGGATTGCCCGCATCAATGGATTAAGTCCATTCTTCACAGATGGTTATGAGTCTCCGAGGACTGCGCCACGCCTCCGGCAAAGCCTCTGTCGAGCATCAGGCCACACATTCCACACAGAATGCCTATTTTAACGTCCGGGAATGATCAACGTAAGTCATTGCCTGGGAAGAGCTTAATCCCGGTTGTCCGCTGCCGGGGCCATGTTTCACTCCCGGAATGGTCCGTGCCCATTTTCTCCACGGAGACACGCAGTCAACGTTTCCAAGCACGAAGGAGTTCAGTCGTGACCACGTTGGCCCTCAGCATTGACAGTTACATCTCGAACCGGCTCAGGATCATCATAATGACGATCCTGGTCTACGCGGCGCTCTGCTAAGCAGTGACTTCCCGAGGCAAGTCGGCAGGAAGCCTCCGCGCGTTCCAAACGTCACCCTGCCGAGTCTTGCATAGCTGACTTACGACCCACCCGGTTACTATTTCCATCAGGATTCCTCATCCTCGTCCGGGACGAACGGCCGCTGCCCGACCGGGCACGCTTGAACGCAATCCCAACAGAGTCCGGTAATCTGAAAGCGGTGCCCGGTGCTGTGGAACTTGTGCCGGGCCGCCAGGACCGTCCGGAGACGCACCACGTCACCGCTGTCGAACTCGATGATCCGTCGGCAGCGCTGGCAGACCATGTGATCGTGGGGATCCTCGCCGAAGGTGTGTTCGTAGCGCGCGAGGTTATCACCGAACTGCACCTGCTTGATGATCCCGCACTGGACCAGGAGCGGAAGTGTTCGGTAGATGGTGGCCTTGGCGACACGCGTGCCCTGCTGGCGGATGGAAATCAGCAACTGCTCGGCTTCGAAATGTTCTTCGGTGCTGAGCACGGCGCGGAGCAGTTTCTTCCGCTCCGGGGTGTACTTCAACCCGCGGTCACGAAGAAACTCGCGGAAGATGTTTTCGGCGGTCTGGATGTCGTCTTCATTCAGCGGTTTGGCCATGAGTCGTCCCGGTGTTCGGCTTGGAGTCTTCGGCGGCGTGCGCCATCACAACGATTCCGAGTTCATCCGCGCGCCGGACCAGCGTTTCCCGATCGATGACGAGTGTGGCGTCGGCCTCGATCACAAGTGCGCGGGCCCCGTTTCGATGCAGGTTGTCGATCGTGTCCGGACCGACAGTCGGCACGTCGAAGCGGAGATCCTGGTTCGGCTTGGCTACCTTGATGAGCATCCATCCGCCCTGGCGGCAAAGGTCCCCGGCACGCTCGATCATGCGGTCGGTGCCCTCGATCGCCTCCACGGCGATGACCTCCTGCTCCTTGACGGCGATGGACTGACCGATGTCCAGGCGTCCCATCTCCTTGGCGATCGACCACCCGAATTCCATATCGCGCTGCTGCGGAGGCGTGGGCTTGCGCTGCGTCAGCACGCCTGTGCCCGGCATGTGTTCGGAGCAGTAGTGGACGGAGTTGGTCAAGACGATTCCCTTGGAGGCGAGTTTGTCGGCGGTCGCACGCAGGATCGTGTCGTTCCGGCGGTCGGCCACCTCGAAGAACCAGAGCCGGAAGCTCGTCCAATCCGGAAGGTACCGGATCAGGCGGAATCGACCGTACATCTCCGACTTGCGCACCGAGCCCGCCATGATCGCTTCGCGCACCCGCCAACGGCGGAAAATGCGGATCCAGGCGCCCAGCCTCACGATGCCCGACCAGTAGAAGCGATCGGCCACGTCGCGTAAAGACGGATCAGCCAGACCCCGCAGACCGACGATCACCACGGGACGGCCGGCGCGGCGCGCGCCCTCGGCGACAAGAAACGGAAACCGTCCCGCTCCTGCGATGATGCCCAAGGCGTGATCGAGGGAGTCTGTCATGATCCAGTACGATTCATTTACGGCGAATCAGGAATCGAGCCGCGTCGCAGTCGCCCGCTCACTGTTCCGTACCATCGATGCGTCGCTTGAGGGTCTCGACTTCGCGGCGGAGTCGTTTGACTTCGTTCTTCAGATCGGGGAGCCGCTGAATGACCGCGAACTGGCGCTTGCACTCGTTGATGGGCACCGCCGGCTGGCCGAGGACGGTGGTGTTCGGCTCCACGGAGTTGGAGACGCCCGCCTTGGCGGCGATGGTGGCGTCATCTCCGATGTGAATGTGTCCGACCACGCCGGCCTGCCCGGCAATGGTCACGTGCTTGCCGACCGTCACGGAACCGGCGATCCCGACCTGTGCGACGAACAGGCAGTCCTCGTCGACCTTCGTGCCGTGTCCGATGGCGATAAGATTGCTGAACTTGGTCCCCGCCCCGATCAAAGTGCTGCCCAGCGTGGCGCGATCGATGGTGCAGTTCGCGCCGATCTCCACATCGTCGCCCAGAATGGCGTTGCCGACCTGCGGAATCTTCACCCATTTCTTGTTCACCGGTGCGTAGCCGAGCCCGTCTTCGCCGATGATGCTGCCGGCGTGAATCGTGACCCGGTCGCCGAGGCGGCACCCGTCGTAGATCACCACGTTGGGATAGAGCGTGACCTGCCGGCCGATGCGGCACCCGCGGGCAATGTACGCGCCGGGATAGATCGTGGCATCTTCCCCGATCTCGACGTCCCCTTCGATGTGCACACCGGGCGCGATGTTGGCTCGATCGCCGATGGTGGCGGACTCGTGAATGTGGGCCCGCGGGCTGATGCCCCACTCCGGATGACGCCGATACCCGTGGATCTTCACGATGGCGGCGGTGATGGCCGCGTAGGGATCGCGTGTGCGCAGCAGATTGATCTCCCGCGTGACCTCGATCTCCGGCCGGACGAGCACCGCCGAGGCGCCGGTCGTCTGGAGTCCCTTTTCGTACTTGGGATTCGACAGGAAACTGAGCTGACCCTCACGTGCTTCCTCGAGCGTCGCGACGGAAGTCACGGACGCGTCGGCATCGCCGTCGATATCGCAGGGCAATCCTTGAGACGAGATAAAATCCGCGAGTTCCGTAAGGGTGACGGACATGAATTTTGATCCAATCCTGTTGCCGGGCCGTGCCGGTGGGTTCACAATCTCGTTATAATACGAGGTTCGATTCGAGGGTGTCAATTCGAGCATGCCTCGCATTGGGAATCGGTACAAGGCCATCAACGAGCGAGCTGGGATGTCGACGAACAAGGAACTGGTACGCATCTTTGACGAGATCGGGGATCTCCTGGAGATCACCGGCGGTGATCGATTCCGCGTGAATTCGTATCGTCGTGTTGCCCGGGCGCTGAAGGATGTGCGCGGCGACGTGGCGGAGCTGGCCGCCGAGGGTGAATTGAAGAGCATCGAGGGTGTGGGGGAAAGCTCCATCAAGAAGATCAAGGAGTACCTCGAGTCGGGCCGGATCGGCCTGCACCAGGAACTGCTGGACAAGGTGCCCGAGGCATTGCCGTCGCTGCTGGGGATCCCGGGCCTGGGGCCGAAAAAGATCAAGCAGCTTCACGAGGAATTGAAGATCGAGAACCTCGACGACCTGAAGAAGGCGCTGGATGAAGGCAAGGTGGCGGCGCTGTCGGGGTTCGGCAAGAAGACGGCGGAGAACATCCAATCAGGCATTGCCTTCCTCGAGAGTTCTTCCGGGCGCACGCCTCTCGGACTCGCGCGACCGGTGGCACTGATGCTTCAGGAGGAGGTGGCGAAGATCGACGGCGTGAAGCGGGTGGAGATCGCCGGCTCCCTGCGGCGCGGGTGCGAGACCATCGGCGACGTCGATCTGCTCTGCGATGCCGAGCACGGCCCGGCGGTGGTTGAGTCGTTTACGTCACTGCCGCAGGTCAAGCGCGTGCTTGCCGCCGGCGATACCAAGGGCTCGATTCTCATCGAACATCCGCAGGGCGGCGATCTGCAGGTCGACCTTCGCGTGGTGCCAACCGAATCGTTCGGGGCGGCACTGCAGTACTTCACCGGCTCGAAAGAGCACAACGTGCGACTGCGGGAGATCGCTATCCGCAAAAAGTGGCGGCTGAACGAGTACGGCCTCTTCGACGACAAGGAGAAGTCCATCGCCGGCAAGGATGAAGCCGGCATCTACAAGAAGCTGGGCGTCACAATGGTGTCTCCGGAGCTGCGCGAGGATCGCGGTGAGTTCGATCTCGCGGCCGAGTCGATTCCGGAATGGATCACGCTCGACGACATCCGCGGTGACCTGCACATGCACACGACCGCCAGCGACGGCAAGGCGGAGATCGCCGAGATGGCCGAGGCGGCCAAGGCACGCGGGTACAAAATGATCGCCATCACGGACCATTCCCGCAGCTCCGTGATCGCCAACGGGCTCGATACGGACCGGCTGCTCAGCCACGTGGAAGCGATTCGCAAGGCGAACGACGAGATCAAGGGGATCACGATCCTGGCGGGGACGGAGTGCGATATCCTTCCCGACGGTTCGCTTGATTATCCGGATGATGTCCTGGCCGAACTGGACTGGGTCGTTGCGAGTATCCATTCCGCCCAGGGGCGTGACATCAAATCCCAGACCCAGCGCTGCCTTTCGGCCATCGAGAATCCACACGTGTGCGTGCTGGGGCACCCTTCAGGCCGGTTGCTCGGCCAGCGGGATGCGATGGAGATTGACTGGCAGCAGGTAGTCGCCGCCGCCGCCGAGACCGGCACGGCCCTCGAGATCAATGCCTCCTGGAAACGCCTCGATCTCAAGGACGTTCACGCGCGGATGGCAATGGACGCCGGGTGCTGGATCAGCATCAATACTGACAGCCACCATCCCGACCAGCTCGAGCAGATGGAACTCGGCGTCATCACTGCCCGGCGCGGCTGGGTCACCAAGGAACGCGTGTTGAATACGTTCACGCCGACGCAGCTTCGCAAGTGGATCGACAAGAAGCGGAAAAGCTGAGCCTCGTTTCAGTCTATCGGGGAGGCTGAGTCATGCCGGAACTGCCGGACGTGGAGATCTACTGCGAAGCGCTCCGCAATCGGATCGTCGATCAACCGCTCGAAGCCTTCCGGCTGATGAATCCGTTTCTCCTACGCACGGTGGAACCTCCGGTCGAGTCCCTCCTTGTCCAACGTATCGTAGCTGTTCGCCGCCTCGGCAAGCGCATCGTCCTCGGTTTCGAGAACGGCTGCTTCGCGGTATTTCATCTCATGATCAGCGGCCGGTTCCGCTGGAGCGCGACGCCGCCGCACGGCGCGGGCAAGATCAACCTGGCGGCGATGACGTTTCCGACCGGGACATTGATCATGACCGAGGCGGGCACGAAGAAGCGCTCGTCGCTTCACATCGAAGCTGACGAAGAGGCACTCCGCCGGCACGATCGAGGAGGTCTGGACGTGCTCGAGGCTACGCCCGACGCCTTCCAGGCTCGTCTGCAGTCGGAGAACCATACCCTCAAGCGCGCCCTGACCGACCCCCGGCTGTACAGCGGAATCGGCAACGCCTACTCCGACGAGATCCTGCATGCCGCCCGCCTCTCCCCGCTCAAGCTGACCCGACGCCTGTCGGGCGAGGAAGTCGATCGGCTCTTCCACGCCACGAATTCAACGCTCAAGGAGTGGACGCAGCGGCTCAGGGAGCAGTTCGGCGATCGCTTTCCCGGTCCGGGACAGGTGACCGCCTTCCGGGAAGGATTTGCCGTGCACGGCCGCTACAAAATGCAGTGCCCCGTATGCTCTTCGCCGGTTCAGCGAATTCGCTACGCCGAGAACGAGACCAATTACTGCCCCACCTGCCAGACGGGAGGGCGGATCCTGGCCGACAGATCCCTTTCGCGACTGCTCAAGGAGGACTGGCCTCGCTCACTGGACGCGTTGGAGGATGCTCTGGGGGAGGCTCGCGCTTCCGGTAACTCGGAATGAAGCCGGATGGCGGGCCATGCGTGGCGATCTGGGGCAGCAGGCCCAATTCCCATAATGTGGCCCCGTGGGGTGAAGGAACCCCTATTTTCTCAATTAGCGCTATTTTTACAGAGGGCAGGGCCGGAGTTCTGGAATTCTCACCCGGTTTGAGGATATGATTGTCTGACGAGGTAGGAGGCCCTGCGACGCGGGGCTGTCATTCTCCCCACATTCGGAATTCTTTGACCGAACCCCCGGGGCCTAGACGGAAGGAATGGAAATGAGGCATTTTGGTGTAATCTGTATTATTGGGGCGATCGTGGCGGTACTGTCGCCCGGCCCGGTTTCCGTGGCGGGGCACATCCTGTACGGAACGGACGATCTCAAGAACCTCTACGATGTCGATACGACGACGGGGCTGGCCAGCAACGGCCGCGGGGACGATCCCGCCGGCTTCGCGGGGATCGCCAACTCGCCGACCGACATCCTCTACGGTCTGACCAACACCGAATTCATCTACGCGATCAATCCCGCCGACGGCGCGGGGGCCTTCGTGTCACTCGTCAATTCGCCGTTCGGTGAGGGCGACATCGACTTCGATCCGATCAGCGGCACGATGTACGCCATCGGATTCGCAGGCAACGCGCTTTACACCGTGGATCCGACCGACGGCAGTTTCACCGATATCGGTGACATGATCGGTCTGAGCGATCCATCGGGCATGGCCTTTAATGATAACGGCCAACTGTACGTGATCGACTCGGTGACGGATTCGCTGTACGAAATCGACCCGGCGAACGCCGCTATCATCTCGACGACGCCGCTGAGCAGTCCGCTGGGCGAATACGTCGGCATGGACTTCCATCCCTCGACGGGCATGCTCTTCGTGGCCGACGGCGGTTCGAATTCGACGGACCTGCTGTACACGCTTGATACCGGATCGGGCAACCTGTCATCCGTCGGCACGACCAAGACGGGTGGCTTGTCGGGTCTGGAGTTCGTCATTCCCGAACCGACCACGCTGATGCTGGCGGGGATCGGTTTCGCGGGGCTCATTGCCCGGCGCCGACGGCGCTGAACTCGCCCGCTCAGGCGACAGGCTTATCAGCGACGATATTATGAAACCGAATGCCAATGCGGCATTCGGTTTTTTTATTTCCATGAGGGGGTACACGCTGAATCAATCGGCGGTCTCTGATTGAGCAAAGTGGAAGCCCAGCGCTTCGGGCGTCGACTCAAGTTCTTCGAACGTGAAGGCCCGCCCGCACTCCGGGCAGCGCTGTTCGGTCAAGCCGTAGAGGTAGTAGCCGCACTGCGGGCAGATGCCGGCACGTCTGTGTTCCTTCGGAGCATTGCCGATCATCAGGCCGAGGAGCACGCGCCACCAGGATCGTTGGTCCATGACGCGGGCTTCGCCGAAGGTGGACACGACGATCATCAGCGAGGCGGCGAAGGAGAGATGGATACCGTAGTAGTCGTTATCATCCAAGAGTGAAAGAAAGTAGAAACGTGAAAACCAATAAACTGCGAAAATACCCAGAACAAAGATGATGCTCAGATTGCCCGGCTGGCGGCGAAGTACCGACCTGATGAGCAGGATCATCAGCAGAAGCGGCAATCCAACGATCGTCACGAGAGGGTACCAGCCCAGGAAAGGATCCGAATTGTCCAATTGGAGGATCATCGTGATACCATTCCGCCAGATGGCGATTCCTGTCAGGGTACACAGACCACCTGCGAGTATGAAGACGAAAAACAGAATGAGGATTCCGGGGAAGACCGGGATTCTCATTCCACGTCGCAATCGAGACACCGCACTCATCGCCGCCAGTAGTCCGAACAAATAGGCCGCGACCAGGACGTAGAAAACAAAGATGAATTGTGACCAGGGGAACGAAGATGTCGGATCCCGCAGATCCCGTGTGATATCCTTCCCGTATTCCATGGTCATCTCGAAAGGAACAACCGGCTCACTGCATCCTTCGATGGCCGGCATGAAGAATGTCGCCGCCAATAACCCACCACCGGCGAGGCTGAACAAGCGCCATATCATCGCGCGCCGATAGACATGAGGTGGTTCGGCTGGAGATGCGGATGTATCGTCCATATCGTCGCGAGGCCCCCGATCAGGTCGTTGACTTCAACCCCCGTTCCCCCGGCGATAGCAATCAAACGTGATCAACGATTATACAGGAACGACCACGAACCCTCATCGCGCGACGGGCAGGCACGCCGGGCCGACCGGCTCGAACGACTTGTACGTCAGGATGAATTCCTGGTGGCCGAGCTGCTCACTGGCGGTGCGATGTCCTGCCGCTACGGACAGCGTCAGGTCTTGGATCTCCCGGCCGACATCGTCGAGATCCGCCTGGCCTTCAAGAATCCGCCCGGCGTTCACGTCCATGTCGTCGCTCATGCGGGCATAGGTGTCCGGGTTCGCGCAGATCTTGATGACCGGCGCGATGGCCGAGCCGACCACCGAGCCGAGCCCGGTCGAGAAGAGGATCACGTGCGAGCCGCAGGCGATCAGCTCGACGATCTCGGCGTTGTCCACGATGTTCGGAAAGCCGTAGCGCACCTCGCCATCCGGCACGACATCCAGCAGGTACAGTCCGCCGCGCGGGGGCAGATCGCCCGGCTTGAGCAGGCCGACGATCGAAGACGTCCCGCTCTTGGAGTACGCCCCGAGGGACTTTTCCTCCTGCGTGGTGATGCCGCCATCGGCGTTGCCCGGAGCGAAGCTGCTCTGGCCGAGTACGCGATAGTACTTCTCCGCCTTGGTGACCGACGCGACCAGTTCGCGGCCGAGTTCCGTTGACGCGGCCCGGTCGGCCATGAACCCCTCGCAGCCGATCAGTTCACCGGTCTCCTCGAAGATGACGGCGGCGTGATTCTCCGCCAGCATATCGAAGGCCCGGCCGATGGCGGGGTTGGCGGTCAGTCCACTGGTGGCGTCGGATCCACCGCAGATCGTGCCGACGACCAACTCGTCGATGCCCATCTCCACCTGGCGGACGTCATCGAGCTTCGGCAGCGTCTCGCGTACCCAGGCACGGCCGGCATCGATCGTCTTTCGCGTGCCGCCGGTGTTCTGGATGACCACCGTTTCGGCGGGGCGGCCGGACGCGCGGACGACCTGCTTCAGGTCCGCCCGGTCGAATCCCTCGCAGCCGAGCGAGACGAGGAGTACGCCGCCGACGTTGGGATGCGTGCAGAGCGTTTCCATCATGCGCGTGGCATAGTCGTTGCGGTAGCAGCCGGGAAAGCCGATCAGGTGCACGTCCTTGTCGCGGAACTCCGCCACAATCTCCCGCGCGACATGATGGGCACACTCCACCAGGTATGCCACCACCAGCACATTGCGGATGCCCTTGCGTCCGTCGTCGCGGAGATAGCCTTTCATGAGCGGCGTCCTTTCTGCGGGTCGTGGTCGCTGTAGGTCACGATGGGGATGTAGTCGCTGGCGAGGTTGTGCGTGTGGACGTGTTCCCCGCGCGCGATGGCGCACGTTGCCGAGCCGATGCTCACGCCGTACTTGAGGATCTTGTTTCCAGGGGAGAGATCGACAAGTGCCACCTTGTGGCCGCGACCGATGGCGTTCTTGAGTTCCAGTTCATCTCCACCGGCGGTCATCAGGCGATCGCCGGCGTCAAGCGCTTCGGTGGCGATGGCCACGTTATCCGATTCGGCCAGCATGAGCAGGCGTCGATCGGCTTGGATTTCTTTGTCAAACGGAGGCATGGGGTTCCTCGGTAAGGGGCTGTTTGCGCGCGACCGTCATTTCCTCTATCATCGTACCGCGCAAAGGCTGTGATTCTCAAACCACGTTTTCATAGAGCGAGAGTCGCCTATGGCGGCAGTGTCAGGGAGGACGATGAACACGGACGAACTGCTTGACGGCTTGACGGATGCGCAGATCGAGGCGGTGACGCATACGGACGGTCCGTTGCTGGTCCTGGCGGGGCCGGGAAGCGGGAAGACGCGCGTGGTCACGCGCCGGGCGGCCTACCTCGCGCGGACCGTCACCGAGCCGCGTTTCATCCTGGCGGTCACCTTCACCAACAAGGCGGCCCGGGAAATGGCCACGCGGATGACGGCGTTCAATCTACCGTTTCCGGTGACCTGCACGACGTTTCATTCCTTCTGCGCGGCGCAGTTGCGCCGCTACGCCGAGCGCGCGGGTATTCAGCCGAACTACACGATCTTCGACATGGCCGATCAGACCGCCGCCGTGAAGGAGGCCTTGCAGCGCACGGAGATCAGCACGGAGAATCTCACGCCGGGCAAGGCGCTGGGCCGGATCAGCAACGCGAAGAACGACATGATCTCCCCGGAGCGGATGGCGGAGGATGCCGAAGACTCGGGGCAATGGCAGGATCAAAAGGTCGCTGCCGTGTATGCCGCTTACCAGGAAGTCCTGCGCGAGCAGAACGCGCTGGACTTCGACGATCTGCTGGTGAAGTTCGCGCAGCTCCTGGGCAACGATGGTGATGCGCGGCACGAGATCCAGTACTGGCACCGCTACATCCTCGTGGATGAGTACCAGGATACGAACATTGCGCAGTACCTGATCGCCCGGGGGCTGGCACTGGAGCACGAAAACCTCTGCGTCACCGGCGATCCGGACCAATCCATCTACGGGTGGCGCGGAGCCAATCTGTACAACATCCTCAAGTTCGAGGACGACTTCCCCGAGGTGAAGGTCGTCCGGCTGGAGCAGAACTATCGGTCGACCCCGCAGATTCTTCGCGCCGCCGACGCGCTGATCGCCAACAACACGCAGCGCAAGATCAAGGGGTTGTACACGCAGAACGAGGAAGGCCCTCCGGTGACGGTGGTCGAGGCGGGCAACGCGCACGAAGAGGCGGGCTATGTCGCCGCCGCCATACAATCGTCCATGGAAGAAGGTGGATCGCTGCACGAGGTGGCGGTGTTCTACCGCGTGAATTCGCTGTCGCGGAACGTCGAAGCGGCGATGATCGACGCGGGCATTCCGTACCAGGTGGCCCGGGGCGTCGCGTTTTACAATCGCAAGGAAATCAAGGATGTACTGGCGTACCTGCGTGTCGTCGCCAACCCGCAGGACGCGGTGTCGTTCGCGCGGATCATCAACACCCCCGCGCGCGGTCTCGGCAAGACGACGGTGGAACGGATCCTGGCGCACGCGCAGCGTCAGAGCATCACCCCGATGGACGCCATCGCCAACCCGACTGCCATCCCGGACATCAAGCGGGCATTGAAAAAACTGCAGACCTTTGCGGCATTGATGGACGAAATCCGCAAAGTGGCGGAGACATCGAGCATGCAGGCCACGCTGGAGTTCGTGATCGAGCACAGCGGGTTGGCGGCGATGTGGCACAAGGATGGAGATGACGATGCGGCGGCGAACGTGGGCGAACTCATCACCGCCGCCGCTGAATATGATCGCCAGCAAGCCGACGACGAGAGTTCGCTGACCGAGTGGCTGACGCAGATCAGTCTCATCAGCGACGTGGACGCCATCGACCCGGAGATGGGGGCGGTCACGCTGATGACGCTGCACGCCGCCAAGGGGCTCGAGTTCGATCACGTCTACATGATCGGCGTCGAGCGCGGACTGCTTCCGCACGAGCGCAGCCTGCAGAACGAGACGTTCGAGGGCGAAGGGGAGGGCGACGACATCGAGGAAGAGCGGCGGCTCTGTTTTGTCGGCATGACGCGAGCGCGGAAGAAGCTGACGATGCTGTGCGCCCAATGGCGTGAAGTACGCGGGCGATCGATGCGGACGACGCGTTCCCGGTTCCTGACGGAACTGCCGGCCGACGAGGTCGAGTTCGTGAGCTTCGATCTGGACGGCACGATCCGGCGGTCCGACCACGTGCCCGCGTCGAAGCCGTCGAAGCGAAGCGTGGACACGCGCATGTGGCGTCAGGGGCAGATCGTGCGGCACGCGGATTACGGTATCGGCCGCGTCGAGTCGGCGTATTACAGCCGCGGCGAGACGCACGCGCGGATTCATTTCCGCGACCAGGGGCTGGTGACGCTGGTGCTGGAGTATGTCGATCTGGAAGTGGTGGACATGGATGAGTTGGGCGATCTGGATGGCGAGGACGCGCCGTTCTGAGTAGGCTTGAGGGGAAGAGATCGCCACAAAAGGCACAGAAATCACATAAAGGAAAAGAAGATAAGAACAGGATTCTTTTTTGTGTCTCTTGTGCTTTTTGTGGCCATCCAACAACCCGTCCTTTCGGAACGGCCGTTGGATGATGTGATTCTTCCCATGTAAGGAGGCGCGGCATGCGTCACGCGGTGATCATGGCGGGGGGATCGGGGACGCGGTTGTGGCCGTTGAGCCGGCGGCGTCGCCCGAAGCAGTTGATGCGCATCTTCGACGGCAAGTCGCTGCTGCGGCTGTCCTTCGAGCGGCTCGAGGCGGTGGTGGGCGCTGAGCACGTGCATATCATCACCGGCGGGGCATACGTGCCCGCCATGCGCGAGGAACTTCCGGAGATGCCGGCGGAGAACTTCATGGCCGAACCTTGCGCCCGCGACACCGCCAACGCCGTGGGGCTGGCGGCGCATCTGCTCGCGGAGCGTGATCCCGACGGCACGATGGGGATTTTTACCGCCGACCACATCATCCGTCCGCTCGACGTTTTCGCCCAGACCGTCGCGCGGGGTTTCGACGCGGCGGAAACGTACGACGACGCGCTGATCACCTTCGGGATTCAGCCGACCGAACCGCACACGGGTTACGGCTATGTGCATCGCGGCGACGCACTGGCCGATGGCGTCTACGCCATCCGTCAGTTCAAGGAGAAGCCGGACAAGACGACGGCCGAGCAGTACTACGCCTCCGGGGAGTACTACTGGAACAGCGGGATGTTCTGCTGGCGGATCCCCACGATCCTCGAGCAGATCCGCAAGCATCAGCCGGAGATCGCCGCCGGGCTGGCCGAGGTGACGCGGGACTTCACCGATACCGCCCAGGCCGATCAGGTGCGGGCACGGTTCGAAGCGCTGCCGAAGATCTCGGTGGATTTTGCGATCATGGAGAAGGCCGACCGGGTGGCGTGCGTAGCGATGCCGTGCACGTGGCTCGACGTCGGGTCATGGACGTCGCTGGCGGACGTTTTCCAGGCCGACGCTGCCGGGAACACGCAAGCCGCACCCAACGTGATGACACTGGACGCCGAAGGCAATATCGTGGTCGGCGAGGACGATCACCTCGTGGCGCTGGTCGGCTGCCGCGACCTGGTGGTGATTCATTCCGAGGACGCCACGGTCGTCTGCCGGCGTGAGGATGCACAGAATATCAAGGCGCTCGTGGAAAAGGTGAAGGAAGCCCACGGCGAGCGGTACGTATGAGGAATGTGCGAAGGCCGATGCACGATGTCGGCATTCCATCGGCATTCGACATGAGTCATTCCTCATTTGCCTTCGGCGGTTGTGGCAAGTTCGTATGAAGGATCAATCATGAGCAGTTACACCAGCGGAATCATTGACATCGGTCTCGTGGTCAGCAACACGGAGCGCGCGATCGCGTTCTATCGCGACGTGCTGGGTTTCGAACACGTGTCGTCGTTCGAAGTGCCCGCGGACATGGGGTTCGAGTCGGGCTTGACGAACATGCGTCCGTTCAAGGCGGAAGTCCTGCACCTGCCGGGCACCGACCCCGCCACGAAGATCAAGCTGATCCAGTTCTCCGATGCGGTGATGTGCTGCGACACGAGTTATATTCATACCGTACGTGGTGTGCGTTATCTCACGCTTCGCGTGGCGGATATCGACGCCGCCCTGGCCAAGGCGGAGGCGGCAGGGGCTCACCCGATCGCGCGCGGGCCGACGGAAATGCCGCCGGAACTGCGTAAGGGCATCTGGCTCGCGGTACTGCGCGACCCGGATGGCAACATGATCGAACTGGTCGGGCCGCGTCAGGGGCAGTCCGCATCGCAGTCGGACGGGTGACCGATGGCCATACGCTACCTGGGCGTCGATGTAGGATCGAAGCGAATCGGCTTGGCGGTGGGCGATGCCGGCGGCGTTGTTTCGCCGCTGAAGATTGTTCCCGCCGGGGGGTCGCATGAGGCCGACGCGCGGGTGATCCTGGAGGTGGCGGAGGAGTACGGCGCGGATGAAATCGTCGTCGGGTGGCCGCTGAACATGGACGGCTCGGAAGGCCCGCAGGCGCAATTCTGCCGCGGGCTGGCGGAAACGCTCGAACGAAAGCTCGGCATCGGCAAATCGGATGAATGCTCGCGCGTGCATCTCCACGACGAGCGACTCACATCGCATGCCGCCGATCAGCGTTTGGCCGAACGCGAATTGACACGGGATCAGAAGAAGGCACGTCAGGACGCAATTGCAGCACAGATCATCCTGCTATCGTTCCTGGAGAGTCGGGAAACGTAAGCGCGGGGTGCGCTGCAGCGGGACCGGTCATCATGAGCGTTCCGCGGATGGAACGGGGAACGAAGGATGCTCAGCCGCTGAGACTCGAACCGAAGATGCCGTCCACGAAAATCAAGATGAAGACATCGGCGAGGCTGGTGAACAGTTCGGTCAGCAATCCATTCATGATGCCGCGGAATTCAGTGCCCTTCAGCCACGCGGGGATCTGGCCGAAACTGAAATCCATGATCGGCAGGAGCATCAGGGGCAGGCTCCAGCTGTAGAGTTTGAGCGTGGTTTTTCGCATGAGCATGTCACTCCTTTATGATTGATGACGGCATTATAACCGCCGGCGCGGTTCGTCAACAGGGGGAGGGGAGCGAGATCCGGATCGTTGGCGATCCGATCAGAGCCCGGCGATGCGCCGGCGGTGATACGCGAGGCGCTCCGCGGCGGACATCGCACCGAAATCAGGGGAGGCGGACGAGGCGCCTGCAGCGGGTCGGTTGGAGGTCGCCGTGGCGGCAGAGGGCTTGTTCGACGAGGAAGTCGCAGGGACTGCCGCAGGCACGGTGACCTGCCCACCCCCGCCACCGTAGCTCATCACGCCGGTCGTGATCTGCATGTCCTCTTCCAGGCTGCGGTAGGGGCGGATGCCGAGTCCCTGCAGAATGCCGTGGTAGGCGCGAACCGCCTCTTCCGGCGTAATCTGGCCATCCACGATCCGCCGAAGCATTTCCACGAAGGCCAGTTGATTCTCCGCGTTGTTGATCTTGCGGCCGAAGAGGGCGACGCGAGCACCGTACTTCTGTGCTTCGCTGATGAGCTTGAAAGCGTCGTAGGTCGTGCCCGAAGATCCGCCGAGAATACCGATGACGAGTTGCGGATCGTAGGCGGCCAGTTCTTCCGTCGATTGCGGTCCGTGGTAAACCATCTTCAAAAATAGCGGACGACCCGCGTTCGGAACGCCCGCCAGCGACCGCACAATCATGTCGTTAATGAAGTCGCCGATCTTGTCGCCGTCGATGGCATTCAGCGGGGCGTTGGGATCAAAGACCTCGAGGAAGTGGCGGAAGCCCTTCGCCTCGGCTTCGAGGCGGAACGCCTTGTATGCATCGAGCGTGCGGCGATCGTGTTCGAGATCGTTGTTGAACGTCACGCTGTACAGGCCGAGGTTCGCGCCCTGCACGCGTTCGCTCTCCTCGCAGGCAACCTTGCCGCACTGGATGTGGTCGATGGTGGTCGACCGGAACGGTTGCGAGGGGGTCGACGTGTAGACGCCGTTGCGGGCGACGTGAATGTCGGTGGTATCGTTGGCACGCCCCGCGGGCGTGATGTGCGAGTGATCGAAAAGTCTTTCCTTGATCGTCAGCAGGTCGTTCGTGTGGGCGGACATCAGCATGATGTCGACGAGTCCCTGTTGAACGACCTGGCGGATGCATTCGCGGTACTCAGGCAGCGAGCGGAACTTGCCTTCCTGCGTATGATGTTCCGGCGACTTGCCCGGCGAGGCGATGCCGAAGCCCATGTCGGCGTCCTTGGCGTCGGCGATGATGAACTCACGGCATGCCGGATCGGCCTTGATCTTGGCCAGCTTGACGTCCAAACTCTTGACGTTCATGAATCAGCGTCCTCGTACCATCCGTTATCGAGCCAGCCGGCTCTCGCCCGTAACATTGCGCACCCGTTCGAAACGTCGCACGACCTCAACCACTTACCTGCCGGTACGTCGCGTCGAGCGCGGCCGCCGAGGCGGCGATGCCCTGCGACTCCTTCGGCCAGAGTTCCAGTTCCACGCGGGCGACGACGCCGTTGCGCCCCACGATCGTCGGCACCGAGAGGCAGGTCTTGTGCACGCCGTACGCGCCCTTCTGCTGCGACGAGACCGGCAGCACCTGCCGCTTGTCGAGGGCGATGGCGTCCACGACTTCGCGGATGCTCAGACCGACCGCCCAGCCCGCGCCGCCCTTGCGGCGGATGACTTCCGCGCCGCTGCCCTTGGTCCGCGTGAAGAGTTCGTTCTGCTTCGCCTGGTTCATGCCGCGCCACTGCGTCAGCGGGAGGCCGTTGATCGTCGCCGACGACCAGATCGGCACCATGCTGTCGCCGTGCTCGCCGAGGATGATCGCCCGCACCTGTGTGGCGGGGAGCTTGAGATCGGCGGCGATCATCGAGCAGAATCGCGCCGTGTCCAGCAACGTCCCAAGGCCGATGATCCGATCCGGGCAGTGGTTCATCCGCTCGACCGCCAGCCGCGTCAGGATATCCACCGGGTTCGACACGACGAGAATGATCGCGTCGTCCCTGAGCTTGTTCGACTTGAGGCTGTCGAGGATCTGCACGAACAGCTTCACGTTCCGGTTGATCAGGTCGAGGCGACTTTCGTCCGGCTTGCGGCGCGACCCGGCGGTGATGACCACGATGTCCGAGTCACTGATTTCCGGGTAATCCGCGGCAGTGATGCGCTGATCGGCAACGAGAGCGGCCCCGTGAAGAAGGTCGAGCGCTTCACCTTCGGCGGTCTCGACATTCGCATCCAGCAGGGCGATCTCGCTGACGATTCCACCGCACTGCAATGCCGCCGCCGCACACGACCCGACCCGTCCTCCACCACCGATGATGCTGACTTTCATAGCTCTGCTCTGCACTCTCTCAACGAAGGGTCTGCCGCCCATGGAACTCAAGATTCATCATACTCGCCGTCATGACCTGTCAGCGTTCGATCCATCGCACCGCACCGGTGCGCTGTTTTCCGGCCCAGAGTCGCTTGAACGTGAACGTACCGCGCAACGGGTAGAGCGTGTCGGTCGGCTTCTTCAACACATTCCGCAGCCCGCAATACGCCACGATCTGATCCGGCGCGACCGACTCGAGGGTGATCGTGCCTTCAAGCCCTTCGTACGGCACACGCGGCGGATACCAGTTCGTCCCGGGCAGGAACCGCCCGTTCTCCGGCGTAACCTGGTACTCGCCCTCGGCCGGCGGGCCATCCAGTACGATGACGTACGTCCGGTTGTCGAACTCGTCGATGGCATCGGGTTCGGTCGTCGACCATGACGCCACGAGCACCGTCTGCGCGCCCCCCGCGTACACCTCGAGCCATTGCGGTTCCGAGCCGGCGTAATCACCGCGGACGTCTGTGTACGACCAGGGCGGGAGATCCGCCCGGGCGTCGGTCACGAAGACCGTCTGCCAACGCTCCGCACATCCGCTCGCGAAGCACGACAGCATCGCGAGGCCGATCCATGCCCATGCCCGATTCCAGGAGCCATTGCGTTTCTGCATGGTCCACATCCCGATTTCAGCTCGACACCGCTTACCGTTGAAGCTGTGCCATGATCCGATCCGTTATCTCCTGCACCACACGCTCCATGTCCGCCTCACCCGCGCCACCGCCCGTGCCGTTGACCGGCTCCGGCGGCGCCATCGGCTTGTCCGGTTTGATCATCGTCGGCCCGCAGACGCAACTCATACCCTCGGCCACGAAGCCCCGACCGAACTCGGAGTTGATACACATGTCCGCATCTTCATGCCCCGGCTGACGACGCGGATCGACGCCCATGCCGAATCGTTCTTTCAGATCCAGAAGCTCGTTGACCTTCTGCTCGTTTAGCCGATCGACATTGCCGATCTGCTTCGAGAGAATCAGGATACGGCAGTAAGCGTCGATGATTTCCGTCCACCAGTACGCGCGATCCACCGATTCACCCCAGGACACCGTGCCGTGATTGCGCAGCAGGGCGACCTTGGAATCCTTCACGTGAGGTTTGATCGTTTCCGCAAAGGCCTGGCCGCCGGGCGTCTCGTAGTCCGTCGTCGGGATCGGCCCGAGGAACACCTCGACCTCCGGCAGAATGCACGTCGGAATCGGTACCCCCGCCACGGCGAAGGCCGTCGCGTGCGGCGGATGGCAGTGCACCACCGACTTGACCTCCGGATCCATCTTGTAGATCTCGAGGTGCAGCAGCACTTCGCTCGTGCGCTTGCGGCGGCCGGCGAGCTGCTTGCCGGTCAGGTCGACCTTGCAGATGTCGTCGGGCTTGATTTCGCCCTTCGAGATCATCGTCGGCGTGCAGAGCACTTCGTTCTCCGCGATGCGGTACGAAATGTTCCCGTCGTTGGCGGCGGCGAAGCCTTTGGCGTAGAGCTTCCGGCCGACGGCACAGATTTCCTGCTTGATCTTGAATTCATTCACCATGGCAACCGTCTCTCAATCTCAGAGGTCATACCGCACATCATCCAGCAGACACGCCACGTACGCATCGACGGCGACGTCTCTCGGCACGAACGGCATCGCCGCCTCGCGCCCCTCACTGAAGCCGACCAGGTCGCCCACGCCGGCGCCGAGCTCGTCATAGGCGACGACGACTTCACCGCGGCCATGCTTGTTTTCGCGGAGGCCTTCCGGATCCCGGGGCTGAATGAGCATGAAGCGGCCGCCCCGAAGTTGGGGATCGCTCACGCTCAGCGTCAGCTTGCCGATCACCTCACCAGTCCGCACGTCCGCCTCCCTGTTCGATCACTTCCAGCGCCGCCGCCGTTTCCGGGGGAGCCGACGTCGGCCCGGCCAGGAAGCGGTCGATCATCTGCTTCATCATGTACGTCGTCTTCGCGTGATACTCGATGATCAACACGTTGATACCCAGTTCGCGGCACGCCTCTTCCACGAAGGGCACGTCCACCGCCATCGCCGCGCGAATGCCCACGTGCTTGTTCGCGACGCACACCGGGATCGCGCCGTCCTGCACAAAAACGACACCCTTGCCCGCCTCGCGACGATACACCTTGCCACAGAGGCGCCGGACCGCCGAGACCAGGCCGCCGCGACCACCAACCGGCTCGATCACCTCCGCCAGTCCGCCGCGACGATCGAGAATCGACCGCATCATCCGCAACTCGAGCACCGACGGATCCATCACCGCCGCCAGCGTGCCCGGTGCGCCACCCGGCTCTTCCCAGGTGATCGGGACCGGGTGTTCCTTCATCCAGTCCTTCGCCGCCGGGGTAATCAGGGCGTTGGACGGCAGGCGAATCTCCGCGCCGCTGCGCCGAAGCTCCTGCAACAGGATGGCTGTCACCACCGGACGACTCATCACATCCGTTCCGTTACGGCGTCGCCGTCATCCGCGATGGCCATGATCCACCAGCGTCCCGGCGACGTCTTGTCGTTGACCATCTCGCGGGCGAACTTGCCGTCGTTGCTCATCACCACGACGTCGCCCGCCCGGGCGCCGAGTTCGTCCAGCGCCAGTACCGGATCCAGGGAGGCGGCGGCGATCGGTTCGACGATCAGAAAACGCGAACCGTTCAGCGAAGGATGCTTCGCCGCGGAGATCGCTTTGCCGACGACACGTCCCAGGACCATTCCGTATTCCTTGTCTTCGCAACCTCAACTTCGGAGAACCTGAGACCGCACTTCGAGCCGTTAGAGAATCCGCAGGTTCTCAACCATCACGCACCGCCGCACGCGCGTGAACGTCAGCGGGCTTGTCGGGCCTTCACCCGTCGGCGTCGCGATGCTGAAGCTGCAGAACCCTTCGCCGCCGAGGCCGAGGCCCGTCATGCTCGCGCCGTTCTTGACGAACAGCGTGGTGTTGGCGGCCTTGCCCATCTTGGTCATGTTGTTCACGCTCTGCGACCAGAGGACGGCGGTGTGCCCGAAGCCATGCTCGAAGTGCACCGCCTTGGCGATGGCGTCGTCCACGTTCGGGCAGCGCAGCACCGGCAGGAAGGGCATCATCTGCTCGCACGGCAGCCACGGGCTGCGTTCGTCCACTTCGCCGTAGAGAATCTGCGTGCCGGCGGGGAGCGAGATACCGATCGCCTCTGCCAGTACCGACGGATCCTTACCCACGAATTTCTTGTCCGCGACCCAGTGGCCGCTCTTGGCATCCTGGTGAATGGCGGCCTTTTCCAGCGCGTCGATCTGATCGCGCGTCAGGCGATACCCGCCATGACGGCTGAACGCGTCCAGCAACTGATCCGCCACCGACGCCACCACGAATACTTCCTTTTCACCGATGCAGAGCAGGTTGTTGTCGTACGCGCCGCCGAAGATGATTCCCGCCGCTGCCTTGTCGATGTCCGCCGTCTCGTCGACCACGACGGGCGGATTGCCCGGTCCGGCCACGACCGCCTTCTTCGTGCTGGCCATGGCGGCGTTGGCCACGCCCGGGCCACCGGTGACGCAGAGCATGTCGACATCCGGATGCGTGAAGATGGCGTCGGCCGTTTCGAGCGTCGGCGTTTCCAGAATGGTCACAAGGTTATCGATACCGACCTTGTCGCGCACCATCCGGTTGAACCGCTGCGTGAAGATGCAAGCCGACTTCGCGCCGGACGGATGCGGGTTGCAGACGATGGTGTTGCCGGCGGCGATCATCATGATGGCGTTGCAGGCCAATGTCGGGATCGAGTGTGTGACCGGCGTGATGGTGCCGATGACGCCGAACGGGGCGTGCTCGGTCACGCACAACCCGTGGTCGCCGCTCTCGGCCTCCGTGGTCATCATCTCCATGCCGGGGACCTTCTCCCCGACGACGAGCAGTTTCTCGACTTTGTGATCCAGCCGCCCGATCTGCGTTTCGTCGTACTCGATCCTGGCGAGTTCCTCCGATTGCTGAACGACGATGTCACGGGCGCATTGGATGATGGTGGCGCGATCTTCAAGTGTGGCGGCGACGAGCTTCTTCTGGGCCGCCTGGGCCGCCGCCACCGCCGCGTCCACGTCCTGGAACACACCGTCCGCACCACCGCCTCGGACAGAGGGAGTTCCCGCACCGTTCGATGGCGTACTCGCCGGCGCACTCGGCGCCACCGCACCCGGCTGAAGCCGGCTGAGCACCTCGTTCACCACGTCGCGTATCATGTTCTCGTTCACTGAACTCATCTGCATCGCTCCGTTTCGTGCGATCGCGCGTTATCGTCTGACTATTCCGGCTTCTTGTAGACCTCGCCCTTGGCGGTCTGGATCGCGTCGATGATGCCCACGATCACCGCGTCGGTCGGCACGTCCGAGGTCAGGTCCGTCAGCCGCGCCGAACTGCCCTGCGTGACCAGCACCAGTTCGCCTTCGCCGGCGCCGACGGTATCCACCGCCACGGCCACGCGGCCCGAGGGCTTCAGCGCCGTCGGATTGGCCGCGTCCACCGTCATGGACTGCACGAGCAAAAGCTTCTTGCCGACCACGCTCTTGACCTTCTGCGTCGCCACCACGTTGCCGGTCACTTTGCCGATGAACATGGATGCCTCTCCAATGCTGCGTTCACGCCGTTACCACCCGGGTCGCGCGGTTCCGCGCGAAGGGCGACTCCTCCGCCATGCATCACGTCCAATGCTCGTCATCGACGCGGCCTGCGCGCCGATCGTGCGTTGCGTGAGGGTGGCGGGTGTCGGGAATGCCGCCGGTTTACGCGCTCGGCAACACCTTGGCCACGTCACCGTGCGGGCGGGCGATCACGTCCACGCTCACGACCTCGCCGACCTTCGCCGCCGCCGCCGCGCCGGAATCGACCGCCGCCTTGACCGCGGCCACGTCGCCTTCCAGCACCACCGTCACCAGGCCCGAACCGACCTGCTTCCAGCCGCGGTACTCCACGTTCGCCGACTTCAAGGCCGCGTCCGTCGCTTCGACCAACGCCACCATGCCACGTGTCTCAATCAGTCCCAATGCTTGCTGGGCCATCACCACATCTCCTCATCGTTCATACGGCCGAGTCAACATGCCGGCCGGATAGAATGTCATACTGAACTTGTTTGGGTATCCGTGATCGTGAATGACGAACAACCGAGAAAATCTCTCGTCATTCGGATAACAATATTTCTTTTTCGTTCTTCTGTCTTCTGTACGTTTTGTGCCCAATCCCTAACCTAGAACCTCGCGCGTCTGCCGCGCCACAATCAATTCCTCATTCGTCGGGATGACCATGATCCGCACCCTCGAGTCGTCGGCGGAGATCGTCGTCTCCTCGCCGCGAATCGTGTTCTTCTTCGGGTCCAGCTTGATCCCCGCGTAATCCATCCGATCGCATACCGCCGCGCGGAAGCCGGTCTGGTTCTCGCCGATGCCGCCGGTAAACACGAGAAGGTCCGCGCCGTTCAGCACCGCCAGGTACGCGCCCACGTAATGCCGGACCGACTCGACCAGGACCTCGAACGCCAGCTTCGCCCGGTCGTTGCCTTTTTCCGCCGCCTCCACGAGATCCCGCACATCGTTGCTCACACCGCTGATGCCGAGAAGGCCACCCTGCTTGGCCATCACCTCGAGTGCTTTTTCAAAGCCCAAGCCGAACTGCGGCAAGGCTTTCAGCAGGGCATACGTATCGAAGTCGCCCACGCGGTTGTTGTGCGGCAGGCCCGACTGCGGCGTCGTGCCGAAGCTGTTGGCCACGCTCTGGCCGGAATCGATCGCGCTGATTGAACTGCTGCCGCCCAGGTGACACGAGATGACCTTGAGATCGTCGCGCCCGAGCAGCTCCGCCGAGCGGACCGCGATGTACCGATGGCTCGCCCCGTGGAAGCCGTAACGCCGCACACCGGCTTGCGTCCACTCCCAGGGAATCGCGTATGTCGATCGCGAGGCGGGAATCGTCTGGTGAAACGCCGTCTCGAACGCGGCCACCTGCGGCACGTCCGGCAGCTTCGCCTGGAACGCCTTCATGGCGGCGACGTAGGGCGGATTGTGCGCCGGGGCGATGTCGAAGAACGATTCCATCGTCTCGATCACGTGGTCATCGACCTGCACCGCGCCGGAGATCGGTCCGCCGTGCACCGCCTTGAAGCCGATGGCGTCCAGCTTGACGTTCGGATCGGGCAACAGCTTCAGGCAATGATCGATGGCTTCGCCGTGATCCGCCAGCCGACCCGTCCACGTCTTCTCGCCGACTTTCACGCCCGCGTCATCGCTGCCGATCCGCTCCGCGCCGCCGCGCGCCAGCTCCCGCTCGTCCGTCATGTCGAACAGACAGAACTTGAACGACGTGCTTCCAATGTTGGCGACCAGAACGATCATGACACTATCCGTTCATCCCAGGTCCAGGATTGTGCATGCGCAAGACCAGAAGCGCCATGCACCGCGACGCGTTCGACTTACAGGAAGATCCCGTTGAGCCCTTCGTGCGGCCGGGCGATCACGTGCGCGCTCAGCAGTTCGCCCACGCGATTGGCCGCCTCCGCGCCGGCATCCACCGCCGCCTTCACGCTGCCGATGTCGCCCTTGACGATCGTCGTCACCAGGCCGCCACCGATCTGCACGCTCTTGACCAGTTCCACGTTGGCCGCCTTGACCATCGCGTCCGACGCTTCCACCAGACCGGTGAAACCTACCGTTTCCACGAATCCAACTGCATCACTCATCTTTGTCACTCCGCGTTATGCGTTGCGGGTCATCTCGCCATTTCATTATTCATGCCGACACGCCGCCGGCATTCACCAGGGCCGGGCTTACTTGCCTTTGCCGCCGCTCTTGGCCGCCGGAATCATGCCCTTCAGGTCGTCGTGCGGGCGGGGGATCACGTGAACGCTCACGACCTCGCCGACCTTGCACGCCGCCGCCGAGCCCGCGTCCGTCGCGGCCTTCACCGCCGCCACGTCACCGCGAACAAACGCCGTCACCAGACCCTTGCCGACCTTCTCGTAACCCACCAGGGTCACGTTCGCCGACTTGAGCATGGCGTCGCTGGCTTCAATCAGCGTGACCAGCCCTCTCGTTTCCACCATTCCCAATGCTTCAAGTGCTGCCATCGTTTGCACTCCTGTCTGAACTCTTCAGCTTCGGCGGTATCGATCCGCCTGAGTTTTGTCCTGTTCGAATGTGAGCCCCGGCTCCGCGAGCCGGCCGTCTCCGCTCAGCGTTCCTTTTCGAGCTCCACGCGTGTCGCGTTCGGCAGATCGCACGCGTTGCCTTCGTCCGTATCCAGATGCACTTCGAGCTTCACCTTCGGGTCGATCCGCGCGATCACGCCGTTGAACGTCGTCGGGCACGAACTCTCCACGTGCAGTCGCAATGCCTCGCGATCCTTTATGCCGTAGTACTTCGCGTCGTCGGGATGCATGTGAACGTGGCGCTGGGCGCGAATCAGTCCCTGCGGCATCTCGATGTGCCCCTTCGGGCCCATCACGATGCAACCGGGCGTGCCTTTCACGTTGCCGCTCATGCGCACCGGAAGGTCGATGCCAAGGGCGATGCTGTCAGTGAAGGAAAGCTCGATCTGATCCTCCGGCCGCTCGGGACCGAGGATGCGAATGTTCGAGATCGTGCGATGACGCGGCCCGATGATGGTCACCAACTGTTCGCTGGCGAAGTAGCCCTCCTGGTACAACCACTTCTGTACCGTGAGCTTGGACCCCGGTCCGAAGAGGATGCCCATCGTCTCCGGCGTGGCGTGCATGTGCCGCGCGGAGATGTTCACCACCAGCTTGGGCTGGTAGCCACCGCGTCCACCGTCCATGGGCACCGTGAAACGCCGCCGTACCACATCGCGAACCACCTGTTCGACCTGGGCACGACTGATTCCCTGCATTGTCGAACTCACGCGTCACCTCCTCTCGCCGACCCCCGGGCATCGGCATCCGCCGAAACCCCCGTGGGGGCGAGTATCATATCCGCTCCAGCCTGGCGCACCACCTCGTGCCATCGCGACTCCAGCCCATCGTCGCTCACGACCTTCTGAATGCTCTCCCAGTTGCACAGATGGGCCAGGGCACGCCGCCCGAATTTCGTGTGATCCGCCACGATAATCACTTCATCCGCGCACGTCATCATCTGCCGCTCGGCCTCGACCATCAGGACGTTGGCGTTGTACAGCGCGTCCTCCATGATCCCCGCCACGCCCATGAACGCCTTGTTCACGTGCAGCGAACTCAGCATCTGTTTGGCGATCGGACCGAGGGCGACGCCCGTCCGCGGGTAGATGTAGCCGCCGATGAAAATCAACTCAATGTTGGAGGTGCTGCCGAGGAGGTTGGCGATCGGGAGGGAGTTCGTCACCACCTGCAGCGATCGTGAGATCAGGTGCCGGGCGACCTGGAACGTCGTCGTACCGCCATCCAGCAGGACCGTCTCACCGTCGGCGACGAACTCCGCCGCCCGCTTGCCGATCACCTGCTTCTCGATCGCGGCGGTCGATTCCCGCGCCGCGTAGTTCAGCACGCTGAATCGATCACTCACGAACACGGCGCCGCCATGCGTCCGCCGGACGATCCCCTCTTCCTCCAATGCCGACAGATCGCGCCGGACCGTCGATTCCGAGACCCCCAGTTCGCCGACCAGATCCGCCAGATCGGCAAACCCCCGCCGGGCCAGGAATTCCGTCAACAACTGCCGTCGCTCGTCCGCCGTCACATCCGCAACTCCACACACCGGTCGGGCATGCCCACGTCGGAAGTCCGAGTGAGCAGTCCCGAGACAATCCACATCAACGTCATCATTATCGACAATTCCTGCGCGTTTTCAATCACAAACGCGCAAGTATTCGACTAAATCCGAGCAGGAATTGGGTTGCGATCGTATTGGGGAGAGTGATTTAAGGTAATGCATACCATGAGTTTATGTTAGGCGTGTGGCAGTTGCATGTCGTCGAGGGTATAATCCATGAGCAAGGTGATTATCAAAAAGGGGACCCTGGGATGCAGCCGAACGAACAAGCGAGGCCTTTTTCTGGCAAGAGGGGGATGCCCTTGATCCTGGCCGGGGCGTTGCTGGGAATCTTCATTACCCTCTGCGTCCGGTGGCCGCTGATGGTCTACTCGGCGTGTTCTGCCTGGCTTCTGGCGTTGATTGCGTTATGTATGACGATCGTGTGGTCGTTCCGAGTGTTCAGGTCGATGCGCGGAGCGTCCCCGACCCCATCCAGGAAACGAACTCTTGGCGTGTTGGCCGTCTCCACTCTCATGTTCATGGCCTGCACTTTCGTGCTGTTGATCGTCAACGCGACAGGAATCAGGGGTGTTCAGAGCATTGTGTCCTCAGCTCATCTGAAGTCCCTTTCCGTAGCGATCGCCATCTATCTCAAAGAGCATGATGAGTATCCGAATAGTCTTGACGTGCTCGTGGAAGAGGGGCACATCTCGAGAAGCAATCTCATCGCCCCGTACGATACGACGATACCCTTCCCGCCTGCCGATGACGTTCGATACTCTTCCTATGAATACACGCCCCTTGAGCCGGGAATGAAAGCGACCGGTGAACATATCATCGCCTATGAGCGTGAGGCGATGGCGCCCCTCGAATCAACGATCTTCAGACCGTACGGCCGATGGGTTCTATTCGCGGACTGGCACGTCGAACTGCATGGGGAAGAAGGCTTCCAGGCTGTGCTCGCGCGAGACCGAATGCTTCGCCGTCGGGGAGAGCCCGTCGGAACCTCGGCGACGATGGCTCTGCCCTGACTCTGAGAATGTGTGAGAAGCTCAGGGACCGACCCCCGTTTTGCCGGGAAGCTGTCATGCGTCATGGGCGTTGAAGAGGCTCATTCCGTGTGAAATATGCTAAACGGGGACCGTCCAGCTCTGTAGAAAACCTTTCGAAGCAGCAAGAGGATCATGAGATTGTGCGC
>CAZUAQ010000032.1:1743-66587 GCA_964618455.1 uncultured Planctomycetales bacterium | reverse complement strand
CGCGGCAACCGCATCGCCATGATCTTCCAGGAGCCGATGACCAGCCTTAACCCGGTCTACACCATCGGCAACCAGATCACCGAAGCGATCGAACTCCACCAGGACCTTCACGGCAAGGACGCGCTCGATCGCGCCGTCGAGATGCTGCAGCAGGTGGGCATCCCCGCGCCCGAGCAGCGCGTGATGGAGTACCCGCACCAGATGTCCGGCGGCATGCGCCAACGCGTCATGATCGCCATGGCGCTGTCATGCAACCCGGACATCCTCATCGCCGACGAGCCGACCACGGCGCTGGACGTCACCATCCAGGCCCAGATTCTGGACCTGCTCCGCCAGCTTCAGGAAGAGCGGGAGATGAGTATCCTGCTGATCACGCACGATCTCGGCGTGGTGGCGGAGGTGGCCGACGAAGTCTGCGTCATGTACGCCAGCAAGATCGTCGAGCGGGCAAACGCCGAGGAACTCTTCGGCAACCCGCTCCACCCCTACACGCAAGGGCTGTTCCGCTCCATTCCGCGCGTCGGCGAGGAGAAGCACCGCCTCGACACCATTCCCGGAAACGTGCCGAACCCGATGAGCTTCCCCGGCGGCTGCAACTTTCACCCGCGCTGCCCGCTCGGCCATGACGACGCCCAGTGCCAGAAGGAAGAACCGCCACTCGAGGAACTCACTCCCGGACACTGGGTGGCGTGCTGGAAAGCGGAAGAGAGCTCGGAGACGACGCCGGCATGATGGCTACAATGGTAGAGGATCACATCTCGGCACATACTCGAAGGTAGCCCATGAAACCCGACTTCCTCGGCATGTCGATACTTACGTTTGAAAGCCGCCGCCAACGCGACATGGTCACGTTGATCGAGCGCCTGAACGGCGTCGCGCTGTCCGCGCCCTCGATGCGCGAACTGCCCGCCCCCGAGAGCCCCACGGCGTTGACCTTTGCCGAGGAACTGCTGGCGGGCCGGCTGGACTGGGTGGTGCTCATGACCGGGGTCGGCGCGAAGACGCTCGTCGATATCCTGGAACCACATCACCCCCGCGAGAAAGTCATCGACGCACTGCGGAACGTGAAGATCGCCGCGCGCGGGCCGAAGCCGGTGGCAGCGCTCCGCGAATGGGGACTTAAGCCTGACCTGACCGCCCCGGAGCCGAATACGTGGCGCGAGTTGCTGCAGACGCTCGAGGAGGGGGCGGATCTGAACGGCAAGCGCGTGGCGGTGCAGGAGTACGGCCAGCCCAACGCCCCGTTCTCCGAGGCCCTGCGCGAGCACGGCGCGGACGTCTCCAGCGTGACGGTGTACAACTGGGCGCTGCCGGAAGACTGTGAGCCGCTGCGCCAGGCCATCACGCAGGTCGTCGCCGACGACGTTCATGCCGTCATGTTCACCAGTGCCCAGCAGGTCCGTAACGTGCTGCAGGTCGCCGCACAGCTCGGACTGGAGAAGGATTTTCGCAACGCCCTGCGGACATCCGTCATCGCTTCCATCGGCCCGACATGCACCGAAGCGCTGCATGAGGAAGAACTCGGTGTCGACTTCGAGCCGGATCACGTGAAAATGATCGACCTGGTGCGCGGGCTGGCGCGCTCGTGCCAGATCCTGTACGAACGCAAACGCGCCTCGCACGAGGCGGGCGTGGAGACGCCGCGCATGCGGCGGATCGATGTGGTCTGGCCGGTCAAACTCGACGCGGAGCAACCGGAACTCTGGCGGCAGAGCGCGTTCATGAAAGCATGCCGGCGCGAGGCCGCGCCGTACACCCCGATCTGGCTGATGCGCCAGGCCGGGCGCTACCAGCGGGCCTATCGCGACATCCGCGCGAAAGTCTCGTTCCTCGAACTCTGCCAGACGCCGCAACTGGCGGCGGAAGTGACGCTGATGGCGGTCGATCAGCTCGGTGTGGATGCCGCCATCATCTTCGCGGACATCCTGCTCATCCTCGACTCGTACGGCGCGGGGCTGACGTTCAACAAGGGCGATGGCCCGAGACTCGAGCGTCCGGTCCGCGAGGCCGCCGATGTGGATCGCCTCGCCGACTTCGACCCTGCCTCATGCGGCTACGTGTACGAAGCGGTCCGCCTGACACGCCGGGCACTCAAGCCGGACGTGCCGCTGATCGGCTTCTGCGGCGCGCCCTTCACCGTCGCCGCCTACCTCATCGAGGGCGGATCGAGCCGCAACTTCATCCACACCAAGTCACTGATGTACCGAAGCCCGCAGGCCTTCGGGCGGCTGCTCGACAAGATCGCGCGCGACTCCACCGTGTACCTCTCCCGGCAGATCGAGGCCGGCGCCCAGGTCGTGCAGATCTTCGACAGTTGGATCGGATGCCTGAACGAGGTGGACTACCGCGGGCACGTGCTACCGCATCTGCAGACCCTGGTACGCGAAATACGCGCGGCGCATCCCGACGTGCCGGTCATCTACTTCGGGACGGACACGACGGCACTGCTCCCGGCGGTGAAGGAAATCGGCGCGGATGTGATTGGTTTGGACTGGCGCGTCGATCTCGCCAGAACATGGGCGACGCTCGGCAACGATGTGGCGGTACAGGGCAACTTCGACCCCGTCGCGCTCTTCGCCACGCCGCAGGAGATCCGACGGCAGGCCCACGCCATTCTCGACGGTGTTGCCGGATTGCCGGGACACATTTTCAACCTTGGCCACGGCATACTGCCCCAAACCTCCGTCGACCACGCCCTCGCGCTGATCGACGCGGTGCACGAGTACACGCCAAGCCCCACCTGATTGGCAACGCGATCATCCTCAACCGAACAAAGCAAAGACCCCGGCGAATGTAACATCCGCCGGGGTCTTGTTGATCTCAAATCGATCGGTATCGAGGCTATCGCCGAGAGGCGATCAGTTCGTGGCCAGCGCCGCCTCTTCGGCCGGGGTCAGGCCTGCATCGGCGATCGTTTCCGTCGCCTCAGCAGCCGCTTCGGCCTTCATCGCCGCCTTCTTGGCCTTCATGCCGCACTTGGCGGGCGCCTCCTCGCTGGAAGCCAGCGTCACCGAGCTCTTCTTGGCACATGCCGAACCGGCGGGGCGCGTCGTCGCCGAGGCCTGCTCCGCCGCCTTCTTCGAGCACGGCTTATCGCAGTCCTTGCCTTCACCCGAGGTCAGAGTGGCTTTCTTCTTCTCACAAGGCTTGTCACAGCCTTCCGCGGAAGCCTTCGCCGCCTTCTTATCGTATGGCTTGTCGCAGGACTTGCCTTCATCTGAAGCAAGCGACGCCTTCTTCTTGTCACAAGGCTTATCGCAATCACCCTTCTTTTCCGCCGATGCCAGTGCTGCGCTCTTGGCACACGGCTTGTCGCAATCACTCTTCTTCTCGGCCGATGCCTGGGCGGCCTTCTTGCTGCAGCAGCCCGACTTCTTCTCCGCCGAGGCCAAAGCAGCCTTCTTCGAACAGCCTCCATCCGCCGAAGCCTGTTCCGCTGACTTCTTGTCACAAGGCTTGTCGCACCCGGACTTCTTCTCAGCCGACGCCAGTGCCGCGCTCTTGGCACACGGCTTATCGCAATCACTCTTCTTTTCGGCCGACGCCAGCGACGCCTTGCTGCATCCGTCCTTCTTCTCAGCCGACACCTGGGCGGCCTTCTTGCTGCAGCAGCCCGACTTCTTCTCCGCCGAGGCTAATGCGGCCTTCTTCGCACAATCTCCATCCGCCGAAGCCTGTGCCGCCGACTTCTTGTCACAGGGCTTGTCGCAGCCTTCCGCGGAAGCCTTCTCGGCCTTCTTCTTATCACACGGCTTGTCGCAGGACTTGCCCTGATCCGAGGCAAGAGAGGTCTTCTTCTTGTCGCAAGGCTTATCGCAATCGCTCTTCTTCTCAGCGGAAGCCAGCGATGCCTTGCCGCACTCACTCTTCTTCTCCGCCGCTACCTGAGCCGCCTTCTTGGCGCAGCAGCCGGACTTTTCCTCGGCTGCCGCGAGGGCGTCTTTCTTCGCACACGACTTTGCACAATCCTCATCGGCAGACGCCTGAGTCGCCTTCTTGTCGCAGGGCTTATCACAAGGCTTGTCACACGAGGACTTGCCTTCAGCCGACGCGAGCGAAGCCTTCTTCTTATCGCAAGGCTTGTCGCAACCCTCGGACGAGGCTGTGGTCGCCGCTTTCTTGTCACAGGGCTTGTCACAGGAGGACTTCTTTTCCGCCGAAGCGAGCGCCGCGCTCTTGGCGCACGGCTTATCGCAGTCGCTCTTCTTTTCGGCCGACGCCAGCGACGCCTTGCTGCATCCGTCCTTCTTCTCAGCCGACACCTGGGCGGCCTTCTTCGCACAATCTCCATCCGCCGAAGCCTGGGCTGATTTCTTGTCGCAGGGTTTATCACAAGGTTTGTCACACGAGGACTTGCTTTCGGCTGAGGCGAGCGACGCCTTCTTCTTGTCGCACGGCTTATCGCAGGAAGACTTCTTCTCCGCTGATGCAAGCGACGCGCTCTTCTTCGAGCACGGCGAATCGCATCCGCTTTCCTTCGCCGATGCCAGTCTCGCCGACGAGCGACTGCACGAACCTTCCTTCGACTCACCGGAGGCGGCGGCTTGTGCCATGGGACAGCCGGATTTGCTGTCAGCCGCCTGGTCGGTCGAATTGCCATCCGAACTGGTGGCGATGCTCACGCCGACCAGACTGACGACGAGCGCCAGGAAAAACATTAACGCCAGAGGACGTTTAGACATCATGGAAACTCTCCTTTTCGCGCGAATAACTTTCGATTGATCACATGTATTGCTAATTATCGAAGGAGCTCCAGCTCGGAACCCCCGATGGTTACAACTATTATAACCTCAACCGCCGACCTCGGTATTCCTGGAATCCCAAATCATCCGCGCCGTGCCGGGAAAGCGTCCGGAAATCGTGGGGCATCGCCCGCCCATCTTCTGAAGCGCACATTCCAATCGGGCGAGGAAGCGGCAAATTCATTGCCGTCCTGCACTTAGAGGGATGCTTCGCCGGAGAAGCCCCGCACGGCAGACGATCGATCGAATCCGCCTTTCCCGACGCCGGAAGTCCTGAACCTTCAGAATTCTTGGAATTCGTGATTTTCCCGCCGTGCACGGCGAACGTCCTGCGGGATCGGTGCTTGCCTTCGTGACGGACGCGCAGCCTCCCACGTCTTGAGAACCGAACGTGGCGACGCCATACTGATGGCGCGACGCCGAATGCCTGCTTCCATGTGGACGGACGTGGCCCTGCCATGCATCGACAATCGTATTGACGCCTCCCTCTTGTTTCGACCAGTAAGGATGAATGATGCCAAGGATACCCGCCCTGCTCGCGTTGACGATTCTTGCCCTGGCGACCCTCGTCGGATGTGGTTCAGCCGACTCCTCCTCCGATTCCGCCGATGGACTCCTGCTCTATTGTGCCGCCGGGATGAAGTACCCCGTCACGGAAATCGCCAAGGAGTACGAAGCTGAGTTTGGCGTTCCCGTGCGGCTGCAATTCGGCGGGTCGGGAACGCTGCTGAGCAACCTCCGCGTGGCGGACCAGGGTGATCTCTACCTCGCTGCTGATCAAACTTACATCGATGAGGCGCGGAAGCACGGCCTCTTAGCCGAAGCGATTCCGCTGGCCCACATGACTCCCGTCATCGCCGTGGCGAAAGGTAATCCGAAAAACATCAAGGGCATCGATGACCTGCTCGAAGAGGACACGACACTTGCTCTGGCCAATCCCGATGCCGCCTCTGTCGGGCGCACGGCGCGCAAGCTGCTGACCGAAGCCGGTCACTGGGACGCGCTGCAGGCACATGCCAAGGTATTCAAACCGACCGTGAACGACCTGGCCAATGACGTCAAGCTCGGCACCGCCGACGCCGCCATCATCTGGGACGCGGTCTGCCGGCAATATCCCGAACTCGAAGCCGTTGACGTTCCTGAACTGCGGGCGGGGACGGAACAGGTGACGGTCGGCGTGCTGAACGCTGCGGAGAATCCTGCGCGTGCCCTGCGTTTCGCCCGCTTTCTCGGTTCGCGCGATCGCGGCCTGCCCGTCTTCGAAACCCACGGCTACGATGTCGTGGTCGGCGATGTCTGGGACGTGGAACCCAAGATCACGCTCTTCAGCGGCGGTGTGAACCGCGTCGCCATCGAAGAGACGCTCAAGCAGTTCGAAGCGCGCGAGGGCGTTCGCATCGTCTCCATTTTCAACGGCTGCGGCATCCTGACCTCCCAGATGCGCGCCATCGAGAAGGGCGACATGCCCGACCAGATCTTTCCCGACGCCTACTTTTCCTGCGACGTCTCGTTCATGGACAACGTGCAGGATCTCTTCCTCGACCGCACCGACATCTCCAGGACCGACATGGTCATCATCACGCCCAAGGGCAATCCCGAGAACATCCAATCGCTGGAGGACCTGAAGCGTGAAGGACTGGTGCTCGGGCTGGCCCATCCCCAGAAAAGCGCCCTGGGCAAGCTGACGAAAGACCTGCTCGAGGACGTCGGCATCTACGAGGAGGTCCACACCAACGTCAAAACGGAAAAGCCGACCGCCGACTTCCTCGTGACCGATCTGCGGGCCGGAGGACTCGATGCCGCCATCGTCTACCGCGCCAACACCTCGAAGACGCGCGACGAACTCGAGGTCATCGATATCGCCCACCCGAAGGCCAACGCGCTGCAGCCTTACGCCGCCAGCAAAGGGACACCCCATCGGCATACCGTCGAACGACTCCTGGACGCCATCCGCACCACGACCTCTCAGGAACGCTTCGAGAAGGCGGGGTTCACGTTCCTCGCCGAGAAAAAGTAAGGTACCCGGGAGCCCCCTGACGCCATGAACGCCCCGACGCATCGCCCGCGCACCGATCTGTTGTTCTTCAGCGCGCTGGGGCTGCTCAGCGGCGGCTATCTCCTGCTGATCGTGGCCATGCTCCTCGCCGATTCGGGCTATGTCGAACGCCAGGATTTCGTCGACGCACTCCAGAGCGAGGAGATCAGGTACTCCATCTGGCTGAGCATGATCTCGTGCACGATCTCCGCCGTGCTCTCCGTCCTCGTGGCGGTACCGACCGGATACATCATGTCCCGCTACCGCTTCTTCGGGCGGAATTTCCTCGATGCGGTCCTGGACATTCCGGTGGTCCTGCCGCCTCTCGTGATCGGCATCAGCCTGCTCATTCTCTTCCAGCAGACCGAGGTCGGTCGCTTCTTGAGCGGACTCAGCGAATGGATGTACGACCACTCCCCCCGGTGGCCGGGCAGTCAGAAACGGGTGTGGCCGTGGGACGGAATCGTGTACGAGGTACCGAGTATCATCATCGCCCAGTTCACCGTCGCCTGCGCGTTCGCCGTGCGTACCATGCGCGTGACCTTCGACCAGATCCATCCCCGTGCCGAGCAGGTGGCGCTGACGCTCGGCTGTTCGCAGGGGCAGGCGTTCTGGCGTGTCGTGCTGCCCGAGGCGCGGCGCGGCATCCTGACCGCCGGGACGTTGGCCTGGGCCCGGGCCCTCGGTGAGTTCGGACCGATTCTCGTGTTCAGCGGCGCCACGCGACTGCGCACCGAGGTGCTGCCCACGACCGTCTTTCTCGAACTCAGCGTCGGCAATCTGGAAGGGGCCGTGGCGGTCTCGCTCATCATGGTCGTGGCCGCCGTCATCGTGCTGGTCGTGGCGCGGATGTTCGGCCTGCGGCATCCGCCCCTCGTTTGATCGCTGAAAGAGAGGACACCGGCGGTGATCACGCTCGAGAACATCAACCTTCGTGCCGGCGCGTTTACGATCAGGAACGTGAACTTCGAGGTGCCCCAGGGGCGCTACGCCATGCTGATGGGCCGCACCGGCTGCGGGAAGACGACGATCCTGGAAGCCGTCTGCGGGCTGAAGACCGTCGAAGGTGGGCGAATCGTCCTCTCCGGACGTGACGTGACCCGCCTCAAGCCGGGGGCGCGCAACATCGGGTTCGTGCCCCAGGACGGCGCCCTGTTCTCCACGACCACGGTGTATGGTCACCTCGCCTTCGCTCTGCACATCCGCAAGTGGGACCGCGCCACCGTGCATCAGCGTGTGCTGGAAATGGCGGACCTGCTCGGGATCAAACACCTGCTGAACCGTTATCCGGCGGGACTCAGTGGCGGGGAACGCCAGCGCGTCGCCCTCGGACGGGCCCTGGCCTTCAAGCCTGCCATTCTCTGCCTTGACGAACCGCTCAGCGCCCTCGACGATGAGACGCGCGAGGAAATGTGCAGCCTTCTGCAGAAGGTGCAACTCGCGACGCACGTGACCACGCTGCACGTAACGCACCACCAGTACGAAGCCGAACGCCTGGCCGACCACGTCTTCCGGATCGAGAAGGGGGCGGTCCGGCAGATCTCCTGAACGCCCCCGGCGAGGATGGACGCCTGATGCCCCTGCACCCCAAGCCCCAACCGCTCAGCGAAGAGGAACGCGCCGTTTACGAATGGCAGATGTGGTCTGACGGCGTCGGCGAGCCCGGCCAGGAGAAACTCAAGAATGCATCGGTCATGATTTCGCGCTGCGGCGGTGTCGGTGGTGTGGTCGCGTACGAGCTGGCCGCCGCCGGTGTGGGGCGCCTCGTGATCGCCCATGGCGGCAACATCAAGCCCAGTGACCTCAACCGCCAGCTCCTGATGACGCACGACGCCCTCGGCTCACCGCGGATTGAGTCGATTGCCCGGCGCCTGAAGGAGCTCAACCCGCGCCTCGACGTGATAGGCGTGCCGGAGAATGTGAACGAGGAAAACGCCGAATCGCTCGTGGCCCAGGCCGACCTTGTGATCGACTGCGCCCCGCTCTTTCCCGAGCGCTTCGCCATGAACCGGCAGGCCGTCCTGCAGGCCAAGCCGCTGATCGAATGCGCCATGTACGACTTCGAGGCCCAGATCACGACGATCGTCCCCGGGCAGACCCCCTGCCTCTGCTGCCTGTACACCGAAGCGCCGCCCACATGGAAGCGGCAATTTCCCGTCTTCGGCGCGGTCTCCGGTACCGTGGCCTGCATGGCGGCGGTCGAGGCGATCAAGCTGATCACCGGGGTCGGTCGCCCACTGCTGAACAGCCTGCTGTACTGCGATCTCCAGCAGATGACCTTCCGCAAGGTACGTGTCCAGCGCGACCCCGGATGCCCGGTGTGTTCATCACTCGATCAATGAAACGTATCGCCGATCTCGCATCGATGGGTTGAGTCGATCCATCTACCCTTTGCGCATCGTCAAACAGAAGTGGCTTGTCAGGAAATACGCCGCGACGGCATTGCCGAGAAGTACCCGCCCGACCTGACCAAGCGTATTGAAGCTGGTCCATCGAATACGCGGTGAATGGAAACCCGCCTTCTCCAGCAGGTCTGCCCATGTTTGCGGGGACTGGTGCTTCTCCCATTCAATCGTCTTCTGCACGGGGCTTCGAAGGCCGATCGCGTTGAAAAAATTGTGGCGTGTGCAATCGGCCGCGATCAAAACACCACCGGGCGACATGATCCCGTAGAGCTTTCGAAAGAGTTCAATGTAGAGTTCTCGGGCAGCAGGATCCTGATGCGCGCGTGAGCATGCGTCTTCTTCGAGATGGTTGATCGAGTTGTGCATGAAGACGACGTCCATCGGCTCATTCTGGGGGCTGAACTCCTGAAACGTGACGGGCTGGAGTTCGGTATTGCTCAGGCCCAGCGAGTCTGCGCGACGCCGAAAATCATCCTGCATGCCCTGCCGCGAACCCTCCTCTTCCGGCTCGAGACAGATCACTTCACGCGCGCCGGCCGCCGCCGCATAGAACCCGAACTGCCCACTGCCGGCACCGACATCGAGAAACGTCTTGCCGTCCAATTCAACACCGTCGAACAGGTAGTGCACGTAGGTCCTGAATGCGGAACTGCTGGTCCAGAGATTGAGCCGATCCACGGCTTCGAAAAAAGCCTCAAGGCGCGAAGACTCTGCCATCCTGCCGACCTCCGGAGATAACCAGGTGCGTACGACGACTCTCCTGACGAGGGCACATCGTACCCCATCAGCCTCCGGAGGTCCCGGTCGCCGGGGTGGCCGAATCTCCCGGCAGCCCGGTCGGTGAGGACGCCGACTTCGGCTTCTTGCCGGAGGTGGGCTCGTTGGCCGCCACCGCCCGCGCATGCGGCACGGGGATCAGCCCCAGTCCCATCACCACCAGTTGCGAAAGCACGAAGGCCACCAGCCAGAAGACGGCGGAATCCATGAAGCCGTAGGCATGCAGACCGACGCTGAGCTGGTTCACGCCGAACCACGACCACGACGTGACGATATTGCCGAAGACCGCCAGCACCGCGATGCCGCGCGTCTTGACCATACCGCCCCACCGCGCGTGCAGGATCAACGCGTTCCACAGCACGATGATCAACGCGCCGTTTTCTTTCGGGTCCCAGCCCCAGAAGCGGCCCCAGGAATCATCGGCCCAGAGCCCGCCCAGGACCGTGCCCACGAAGCTGAGCAGAAGCGCGAAACAGATCGTGCCATACATGATCCGCGCGAGAATACGATCGAATTCCTTATCGACGCCGACGATCAGGCGCATCAGGATGTAGACGATCGCCACGCCGCCGGCAAAGTAAGTGGCGGTGTACCCGAACGTGATCGTCACCACGTGCGTCGCCAGCCAGAACTTCGTGTCCAGCACCGCCTGCATCATCTCCATCGTCTCGCCTTCCTGAAGGCTCAGGAAATGCGCGATCAGCAGCGTCGTGAACCCGAGCACTGAGGCGACGAGATTGCCGACGCCGATCTTGAAGATGAACTCGATGATGATGCCCAGCAGAATACATCCCCAGCCGATGAAAATGGCGGAGGAGTAGAGGTTGGTCACCGGCGGATAGCCCGTGATGTAGATCCGTGACGCCAGCCCGGCCGTGTGCAGCACGAAGGTAAACAGGATCAGCGCCAGTGCGCTCTGCCGCAGCGGCTCACGAAGACCGATCCACGAGAACACACCGAGCAGGAAGGTAAACACGTACAGCACCGAGGCAAGATAGAACGGCGAAAAGTGATTGAAGAAGTACTCGAAGCCCAGCTTCTCGCTTCCCTGCAGGTGCGCATCCGCCACGAGCGCGCCGTACTGCTCGACGCCTCGATTGAACTCCGTCACGTCCCCGCGGTGATAGGCGTGAAAGATCTGCCTTAATGCCCCCAGGGAGACATTCGGAGTGCCCTGGGCCGCCATTTTGGCGGCAGCGAACGTGTAGGACTCCCACGCGTCGGGCGACGCTCCTTCCGACAGTGGCGCTACCGCGTGCACGAGCCGCTCCTGGTAGCGCGGATCTTCCATGCGGTGCTCCAGGCTGCGAAGCCAACGTTCATACGGCTCCCTCGGCTCTTCGTGCGCATGGCGCAGGTCTTCGTAGAACGCCAGATGATTGGCCAGCGTCATGACGCTGCGTTCGTACGCATCCTGCTGTATCGTCGGCTTGTCGCTTGCGCTGCGGGCCTGCTCGAAAACGATCGGGGTCTTGTCCCGGAACTCCGACAGAGCATACCGGAAGCTGCCGCTCTTCTCCTCGAGACCGAGCGACTCGATCAGGTCGAGATTGTGGATGCGAAACACCTCGTGATCGTCGGCCCCCTCGCTGCGCGTGATCACGTCGAGCAGCCACCGGATCGCCGGCTGCTTCTCGCCGTCGGCATCCTTGAACTCCTGCTTGTCCGACACGACGACCAGGCTGTTGCGCGCCAGGGTATCGAACGGTTTCACGCGACCGTGGAAGACCACCGGCAGCTTGCCGAACGCCTCGAGATTCATCTCGCCGGCTTCGGGCTGAGGCATGCGCGCCTTGCTGGCCACCCAGCAGGTCGCCAGCACGACGACGAAGACCGGAATCAAACGCACCCACCGATTCACGCCGCACCTCTCTTCCGCAAAAATCCGCCCAGGCTCATTCCGAAGTGAGACAGCATCCCCATCGAGACGATCATGCAGGCGACATACGGAATCATCCAGCCGACATTCTTGACGACCTGGAGGACCGTGATGTCCTCACCGACGAACGACGCCTGGTAATACGTCTCGCCCCGATACCGCAACGGATTGTTCATCCAGATCTTCACGGTACGATCGACCTGGTGTTCGGGATCACGAATCCGGACCTCGCTCGAGAAGTTCTTCGGCTTGTTCGTGCCGACGTATCGGTCATGCCGGAAGTCGATCAATTCGATGGCGAAGTCCCGGTAATCCCGTTCGAAGCGCAAGGCTACGTCGTAGATCCTGTTACCAACACGAACGTGCTGCGGCGCCCCGCTCCAATACGTGGACAGGAGGTACGTCCCCAGCGCGTTGCCGCTCGCCTTGTCCTTGAAGGTGATGTATGCCGCCGGCATGCTGACGTTCTGCTGCGTGTCGGTGCCGCTCGCCTCCGCGATCTCCCGCGTCTGATACTGCAGTCCGAAGCCCGTCGTGACCGGGTTGTCCTCGGCAATGATCTCGCGCGAAGGCTCGACCGAGTTCCTCATGTACCGCTCGACTTCGAGATCCACCGGCAGCTTGGCATGACTGATCGTCTTGCCCGAGCTCAGCAGGTCGTCGGGAACCACCATCACCTGGTCGTGTCCCGGGTTGCTGCGGTCGATCAGGGCGAGTTCGATGTTGCGCAGGTCATAGACGAAGTTGGCGGACTCGCCCTCGGCGATGGTCATGCGGCCTTCCCGGGCATAAAGCCCCGTCACCAGTTCACCCATCAGCAGCAGGATGATCCCGCCGTGAAGCAGCACGATGCCCGCGCGACGTTTGAACAGGAATATGCATCCAACCCACAGGACCACGGCCGCGCCGCCGCCCTGCATCAGCCGGTACAGCACGCGCCAGAACGCGTCGCCTTCAGTCGCGGCCACATCCTTGGTGAAGTCGCCCCGCAGGACCATCCATGTCAGACCGATGCCGGCGGCCAGAAAGATCAGACCGAGCACGAGGCTCGTGCCCTCCGCCTTCACTTTGAACCGGATGGTGTGCGCCGCCAGGACATTGATCAGCAGGAGCCCGCCGAGCAGCCATCCGCCGGGAAAGTAAAACCCCCGATCCTTCAGGAACTCGACCTCCCCGGGATAGAAAATGGAGAGATCGATCCAGGCCACCAGGCACCGGAAATACTGGCTGACCACCGTCCAGATGCCCTGCTCGACCTGCGCCAGCGTTCCCGCGAATACGAGAAACACCGACAGAGCGAATAACGCCACCGTCAGCTTCAGCGAAGCCACCGGCTTCAAGACCTGCTCGACGGTACTACTCATCCGAACCGTCCTTTCCGAAATCAAGCGACGCGATGTACTCATCAAACGATGTCTTTTCCGCTTCCATCACACCGAGCGGCCCCATCAACTTGAAGAACCACGTGGTCCCCTCGACCGGCAGGATCAATCCCAGGAGTCGCTGCTGCTCTCCGGCGAGGTCCACCCGGATCCCTTGATGGCCGGAGATGGTGACCGGGGTGCTGGTATCCTCCAGGTGCTCGACCGGCATCAGGCCCACCTGCCCCCGCCAGCGGTTGACATTATCGCGCAGTTGCGGCGCGCTGCTGAGCGGTGAGATCGTGAACACGGCCTGCTCGCCGTCACGCTCGACCGTGAACGATCGCACGGAGAAGGGACGCGCTTCGGCCTCTTGAACCCATCCCGCTGGCAATTCCCAGCCCGGCAAACGCACGGCGCTGGTCCCGTTGTCCGTGTCCATGCCCACAGATTCGCTTCCGCCGGTTCGCGCAGGCCCGCCTTCGAACCGGACCGATGTGCTCAACGCCATGAACTTTTCACGCTGCGCCTCGACCACGTCCGGAGCGCCCATCGCCTTGACGAACCACGAGTGCTGACTGCTGCGAAAGATCGCCGCCAGGATCTGCTGGGGTTCATCGGTCTGGGCATCCAGTCCCGGGGCGATATCGACAATCAAGCCCTCCGAACCGTCTTTCCCTTGTATCTGCTCCGTCTTGACCTCGCCCATGCCGACCTGCTGCTGCCAGAGTTTTATGACGTTCAGAATGCCACCCGCGTCGCCGGCCAACGGAATGACCGTCACCACCAGCGGATTGCTCTCGTCGCCCGCGGTGAGCGTCGCGAAACGCATGCCCTCCGCGCCGCCCGGTTCGTCGCGCCAACCCTCGGGCAGGTCATACCCGATGACTTCGCGCTGCGTCTCACGCTGCGTCTCACGCTGCGTGTTCGCGGCCCGCATGGCCGGCGTGATTTCCTTGGCGGTCGCGTACGTGCGAATCTGGCTCTTGTCCTCGCAACCGACGCATCCAAGCAAAACAAAGATGGCAAGGATCGCGCCGCATCCGCGAGAGAGAGAGTGAGCACGACTCTCCCAACGTGCGTGGACAGACCGATCACCTTGCTGCATGGTTCCATGTAAGAGCAAACACGATGACATATTGAAAGAAATCCTTGATCGTTGCGATAGCATCGCGTGCTTCGGCGTTGTGGATCGAGGCACGCGTTGAATTCCGCTCATCGGGGTGTCGAGCGACACCCGTATCCGCGACGAAAGTACGGGCCGTGGCCCTCAAAGTCGATACCCAAGTATTATAATGCCTTCGATGAAAAAGAGGCACCCTCAAACCAGTGAGGTGCCTCTTTAGTGTCGATGCATGATGTCGGAAACTGCGGGAACGCGAACCTGCGTCTCCGCGTCACGACTCGTCTGGAAGAATCGCCCGATCCATGACGAATGCCAGTCCCCGCTCCTTGACCTCGAACACGCCCATGCTCATCGAGCGCACCGAGTCGCGCGGCACGAGGTAGATCTCCACGCGGCGATTCTTGGCCCGTCCGTCCTGCGTGCCGTTCGACGCAATCGGCCGATACTCGCCGTAGCCCATGACGCCCATTCGATTCTGAGCGATATTCTGGCTCGCCAACAGGTTCATGACCGCGATGGACCGGTGTGCCGAGAGGTGCCAGTTGGTCGGATGCTTGGCCAGCGTCTCGGCCCGGCGGATCGGCGTCGTGCAGGTGTGCCCCACGACGATGACGTCGAAACCGGTGGCGCTGGAGCGTACGATCTGGGCGAACTTCTCGAGCGCGTCGGCCGAGATGGTATTTTCCGCCAGGCTGTCGCTCCCGAGGGGGAAGAGCAGGTCCGACTTCCAGCGGACCGCGCCCTTCTGGGGGTCGTACTCGATCGCATCGGGATACTGGCTGGCCAGCTCCTTCAAGTCGGCATCGAGCTGAGGCGGGAGCACCGGCATTGGCGTGATGATCACTTCGCCCGGACCGCTCTTGGCCATCTCTTCGAGCGTCTGTTGACTGCTGCGAAGGCTCGAACGCAGACCGCTCACCTCCGACTGCATCGAACCGAGCTGTTCCCCTCGCGCGGCGAGCTGCTTGGACAACGCGTCGATCTCGATGTCCTTCTGCTTGTTCATGTACTCGCAGTTCTGCAGCGTCTCCTCCGCCTCCGTCAGGCGCTCCTGCAACGATTTATTCGCACGCTCCTGCGCCTTCCATTGATCGTAGTAGCATCCTGTGCTGGACAGTCCCATGATGACCAGCAACACGCTCGTCGCTCGACGCATGGACATGAGTGCCTCCTTGTCGCCTTGCCTGACCGGGTATCCCTTGCGTTGACTTCAACGCCGTAACATAGGCGAAATCTTGTCATGACGCCAGCAGGATGAGCGGCATCCGGGAGATACCGGAGCGTACTTTGCCGCCGGTTGCGGGAGGGAGAGATCGATGGGAGTCGGTTCCACCGACACACTCGACACCATGAGCGTGGACATGGCTCCACGGGCTGGCGCAGCGGCCTCCTGCCGGTTCACCTTTTCTTATAAACCCATCACAAACGACGGATGCCGGGGAATTCTAAAAGCAAGCCTGCCGCCTGATGATATCCTAGCCGCCCCCGAAGATATCCGAACGGCAGAATAAGGCAGCGCTGCAGAGAGGCAAGTGTATCAAGCTGGAGTGGGAGGATTCCTCAGGCGTCGCCTTTGCCTTTCTTACCCTTGCGGGGTTTCTTCTCTTTCTTGGCCTTGGGCTTCTTGGGAGCTTTCGGCTTCTTCGGTGAGGCGGGTCGGCCGACGAAGTGGCCCACCCCGGCGAAGATTCCGCCCAGCACGATCGAACCACCCAAGACAATCCAGAACTGTTCAGAGAGGGTGCTCAGGTAACCGGGCCAGACGCTCATCAGGTTGGCCATGGTCAAGGCCCCCGCCAGGCCCAAGGCAAGCGTGGCGGCGATCAGCAGTCCCGTGAAGGCAGGCGACGCCGGTTCCACATAGCCCGCGGCTGCCATCGGCACCATGGCCGGTGACGGGGCCGCGTCCAACTCAGGCTCGGGCAGGTCTTCCTCTTCCTCGCCGCCGCCGGCCTCGGGTTCCTCGATCGGCGCCGCTTCGGTCTCGGCGGTATCCCCCAGGTCGATCCCTTCGAGCAGTTCCGCGCCGAGCGACGTATCATCACTTTCGCGCGTCAGGTCGAGCAGGCCCGACCCTCCACCGCTGCCGTCCAGGCCCAGGTGCTCGTCGCCACCGGTGAGCATCGTCTTGGCCATCGGGTCGGCGGCGATCTCCAGGTCATCGTCATCGAACACACTGATGCCGATGTTGGTGATCACCGTATCGTCTTTCTTCATCCCCTCGACGGCATCTTTGTCCACCTCGTCGAGGCTCATCATATCGCCGCCGCCACCTCCCGAACCCGACTCCTCGCTCTTGGTATCGTCCAGCGACAATCCGCCCGAGCCGCTGCCACTGTCTTCCAGCGACAACTCGCCCGACCCCGCATCGAGATTCAAGGCATCCGAAGCCGGCGGAGTCACCGCGCCGTCATCCTTGTTTTGGGACAGAAGCGGTGCATCGCTGTCCTGAAGCGGAGGCGTCCCGCTGCCCGAGCCCATATCCAGGGGCGCGTCCGAGCCATCGAGAGAGAGCGGCGTGGCGGGCGTGCCTTCGTCCGACAGGTCCAGCGGCGCGCCGCTGCCCGAATCGGCCAATGAGAGTTCACCGAGCCCCGAGTCGCCGGCCGAGGGGGACCCGCCGCCTTCCGACGGCATATCCGATCCGGAATCATCGAGGGAGAGCGTCAGTTCACCCGTATCGTCCGAAGCATCCGATGAAGATTCCGAAGCGAGTTTGTCCACCTCTTCCACGAGGTATGACAGCTTACCGCCGTCCCGGAATTCACGCAGTTTGCCTTCCTTCGCCAGTTCCTGCAGACCATCCTGGGTGCATCCCAGCTTGGCGATCACCTCTTCCGCGCTGTAATACATTTTCGCCATGGTCGGAACACCTCTCTGTAGTCACGCCTCTCGCGCCATTCCTCGATGGATCATCACGGGTTGGCTGGAGTAATCGCCTCCAGCCCGGAGCTTTCCGCTCCCCCCTCGCTGTTGCGGTGCGAATCCTGTTGGCTGACCATCATGCGCACCGCGCCGGGTGTCGGTGCGGCACAGTTGAACTCTTCGAGGTAGCGGTCGAAGATCCAGCTTCGCGCCGCCACAAGGCGCAAGGCGTACTCCCCGCTCACACTCTTTTCCATTTCGTAGCACCAGACCGTCCCGGAGTCGACATCCACCATGAACAGGCCGAAGGTATCTCGCGAGATCTGCCCGGTGAACGCGAAGACACCGGCGGCACCGGTGAAACCCGACTGCGCGCGGGCCTGAGACAACAGGCCGCGGTCATCCTGCCGGACGATCAACGCGGTGGCGATCACGGCCAGCAGCACGACGGCCAACCAGGTCGCCGTCCGACTGCCTTCCCGAATGACCCGCACCTCGGCGGGGCGTGAAGGCACGCCTTCCCTCTGAATGTCGGTTTCGCGGATCGTCACGAGTGGACCTCGGGTTGAAAAAGCACGGGAAGGCTACCATCCGGTTCGCAGGGCGGGCCGAGGAGCCCACCCGTTTCTCCATTGAATTATACCCCTGCCCCAAGGTCATGCAAACCCGGTCCGCCACGATAGCGTTGACCGGGCGATGGCTCCCCGATCAGGCGAAAATCCAATCCCGGACCGCTTCGACCAGCGTCTCGGCATGGTGCACGGCGAACCACATGGGAATGCCCAGCAGCGCGACGCCCACCATGACCATGGCCGCCCCCGCCGCCGAGGGCAAATCCGCTTCCGCTTCGAGCCGGCGGCGGAAGTGCATGAGAAAGCGCTCCCTCTCCGCACCGGCCGAGGAACTGCCCGGCATGAAGGTCAACGTCGCATTGCGTAACCAGGAGAGCGTATCCAGCCGCAGAAGAATCCCGGGGCCTTCCAGCCGCCACCCGTCAGATGTCGATACCAGCCGCCCCCCGACATCGCGTGCCGTCTTCTCGAGTACCCGAAGACATCGTCCCGCGCTGATGTTGTAAATCACCCAGGAGGTGCCTCGGCGGGGCAGCAGCCAGGCGACTCCGGCGGTGATCAGCAGCGTGACACCGACTGCGGGCCACCGGAGCCCTTGAGCGATCAGGGCCGAGCCGAGGGTCGCCAGGATCGGAATCGCGACCAGGAAGAGCAGCAGACCGTCGCGACGCCCCTCGATCATCAACGGATGCATCTGGCTGTTCAGCAGGCCGAGCACCACGAAGTAAATGGCTGCCGGCGCGAGCAGCACGATCACGTGAATGGCAAGAATGACTTCACTCATAACGGGTCCCGGTCTGCATCGCAGCGTTGGTACAGGCGCGTCACCACCACCCATTATATCACAAGCGAAATGACGTCAGCTCAAAAGGAGGATTTTGAATGTATGTGAGAAGCTCAGGGACCGTCCCCGTTTTGCAGGAAGGGATAGCCTACATCGGGAGGATTAGTTGCGCAGCACGTGAGAAGAATGCCAAACGGGTACCGTCCCATTCTCTGGAAGAGCTTCTCACACACATTCTTGGATCGACAGGGCTGTCAGGAATGCCCTCCGGCGGGGTGCCGGCGCCCGGTGCGAAAGGGACCGATGCGATGCGTCGGAAAGACTAATCCGCGTCTTCTGGAGGACCGGAGGAGGGACGATCGATATGGGAACCGCGGTCAGCGACCTTGCGATAGCCCAGGTAGCGAATCACCTCGAAGACCTCGCTCCAGGAGGGGAACCGTCGGTTGTTGAGGCTCTTGTATTCGTCGATGGCCATGACGAACTCGAGGAGTTCATCGGTCATCTCGCCCTCTTCGGCTTCACGGCGTGTATCGCTTCGGCGACGTCCCGGACCCCGGCGGCGTTCGAGCCCGCTGCGACGGTCCACCGGACTGCGGCGTTCGCTCTTCCTTCGTTCCGGCCCGTCATAAGCTTCGGCCACAACACCCTCATTTCAACGGGACCCGAGCCGGCGAGAGGCCACTCGGGTCATCTTCCAATTGCGAAGGTCACCACCAGACGTCCGTACGATGCAAGACTCCTCAGACGCCGGGCTCAATACTTGTCGTCTTCGTCGAGATCTTCGTCGTCGAAATCATCATCGTCGTCATCGTCATCGAATTCGTCAAAGTCGTCGTCATCATCGAAGTCATCGTCGTCGTCATCATCAAAGAAATCGTCGTCATCATCGTCATCGTCATCCACGGGAGACAGCTGATGTGGCCGGAATCCCTCCAGATCCATCCACAATGGAACACTCTGTATCCACTCGTTCTGCGTCCCTTCAAGCACTTGGCACACCCTCGCAGCCTCCACGTCTTGCTGTGACTTATCTCATCCCTATGTCGAACAAACCGATGCGTTTCCTGGAGCCCGATTTCCCCGCTCCATGCCCATTCCTCACACACGCGCGGAAATCTAAGCGGCATTCCCGATATCGTCAAGGAAAAAAAGCGAATCCGGCAGAATCCGCCCAGTCTAATGTTCCGGCAGAATTCGCACGCTCCAGACGACTCCCTGATCGCCCGCTTTCGTCCGATCACAGCTCAGCCGCCCAAGCATCTGCGCCGCCACCAGAATCTCCTCGAGGGTCCCGTGTGCCGCCGGTTCGGGGTAGACCGGGTTCGCCGACAGGTCCCATCGGACACGTCCCCCCTGGCGCTGAATGCCCTCGGTCAATTCGCGCCATGAGGACACACCGCGATCCACCCGGATCATGGTGGAAGCGCGCGGCGTCGCGCGTTCCCCGGGACGAATCCCGGACCGTTCCCCAGCCAGGTTCGACGCGCGACGCAGCCACCGGGGCCAAGGGGCTTCCCTGGGCTGCATCCAGCAGGCGGCGTCCGCGAAGACCGCTTGGGCGTTCAGCTTGTCTTCGACCAACGCGAGCACGTCGTCCAGACCGGCCGAATTGAGCGTCCCCGAGATGAGCGGCTGATCGGTCAGGATCGCCGGTGCGTAGATCAGGTCGATCGCGAAGTGCTCGGACACGTCCCGCTTCACCCGGCTCAGGGGCGAGTCGAGCCAATCGATCTCCGCCCGTTGCCGGCGGGCGTCGGCGAGACCGTCCTGGGCCGGCGATGCGCTCGCGATCTGCCATGCGTGAGGCGCGGCGTGCGCAGGCCCCGCCCAATAGACCCCCTCCCGTTCGATCACCTCCAGCCCCGCCACGCGCCCGAGCCAGCGCAACGCCTGTTCCGCATCAAGATGACGCGTCTCCAGCCGGATCCGCTGCTGCCGGACATCGGCAGGCAGGGATGGGTCCAGCACTGCCACGACGCCGGCCTTCGCGGCCAGATCGCGCCAGGCCTCCTCCAACGGGACACCCCGATAGCGAACGACCGGTGCGGAAACCGAGCCGACAGGCGGGATGGGATCCACGATCTCCCCGGCAGGGGTCTCGGACCGTAGCGGCTCGCCATTTGGTGACTCGTCCGATGGCCGCGTGCGGGCCGCTGTGTCCGGCTCCGCGGCTTCACGAACATCCTGTAGGGCCTCATCGACGTCTTCAGGCTCCTCGATCTCGACGGCAGCCGGTGGCGTCACGCTGGGACCCGAGGGCGAAACCTGGGCATGCACTTCGGCCCATCCGATCATTAGGAAAAAGAGGACTACGCTTCTGTGAAGGGACCTGGGCTGGATGGACATTTCCCTACGACTCACTTCCTGCGGCATCATCACGCATCCCTTGGCCATCAATAGAGCGGGAGCCTGACAACCGATGGTCGCCAGGCTCCCGGGTAAGACAGAGTCAAAAGGTCGAGGTGAAGCTCCACCGAAGCAGAGCGTCGTCAACCCTTAGTTCAGGACGTTGTCGACGTTGATGCCACCGACCGTGACACCACCACTGATAATCGCGATGAGATTGATCTCAGCGGCGACCAGGGCCGTGTTACCACCCCCACCATTACCATGGTAGATGTAGGCATCGTCGCCCTGGTAGGCGATGATGACGATGTCGTCATCGGCGTTCGCCGTCGTGATGGTGGCGGCCGTCGTGCCCGTCAAGGCACCCGCCGCGCTCAGCAGCGTCGTACCGTTGAGTTCGTTGGCACCACCGGCACCGAGATTCGCCGCCGGCGAGAACTCGAAGGCCAGCTCGAGGACACTCTGGCCGGCAGCCATCGTGTAGTTCCCCGGCGTCGTCACCGTCTGGAACTCCGCAGCCACCGCACCGTCCGACAGGTCACCCAGCGTACCGAGGTTGTCGAACCGGATACCGTCTTCCTCGTTGGTCGTCGAGTAGGTCGTCCCACTGAAGGTCAGACCCGTCGCCGTGACACGATTCGCCGCGATGGCCTGGGCCACCGCCAGGTCTTCGAGATCGAGGATATTGCTGCCCGAGTCGAAACTGACGAAGTCGATGCCCCGGCCAGGCTGTACCTGGTTGTTACCACCACCGGCCGACATGGTATCGGCACCCGTGGATCCGACCAGGATATCGTTGCCGGCACCGCCGGTGATCCCGGTCGCCGTCGTCGACGTGGTCGTCGCACCCGTGGTATTGAGGGTCATCAGCAGGTTCTCGGTGAACGAGCCGGCATTGATCGTGCCCGCCGTGATCACCAAGGCCACCGTCAGATCCTCAGTACCCGTGACGTTGATCGTGCCGTTGCCGGCCGTCGGCACCATGGTCAGGTTGCCGATGCGGTTCGTGCCCGCAACGGTATCCGCCGCCGTGCCGTCCAGGTCCAGGTTGGACTGGAGGTCGAGGGTTTCCACGCCCGTGACCGTGACCGTCTGAGCCACACCCGTATCGGCGTCGTTCAACGCCAGGGTGAGCGAATCACTGATGCCGACGCCCGAGACCGTGATGCCGCTGGCTCCAGTACTTGTCGCGGTGTTCGTGCCTTCCTCACCGTAATTGACCGTCGAACTGGCCGGCACCGTCAGGGCACCCGCATTCATACCGACATCAAGGTTGACCGTCGTGATCGAGCCGAAGCTGCTCGTCGTGGTCGTCCCAGTGAACAGTTCCGTGATGGTCAGGGTCTCGAAGTTGGTTACGTTCGCCTGCGCCGTCGTGCCGACGTTCGCATCGGTGTTGTCCAACTCGAGGGCGTCCGTCCCGTCACCACCGTCCAAGGTGTCGTCCGTCGTGTAGTTGGCACCCATGCCGATGATGTCGTCACCCGTACCACCGGTCACCGTAGTGTTCGTGGCGGGCAGGATGACATCGAGGTTGCCGGTAAACGCATTGGCATCCACCGTGGTGATCGTGGCGGGAAGCGCGTTCACGATCTGCAGGCTGGTGTCGCCCGTGACGTTGCAGGTCACCAGCGAGGTACCGGTCGTCTGGCCGAGAGTGGTCAGCACGTTGTCCACGCCGCCACTGCTCACGATGTCCAACGTCTCGATACCGTTGGCGGCACCGGTCGTGAAGGTAAACACGCTGCCGGCCGTCACGCCGCTCAGCGAGAGCGTGCAATCATCATCAGCCGCCGAGGTCGCCGCCGTGGTCAGTGTCGGCAGCAACTGCGCCGCACCCGTGCCCATGAGACCGAAGTCGGGCAGAGCGCCCAGGCCGGTGACCGTCAGGTTGCCCGTGCTGTCCACCGAGTTGATCTCGGTGACACCGGTCACGTTGGCCGCCGCGAACGTCAGGTTCGCGAACAGCGACAGGTTCCAGATTTCGATACCCGTGGTCGCCGCGGGCGTGAAGTTCGTCGCGGCCGGGTGAATCGAGTTGAGGGTATCCGTGCCCGCACCACCTGCGGCCCGGTCAGCCGTCTGCAGCGTCGCGGTCTGAACACCACCCACCAACTCGGAAGGAGCGGTGAAGGTGTCATCGCCATCGGTACCCGTGAGGTTGTCGATGTTGAGCGTGAACGTGAGCGACGCGGAAGAACCCGAAGGCGTCAGTTCATAGTCCACACTGTCCGAAGCGGAGTTGCCGTTCGCATCCGTCACGGTGACTTCCAGCGTGAAGGTGCCTTCGGCGTCACTCGAGAAGTCGACGCTCGGCGTCTGCGTGTCGGCATTGTTGAGCGTGGCCGTACCGGCATCGCCCGTGGCCGTCACCTGCCAGCTGAACGTAAAGGGCGCGGTGCCGTTGGTCACCAGGGCGGTCAGATTGACCGTCGTGCCACCACCCGCGGTATCATCATCGCCGGCACTCACGGCGACACTGTCGTCGGTGTCATCGCAGGCATCGCCCACGCCGTCACCGTCGCTGTCGCCCTGACCGGCATTCGCATCGTCCGGGCAGTTGTCCACGTCACCGCAGATCCCGTCGCCGTCGGCGTCGTTATCCGGATCGCTCGGGCAATCGTCGCAGGCATCGCCCACGCCGTCACCGTCGCTGTCGCCCTGGCCGGCATTCGCATCGGCGGGGCAGTTGTCCACGTCGCCGCAGACGCCGTCACCGTCGGCATCGTCGTCGGCATCGTTCGGGCAATCGTCGCATGCATCGCCGGCGCCGTCGCCGTCGGCATCCGCCTGATCGGCATTCGCGAGCGACGGGCAGTTGTCTTCGGCATCGGCGACACCGTCACCATCGCTGTCGCCGGCCTGAGGACATTCCATACCCATTAGCGCAACGGCCAGGCTGAGCAGCCCGAACCCGAGCAAGCTCACAAGATAGGAGCTCTTCTGTTTTCCAAAGTTGAAACCTGACATTCTGATGGCCTCCCAATAAAAAGAAGTTTCGGCGTCTTATCTACCTGGTTCCCGTTGAGCCTCTGCGCCTTGCCTGTTGAATCTCCAACGGCTGTCCTGGTCCGATGAGATCAACACTTCCGGGGGTGTCCGAACGAATGTCCCGCAGGCGGGATCGGCTTGCATTCCTGTCGTCATTCAAGCCGACCGCTTACCGGCCAATCGATCGGAAACCCCCCATCCATTGAAATACACTTCGGCCCTGTCCCGGCAGCACCTGCCCGGCCATGACCGTGGATCTGAAGGGCATTCCAATCGATGATCCATCGTCCCTCACATGAAGACACTGAACAATCAGGGCTTCAGCGCTTTGATCACAACGAGTCCAATGACGTCATTTGATCCTGAGACGTAACGCACCAAACGCTACTTCACCCGGCGGACCTCCCGCCTGGATGTACTGAATTCTGTTCTCGAGCAATCCGAATCGATTCTCAACGCTCCTGGATCCCAATCCGCGAGGATCGGTTCGCCCGAATCACCCTCACACATACGGTCCCATAACCATCATACCGCAGGGCAGGTTAATCGTTATCCGCTTGACCGGCAACCGGTTCACGTTGTTTATCGGAATTGTCATACGCTTCCGTCAATGCCATCCCGCGCCAAAGACCGGCATTAACCGCGCCTTGCATTAAGCTTCGTCGATGAGACGCCCATTTCCGAAGAGCCCGGACGCCTTCATCTGACGCGACAATCTTACGTATGCCCTAAAGCCTGTCAAGGCCGATTTCCATTTTTTTCCCCCCTCAAAGGTTCGGTGGCTGTTGTGGTTGCTGCACTTGTGAATCCCATGCACGGACTCACTAGCGGCACAACCCATTCACCAAACCATCTCAGGGGCTTGACGATACTTACGGACATTTATCGCCCGATTTCCACAATTGCACCAATCTTTTTGGCGATTTCTTCAACGAGACTCAAGGGTGAGACGGAATGCCGTCATGCCTTCCCTGGGTTGCGAGCCTGTCGGTCGGCAGGCTTTTCGGACGTGATACGCCGGCCTTCGCGCCGATCCGCGCCTTGAGGAGGTCAAGCACGTTCATGAAGTTGATGTACGAGTCGTAGGGGGAATCGTACGGATTGAAATACTGGTGCACAACGGCGTCGGCAAAGTACTTGACGCACATGTAATAGAAGTGGTCCGACGACTGAAGGCGTCGCCAGTCGTGCAGCAATTCCGGATCGTCGACGGCCTTCACTTCTTTCTCGATGCGATAGAGTTCATGCAGGGCGTTCGACTGCATGGCGTTGCCGAGCCACGCGGACAGATCCCGCTCCGTATCCGCCCAGCTGGTGACGTGCGGCACGTCGTATTCCCCGGCCCTGGGGTAGCGCTGGATCGCTTCGGATACCGTCAGGAAATCATTCTCGGGGTTCTTCAGAATCTCGCGGGGCAGGTGCTCCAGAAAATCGAAGATCCCCGTCTCCGCCCACTGATGCTCACCGAGGGTCTCGTAATCCATGAAGAGGTTCACCAGGTGGCCGTTGCCGTTCACCTGATCGACCCAGCGGGCGTATTTCTCGGCAGTGAGCGGCCACTCCGACCACGTCCGACTCGAGAACCGGAACGCGATGTCGTCGCTCATGCGGTAGTTCTTGGCCATCACCGCCATCGCCGGAAGCCCCGGGGCATGGTAGAGCCGGGCGGGCGTGAACTGTGACCGCGGATCGTCCACCCCCTCGCACAGGATGCCCGAGAACCCCAATTCACAGGCAAGATGCGCCAGATCGTTGTTGTAGATCAACTCGGTGTTGCGAAAGACGTTGGGGATCTGACCGAACAGGTTGCAGATACGGTTCTGATGCAGGCTGACCTGTTCTGCGAATTCGTCGCGCGAGTACAGAAAACTGAGCGAATGGTAGTACGTCTCGGCCAGAAACTCGACGCAACCGGTCTCCGCCAGTCGGCGGAAACTCTCCAGCACCTCGGGACAGGTGCTCTCGAACTGGTCGATGACCACGCCGCTGAGCGAGTAGGTCAGCTTCACCCGCCCCTCGTACCGCCGGATGATCTCCAGCATCAACCGATTGGCGGGAAGGTAGCATTTCTCCGCCACCTTGCGGCAGATGGCTGCGTTCTTCTCGACATCAAAGACATCGTCGTGCCGGTCGAAAACACTGCAACGTCGGAGCCGCCACGGCTGGTGAACCTGGAAATAAAAACAGACGGATGCCACGAGCGAAATCCCCTTGCCCGTTGGAACTCAGGCGAATAGCGGGATGACCGCACCGGGGGATTGAAGGCACCGTCGGGAGGGAGGAAGGGAAACGTTGCCGTCGCACCGCGACACGATCCGGGAAGCTTGCACGCTTTCTGATTATAAAGCATTGCCCACAACTTCCCAATCCCCCGTCCGAAATTCTCACCCCTCGTAGACTTCGTTGCGGCTCCATGGTCGTACGCCGCGACGTCGCACGTCATAAAAAGAAAGACAGCCGCCGGGCTTTCACCACGGCGGCTGTCGTCTGGTTTCAATCGATCGGGCGAGCGGCGCCCCGTGCGTCTGACATAACGATCCGCTCAGAAGCGACGGCGACGCGTCCGCATCATCGCGAAGGCAAGGAGATTGGCCGCCATCAGCGCCGAACCCATCCCGGCACCGCAGAGTGCCGGCGGGGATTCGCCGTCCGCGTCGTCATCCGTCGTCTGCGGCGGGGTCGGTGAACCGCTGTCGTCATCCGAACCCTGATCGCCGTCCGTACCGGAATCCTCGTCGCCGTCGTCCATGTCTTCGTCCGGCCGACTCGGATTCTGATCCGTCTGATCGAGATCGGGGTTGTTGTCGAACGAGCCCTGGTTGGGATCGGAAGCGGTCGCTACCCGCACCTCGACGGTGTCGAAGCCGGTCGTGCCAAGCGCGTCGGTCACCGCCAGGGAGTACGTGGTCGTCTCCTCCGGCGCCACCTGGGCCCGGGCGATCGCGGCTGAACTGACGAACGCGCCGTCACCGCTGAGCGACGTCCAGAGGTAGGTGTACGGCTGCACGCCGCCACTGACGACCGGATCGAAGGTCGCCGTTTCGCCCGCCACCAGCAGCCGATCGGGACCGGCACTGACATCCAGCGTGTCCGCCACGGTCACCTTGACGAACTCCTCGTCGACCGTGCCAAGCGAATCCTTCACCGTCACGCGGAACGTCGTCGTGCTGAGCGGCGCGGCTTCCGCCGAGACCACCTCGCCTTCCGCAAACGTCGTGGACTCATCCCAGAAGAGAACAGTATCCGTCCGCGGAGGATTCACGGACGTGTTCACGATCTCGGTCGGGTCCCACGAGGCGGTATAGGGCGGTACGCCCCCCAGAGCCGAGAACGACAGCAGGACGGAGCCGCCCGGCTGCAATTCCTGGTCCTCGCCGACCGTAACCGTCACCGGCGAGGGCACGGTACCGCCTCCGCCACCGCCGCCACCGATCGGACCGCCGTCCGGCGGCTCGAGAAGGTTTTCGATGTCGAACAGTTCATCGCGCCCGTAGCGCTCGGCGGGGTTACCGAACTCAGGAAGGAAGAGCTGGCCATCGTTGAACACGATCCAATTGCCGTTCCCCAGGTCGTTGAAGCCGAGCTGATCCGGATTGATCAGATTGATGAACTGGTAGTCGGCAGTGTCCTGACCGCCGCCACCGCGGAGCAGGTCGTCACCCACGTTGCCGAACATCATGTCGTTGCCTTCGCCACCGAACATGAAGTTGTTCGTGACGTTGCCGAGCAACACATCGCTGAACGCCGTACCGATGAGATTGCGGAAGCCGTCGATCAGATCGACGCCGGCACCGTTGGTGTTCTGGCTGGTATTGATCGACATGTCGATCGAGACCGGGTTCGGCGAGGCGGCATAACTGACTACGTCACCGAACGGGCATTCTTCACCTCCACCGGGCACGTTGACGCACCCGCCCAGTTCGCCGCCATATAACAGGTCATCGCCCAAGCCACCCTCCAGGACGTCCGAACCCGGCTTGATGTCGTCCAGTGTCACGCCCGGCGGCAGAATCTCCGCCGTCAGCGGTCCGTCGCCGTAGAAGACGTAGTTAACGATGTTGACCGCATTGTACGCACCGAAGATCCGGTCATCGCCGGAACCTCCCACGACGGTGAAGACTGGCGTCTTGGGAGGCTCGTTATCGGCAAGGGCCACCGCTGATAGATCCGGTGCAAATATGAGGTCGTTGCCCGACGTCCCCATCACACGCTCGAAGCGATCCAGGTTCTCGTTGAACGACGTGGATGCGTTGTCCTGCGTCGGATTGATGATCGTGTCCAGCGCGGGCGGCACCAGCACCTCCAGCGTTTCCGGATTGATCTCGCCGGGATCCGTCGCCGTGCTCGCGCACTGAATGCCCGTCTCCGAGCAGGTGATCGGATTCGGCAGGTCATCGTTGTCGGCCGCATCGCTGAACAGCGGCTGAACGTTGAACACATCCCGCCAGAGCGTGTGGTCGATCGACCCCAGCACGGCGTCCATGACCTGCTCGACGTCGCGCACATTGATGTCTTCGCTGATGCGCAGGTTGACCAGGACCGGCGGTACCTTGAACTCCGGATCGTTCGTCTCCGGACTCGCGAAGTAGGCCGGGCGATCGAAATCGGAATAATCGAGCAGGTCGGTTCCGTGCCCGCCGGACATCGTGTCCCCGCCGAAGCCACCGCGCACAATGTCATCGCCGCCGTTGGCGTTCAGCGTGTCGTCGCCGGCCAGACCGGCCAGGAGATCGTTGTCTCCCTTTTCCCGCGCGAACGGATCGGTCACGTTCAACTCGTCGCAGCGTTCATCATTGTCGCCACATCCGAGGTCGTTGCCGTCGCCGCCGATCAGCAGGTCGTTTCCGCCGCGGCCCATCAGGATGTCATTGCCGCCGAGGCCGAACAGCGTGTTGTCATACACCGAGTTGAAACCGAAGGCACCGGGCTCGGCCAGGGTGAGATCCACCGTAGCGATGTTCGGCAGCGGCCCCAACTCGTTGAACTCGGTGTCCTGGGCCCGGTCATTCGTCCCGAAGATGAGGTCGTCGCGCTGCGTGCCGACGACATGATCGATCCCGAAGAGAATATCCGTGCCGCGCTCGGTCACGAGGCTCACGCCCGGCAGGGCGAGGTCGCCGTCGTTGCAGGTCTGGCCGAGGAAGAACGTGGCGCCGGTGCAGTGGTTCATCAGCTCGGTCTCGGGAGCGGGGTTTTCCGCGTCGACGCTGTTGGAGAAGCCGAGGTCCACCACCACGCCGCCGTACTCGCCCTCGAGCATGTCGCCCTGAACGCGAGCGGTGCTGTAGTCGACCACGTCACCGAGGCTGCCGTCCTGGCTGTTGGAGATGAGCGAGCCGAAAGCCGAACCGCTGCCTCCCACGATCACGTCGAAACCTGAATTGCCCTGGATGCGATCCGCATCGGCATCACCGTACAGTTCGTCATCACCGGGTCCGCCGACGATGAAGTCGCTCGAATCCGGTTCGAACTCGAAGGGATCGCGCACCGGGTCGACACCGAGCCCACCGTGGATCGTGTCGGACATCGCCGCCGGAACGAAGAACCCGAAGAAATCCACCGGCAGAACCGACAGGTCGTCGGGATCGAAGTCGAAGACGTCGTCGCCGTCGAGGTCGTACTGGAAGTCGCCCCAGAGCGTGTCGAAGGAGCCGCCGCCGAAGATGGTGTCCGCACCCGCCCCGCCGATCACCCAGTCCGCGCTGGGTCCGCCGTAGATGCTGTCACTGCCGATGGGTCCCGGAGAGGTCCAGGGCTCGAGGATATCCACGGAAGCTCCAGAGCTTCCGAGGAAGGGCGTATGCAGGTCACCGAAGATGATGTCGGAATCCAGAATATCCGGGAGCGTCGCGGCGGCATCGGCCAGGCAGGACTCGGGGAAGATGCTGCCCTCGCCCAGCAGATCCGTGTCGACCAGGGCACAGCCGTAGATTATGTCGCCACCGGCACCACCGATGATGATGTCCGATCCCGGGTAACCGTGGATCTCGTCGATACCGGCGGGACCGGGAATGTCCAACTGCGTCGGCTGGCCGTTCAGCGGGGAGAGCGAAATGTAGAGCGTGATGTCCTGCAGCGAGGGGTTGATCGGCGTCGTGATCACCAACTCGTCGCAGATCACATCCGGACGCAACTCCGCGTCACAGGGCTCGGCCAGCTCGAAGTCGGGAACACCGTTGAAATCGTCATCGGGCAGTTCGTCACCGTCGCCGAAGATCCAGTCCGACGCCGAGGTAGCTCGAATCGTATCGTTGCCGACACCACCGTAAATGTAATCCCGAGAGGTTCCCTTGTCCTCGTTGTTGATCAGGTCGTACGGGACCTGCCCTTCGCCGATGATCGTGTCGTCGCCGAACTCACCGAAGAGGAAGTCCTGACCGATACCGCCGTAGAGCGTGTCATCGTCACCGCCACCCAGCAGCACCGTACCGATCTCGGCGTAGGCCGCCATCCGGTCCGGATCGAACGAACCGCGAATCGCTTCAATCGTTTCGTCCGGGAAGCTGTCCGTGCCGCCGTCGCCATCGGTACCGGTACCGGCGTCGATGCCGACTTCCTCCGTCGTGGCAGCGCCGAGGTTCACCGTGATGCCCGCGGGCGCAGCCTGGTAGTCCACCAGGTCGAAACCGACACCACCGCTGTATGAATCGTCACCCTTGCCACCGACCATCACATCGTTGCCGAAGCCGCCGCGCAGCGTATCGTTTCCATCGCTGCCCCACAGCAGGTCCGAATCGAGCCCACCGTCAACGACATCGTCGTCATCGCCGCCGACGACCCAGTCATTCCCGGCGCCACCGTTGAGCGAGTCGTTCCCCTCGCCGCCACTCACTAAATCGCTATAGGGCACGTTGGGGTTGTAAATGGCTTCCAAGTCCGGAGAACCAAACTGTTCGCGGAGGCAGAAAGCGAGCAGGTCCGGTGTCTCGCTCCCCCCATGGATACGATCATCGCCGGGCCCGCCGAGAATCGTGTCCGGCCCGCCGCCTCCCAGGATCTGATCATTGCCTTCACCGCCGTTGAGCTGCATGCCGCGGACTTCGCCACCGATGATGATGTCATCGACGGCCGATCCGATCACCCGTTCGATAGAGAAGGCAGAGGTCACGAACGACATCGGCGGATCGGGCGGCAACTGCGTCGCCTCGGCAATCGTGTCGGTATCGAAATCCTTGTCCTCGATCGGACTGGACGTCTGCACGGTGCCCACGGGAGGAACGGCATCGAGACCCACACCGATGAAATCGAGTTCCTCCTGAATCAGGGGAGCGCCGAGATTCGACCGCATGCCGTTGCCACCGGGATTCCGCGCGTAGCTCAGGGTGTCCACGTCCGTCGGATCGCCCGCGTCGCCGGGATCGTCACCGTTGATCTCATCGTCACCGCGGGTCGCCAGAATCGTATCGCTGCCGATACCGCCGACGATGAGCTCGTTTCCTTCGCTTCCGGTGATCGTATCATCGCCACCCTGACCGAAAATCGACAGCGGGGGAATCAGCACCGGAGGATCGGACTCGAAATCCGGCACCATGCCGGCTGCTGAAATCACATCGTCACCGTCATCGCCCAGGACCGTAAGCGAAAGGATGTCGCGCAACGGATAGACGGGGAACGGTTCGCCGCCGGTGCTGGCGAAGAGATAAATCGTCGGCTCGGGAGGATTGCAATCCTCGCCCTGTTCCAGCGTGCCGAGGGAAAGAACCAGTTGATCGTCCCCGGTGGACATCAGGCCCCATTCCGCCGGGCGGTTGTCGACCGTACCGATCGTGATGTCGATGGCGTTGCCGCCCTCGAGGTCAATCACGGTCAGGTTGATGACGGCATCGCCCGTCGGGCCGAAGACCGTGATCGTCCCGTTGAAATCAGTATCGGGACCGTCATTCAGCGCTGCGATCACCGTGACTTCCTGCGGCTCGGCAAAGTTGTTCTCGTCGAAGGTCAGTGGGAGCGTTTCCGGATCGATCGTCGCCTGGGCGGGATCGCTGATCACAATCGGAACATTGACCGTTCCGCCGGGATCGGCGCTCAGGCTGACGCCAAAGGTCGCTTCGCCGCACTCCCCATCCACTTCGTAGATCGTGATGTCCGTCACCGTCACCACCGGCACCTGGCCGCTGACCTGCGCGGTGCCCGCGAGGAGAAACGCGACGGAGAAGACCGCCGCCAACCCCCAGCGTGTCACGCCGAAGTTGCCCTCGTGAAAAGGGGTCCCGGAATGCTGCTTACCGACGCGTGAACCCGAAGCTCTTTGATCGTGTGCGCTGTGCGTCATGAAACTCATACCTTGTGGAACTAAATTGGACAATTCGACTCTTGAACGAAAACCCCCGACCGCGTGGCGGATTCGACCATTGAGGGCGTGAGATTCCTCCTCCGCATGCCATCCTGGGCCACCCGTGCGGACTCTCATCACAATCATACCCGCTCGCAAATGTCTATCCAATACATCCTTGTGGATCGAGGGCCGGCGCGGGGCGGAGGACCCGGTGAGGGATCCGCTTATCGGCCCGGAAACGGCATCCTTGCCCCCTGCCGTGGGGATTCACGGCGCTGGTTCCGCTGCTGCCCCGGATTCGGGTCGCCCGCAAGCCGACAGTCCCCGCGTGCTCGGGCGAATGCTTTCTCGGACGCATCGACTCACGGAAGCGGATCGGCGTTTGACCTGCGTCAGGCCCGGGGTTCCGGCGATTCCGTGATGGAGGTGGGCAACTTCCGCTGATCCGTCACGTACGAGCCTGACGACTCTGCTTCCAGTGGAATCGCCTCGTGCGTGGCATCATCCGCCGGGGCGAGATACTTGTTGAAGAATTCCACCGTGTGGCGGCGGTACAAATCGGGGCACACCACCACCGATTGATTATGTTTGGCCTGCGGCACGATCCAGAGGGATTTCGGCCCGGGCGCCAGCCCGTGCAGCAGCCGTGACTGCTCGACAGGGATATAGCTGTCCCGCTGACCATGGATGAACAGAATCGGTTTGGGCCCTTCCATCCGCTTGAGGGCCTTACGCACCGAGGGGAACGTGCAGTTCAGTTTCCGCTTGCACTCGCAGAAGAGCAGCCAGCGGAGAAACCGCCAGAACTGCGGCGGATGATTTTCATAGACGAAGCGCACCTTGGCGAAAATGTACGCCCAGCGCTTCATGAGGTATTCGAGGGTCGTGTCGGAACTGAACGCCCCGTCGGTGATGATGGCTTTGACGGCGGGATTGTTCTGGGCGGCCAGGATGGCGGCGCCCCCGCCGCGCGAAATCCCGAACAGGCCGATCTCGACCGGCCGACCACGCTGCTCGAGCCAGTCCTCGATGTAAGCGATCGCCCCGAGCATGTCGTTGACTTCGCGCTCGCTGGGCCATTGCCGAGGCTGGTAGTCCGGCTCCGCGCTCGATTCGCCATGGCCGCGGAAATCGAAGCTGAACACGTCGTACCCCGCCTGCAGCAACGGGCGGCAGTACCGCACGCAACTGTACATGTCGCTCGAGAATTCGTGGGCGAAAATGACCACGCCTTTGGGGCGTCCACCGTGATCCCCGTAAAGAAACATGCCGCACAGGTTCAGGTTGTCGAAGGAACGGAAACCGACGCGTTCCCCCTCGACCCGCTGAAAATCCATCGGCCCCATCGCCAGCGGCGGCGGTGTGTCCCGGATGATATTCAGCATGATCTTGACGTACTTGCGGAGCACCAGCCACGGGACGATGACCAGGATCGCCAGCGTCAGCCCCATGGAAACCAGCGCCCAGTTGCGCGTGACGATGTGCCACCACGTCACGGGCGACGCCGACAGCCAGATCAGCGAGGAGAGAAGGACCTGCAAGTCAGGTTGTCCTGTCGTTGGGTAGGGTGACCGCACCTTCGCACGCCAAGGCGGCATCATACGCGATGCGGGGGATCGATCAAGCCGTCTTTCCCTGGGGACGACTTGCCGGCGAAGGGGACTTCCTGCGACGCCTCGCTGGATTCGCAGGACGTGTGGCGAATGCGGTTGCCCGGTACGGTTGTTCAGTTATGATCACATTGAACAACGATTGCCTCATGTCGTACGCCGTCTTTCAGGGCTCGATGAACGGTGCCCACGCACGGGGAGAACATGATTTGCTGACCAGGCGCCTGGCGAAGACCCCCGAAAGCCTGCCCGCCGACTGGGCGTGCATAACCCGCGGCCGGTTCCGCGCGGGTTTTACGCTGATCGAGGTGCTGGTGGTCGTCTCCGTGATCGCGCTGCTGATCGGGATCCTCCTGCCGAGCCTCTCGCGGGCGCGTGAGCAAGCAACCCGAACTGCCTGCGCTGCCCAGATGCACCAGCTTATCGTGGGATTGCAGGCGTACGCAGCGGAGAACCGCGGCGACTATCCGCTCGGCTTGAACTGGCCGGCCACACCGTTCGGCGTCCCGCCGTTCGGCGCTCAAAGCTACCGCATGCGATTTACGGAACCGGCCAGCGTCAGGGAGTTCACCGGGTACCCGGCGTACATCGCCCTGGTCAAGGGCAGACAGATTCCCGACCCGAACGCGCTGTACTGCCCCGCCCAGGAGGTGCTGCACCCCGGCGGGCCGTACACCTGGCCGGCATCGCCGCCGAACCTGCAGGAAGCGCAAGCCCTCGGAGCGTCGGCCTATTACGACTACCTCATCGGCTACGCGTGGTATGTCGATCACTGGATGAGTAAGGACGGCTATACCGTCAATGCCGACGCCAACTTCCCTCCGTTCATGGTGTGGGGTTACCCTGACAACTGGTGGACGCACGGCCTCGGGCGGCGCGAGGGCCAACGCCAGATCCTGGCGGAGCATTCGGAAGATCCGCTGCAGACGATCCTCTTCACCGACATCATGCAGGACTATCGCAAGTACTCCGACGTGCTCGGGATCGATGGCGACATCAACGACCGCTGGGATCGGATGCGCCCGCAGTACAGTTTGAATTCACATGGGGGGCCCGATCAGTTCCGTGGCGGCAACGTGGCGTACAACGACGGCAGTGTCCGATGGCGATCGCGTACCGCCTGTGAGGCCGACTTCCGGGCGAGCTTTGATGCGAACGACGGCATGCATACCTGGGAGCCGCAATTTCAACACATGTCGATCGTCTACAGTTCGGTCGAGCTGATCCCGGGTTCGGGCACCTCGGTATATAACTTGTACTGGTAGGAATCGGAGGGCACCGCCCGGTTCACTGCTCCCTCATCGATTGGCCGGCGAGGGTGTATGCCATCGCGAAGGATGATTGCCCATGTCGTCACATTTCCGTCACCTACGAACGGCATCGCTCCAATCCGTCAAGCTTCCGGTGATGGTCCTGTTCTGTCTCGCGTGTGTGATCTTTGTGCTGTTGCGAACCGGTTCATCCGACGCCTACGAGCAACCGCCGGTGCACTTGAAGTGTTCGCATTGCGGACATGCCGAAGTGCTCACGGTCGACCGCTATCAACACCGGCTGAATAAGGAACTGCCCGGCGGAGCGGTCATCACCAAGGGACCGCGGTTGACCTGCAGTGAATGCGACCAACGTCAACTGGAGCGCGTTCGACGTGACACGGCGACGCGAACGGCGCCGCCGGAGTAACCACCCAGGAAAAAAATAAAAGATTTCACTCCGCCCAACGATCAAGCAAACCCCGGCGAATCTGGATACAACCTAAGCAATACACCCCTGACCGATTTCCGTCATGCCTTAGGGGGAAACCACCTAGCCCATCGGTTTAGCGACCATCAACTCGGTTTAACTCATGCTTGGGCGGAATGGCATATGGCGTGCCCTGACTTTTTGCATGATCGATCGAAACGACTGCACAATCAGCAAGCGATGAACGGCGTGTGCAAAAAGTACATTGAAACCGTTGCTCGTGGTTGGGCTATGGGTTAAACTTAGTCAGCGGAGTATCGTTGTGCGGTGCTCCGGGCAACCGCGAGCCGGATACGAATGCCGACATGCCTTCTTCGAGTGTGCTTTCACGCAGGCTCGGAGGCCGGGATGTGGCGACAAAGGTGAAGTTGACTGATGGGCAGGGGCACCGGGCGACTGGCGGAAAGGGAAGATTCCGACCATCGCAAGACCAGGGACAGTTGAGCCGCCTCCGAATCGGTAACGGTGTGGTGCATTTCGTCGGCTTGCGGAATTGATACTGAAATAGCGTGAAGGATGCGTCCCGAACTCGTTTGAAGCGTATCCATGAGATGACGGGTGTCGACGGTGGAGCCGTTGTTCCTGCGATGCCATCTTCGGCTGGTGCCGATTGAAGCAGAGTTTCCCCTTTGCTTTGAATCGACGTCGGCGGGAGATACAGCCGTTAAGACACACCTGATTTGACAATTGAGCCATTCCCTTTCGCCCGCGCTCTCCGCGACTCTAACCTCCCCTTAAGCGCGGGCGTTTTTATGCGCACACATTTATGCGCACAGATTCATACGCACTGTGAAGCACGTTCCACCGTCCATGACAGGCCCTTACGCCATAGCACAGCTTTCCCCTTGAACGAAGATCCGACGCGGCATCGTCGGCCGGTGATTCAAGGCGCCAGGTCAACGATGACCTTCGCTTCGGGGGTCACCCCTTCGGTGGAGAGCTTCAGCATGTGCCGGCGCTTTCCCTCGGTGATGCGAACCGAGTACGACCCCTCCTTGAATACTTTCGGTCGCCAGAGGGGTTCATTCAGGCGCAACGTGTAGACGACCTCGTCGAAGTCCTCATCGATGACCTGGATCACCGGTTTCGACGCGCCCCGAATCTCGATCGTCGGCAATTCGGCGATGGCGTCCCGGCCGTAGCTGTCCTCCTGCTGAATGGTGATCGGCCAGCCGGGAAACTGTCGCGCGGATGCCTGCGTCACGTCCACGTGCCGCGGCCAGCACTCCACGATGATCTCCCGCGTCGACTTGCGAAATCGCACCAGGCCGTAACCGGCGGCGTTGTGATTCGTCGGGGTGGGGTTGGCGTAGGCGTGCATGGTGAGCTTGTTGCCGAAGCCGTCGTAATACCGACCGGTGTAAGGGAGCGGGCTGTCCGGCTCGTGTTGCATGGGATCTTCCAGCGGCCACCACCAGCGCCCGTAGTAATTCACGATCGACGGCACGCAGAATGAATAGCACGCGTCCTCCCAATCGTTCACGCCATGATGGATGACCGTGGCCAGGTGCTGATCGCCGGCGATGTGGAATCCGAAGAACCGGCGGATTTCGCGCAGGGCTCGGGCGCGGCCGGACTGTGGCCACCCGTTCGAGTCGAGATCCGCCAGCAGACGCGCATCGTGTTTACCGTGCAGGTGCGCTCCGCCGCCAAAGATGGTTTGCGAGAGCACCGCCTTCATCTCCGTGCCTTCCCACTGCTGCCCCCAGTCGCGCAGGAAGGCGAGCTGCCGATCGCCCAGCAGCCGCGCTTCGGGCACATCGACGGACGCCCGATCGTAGTCGGGACTGTTGATGTGGTCGGGCCGCGGTCCCTGCTCCGGGATCAAGCCCGCCGGACCCGTCTTGAACTTGCGGTCTTCAATGATCGCGAAACCGATGCCGCCGACGTTCAGCGATGTGTAATACACCGTGATGCCCTGTCGGATCGGTGTGGGATCGTAGGGATCGGGCAGGTGGCTGGTCTGGGCGCGCTGGACCATGTTCACGTAATCCGGCGGCATGGTGTATCCGCCGTCTGCGCCGCCGCGTAGCTTCGCGACCTTGCCGCCTTCGCCCCAAAGGTTACCCTGGCCGACGTCGTGATCGTCGGGAATGGTGACGGTCGGCCGATCGCGAATAATATCGCCGAACTGGCGGCCGAACTGCAGCCAGGCGGCGGTGTGATGCCGATGGTCGTAGGACTGATCGCCGGAGAAGAAGAGCAGGTCGGGATCCTGGGCCTTGATGTTTCGGATGATGTCCGGGCGCGGGCCGCGATCGGCGTTGGAGTTGCCGGTGAAGGCGGCAACGACGATTTCGTCCTTGTCGGCGGGATCCTTGCGGACGAGTCCCTCGAACGAAGCGCCGTCCGCATGGGTCACGCGATAGGGAACGTCTTTCGAGTGATCCCAACCCGTCACGCGGAACGTGGCCAGCCAGCCGACCTCGTCCACCCTCGATTCGCCGACCGGTTTCCAATCGCCCTCTTCGCGCAACTCCAGGCGAACTCGACGGGGCTGCCCTTCTTTCAAGGGATAGAGCTGCGCGCTGAGCTTGAGGGTGTTGTCTTGCACGGTGTACAACGCAAAGCAGATCACCTCGTCCCGCGCGACTTCCGGAATCGACGGGGGTCCGCCATCGCGGTGGATTCGAATCGGTTGCGGGCCAGAGGACGAGGTCCTCGCCTCTTCGGCCATGGCGAACGCCCCCACCGAACCAAGAAGAATGCTGCAGATAATCGTGCCTTTTGTTTTCGACATCCCTGGGGCTCCCATTGGCCTGAGAATCGTGGTCTGTTACTTCGGACGTGACAGGGACTGAATTGTAATGCTGCTCGCAAGGTGCTGCACCGGTTCTCCTGACCGGGCGCCATTGGGCACACGTCCCCCGAGTGTCAACAGGAACACCCAAGCTTATAATGCGGTGAGTTCTACATCCCCATAAGTGCAACGATATTTCAGCCGTCGCGTTGGTTTCTTACGCGCGATTCCTGGCTCACTCAAGCTGTGCTTGAACGCTTCGCACCGGGGTCGATGATAAGAAAGCTGAGGTGTTTCCGTGGCCAATCCGCCGTCTGATCCGCAAGCGTCTATGCCCCCGTCGCAAGAGTCGTCCTCTCCCGCCAAGCGGCCCCGCAAAAAGCGTCGCCTGCTGAAGGGCCTGCTCGTCTTGATTCTTCTGCTGGCGGTGCTCGTCGGCGCCCTTCCCTGGCTGGCCTCCACCAGCGCGGGGACCGCCTGGGCAACGTCCTTTGCGAGCGGATTCATCAAGGGTGAGATCGCCATCGACACGCTGGCCCTCGGCTGGGGAGGACCGCTTCGTGTCGAGGGCTTGACCGTGCGCGATCCCGACGGAGAGGACGCACTCAAGGTCTCACGCGTCACCTGCTCACAGGGGTTGTGGTCGCTGATCACCGACTATGAAACACTGGGCACCATCGAAGTGGCGTCGCCGGATGTGATTCTGGCTTTCGATGAAGAAGGAAACATTGCCCTGCTGAAAGCGTTCGAACTCGTCTCACCCTCAGAGAAGCAAGACACGGAAAGCGAACTTCCCGCGCTGGTTGGGAACCTCGACTTGACCGAGGGGAAAATCACGGTGACCCGCCCCGGTCATGAGCCGTATTCGGTCACCGCGATCGGCGGTCAGGTCGACCTTGATACGTTAAACACCATTGCCGCAAAACTCTCCGCCACCCTGCCTGACGGTGCGGCGTTGACGGCGGATGCCGATATACGGCAGCTCTTCGCGTCCGGCGCGTTCAGTCCGTCCTCCTCGCAGGGCAGTGTCACGCTGAAGACGGACAAGCCGACCGGCATCGGGCCGCTGCTGAACGTCATGGCCGACCAGGAAGGCTACACGGGCACGCTGCAGTTGAGCGGCCGGGCTGATCTCAAGGGCGACGATACGGAAGGGCAGTTCGACGTGACGCTCACTCAGCTTCAACGGAAGGTGGCCGGCACGTCCAACGTGGCTCCGCTCGATGTGTTGGCCTCCGCGAAGTTCGCCATCCAGGACGATATCCTCGACCTGACCGCCGATCTTGGGGGCACGATCGGCAAGGCCTCCCTGGTCACGCGTTATCCGCTTTCCGCCGACACGTCGGATCTGTCCGGCGAGAAGTTGCTCTCGGCCATTCTCGCCGGGGAGAAGCTCGCGCTGCCGGACGTCACTTTGAACGCGAGTGCGGAATTCGATCTCGCCGCCATCGATCGCGCCGTTCCCGGCCTCTTGAACGTTCGGGAAGACCTGCGATTGAACTCCGGCCGCGTGGTCCTCCAAGATGCCGCGTTCAAAGCGGCGCCGCAACCCGCGTTGTCGGCTAGCCTGAGTTTGACCGATTTCCAGGCGACGTCGGGCACGCAAACGGTCTCCATGCAGCCGATGCAGGTGGGCCTGAACGCCGGGCTGGTCGAGGGCAAGGGGCTGCAGGTCGAGAAGCTCCGCGTCGACAGTAGTTTCGCGAACATCACCGCCAGCGGCTGGGCTTCCGAGCTACAGGCGGAGTACGCACTCGACCTGACCGCCATGCAGCGCGATCTCGGCCAGATCTTCGATCTCGGCGAGATGACGCTGGACGGAAAATCCCAAGGCACGCTGAAAGTCACCCGGGCCGATGACGAGACGTTGAACACGACCGTGCATGCCGAGGGAAGCAATCTGCGGTTCGCCGCCGGGCCCACGCGTTCCGCGCAGATTGACCGCTTCACGCTCGATCAGCAGGGCCGTATTCTGCTCGACGGGCAAAGCGTCTCGCGTATCGAAGCGAATACGCTGCAGGCGGAAATCCCGGGGAGATTCGCCGCCAGGGGCAGCGCCAGCATCGACATCTCCGGCGGTGGAATGCAGACCGAACTGGATCTCCCCCAGGCGGATCTCGCGTTTCTCTCCAGCCTGATCACCTCGCTCGGTGTGGAAGGCATGCCGGCCATGACCGGGCAGGCCTCCGGCAACCTGTCGGTGAATCAATCGGCCGGTGAGTCCCGCTACGTGACTGCCGGGCGGATTCAGGGTAAGGGGATCATGCTCAACGCGAAAAAGGCCTTGCCGGACAGTACCGATCTGACGTGGAGCAATCTCGCGTACGATGCGAAGACGCAACAACTGCTGGTGGCTGAGGCGGACGTCCGGGCGGGCAGCCTCGCGCTCGATGTGGACGATCTTTCCGTGAACCAGGGCACACCGGAAGGTGGCAGTGTCGGCTTCAGCGGCGATGTTCAGGAACTCCTCGCCCTGGTCAATGCCATGTCCGAAGGGACGGAAGCGCCGCCCGCCATCAAGGGGCGTCTGACGTTGATATCGAACGTTGCGAACGACAGTCGTGGAGTCCGCATCAAAGCTGACGGCAACATCGCCGACCTGGAGATCGGCAGCGGCACGCAAGTGGTCCGCGATAAGAGTCTCGAATTCGCCCTGAACGCCGGCCTCGACGCGAAGGGACAGACCCTGACGCTGGAAACCGCCAAAGTGCAATCGCGTTTTCTGTCGGCGGACCTGAGCGGGCGCATCGACCAGATGGACACGGCAATGAACGCCAACATCACCGGCAAGTTCACGACCTCGTGGAAAGAACTGACCACACTGATGCACGAGCTCAGCCCCGCCACACGCGAAATGATCGAGATCACCGGCAACACCGCGAGCGAACTCCAGTTGAATGGGCCGCTGAGCGATCCGAATGCGACGCCGGGTTTCCGCAAGGCGACGGCCAAAACGACGCTGGGCTGGGACTCCGCCCGGCTGATGGGCGTGGATGTCGGCAAGGCGACACTTCAGCCGCAACTGGCCGACGCGGTCATCACCCTGCCCCCGTCGATCATTGCCACCGCCCAGGGCAAGGTGCGCCTGGCCGGTTCGGTCGACCTGAAGCCGGACGAGCCGCTGCTTCTCATGCCGGGAACGAACCGGGTGCTCGACGGCGTCAAGATCACGCCGGAACTCACCCGCCAACTGCTGAGCCGCATCAACCCGGTCTTCTACTACATGGCGGATGCGGACGGGACGGTTCACCTCGACGTTAACGACCTGCGCCTGCCCCTCGGCGAAACGATGCTCGATGTCGGGCAGGGTTCCGGAAAGGTGGATCTCGTCAAGATGCGCGCGCAGCCGAGCGGGTGGCTTTCCGAACTGCTCGTCATGGGCAAGATCGCGAGCAGCAAGGAGATGCTTGCCGTCGAACTCAAGGGCGGCTCCTTCCGCATCGACAAAGGGCGTATTCATTATCGCGACATCACGTTGATCTTCGCCCAGTCCTTCGACGCCATGTTCTCCGGGTCGGTGGGCCTTGACGAAACGCTCGACCTCATCGTCTCGGTACCGATCCGCGCAGAGATGCTCCGCCAGATGGGGGTCAAGGGCGCCGTCGAACAGTACGCGCAGATGCTGGAAGGCACGCGGATCGAGATCCCGCTGGTCGGCACGCGCAAGCATCCGCAGCTCGATCTGTCCAAGGTGGACACCGAAGCGCTGCTCAAGGATGTGCTCAAGAAGGGCGCGGAGAACCAGGCGAAGGATCTGCTCAAAGGCCTGCTCAAGTAAGATCGCCTCTAGCGGCGGGAATGATTGCACATGGCACTTACCACAATTAAACATCGACTCGAACAAGCCGTCTCTCAGCCGGGGAAGGAGCTTTCGCATTGGGTGGCTTTCGCCCGTTTTCAGATCGAGTTGTGGCGGTACTGCGGTAGACGATTGCATGAGAATAATCTGCTCGCCCTCAGCGCCGCACTGAGCTTCCGTACGATCTTCGCGATGATCCCCCTGCTGGTGCTCTCATTCCTCATGCTGCGTTCGATCGGCGTCGTGGAGGACCGCAAGGAGACGCTGTACAACTTCATCGAACAGTCCGGCTTCGCCCGCATCATGGTTCAGGATCTGGAGTCGGGCTCGATACAGGCGGCCCCGGAAGATCAAGCTGATGAGGCTCGGCGTATCAGTGTCGGCGATTACATCGTCCAGACCGTCGACCAGGTCGAGTCCCAGCTCACGTTCCAGCGGATCGGTCCGGTCGGCGCGGTATTGCTGATCTGGACTGCCTTGACGCTGTTCACGACACTGGAGGCGTCGCTCAATCGCATCTTCGAAGCGCGCAAGAGCCGCTCCCTCACGCGGCGGATCGTGCTCTTCTGGAGCGTGCTCACGCTCGGACCGATCGCGGTCATGGTGACATTGTTCATCAGCAACCAGGCGATCGACGCCGTCACGGATGTGCCGGTGCTTCGTTGGTTCGTGATGGTACTCGGATGGTTGGGACCGGTCCTGGTGAGCATCCTGGCGGTGGCGATGATTTACATGCTGGTGCCGAACACGCACGTGAAGTCGTCGTCGGCGCTGGCCGGGGCGCTGATCTCCGTTCCCTTGTGGCTTGTCGCCCGATGGCTGTTCGCGGTGTATGTGCAGCGCTTCGTCCTGGCGGGCAACCTCTACGGCGTCTTGGGCCTGCTGCCGTTGTTCCTGTTGTGGCTGAACGTATCGTGGTCGGTCTTCCTGTTCGGGGGGCAGTTGGCTTACACCGCCACCAACCTGAAGCGGATGCGCATGGAGGAGCGTTCCGAACGGTTGCTGGTCGGCCCGTCGGATTGGATCGCGGTCTTGAGCGCCATCGCTCGACCCCATGTGCGCGGCGAGGGGCCTCCGGATTTCACCGCTGTTACCGAGGCGTCCGGCGTCTCCGATGAAACGGCTTCGCGCATTCTGGATCGCCTGGGCGAGGCGGATCTCGTCTGTATGTCCGATTCGGAACGCCAACCACGCTACCTGCTGACGCGTCCGCCGGATCGCATATCGCTGCACAGCATCATGGCGTTGGCCGACCCTCGTCCGCCGATGCTGAATGGTGACGCAAAGGACGTCGGGGATCGCGCCGTCGGTTTGGTGCGGGAGCGGATTCACGAGGCGCTGCAAGATCGCACGCTGGCGGACCTGCTGGAGGATGAACCACGGGCGATCGATCACGTAGAACAGGCGGCGTGGGCGTGAATCGGATCGCCCTGCCCGGGAGATCATGTATGCAGCATTCACAGATGGGCCGTCCGCCGCGCGTTGCCCTCTCACATTATCCGTCGTCGAGGAGCATTGGCTTCATCGTCTCGATGGCGCTTTCCGCAGCGACCACGCTGCTGATGATGGGTTGCGATGACGTGGTCTTTCCCGATCCGAATGTGATCTACCTCGCTTTCGGGGATTCCGCCACGGATGGGCCGTCCGAGGTGGATTACCCGGATACGCTGCCCGGTGAACTGGGTGTGGAGGCGGTCGAGATCGGCAAGCAGGGGCGCGGTGGGGAAACGACGGCGGAAGGCATCGAGCGGCTGCGGATGTTCCTGGAGCGCGATCTCTTCCCCAATGCCGAGGTGCTGCTGTACTGGGAGGGCGGCGGCGACCTGATTGACACGCTGGAGCAACTCGACCCCTTCCTGCTCTTCTCCCCGGTGGCGGAGGATTACCCCTTCACAGACGTGCTGAACAGCCGACTCGATCAGACACAGGCGAACATGGAAACGCTGATTCTCGACGCACGAAATGCCGGGCTGACCGTGTACGTGATGACCTACTTCCTCGTGCCCGAGGAGACGCTGCCCTGCGATCCGCTGTTTCTCGATGTAATCGTGCCATCACAGGTGAGTAACGCCAACGATTACTTCAGGCTGTTGAACGGGCGTATCCGTTCCGCCGCCGATTCCGCCGGGGCGATCCTGATCGATGTCGAGACCGACGCCTCCGAACTAACCGATTCGACCGATAACTTTTTCGACTGCAATCACCTCAGCGCTTCCGGCAACGCCATCGTCGCCGAACTTATCGCGTCGCAGCTTCAGGCACCGTGAGAATCGCCGTTCTCCGCGGCGGCGGTTTCAGAACGTCAGCACCTTCCAGTCGTTCTGCAGCATGTCTGTCAGAGGTTTGCCCATGGGCTTGACGGTGATGCCCAGTTCCCGCAGGCGCTCCGCCACGCCGTAGGCGTCCGCGCAGACCACGCACGCTTCCACCACCACACCGGCCTCCTGCATCTTGCGGACCTCCGCCTGGAGATCCTTGTCGCCCGCCAGGAGTCGAGCCGAGGGACCCCACACCACGAGCGACACGTCGTCGAACCAGCCCTGCTTCTTCGCGTTCAGCGTGTACAGAAAGCAGACGCGATGGGCGACATCGGCATCGCCACTGCTCCAGACGACGCCGAGCCGGGTCGGCTCGGGCTCCGCCGCCGTCTGCGCGAACGACGACTGCAGAAAAACGCCCGCACCGGCGAGAAGACACAGACTCACGACACCTGAGACGGTTCTTTTCGAGAACTTCATCGGTACTCCTTTCAACGGATGGAAGGGATGCGGAGACTCTCCTCACTGCAACCGCTCGCGCCGTATGCATATTCCCACGCGTGGTGGATCTTTATCCCAGGGGAATGGGCAGTGCCGCTTTCACGACGCCGGTGCGTCGGGATCGGGCTTGGGGGGAAGGTCCGAGGGCACCTCCGCCGCGTCGGGGGTCTCGCCGGCCGGAGGCGGCTCCTCCGTCGGGACTGGCGGTTCGGCTTCGACCGGCGGTGTGTTCCTCACGCCGAACAGGACGTCGGTCAGCGCCTCGGTCCAGGTCTTGCGCTCGGGCGAGAAGTGGCCGACCGCCGCCTCGAAGAACGGCTTCATCTCGTCGCCCACGTAGTTCATGACGCCGGTCTTGCTCAGCTTTTCGAGCGTGCGGCCATAATCGTCGAGGATCTGCTCGCCGAAGAGCGTCGCCCCGGTCTGACCGACCGCCAGCGCCGCCCCGACGCCGCGCCGGCCGTAGTCGAACACGTCGAGCGACAGAATCCCTTCCAGACGTTCCATCGACACGTTATCGCGGCTGGCCAGACTTTCCATCTGCGACCACAGCGCATCGAGCCGCGGCAGCAGGCCCGTCGCCTTGGAAAACACGTTGCCGTAATGCGTCATCATCTCGTCGGCGAGCTTTTCGACTTCGGCACGCGAGAGCGGCGGCGTGTCCACGGCAGTGGCACCGCTGCGCGAGGTGTCCTGCATCGCCATCAGAAGTTCGTCGATCTTCGTGACCTGCATGCCCTCATCGATGACGCCGTTGCGCTTGAGCTGATCGACGAGGCGATTGAGAAAGACGCGGCTGCCCCCGGCGGCATCCCCGGCGATGGCGAAGATCCACAGCGGCGAAACGTGCATAGCGAAGAGCCCCGCCGTCTCCAGCGCGCCACCGACCATCTTGCGATGCAGGTACTTCGGATCGGCTTCGGGCTCTTCCGCCGCCTCGCGATGCACCTCGGCCACCTTCTCGGTGATGAACTTCTGGGCGTCGCCGATGAAGACCTTGTAGACCGTCGTCCCGCGCAGCGCCTCCGGGAAGAGGCTGGCGGTCAGCAGGTTGGTCGTGCCCGTGGCCAGCGCCGCCAGCGAGCGAATCGTCCGCTCCGGCAGGGACACCACGTAGGTCAACTGTTTTCGCATGGATTCGTAAAGACTCGACATTCGCGCACACCCTCTTTCGACTGGTCGGCAGACACGATCCCGCCCCTCTTATCGGCCACCGATCGATTCTAACTGATGTGGATCGTTCTACCGAAGCGGGCTTCCCACATTTCTTCGACGGTTCGGATGATTCGGTTCGCGACTTTCCGCTTGGAACCGTCGAAAGGGCCGGTCCAGCCGGTTTCCGGTGTGAAAAACTCCACCTCGGCCGCGTCACCCCCCACGTTTCCCGGGCCGTTCAGTACGATCAGGTCGCAGTTCTTGCGGCGGAGCTTGCCCTCGGCGTGAGCGCGGGCGTCGTGATCCTCCATGGCGAAGCCGATCAGCAGCCGCCTGCCCTTGCGGGCGCCCAGGGCGGCGGCAATGTCCTCGGTCGGCTCGAGCTTGACGGTGCGAAGCTTCGCCTGCTTGGCGAGCTTGCGATCCAGCCGATCGACCGGGCGGTAATCCGCGACCGCCGCCGTCATGATGGCCACGTCCGAGGCGCGAAAAACATTCCTGCACGCCCGGGCCATCTCCGCCGCCGAGACCACCGGCACGACCTCGACGCCTTTCGGCGGACGCACATGCACCGGACCGGTGACAAGCGTGACGGCATGGCCGCGCTGCGCCGCCGCGCGTGCCAGCGCATAGCCCATCTTGCCCGACGACGGATTCGAGATGAACCGCACGGTGTCAAAAAACTCGCGCGTCGGACCGGCGGAGATCAGGATGCGCAACGAAGGATGAGCAGCGGACTTGGGCATGGGATTTGAATTCTGGAAACAATAGACAGGATTTACATGATGAACAGGATTTCAATTCCGATTGAGTTCTTTCCCCCCCTAATCATCGTTTTCTTCGCTTCGTCTGAGATGTTTATTGTTCTCAGTTTTGTTGATCTTGTGAATTCTGTCTATTGCCGTCTCCGCGTGTTCGCATTTACATGTAAAGGCAAATACTCCATACAATGGCAGGCAGTTTAACTACTGAGACTACGGGAGCTCGCTCGTGGCAGGAATGCAAGCCACAGTGCGCCGACTCCCATTAGAATCCAGGCGATAACAACGCCATACTCCAATCGTGGGAGATAAATGCCGCCTATACCCTGAGCCAACACAGTCATTGCAAAATACCGGTGATATCGTGCCGTTTCCGATGACATCCTCGTTCCTCCCAATCTGACCCTCTGCACCTGATCATTCCTTCCGAGCCATTGGACAGAAACCACAGGACAGAAATGAATATCGCCCTGTGCATCCTGTCAATCCTGTCTATTCCTCTTCACGTCTTTGCGTGTGCACGTGGTGGATGCTTGCGGAGTTCGGCGGCGGTCGCCTCGATGAGCGTCTCCGCCTCGGCCATACGGCCGCGCCCCACCGTACGGCAGGCCAGCCAGCCCGCTTCCGGCTCGACCATCGCAAAGCCGTCGTCGCGAAGCACGTCCAGGTTCCGCCGCACCGCCGGGTTCTCCCACATGCGCGTGTTCATCGCCGGGGCCAGCAGCACCGGGCAGTCGCGCCCGAGTACGAGCGTCGTCACCAGGTCGTCGGCGATGCCTCCGGCGAACTTGCCCATGAGGTTGGCGGTGCACGGGGCGATCAGCATCAGGTCCGCCACTTCCGACAGGCTGAGATGTTGCGGATGGTAATACCCATCGGTGGCCCAGAGCGACGTGAACACCTGGCGCTGGGTCAACGCCTGGAAGGTCAATGGCGTCACGAACTTCGTGCCCGCTTCGGTAATCGCCACGGTGACGCCGCATCCCCGCTGCACGAGGCGCGATACCGCCATGCACACCTTGTAGGCGGCGATCCCCCCGCCCACGCCGACGACCAGCTCGTACCCTTCGAGATCGCGCGGCAGCGCGTCCTCGCCGGGAGACCCGGCGTCGCCTTCGCGCCGGGCGCGATCAGTCACTTTCGGCCTCTTCCAGCTCTTCCTCTTCGGGGAACTCGAGCGTGATCTTATCCTCGAGGATCTCCTCGGCGATGATCTCCAGCTCCGTCATGCCGGGCCGGACGTGAATCATCGGCCGGGCGCCCTGCATCAGCTCCAGCCAGCGCTTCTGCATCAACGCCGTCAGCTTGAAGCGGCCGCCGATGCGGCGGATGATGTCGTCATTCTTGAGTTTCTCGATCATACCTGCTGTTTCTCCCGTACGAGGCGGACGATCTCGTCCACCGTTTCCTGCACAACCCGATTCACCACAAAATGCTGATAGATGCCACACTCGTGGGCGTAGCGGATCTCGCCGTCGGCCTTGCTCAATCGCTCGGCGATGGCTTCGGGCGAGTCTTTTTTTCGTCCTTCCAAACGGCCCACCTGGTCCTGCGGCGAGGGAGCCAGGATGTAGACGCACATGGCGTCGGGATACCGCTTGACCACCTGCGCCGCGCCGTTCATCTCGATCTCGAGGATCGCGACGCGTCCCATCTGCAGCGCCTCGGCGACCGGGCCGGCCGGCGTGCCGTAGCGGTTGCCGCCGTACACTTCGGCGTACTCGAGCATCTCCCCCGCCTCGACGCGACGATCGAACTCCGGGATCGACACAAAATGATAGTCGCGCCCGTCCACTTCGTTATCGCGTCGGGGCCGGGTCGTCGCTGAAACGCTCAAGAACGCATTCAGACGCTCGGCCAGGTGCCGACAGATGGTCGATTTTCCCACACCGCTCGGGCCGCTGATGATCAGCAGCACACCCTGAGTTCCACTCGTCGCCGCCATGCGTCGTTCATCTCCGCCCTGAGAAGACCCGCTCGCCGGGAATGATCCCGGCCCTGTTGTCCCCTCGTTATCACGTCCCGATTGTCCGCCAACGATCGATGGGACGAGGCCTGAGGATCAAAAAGGGCACGCTTTCCTTCGAGTCGCCTATCCGCCGGCGTTACACCACGTTCTGCACCTGCTCTTTCAGCCGGTCGATGGCACCCTTGATCTCGACCACGTGGTAAGCGATATCCGCGTCGTTGGACTTGCTGCCGATCGTGTTTGCCTCGCGCAGCGTCTCCTGGGCGAGGAACTCCAGCTTGCGTCCCGCCGCTTCGTCGCCGTTGCAGAACTTCGCGAACTGATCCAGATGCGAGGAGAGGCGGGAAATCTCCTCGTTGATGTCGCTCCGCTCGGCGTATAACGCCACCTCGCGGCGGAGATCGTCCAGCTTCAACTCCAGCGTACTGTTGCTCAGCAGATCATTCGTGCGGTTGAGCAAACGCTGATGATACTCCTCGAGTACCGCCGGAGAACGCTGCTGCACTGCGCCCAGGTGCGAGCGAATCGATTCGCACTGCTTGAGCAGGTCGTCGCGGAGCGCCTCGCCCTCCGTCCTTCGCATTTCCATCAACTTGTCGAGACCCTCGACTGTCATCGCTTCCACGAGCTTGCCGAGCCGTTCGTATTCCTTCTCGGTGATCTCCGGCGGTTGAATCACACCGGGCAATTCCAGCATCGCGCCGATGTCCACGCGAACGGCGGCATTCGGCTTGACCATGGCGAGTTGGTCGACGTAGCTCTGCAGCGCCGCCACGTTCACTTCCTGGGCGGCGGATGCGCGTGTGTCCCGCACGCGTAAGGAGTAGGACACCGTGCCGCGCGTCAGGCGCTCGCGCAACTGCTTCTCGACCTCCGGCTCGAAGACCGAGAGGTGCTCCGGCAGCTTGATGCTCGCCTTGAAATAGCGGTTGTTGAGACTTCGCAGTTCGAGGGCGTAAGAGACGCCATCCACGCTCCGCTGTACCTCACCGTAGCCCGTCATCGACAGGATCATGAAGGGAAGTCTCCTCGCCGCGCGGTCAGGGATCGGGGGTTTCGGCGGGTTCGTCGACGTCGGTCGCGGAGGCTTCGGTCCCGGATGCGTCGGTGTCCGTACCCTCGGCCGTTTCTTCGCCTGCATCGTCCGGTTCGGTGGTTTCGGACGCATCCGACTCCGTGGTCGCATCCGTCGACGTCTCCGTGGACTCGACGGGAGTCCCGGTTCGGGGGCTTTCGACGGGGGCAGGCGGCGTAACGGGCGTGGCTGGGGGTGTCTCCCCGGCCGCGCCATCCTCGCCGGCAGGCTCAATCTCGGCGTCGGATCCTGCGTCGGCAATCGTCTCGGGAATCAGGATGTAATTCCCCAGCACCGCGAAGAGGATGAAGAAGAAGGTCAGGCCGACCGTGATCCACGTGAACACGTCGCCGGTCTTGGTGCCGAACGCGCTGTGACCGCCCACGCCGCCAAAGGCACCGGACAGTCCGCCGCCGCGCCCCTTCTGCAGCAGCACCACCAGGATCAACAGCACGCACACCAGCAGAAACATAAAGGTGATGGCCAACTGCCCGAAACTCAATGCCAGCATCGTATGCATCCTCAACCGTTCCTCTCTCGACGTCCGAACGTCCTTCGTCTCGGCAACTCTTGATGTCCTTCGCGCGCATCTCGACGGAACCGAAGGCGCGTCGATGTTCATCGCTGACCAGGCACCGTCAATGAATTAATCAACGCGGGAACAATGCACTTATCCCCGCGTTGAACTCTTATTCTTTGCTCGGCGCGACCGCCCGGGCGGCACTCGGCTCAGCCCTGGGCCGCCAGGGCGCCCTTGATGATGCCGCCGAACTCGTCCGCCTTCAGGCTGGCTCCGCCCACCAGGGCGCCGTCCACATCCGGCTGCGACATCAACTCCTGGGCATTGGCCGCCTTGACGCTGCCGCCGTACTGGATCCGCAGGCTCTGCGCAGAAGCATCATTATACATTTTTCCGATCTGCTGACGAATATAGGCGTGGGCCTCCTGGGCCTGCTCGGGGGTGGCGGTCTTGCCCGTGCCGATCGCCCAGACCGGCTCGTAGGCGATGACGACGTGGTCCAACGCCACGTCCGAACCCAGCACCTCGGCCAACTGCTGGTCCAGGACGGCCTCGGTCTTGCCCGCCTCCCGCTCTTCCAGCAGCTCGCCGACGCAATAAATCACCTTCAGGCCCTCTCCCAGGGCCGCCACGACCTTTTTCTTGAGCAGATCGCCGGTTTCGCCGAAGACGTGACGCCGCTCGCTATGTCCGATAATCACCGAATGGGCACCCGTATCCTTGATCATGGACGGCGAGATTTCGCCGGTGAACGCCCCCTTGGGCTCGAAATAGCAGTTCTGGGCGCCGAATTCGATGGGCGAGCCCTTCACCGCCTCGGCGATGGGGAACAGGAGGTACGCGGGGGGAAAGACCGCCACGTCCAGCGCGGCCCCGGCGGGCAGATTGGCCTTGATCCCCTCGACCAGGGCCATTCCGTCAGCCTTGTTCATGTTCATTTTCCAGTTGCCGGCTACGTATTTGCGTCGCATGGTTCACTCCCTGTCGTGTTATCTCGTGTGTCAGTGCGTGCGTCGTTGCGAACTCCAGCGGGTCGTGCGCGACGCTGTTTTCCCGGATTTCGGGGGAGTGTGCAAGTTTGGAGCGCGGGCGGTGACGGCCGTCGGCGCATGGCGATCAACCCGATCAGGCGCACGTGAGGAATGGTTGGCCGTTGCGGACGAGGGGGAGTTCGGCAAAGGCGAGGGTATTGCCCCAGAGGTCGCGGGTGCCGGCGGTCTTGTACTCGTTGATGACGCCGCAGCGGCTCAGCGACGAGTTGTTGATGCCGGCGCGGTGCACGATGAGCACATGGATGAAGAGGACGTCCCCTGCCCTGACCGCCACGGGGGTGGCGTCGGGGCCGATACGATCCTCGGGAATGGAGAAGAGGCCGTCGGTCTCGACGTGCTCCCATTCGCCGGAGGTATGGCTGCGGGGCACGAGGGCGGTGGCCCCGGCGTCGGGTTCCATGTCGTGCAGGTACACGATGGAGGCGGCGAGATCGGGCTCGGAATGGCGCTCGTATGGCCAGTCCTGGTGCCAGCCCCAGTCCCTGGGCTGGAAGTGAGGCGGTTTGAGGATGGCCTTGCCGTTGTGGAAATTGATGTCCGGCCCGAGGAGGTCGCTCATCATGCCGGTGATGCGCGGATCGCAGGCAAGCTGGAACCAGGTGTCGCCGAGCAGAGGCAGATCCATGACGCGCCAGATCCGATGGGGGTTGGCGGGGTCGATCGGCGCGTCGGCCGGGCCGGGATCTGCGGTGAACAGCGCGCTGCGGGGATGGTCGGCGGGGTTCTGAAGCAGCGCGGCCATCTCATCCCGCCACCGGGCAACCGTCTCGGCCGGGAAGAATTCGCGGCAGAGCAGGTATCCGTTGTCGTCGAAGAACGCTTTCTGATCCGGTGACGCGACGCGCATGAGATGAGTCTCCCTCCATTTGGGCCGGATCAAATTGTAACATGAACGCCATCGGGGGAAAGCGAATCCGTCGGATGCCGATCGCGGTTCCCGCTGGACGCAGGCCATCGCGTATAATGCGGCCATGGCATTGAACCTGACACCGGAGTATTTCGAGGCGGATCGCAAGTACCGCCAGGCGCGGTCGCCGGAGGAGAAGCTGGCGGCGCTGCAGGAGATGCTGCGCGCGATCCCCAAGCACAAGGCGAGCGAGAAGAAGCAGGCGGACATCAAGCGGCGGATCAAGGAGCTGAAGGATGCGGGTCCGTCGGCAAAGAAGGCCGGCGCGGGGGCCGATCCGTATCACATCGTGCACCAGGGCGCGGGGCAGGTGCTGCTGTTCGGGCCGCCCAACAGCGGCAAGTCCTCGATCGCGGCGGCATTGACCAAGGCGGCGGTCAAGGTCACGGACTTTCCATACGGCACGCCGCTGCCGGTCCCGGGAATGGCGTATCACGAGGATGTACCGATCGAACTGGTCGACCTTCCCCCGGTGACGCCGGATCACGTACCGCCGGGCATGATCAACGCGCTGCGCAACGCGGACATCATCGCCATCGTCGTGGACCTGTCGGCAGATACGGTGCTGGAGGACATCGATGCGATGCTCGCGTTGCTGGCCGAGCGCGACATGGCGTTCGACGTTGAAGGGACTTCGAATCCGGAAGAGGAACACGACGACGATACAACACTGGACATCGGTCCGCAGGGCTTGATCGTCTGCACGAAAGCGGACGCGGCCGGCGCGGAAGACAACTGGGAAACGCTGCTCGAGCTTCGCGGTGAAGAAACTCCGCCGAAGATGATCCGTATCTCGTCGCAGGCGCCGACGGGCCTGGAAGAAATGCTGGCCGCGTTCTACAGCATGCTGGACAAGGTGCGCGTCTACACGAAGGAACCGGGCAAACCGGCAGACAAGGATAAGCCTTTCGTTCTTCCGCGGGGAAGCACCGTGGAGGAACTGGCCCGTACGATCCACAAGGATCTGGCTGCCAAGCTGAAGTTTGCGCGTGTCTGGGGGGAGCACGGCCACTCCGGGGCGCAGGTCAGCGGTCATCACGAACTGTTCGACCGCGACGTGGTGGAACTGCACGCGTGATGGAGTGCTCGGGTTGCGCTCGAGAGCTATCCGATCTTTGTACATGAACTGAGCGATTTCCCCTACTTCAGATCCGTTATCGCCGTTTGCAGTGAGGGTAGCGTTCCTGTATGACTGGTAACCGCACGCGATCGTGATCGGCGAATCGAACGGCATGCGATCCCGGCTTCGGCAAATCACGTCAGTGTGCAACTCCCGAGTATCTTTGAGGCCTTCGCCTGGGTTGGCTGATACGTGCTGTGGATGATACTGATTCCGTTGGTCGCGGCGCCGGCCGCTCCCTGGTTGTTGCGGGTGCTGCGCGGCTTCGGGGTCTACACGCTCGCTGGAATTGCACTGATTCCCGCCATCAGCATCGCGCGGCGCCTCCCGCTGGATGCAGAGACGCTGCATCTCGAATCGCTGCCCTGGATCCCCGCACTGGGCATTGAACTGGCCTTTCGTTTCGACGGACTCTCCGCCACTTTCGGACTCCTTATCTCGGGGATCGGCACATTGGTGCTGCTCTACGCGGGAGCGTACATGCTCGGCGATCCGCGTCTCGGGCGTTTGTGCGGATTTCTGTTGCTGTTTCTGGGGGCGATGCTGGGCGTCGTCTTCAGCGATGACCTGTTCGTACTCTTTGTTTTCTGGGAGCTGACCAGCATCGCGTCATATCTGCTGATCGGTTTCAAACACGAGAAGTTGGAAAGCCGCAACGCCGCGCGCCAAGCATTGCTGGTGACGGGCGCGGGCGGCCTTGCACTCCTGGCGGGTATTATTCTGCTTCGTATCGCGGCGGCCGGAAGCGGCGTTCCCGCCGACGAGGTCTCGCGGATCTCGTCATTGGTCACCGCCGATCTCTCGGGTCATCCGCTCTTCGCAGCGGCGGTCGTGCTGATCGTGCTCGGCGCGTTTTCGAAGTCTGCCCAGATGCCCTTTCACATCTGGCTGCCCAACGCGATGGCGGCCCCGACGCCGGTCTCGGCGTACCTGCATTCGGCGACCATGGTGAAAGCGGGCGTCTTCCTGCTGGCGCGGTTGAATCCCATCTTCGGCGAAAGCGATCTGTGGCATGTGCTGCTGACCTCGGTGGGCGCGGTCACGATGCTTGTGGCGGCGGGCATGTCAGCGGGGCAGAGCGATCTCAAGCGGATTCTTGCTTACACGACGGTCAGCGTGTTGGGTACCTTGACGATGCTGATCGGCGTCGGCACCGACCTGGCGATCAAAGCGGCGGTGGTCTATCTCGTCGCCCACGCCTGCTACAAGGCGGCGCTGTTCATGATTGCCGGGAGTCTGGAGCACGCGACGGGCACGCGCGACGTGCACGAACTCGGCGGACTGTTTCGCATCATGCCGGTCACGGCGGTCTCGGGCCTGTTGGCTGCCTTGAGTATGGCGGGCGCCCCCCCGCTGTTCGGGTTCATCGGCAAGGAATTGCTGCTCAAGGCCAAGCTCAATCTGGAGTACGTGGGCATCGTTCTGATTCTCGTGGCCACGCTGGCCAATATCTTCCTGATCGCCATGGCATTGGTCGTGGCGGTGTGGCCCTTCTATGGCCCGAGAAAAGAATCGGCGGCCTCCGCCCATGAGGCGCCGCTCCGGATGCGGCTCGGTCCGATCGTGCTGGCGATCACGGGGTTGTTCATCGGGATGATCCCCGGGGTGTTCGACGAAGCGCTGGGCTCAGCCATGGCGACGTCGATCGGCGGCCGCGAGATCATCATGAAACTGAAACTCTGGCACGGTCTGAGCCCGGTGGCATTGACTGCCCTCGGCATCAGCACGATGACGCTGGCGTTGGGTTTCGTCGTCTTTCTGAAACTGCGACGCGGGCTGTCGAAGATCGCGACGGTCGTCAGTCAGATGGGGCAACTCGGTCCCTCGCGTCTGTATGAACGATTGATGTCCGCATTGACCACCGTGGCGGAAATGACCACGCGGCTCACGCAGACTGGCAGCCTTCGGCAGTATGTCCGCGTCGTGGTGCTGGTGATGATCGTGACCACCGTGTACCCGCTGATTCGCGCCATGCAACCGGCGGAAGGTGTGACGTCGAACTGGCGTTGGGAGGAACTGGTCCTTGTTCTTCTTGTCGCATCTGGGGCGTTGGCGGCGATCACCGCCAAGGCGCGGCTTTCGGCTATCGCGAAGCTTGGCGTGACCGGGCTGATGATTGCCATCCTCTTCGCCCTGTTCAGCGCGCCGGACCTGGCCATGACGCAGATCATGGTAGAGACGCTGACCGTCATCCTCCTGGTGCTGATCTTCTACCGGTTGCCGGGATTCAAGAATCTGCGCGGACGCCTGGTTCGCGTGGAGGATGCTGCCATCGCCCTGATCGGCGGAACGATCATGACGGGATTCATTCTGGCCTCGGCCACACTGACGATGCCCGCCGAAGTCAGCGAGCGTCTCGCGGAGATCGCCAAGCCCGACGCCTACGGCCGCAATGTCGTCAACGTGATCCTGGTGGATTTTCGCGCGCTGGACACGCTGGGCGAGATCGCCGTAGTCGCCCTGGCGGGGTTCGGTGTGTACGCGTTGATGCGCATGTACCGGCGAAGCTTCGCGGCGGGAGGTAAGCCATGAGTTCCCTGATCTTCCAGACGGCGACGCGCGGCATCACGCCGATTCTCCTGCTGTTCTCGTTGTTCATGCTTCTGCGCGGGCACAACGACCCGGGCGGTGGATTCATCGGCGGTCTTGTGGCGGTGACCGCCTTCGCTTTGTACATCCTCGCCTTCGATGCGCGGGAGACTCGGAGAATATTACGGTTTCCGCCGCACACGCTGGTGGTGTGGGGGCTGCTTGCGGCCTTGGCCAGCGGGTGTTTCGCGTGGCTGATCGGCGAGCCATTCATGAAGGGGTTGTGGGTGCCGTTCGATCTGCCCGTCGAGTTGAAGCTGAGCACTGTGCTGCTGTTCGACATCGGCGTGTACCTGGTCGTGCTCGGCGCGTCGCTGATGATTTTGTTAAGTCTGAGTGAGGAGTAAAGGCCTTATGTTTCTCCTGATGGCGATACTGGTGGGCCTGCTGTACGCGGTAGCGTTCTACATGCTTCTGGCGCGAAGCACGATCAAGATGATCTTCGGCCTGATCCTCCTGGGTCATGCCGCCAACCTGCTGATCTTCACGTCGGGAGGGCTGGTCCGGGCTGTGCCGCCCTTCGTTGCCGTTGGAGAAAAAAAGCCGCCGGACGGTTACGCCGATCCGATCCCGCAGGCACTGATCCTGACTGCCATCGTCATCAGTTTCGCCGTGCTGGCGTTCACCGCCGTGCTGGTCAAGCGGGCATATCTTCTGATCGGCAACGACGATTCGGAAAACATGGGGCTCTCCGAGAAATAAGATGCTGCCGGCGCTTCCCATCCTGATCCCCCTGCTGACGGCGTGCCTGTGCCTGCTCCTCGGGCATCGGCGGCGCGTGCAGCGGCGCGTGGCCGTCGCAGGTGCCACGGCATTGCTCATCGCGGGCATCGTGCTGCTGGTACGTACCTCGCTGGATGGCCGGATGGTGCTTTATCTCGGCGGTTGGCAGGCCCCGCTGGGCATCACGCTTGTCAGCGACATGTTTGCGTCGATCATGGTGGTCGCCGCGGCCGTTCTTCACCTGTCTGTGACCATTTATTCCATTGCCGACATCGATAACCGCCGCCACCGATTCGGCTACTTCGGATATCTCAACGCAATGATGATGGGGGTCTGCGGTGCGTTCATGACCGGGGATCTCTTCAACCTGTACGTGTGGTTCGAAGTGATGCTGATGGCGAGCTTCGTGCTGCTGGTGCTCGGCGGCGACCGCGCTCAGATCGAAGCGGGCATCAAGTACGTGACGTTAAGTCTGCTGAGTTCGGCCCTGTTTCTTGCGGCGATCGGCCTGATTTACGGCATCGCCCATACGTTGAACATGGCGCACCTGTCCGAGCGTCTTGCCCTGGCGCGAGAAAGCCGCCCATGGCTGTTGACGGCCGTCTCCGTCCTGCTGTTCCTGAGTTTCGGCATCAAGGCAGCGGTCTTTCCGCTGCACTTCTGGCTGCCGGCCAGTTACCACACGCCCCCGGCGGCGATCACCGCCATCTTCGCGGGCATGCTCACCAAGGTCGGGCTCTATTCGATGGTGCGCGTCTTCTCCCTGGTGATGCCGACCTCCGATTATCTCCTGACGCTGCTAGGAGGCATTGCCTGCTTGACCATGGTCGTGGGCGTGCTCGGCGCGCTGTCGCAATCGCACATCCGCCGCATCCTGAGCGTCCATATCATCAGCCAGGTGGGCTACATGGTGATGGGCGTGGCACTGCTGGGCGCGACGGATCCCCTGACGCGCCGCCTGGCCATCGCCGCCACCATCTTTTACATCGTACACAACATGCTGGCCAAGACGAACCTGCTGCTTGTCAGCGGGACGGTCCACGCCTTGAAGGGCAGCGAACATCTTTCGCGCCTGGGTGGATTGCTGAAAGAAGTCCCCTGGCTGGCGATCATTTTTCTCTGCTCCGCGTTCAGCCTGGCCGGGCTTCCACCGTCCCCCGGCTTCTGGGCGAAGCTGAGTGTGATCCAGGCGGCCTTCATGGCGAATTCGTATCTGCTGGCAGGGACCGCGCTGGTCGTCAGCCTGCTGACACTGCTGAGCATGGTCAAAATCTGGAGCGAGGCGTTCTGGAAGCCGCAGCCCGATCTGCCCGAGGAAGAGGCGCAGTCCGCCCTGCAACTCGCGCGGCGTGCCCGGCTCCGCATGCCTTATCGCATCGTACCGATGGTGATCCTGCTGGCCATCACCCTGGCGATCGGAATCTATCCGCAGTCGTTCATGGCGGCGGCGGGACGTGCCGCAGACCAGTTACTGGAACGGGAGAGCTACGTGGAGGATGTCGACCTGCTGCCCCTCGAGCCGGACGCGACGGAGGACTCGCCGTGAAGGTGCTGATGCTCAACCTGTTCCTGATGGCGCTGTGGGTCGCCTCGACGGGCGAGTTCACGTACAGCAACGCGCTGCTGGGCTTCGTCATTGCATTCATCGCCCTGTACTGGTTGAGGGGCATGTTCCGCCAGACGTCCTACTTCCAGAAGGTGCCGCTGGCCTTGAAGTTCGCGGGCATCTTCGCCTGGGAGATGCTGCTGGCAAACCTGCGCGTCGCGTGGGAGGTCGTCACGCCGACCGCGCTGCGCCGACCGGGGATCGTGGGGGTACCGCTGGAGGCCAGGACCGATCTCGAGATCGCGATTCTGGCGAACATTGTCAGCCTCACACCGGGAAGCCTGAGCATCGACGTCTCGCCCGACCGCAAGACGCTCTACGTGCATACGATGTTCGTGGACGATCCCGAGGAGTTTCGGCGCGAGATCAAGGAGAACTTCGAAAGCTGGATCGTGGCGCTGCTCCGGTAGCGATTTCCGCGAGATCCATCGGCGAGTGAGTGACTATGGAACTTTATCTTCAGATCATTTCAGGCATGCTGGTGATCTCGATCGTGCTGTCCGTGATCCGGCTGATCATCGGACCGGGATTGTCCAACCGGGTGGTGGCGCTGGACGTGATCGCCATTCTCGGCGCCTCGCTCACGGCCCTGTTCGCGATCCAGTTCGAGCGGCGGGTCTTCCTCGATGTCACCATCGTGCTGGCGTTGATCAGTTTTCTCGGCACGGTGGCCTTTGCCTGCTACGTCGAAAAGAAGGTGCAGTGATGCCTGATATCCCGACGATTCTCACGATCATCCTCCTGGGCCTCGGCGGGGCATTCTGCTTCCTGGCGGCGCTGGGCGTACTGTTGATGCCCGACCTCTATAACCGCATGCAGGCCACGAGTAAGGCGGTCACGCTGGGCGCGACGAGCATGGTGCTGGCCGTGGCCACGCATTACGGGGAAGCCTACATCACGACGCGCTGCCTGCTGGCGGGGATATTCCTCTTCATCACCGTCCCGGTCGGCTCGCACCTGATCGCCCGGGCGGCTCATCGCGTCGGCGAACCCGTGTCGTCGGATACGGTGATGGATGAACTGAAGGAGAGCGAACAGGGGAAGCTCTGAATCTCCCGTCTCATATTCTCCACCCCGACAGGCCGCCTGCAGCTTGACGTCTGGATTCCTCCGACTTTTTCTTGCTCCGGATGCGGGTATATCGCATCTTTCCTACCGGCAGCGCCATGGCGCCCGCACGGCGATCACGAGTCGGGGGTTAACCCGATAACCGCCTACCTCGGTGATCCCGGATCGTCCCGCTACTGGCCGCCGCAGGCTCGCCGATTCACAGGGGAAACAGATGAACATCCCGATGGCTTCGCCTGCCACGTATCCCGGCGTGAACGTGGCCGCTGCAACCGCGCCGCAGGCCGCCCCGCAAACGTTCCAGATGTTCGATTATGCGATGGTCAACGACCGTGCCGGCCTGTGGAGCCACGGCGATTGCCTGGTCATGCACAAGTACGCACGGTTTCCGCAGTGTTGCGTGATCACGAACGAACCCGTCGCACCGACGGACCAGGTGCGTCGTTTTCTCTGCTGGAGTCCCCCGGCCCTGCTGTTGATCTCGCTGCTGGTCTTCGTGATCGGATTCATCGGGGCGCTGCTGCTCTATCTGGTCTTCAGTTTGACCTCGCGCCAGCGCGTGGAGGTCTGGTTCGGGCTCTCCGAGCGTTACCAACGTCGGTGCGTTGCGGGCCAGGTACTCGGTTGGCTGGGCGCGGCGTGCAGCCTGGGAATGTTCTACGTCGGGGGCCTTACGGGAGCCGACAATCTGCTCATTCTCGCTCTCCTGGTCTTCATCGTGACCGTGACGTTGGGGAGGCGGATGTATCGCACTCTCCGGGTTCACAAGATGCAGGGGGAATTCATGTGGGTAAAAGGCGCCTCCCGCGCGTTTCTCAGCGGATGTCCGCCTTGGCCGTACGGAGCGCTGGCTTAGTTAAGTAACACCTACGAATAGAAGTTGGTAATCGAAGGGGAACACGGATGAAAATCGCTAGATCGAGCTGTCTCCTGCTGCTGGCCGTGGCGGGCTCGCCCCATGCCTGGGGAGAGACATTCACGAGTACTCGTCATGGTTTTTCGCTCGAGATTCCGGAAGGATGGCAACCCATCCCCGAGAAGGTGGTCAACGAGGTCGATCGTCTTATATTCAATAAGGGAAAGTCGCCCACAGATCGCGTCGTCGTTCTGCAACGTGAGGACGCGAAACGCTGGTACACTTATCCTTATGTCCTGATCTCCGTCGCCCCCTACGCCGAGTCTGGAATACACCGGCAGATTTACGAACATGAGTTTGATCAGATCCTTCGAGCCATGACCGGAAGAGATGTCAACAAGGACGTCGAGAGCATCATGAACAGCGAAGTGTACGATATGGTGGGCGACATTTCGCTCTCGCAGCCTCGTCTCGACCGGAAGAACCGCCGCTTCTTCTGGTCCACGGTGACTTCCGTCCCCGGCGCCAAGATTCAAGCTTCGACCGTCGGCTACTTCGGTCGTGATGCCATGGTGCTGGTGAACTACTGCGACCGCGCGGAATCCTGGTCCCGCCATGCCGACTCCCGTGAAGTGCTTCTCGATTCCGTCAAGTTTGCGCCTCACAAAGCGTACAACGAAGCCCTCGCGCGGCCGCCGACTGCGATGTCTCCGTTTGCTGAGAAGGTCGTCAGTCAAGCCGGTATCGGCATCTTCATCGGCATGATCGGCGGCCTTCTTGCCTATACGCAGCGAAGGAACAGCAAGACTCCGTCCGCGCCGATTCCGGGTCAACCGTATCCTCCGGCATATCCGCCGAATGCGCAGGCTCTACCCAACCCATACGCAGGCGCGAATCCGTACGGACATCCAGGGAAGCATCCGGGGGCTCCCGGGAACCCTCACCGCTCGCCATAGGGCGGAACGGATGGCGCGAATCGCGACTCAGTTCCGGTCGCCGAAGCAGGTGCCCACGCCGCGGGCGGCATCGATGTGCGGGTCTTCCGGCGGTACGGTCCGCTGCTGATCGGCAACGTCGGCCATGGGAACGCTGGTGATCCGCGCGTTCTGCATGACGACGACGCGATTGAATTCGCCGCGGCGCAGAAGGTCGAGGGCCTCATGGCCGTAGAGCGTGCCGAGGATGCGATCGTTGGGCACGGGCGTTCCGCCACGCTGGACATGGCCGAGGATCGTCGCCCGACATTCGAGCCCGGTCAGTTCCGCGATCTGCTCACACAACACCTCGCTCACGCCACCAAGGCGAATCGGATCGGGGCTGTCCTTCACGACGCGATCGACGACCACTTTGCCGCCACGCGGCATTGCCCCTTCCGACACGGCGATGATTGTGAAGGCCTTGCCGTGCTTGCTGCGCTCCAGGCAGTAGTCGCAGACGACTCCGAGATCGAACGGAATCTCCGGGATGAGGATGACGTCGGCGCCGCTGGCCAGGCCGGCGTGCAACGTCAGCCAGCCGGCGTTCCGGCCCATCATCTCCACGAGCATGACGCGGTGGTGGCTGGAAGCCGTGGTGTGGATGCGGTCCAGCGCCTCAGTGGCGATGGTGACCGCCGTCTGGAAGCCGAACGTGAGCTCGCAATGCATCAGGTCGTTGTCGATGGTCTTCGGCACGCCGATGCAGCGGACGCCGTGTTTCGTGAGATCGTTGGCGCCGGTCATGGTGCCGTCACCGCCGACGCAGATCAGCGCGTCGATGGCATTCTGCTTCACATGGTCGATCACGCGCGGGGTGACATCCTCGAAGATCGGCTTGCCCTCGCCATCCTTGCCGACGGCGAAGTGGGCGGGATTGGCCTTGTTGCTCGTGCCGAGAATGGTGCCGCCGCGGGTGAGGATGTTCGAGACGTCTTCGGTGCTCAGCAGGCGCATCCGGTTTTCGATGAGGCCGAGAAAGCCGTCGGCGATGCCCATGACCTCGAGCCCGAACTCGAACATGGCGGTCTTGGTCACGGCGCGGATGACGGCGTTGAGCCCCGGGCAGTCACCACCGCCGGTCAGCAGGCCGATGCGCTTGATCGTGTCGGGCATGAGCAGTTCTCCCTGGTCGCGAAAGGGTTGAGGAAGCCATCTCTTCGGGCATTATCGACAGAATCATGGGTGAGCGTGAAGGTTGAATGGCCGGCAGGCGCTTTCGGCATCCCGCGCGGGCGCGATTACGAGGGATCGAGGGCGAGGCTGGCCAGACCGGTCGCGATGTCGTCGTAGACGTCGAAGATCTTGTCGAGGCCGGTCACCAGAAAGACGCCCCAGACGTGCGTGCTGATGGCGCAAAGACGAAGCTTCTGGCGGTTATTGATGCAGACGATTTTACGAAGCTTGAGCAGCTTGGCGATGTTGGACGAATTCAGAAAGGTGACGTTCTGGAAATCGAGCACCACGTTCTGATCGACCTTGGCCTCGACCGTTTCCAGTAACGAGGTCATGTCGTCGGTGAACTGGGGGTCGTCCGCCAACTGCACGAGCAACACGTTTTCCGACCAGCTTTCGACGGGCATGGCACCGATTCCATTGGCGAAGAGGCAATTTCAGTCGCAAAGCAATCTATCCACGGGGGCGCGCGGTGTCAACCGGCGGGCCGGGAATCATGCGGCATCACTGAACGCGGACGAGCAGCTCCCGCTTGATCCGCTGGCGACGCACTTCGTCTTGAATGTCATCGAGGAAACGCATGCCGTCCTGGTAGTAACCCGCGGTCGGGCGCAGGCTGGTGACATGCGACGACCAGTAGCGATTGAACCCGTCCATGAAGAGTTCGCGAAGGTACTTGCTGAAGATGCTCGCCAGGGCGACGGGAAGCTGGACCTTCTCCCCCTCCTTGACGAACCGGATCAGCCACGGCGTGGTATGGCGGGTGAGCTTGTAGCTGCTGCGCTCCGGCGATTCCTCGAGGATGTCGAGGTGCGCATCCTCAAAGGCTATCATCAGCGGGCGATGATAGGCGGTGCGTCCCCCGTGCCGATCGATCCAGATACGGAGCGGCCGCGAACCGGCTTTCTCCGCGATGCGCTGAATGAGACGCATGTTCTGGCCGAAGAGCACGACCGCCTTGTTGTGCGTGGCGCTCACCAACCGGTTGTAGTGACCTTCGGGGAGGATCTGGCTCCAGGCTCCGACGAAGCGGATACCGGTGGCGGCCATCGCGCGCTGCAGCGCCCGGCACTGCGTCCCGAGATCGGCGTGATCCGTCGCGTGGGGCAGCGCCGGATCGTGATCGGCGTACCACGGGTAGTCGGCCAGTTGATCGCAGGTCTCGGGGCAGAGACATCTGAGCAGATCGCGGAAGGTCGCGGGGCCGTCCGGCGTGAGCTGCCTGAGGAAAGCAAGCGCCGCGCGCTCGAGCAGGGCGATTCCATCAGCGGCCCGTCTCGAGCCGTGGAGCGCCTTGCTGTCGGCCACCGCCAGCCGGAAGTCGCGTTTGGCCGGCTTGCGGCAGATCGCCTCCGCGAGCAGTTCCCAGAAATCCGGGCCGTCGGCGGGACTGTCCAACGCCTTCATTACCGGCACGGGCACCTCGAAGGCGGTGGCCGAGACGATCAGCGGGCCCAGCAGCGGGCCGTACCCGGCTTCGTCGATCCCGACGAGCAGCGTGGTGTCCGGTGCGTTCGCGGATGGCGTGTCGGCTGGCATGACGGATGGGTGAATACCCGGGCGAAGGCGGAACGGCAAGATCGGCCGGTCAGGGCCGCGCATGCCGGTTGTGAGATGTGGCCTGCCCGGGGTGTGAGTTCCTGCGGCGGCGGACGTGCCCTGCTTGAACGCCTGTAGGGCTTCTGCTACGGTGAAAGGCTCAGTCGATGGAGACGAATCGGAGCAACCGGGGCCGGGCCCCGTGACCCTCCGGCAGTGAGCATCCCGCATTCAGAGGAGCAGGCATCGTGTTGAAGATCGCGGTTCTTGGAGGCGACGGTACCGGTCCAGAGGTGGTGGCCGAGGGCTTGAAGACGCTCAAGGCAGTGGCGGAGCTGGAAGGCTTCACGTTCGAGACGAAGGACTTCGACTTCAGCGGGCAAGCCTACCTGAAGCGCGGCGGCGACCCGAACGAGCAGACCATCCCGATCATCACCGACGATCAGATCGATGAGCTTCGCCAGTACGACGCCATTTACCTCGGCGCCGTCGGCGATCCCGATATTGCTCCGGGCATCCTCGAGAAGGGCCTGCTGCTCAACCTGCGCTTCAAGATGGACCAGTACATCAACCTTCGCCCGGTGAAGCTGTACCCCGGTGTGGATACGCCGCTCAAGGACAAGGGTCCCGAGGAGATCAACTTCGACGTGATTCGCGAGAACACGGAGGATCTGTACTTCGGGGGCGGTGGATTCCTGCGGAAGGACACCCCGCAGGAGGTCGCCACGCAGGAGATGATCGCCACGCGTTTCGGCGTCGAGCGGTGCCTGCGCTACGCCTTCGAGCATTGCCGCAAGCGCGGTGACAAGAAGATGCTCACGCTCGTCGCCAAGACGAACGTGCTGACCTACGCCCATAGCCTCTGGTGGCGGGCGTTCAACGAGATCGGCGAGGCCGACTACCCCGACATCAAGCGCGACTACAACCACGTCGACGCCTGCTGCA
>CAZUAQ010000032.1:0-1733 GCA_964618455.1 uncultured Planctomycetales bacterium | reverse complement strand
CGTGCCCAACATGTTCGGCGACATCATCACCGACCTCGGCGCCATGATTCAGGGCGGCATGGGCGTCGCCGCCGGGGGGAACATCAACCCCGAAGGCACGAGCATGTTCGAACCGATCGGCGGCAGCGCGCCGAAGTACACCGGCCAGAACGTCATCAACCCCATCGCCGCCATCGCCTCCATGGCGATGCTGCTCCGCGTCGTCGGCAGCCAGAAAGGTGACGCCGCCGCCGAGCGCGCCGGCCACCGCCTCGAAAAGGCCATCGTCGCCACCTGTCCCAAGATGAAGTCCCAGTCCGCCGGACGCATGGGCTACGGCACGACCGAGGTCGGCGACCTGGTGTGCGAGGCGTTATAATAAGCTGAGCGAGAGAATAGCATCCGGCGACCGTTCGCCGGGTTGTTTCGCGTGTCCTCTCAGTACCCGGTCGCCCGGCGGCCACGGGAGTGATCGCCCATGTCCCTCTCCCTGAAAAAGCTCACCATCAAGGGATTCAAGTCGATCGAATCGCTCGAAGACTTCGAAATGCGCAACCTCAACATCCTGATCGGTGCTAACGGGGCGGGCAAGAGCAATTTTGTCGAATTCTTTCGCATACTCCGTGAGACAACGAAAGAAAACTTGGGCTCGTTCTTGGGGTCAGAGGTGTGGATAGACGACCTTTTCTTCATGGGTCCTAAATTCACGCAGAGGATATCAGCAGACGTAGAATTTGAAACATTTGTTCACTATGGAATCGAGTTGAGTTTGTCGCCTAGAGCCCAGTTTCGTTCAATAGAATACCTCGAAAAACGCACAAATGAGTACGTGCTAAGTGTGGCGGTGCCAAGCATCAAAGAAACCCGTGATGAATATGTGAGAAGGCTCCAGGATAACGGCGATATACCCGCGCATGTTCCCCTTACGGTCATTGGAGAAGCGTGGGATGCCCATCGATTCACTGCTGACATCTTCGCCTTTCACATCGATGACACCAGTGCGTTAGCCAAGGTTAATCGTGATCATTCAATCCACGACAAGTACAGGTTTTCGGAAAATGCCTCTAATATTGCATCGTTCTTGTTAGCGATGCGCGAATATGAGTTTGATGCATTTCAACGAATACGGGACACGGTTCGCCATGTGGGCCCGTTCTTTGACGATTTTCTTCTTATCCCAGAAAAGAAAGGCCCAGAGGAGAAGGTTCGTTTGCAATGGAAGCAAAAGGGGAGCGATTATCCATTTCAGCCCTACCAGTTATCTGATGGCACAATCCGATTTATCTGCTTGGCCACCGCGCTTCTGCAACCTGATCCGCCCTCACTCTTGATCATCGATGAGCCGGAGTTGGGCCTTCATCCTTTTGCCATTGGAATACTGGCGGAGATGATCCAGTCGGCGGCGACCCGAACGCAGGTCATCGTGTCCACGCAATCTCCATTGCTGCTCGACTACTTCACGTGCGAGGATGTGATCGTCGTGAATCGAGACGGGGATCGTTCCACCTTCGAGCGACTGGACGAGAAGGACTACGACGTTTGGCTTGAGGAGTATAGCCTCGGCGAGTTGTGGCAGAAGAATGTCGTCGAAGGGGGACCCAAATAGTGACGGACGTCGTGGCTATCGTCGAAGGGGAGACGGAAGCGACGTTCATCCGTAAGGTCCTGGCACCCTATCTGGCCTTGAAGGGGGTCATGATCAGCTCTGTAGAAAACCTTTCGAAGCAGCAAGAGGATCATGAGATTGTGCGCAA
>CAZUAQ010000031.1:0-67355 GCA_964618455.1 uncultured Planctomycetales bacterium | reverse complement strand
TATTTGTCATAGGCGAGTTGGTCGAGCGCCGCATCAGCTTCCTTGACCTTGCTCTTCAGCGCGCTCTGCTCGTCGAGAAGCTCCAGGTAGCGAACGGTCACCTGCAAGTCCGCGAGTTCCTCAGGCAGCGGGTCGGCGTTCAGTCGCTTGCGATACCGCGTCTCGACTTCGGCCAGCAATTCAGCCGCTTCCTTCGTCTTAGCCTTCTGCTGCTTGTCGGCGTCGAGGTACTTGTTGAGCGTCTTCTGCTCGACCTTGTCGCCGGTCGAGGTAAGGCGGTCCTTGATGGCCTTGAGTGTCAGGTTGCCCTTGCTGTTCTTCAAGACCGAGATGTGGTGATGGTCGGTGAGCTTGCGAAGCTCGGCTGCGTGCTCTTCAGCCTCGTCGATCAAGGCGCTGTACTTGTCGCACGCGGCCTTGTCGTCCTCGTTCCACACGGCGACGAGCGCCTGGGTGTACGCCTCCTGGGCGTCGCCCTTGGTGGATACGTCCTTCAGCGCGCCCTCGTCACCGCCGTGCTCCTCGGCCAGTTCGGTGAGACTGGCGCTGACGGCGTCAAGTTCGGCCTGGAGGGCATCCAGCTCGGCCTGTTCCTTGGCGAAATAGCGGGCGACGACGTAGGGCTTGGGGATCAGGTCACAGGCCCAGCCCTTGTCCTTCATCTCGCCCTTCTTCTTGCCGCTCTTGACCTCCTCCATCACGCGGTGGGTTTCCGCCACCCAGCCGTCGGCGGCGATGAGGTAGCAGTCGTCCTGCATCGTCGCGGCCCAGTAGTCCATCAGGTGCTGGTACATGTCATAGGAATCCAGCAGCGGCGCAGCCTTGAACGCGGCCAGCAGGTCCTCCGCGATGGTCGCAATTAGCTCCTTCGGCTGGCCTTCCTGATCGAAGCCCTTGAGGCGCTTCACGTTCGCGGCCTGCCACTTGCCGAAGATGTCGGTCACGGTGGCCTTGAACGCGGCGAACTCGTCATGTTCGAGAATCGCAGCTTTGACTTCGGTGATAGGCAGTCGCAGCTGGCAGTAGCCGGGGCGTCCGGCATTCTCGAACAGCACCTCACGAACACCCGGCATCACCTTCCAGTAGGCGTCGAGGTCGTCGATGTCCCGCTCTGGAATGCCGCCGCGCAGGTGGCCGTCGATGTCCTGGATGTCTTCCGGTTCGGTGCTGTCGATGTAGCGGGGCAGGTTGAGGTTGTAGTCGTTCTTCGGGTCGTCGATTTCCTCGAACGGCACCATCCGTGCGTAGCGAGGCGTGTCCGCCTGACGATTGAATGTATCGACAATCCGGTGGATGTCCTGCTCGCGGAGGCGGTTCTTCGCACCGTCCTTGATGAAGCCCTTGGAGGCGTCGATCATGAAGATGCCTTTTCGGGCGTTGGCGTTCTCCTTGTCGAGCACGAGAATGCAGGCCGGGATGCCGGTGCCGTAGAACAGGTTGGCGGGCAGTCCGATGATGCCCTTGAGGTAGCCGGAGCGAACGAGCTTCTTGCGGATGACGGCTTCGGCATTGCCTCGGAACAGAACGCCGTGCGGCAGGATGCAGGCGGCTTTGCCGTTGCTCTTCATCGAGCGGATGATGTGCAGCAGGTAGGCGTAGTCGCCCTGTTTGCCGGGCGGCGAGCCCCATGCGAAGCGCTGATAGGGATCGGCGCTGGGCGTGATGCCGTTGCTCCACGTCTTGTCGGAGAACGGCGGATTGGCGACGACATAGTCATAGGTGCGGAGCTGCTCGCCGTCCTTGAACTTGGGGCTGGCAAGCGTGTTGCCCTGCAGGACGTTGGCCGTCGGGAAGTCATGCAGGATCATGTTCATGCGGGCAAGGCCTGCCGTCGTCTGGTCCTTCTCCTGACCCTCAAGCGTGATGTGCTTGCCCGCCTGGGCGGCGACCTTGAGCAGCAGCGATCCCGATCCGCAGGTGGGGTCGTAGGCGGTCGTGGAGGCCACGGCGACCTGAGGCGAAATGCTGATGACCTGGGCGATCACGCGGCTGACCTCCGACGGCGTGTAGAACTGACCCTTGCTCTTGCCGCTTTCGGTGGCGAAGTGCCGCATCAGGTACTCATAGGCGTCGCCGAGGATGTCGTCGTGATCCGCCCGGTTCTTCGAGAAGTTCAACTCCGGCTTCTGGAAGATGTTGATCAGGTTGGTCAGTCGCGCAACCATCGCCTGCCCTTCGCCGAGCTTGTTCGGATCAGCGAAGTCGGGGAAGTCACTGCGAGCCAGGCGAGAGTTGGCCTCTACGAGCGGAGCAATAACCTGCTTGTTGATCTTATCGCCAATGTCGCTCTTGCCCCTGAGATTGAGCATATCGGCAAAGCTCGCGCCTTTGGGGATGGTCACCGGCGGAGCGAAGTCGTCCGAGTCGGCGTACTTGTCGGAGATGTACTTGATGAACAGCATGAACAGGACATAGTCCTTGTACTGGCTGGCGTCCATGCCGCCGCGCAGTTCATCGCAGCTTTGCCAGAGCGAGCTGTATAGTTGGGACTTCTTAAGGGCCATACGGTCAGTTTTCCTCAAAACTCTTCTGGATCAGGGGCTTGGCCTTGTCCAGATCGTCAAGGTTTCGAATCGTCAGTTCAAGATCGCCGGTGCCGTGATGGCCTACGCCGCGAACGTCGCGCGAAAAGCCATCTTCGAGCGTGACCTCGTCGGGATTCAGCGGCAGCCACATGAGCAGGCTGTTCTTTTGCGTCTGGAGCTGGATCGTGGCGATGTTCTTCAACCGCTTGTAGGCGATATACCACTTGAGGACGCGCTCCTGCACATCATCCCCTAAGTCGGTCATGTGGTCGCGGACAGCCTCATACAGTTCCTTGAGCGGCGGAGCGGCCTTGGCCAGGTACTCCTCCTGCGTCGTGTACTGCTTCGGCTCTCCGCCTTCCTCCTCGGTGTCGTCGATGGGCTTGGCCGAAACGACATTGACCAGGTCGAGCAGCAGCAAGTCGTCGCCGAAGAACATGTACCGCAGCAGTTCAATGTTCCGGTTGATCTGCTGGATCGCGTGAATGTCGTACCGCGTGAAGTCTTCGGCGATGCAGAGAAGGCGCGGGGCGCTCCAGTCGAGTTGGCCAACTGCGTCCTCGCCGAATTGCTTCTGAACGATCTGCTCGAACTCGGCTTTATGGTCCATCAGCCAGTCGAGGTAGAACAGCCCCTGGTTGATGACGTTGGCGTTCGAGTTGCGCTTGTACTCGATGATCGTGGGGCAGAAGTTCTCGTCGAGGCCAAGCGTATCGATGCGACCCGCGTGAGTCTTCCCGGTCGAGTACTCCGATGCGACGAACCGGACGTGCAGGAAGGTTTCGAGATGGCGCTCGATCAGCGACTGGAGTTTCTTCTCCAGCTTGACTGGTCGGCCAACCAGCTCTTCGGCCGAGCCGTTGGTCACCCGGAATAGTTTCACGTCGCTCATTCGTCAGCTCCTGCTCGCTCGGGGCTGAGGCCGTGCTTGACCCACGCGTCGACGGCGTCCTTGTGGAACCGCCAGCGTTTGCCGATCTTCTGGCCGGGCAGCTTGTTGTCCTGGGCCAGCTTGTAGAGCGTGGACTTGGAGATCTTCAGATACTCCGCCAGCTCATCCATGGTCATGATGTCGTCTCGGTTTACCGGCATCGGGCCGCTCCTCGGCACCCCTGGCTACTTGGTCGCGATAACTTCGGATATTGTCCGTATTTTGCCGGTGCTTGCAAGCGGAAAATGGACGGGTCGGCAGCCGTGGGCTGCCGTGTCATAGCGGCTCGTCACAGCATGTCACAGCTTCGGGCCAGCCATGTCGCAAGTCGTGTCGCGAGTTCGTCGCAAGCTGGCGGGAGGCGCAGAACGCGAAAATGGGCGGTTTTGAGACTTTCGCTCGTAACTCATTGTGGCTACAGGGCTGGAAGTTGTCTCAAGTTTCCGCACGATGGCATCGGGCAGGGAGCTTCGGCCGCTACCGATCCGGACGCCGAGAGCCGCCTCGCTCTCGAATCGCCAGGCGGGCCAACAACCTCTGGCCATCAGGTGGAGGCCGCCATCCATCGGAACCATCCGGGGTTTCCGGATAGTTGCCCCCGCGCCAAGCTCGCCCTCCTCGTAAGCCGGAAGGAGGCGCAGAACGCGAAAACGGCCGATTTTGGCACTTTCGCTCGTAACCCCTTGTGGCTGCTGGCCCGAAGGTTGTGCCACGTTCCCACCCGGCGGCACCAGGCGACAGATGCCGAGAATGGCTGCGTTCTCAAATCGCCGGGCGGGTTAACAGGGTCTGGCCATCAGGCGGGGTGGTGTGGTAGAATCGCTCTCACCGGTGGCGGTTCGATACTGGTTGCTCCTGGGGAGTTTTGTCGCCCGGTAACGAGCACGTGGTCGGGGGCGAATCGGGCGCATGGCCGTGTCGCTCGCCGCGCGTATAACGCGATGTCCAAAGAGGTTATAGCACACGTGGTCAAGCGAACAGCTTGGTCGGACTCTTCTTTCGTTCATCACCAACCCGCCCCTTCCACGAAACTTGCCCTGACTCCCAAATCTCTCAGCGCTCTCGCCCGCAACGGGTTAGCAACGATGATTGGAAAGGGGTGGTTGCGTGCGTTCACAGGTTTCCCATGGCGGGCGGGATCGATGGAGGGAAACCGATGACGGATTCGACCGCTGTCCCGGCCCCCCGGGCGATCATCATCGCCGGTCCGAACGGGGCGGGCAAAACGACTTTCGCCCGTGAGTTCCTTCCGGCCGAAGGAAACTGTCCGACGTTCATCAACGCCGATCTGATCGCCGAAGGCTTGTCGCCCTTTCGTCCCGACCTCATGGCGCTGGAAGCGTCGCGACTCATGCTCGAACGTATCCGACAGATGGCTGCGAGGCGAGAGGATTTCGCGATTGAAACGACCTTGGCCGGCCGAGCGTATCTGCGGCTGATCCGCACATGGCAGGATGCGGGATACCAGGTCGAGTTGATGTTTCTCGGACTCCCGTCAGCCGAACTTGCCATTCAGCGCGTTCGCCAACGCGTCGAGCAAGGTGGCCACAACGTTCCGGAAGCCGACATCTACCGCCGGTTTGATCGTGGGCTCGACAATTTCCGTCACCTCTACCGAGGGATTGTCAACATCTGGCAGATATTCGACGCCAGCCAATGGCCCCCCGTCCTGACAGATGAAGGAGTGAATCCATGATACGGCAACATGATCCGTTCCGTGATATGGAAGGTAGCCGCACGGCGATGATTCGCGCTGCCCGCCGTGCCGCAGAAATCGCCCGCCAGCATCAGCAACCTCTTCTTCTGTGGCGCGACGGGCAAGTGGTCGAAGCCATGCCCGACGATCTGCCCTCGTTGCCCGAGCAGGCGCCCCGCGCGAACGAGCGGTAATTGCGAGCCGGAGAGTTCACGGTGATGAATGGGCGTGGACCATCAATCATCCGTTCGTAGTCGCTTCGAATGGAAGCGCGACTTCTCAGGAGAAACAACCTACTCGACGCGTTCCTGTAGATCTGACGCCCGGAGAGTTGCTTTCCGTGATGCGGCGCGGCAAGCCCCGGCCGCAGTGAACAAGCAGCCTGAACCGGCGCCCGCCCCCGCGACGGGCAGCTTCAGGGCACATGAGATCAGTGGAGACCACGATGCCCCCTGCCTGGCCTCGTCATCACACACGTACGACCTTGCTCGAAATGATGCTGCTCCTGCTCGCAGGCGCCATGATTGCGCAGGCGGAACCTTTGCCTGCCTTCTTCAAGTCGTCCTACGGTGATCGGCGGGACGAACTTGCCCGTCAGCCAAGGAAGTTCGACGTCGACGATCCCGTCTGGCAGCCGAGAACCACACCCGTCGGCGAAACGGCCGGCGAGACGTCGGTCGTCGTGCGCTTTCCCGCCGCAGCCGAGGCGTACCCGATTCGTTTCGGCATCCCCCTGGGTCAGGTGGCTTCGTGTGCGAACGTGGCGGTCTATGACGAGCACGATCAACCGCTGGCCGCCGACGTATTCCCCCTCGTCAACTTCGAGACCTGCCCGCAGCACTGGGTCCTGATCACGACCGTTCTTGATGCTCCGGCGGCGGGTGATCGACGCTTGACGATCAAGTGGGGACCGGACATCCAGCGCCCGCTGCCCGTGAACAAGCTATCGCTCGAATCGCACGGCGACGCGATAACAATCCGCGGCAATCGACTTTCCTTCTCGCTCTCGCCGGACAAACTGCTGTCTGATATCCGAGTCGGCAGTGGCGGTGCCGTGCATGCGGCCGATGGGTCTTTTGTCTCTTTCCAACCTCAGGACCAACCGATCCAGAAGCACCGTGCCGGAAAGATCATCCCCTTGTACGACGGGCTGATTCATAAGCACTATCGCGTCGACACCTCGATCATGAACGACAGGTTCAGGATACATTTTGAAATACAAACCTGGGCCGACAGTCCCTATCTCCTGATCGCCACGCGTTTCATCAACGAGAACAATGAGTCGTATACTTTGCGTGATCTCCAGCCCATTGCATTTATGCCGCTGAAGGAACGATATGTCCCTTCCACGCAAGGTCCCGACGCGGCGCACCTGAAGGCGAAGCGGCACATTGAGGTCCAGCAACGCGTGGATGATTGGAGCCTGAAAGCAGACGGCGTCCTCGCGGCCGGAGGCAGCCAGGACTCCCCGAGCGACTGGGTCCGGCTGACCGGCAAGCATGATGCGCTGACCCTGATCGTCCCGGATTTCCAGGGATTCGGTCCGGGAGATCCCGATCTGGAATCTACGATTTTCGCCGGCCACGACGGTCGAATGGGACTCAATCATTACGGCGCGCATCCCCCCGACGCCGGCGGCGCGATCACGTTCTGGGGCACGGCGGCGCGCACCTTCAGCATGATCCTGCATGCCGGCCCCCAGACGCGCACCCCCGACCTCGTGGTTGATATCGCACGTATGAAGCCCCACGTCATCCATGATCGTCACTTTCTCACTTCGCAAGGAATCTTCCACGAAGATCGCGTCACCGCCATCTATGCCGAGCCTTCGCTCGAAGCCGCCCGTTACTTTCAGCGCACGCGTGCCGTTCGCCATGATTACCCCCGCATGGGGCGCGGCATGCCTCCCCACAAGAGTGAGGGCGAATACCACCTCTACACGGATACGGGGGGCATGCTCTTCGGCGAAGTATGGCAGTATGCTTCCAGGAATTCGAAATCGCTTGACGCATCCTTGGCCAAAGCGAGGGTGCCGGAGGGCAATGTACCCGCATGGTATGAACCGCAAGAGTTGGCCGGCTCCTCGACCTACCGGTGCGGCGATCACACACTCGCGTTGGCACTCAGCTACTTGCGCACAGGCGACCGCGAAGTGTTCGAAATCTTCGACGATCACAGCCTCCTCTACGCGGATTGGGCCATCGCTCATCCACAGGGCTACTGCCACTACTATTGCAGTTGGAATGCCGGCGTGCATGTGTACAGCCGCCTTGGAGGGCCGCTCTTGAGTTACCTGATCCAGGGCGATCCCTGGTTCTACGAGGTCGCTGAGCAGATGGCGGGATATATCGTGCGCGACTGGAAGGGAGATGAGCATCCCCGGGATCAGCAAACGCGATCGGCCTACCCGGTCCGCGGTTTGACCTGGCTCTACGAGGTCAACGGCCATCGGAGTTCCTGGAACAATGCGGTGGACCTGACCCTGTGGTTCATGCGGACGGGCCTCGAGCCTGACGGATCCGTCCGTGGTTTCGCGAATCACGTTGGTTACCCCCGCATCTCCCCGCTCTACGCGGGCTACACCCTGTGCGGGCTCATCCCGCTGTACGAGCGATGCCCGAATCCGGAATTACTTGGCGTGCTGAGGCGCTGCGGCGAGTGGTTGTTGACCTGCCAGGGAACGGAAAAGGATAATGTCGGCGCCGGCACCTGGCCGCGCGATACCCTGATTCAGGAGCAAGCCAATCTGGGGCCGGGCAACGTCGGCTCGGCCACGCTCTGCGCGGAGATCCAGACCTTCCTGGCTCAGGAGACGGCGGACCGGCGGTTCTTCTATTCCGGGGCAGCGGCCTGGGCCAACCTGGTCACCAGCACACGTCATCAGCAGATCAAGGGAGGACTGCCCATGCAACTGGGCAGCGCGAGAAGCACGGGCACGTGGTCGGACAAGTTTCCCCTCTATCTCCATCGCCTGCCCGCCGTCGCCGACCAGCTTCAACTGCCGTTTGTCATCGAAGGTGTGTATGACGGGGATCCGAAACGGGAATCGCCTGTGGTGGTATTTGTCTCCGCCGGCGGTACATTTGAGAGCAACGTGCTGAGTCAGCCGCTCTACACCGTCAACACGTCAGACGTGACCATTCCCGTCTGGTGTCCGCGACGACCGCTGCAGGCGGACTATGCCGGAACACCGATACCTCTACGATTCGATGAAAACAGGAAGATCGCCCACGTCACGCTGCCGGCGGATTCGACCGGGCGCGCTGCGCATTTCATTCCAACCCGCTGTTGACGCTTCGAAGTGATCAAGGGTTGTGGCCCACCCGGGTGGCGTTCGCACTGCCACATCAGTTCAGGAGGTTCTGGATCGACTGCCATTTCCGCCGGGCACCTTCGTCGTGCGGGTACAGTTCCATGTACCGTTTCAAGGTAGCGGCGGCGCCTGCGTAATCCCCTGTCGCGACCTGTATCTCCGTCAGCATCTGCCAGCGTGCCGGTTGGTCGTTGTCCAGCTTGAGCGACTTCTTCAAACACTGCGTCGCCTCCTGCGCGTTGTTCAACGCATGATGAATGGCGCCCAGTCGCGCCCAGTTGTCACCCGAATGCGCATCCAGATCCAGCGCCCGCTCCATGTGCCCGCGGGCGGACTCAAGGTCACCCTGCTCCGCGCTGAGCCGGGCAAGCAGGCTGAAGGCCAGCGGACGCGTGGGGCTCAATTCAGTGGCCCGGCCGGCCAGCTCCCTGGCCCGTGCGTAGTCCCCTGTCTGGCGACAGGCTTCGGCGAGATTGACGACGATGGAATACTCCTCAGGCGCCCGGCGTATCAGATCCTCGCCGATTCGCACTGCTTCGCGACCCTGCCCGCGCGATAGGGCGGCTTCCAGGCGGTCCTGCCCCGCCGAAACCGACGTGTTGAGCGCCTCCAGCGTGAAAGTCAGTGGATCGTCCAGCACGGGCTTCCTGGTCATCCTGGAGGCCTCGTCGAGATAACGGCGGGCTTTCTCGACATCCCCAACGTCACGACAGGCCATCCCGAACGCATACACGATCTGAGCATTCAACGGACGTTTGTTGACAGCTTCCTCAAGCAGCTTGAGCGCGCCCTCCTCGTCACCCTCGGCCTGCGCGATCCGGGCGAGTCCCCAATATCCCGTGGGATTGTCGGGGCGAAGGTCTTTCAGTTTTACATACATCGATCGAGCCGCCTCGTGGTCGCCGAGGCTGATGTACACATCCCCCAGTCGAGCGTAAGTTGCCGCGTACGCCGGCCGGAGTTGGATCGCTGCGCGAAACTCGAGGGCTGCTTCAGGCAGTTGTCCCTGCTCTACAAGAGCCGTGCCATGGTAGTAGCGCCAATCGAATTCCGTGGCATCGCGTTGCGCAGCGATCGTATAGGCCTCCGCCGCCGATGCCGGCAAGTCGTACGCGTGATAGATCATCCTCAGTCGACCCATGCGCGACGCATCACTCGGGTTTTTCAGCGCTTCCGTCAAGGCTCGGTAGAAGGCCCTTGCCGATTCTTGATCCAGGGTTTCCAGCGGTGGCGGCGCGGGCACACCGACCTGCTCGCACACGTTTCGCAGAGCCTTGGGATCGGCGAGCGCTGCCTCCAATGTGGGTAGGTCGCGCTCTTCGCGGACATCCGTCCCCTTACCCGGTCCATCTCCACAGGCCACACACGACAAGGCCAGACAGAGCAACACGAATGCCCGGGCCGCCTGCTCACGCACGGTGTAAGTCCTCATCGATGATCGAGCGATCGGCCCTGTCATGCGTCAGGCTCCTGGTCAGGTTGACCGCTGCCCTGCCGAAGTGTCGAGATCGTATTGAGATCCGGCGGCGTGAATGTCTCCCGACTTCCGTCCGGCCAGCGAACCCGCAATCGCGTGATGGTGTCCGTCGGATTCAACGCCATGTGGATCTCCGGAGCGTTCGAGCCGCAGTACCCCGCCCCTGGACGGACATCCCGCCTCAGGGTGCTTCCGCCGGCAAGCTCGGCGAAGATCGCTGCCCCGATGGCGTCGCGAGGCGGTTCGCCAGACACGGCCCGAATCCGAAGCCAGGACCCCGACTTGGGCGCATCATTGCGAAGAAGGGCCGCCGCTCCCCGGTTTCGCGTCACGAGAATATCCAGATCCCCGTCACCATCGTAGTCACCGAACATCGCCCCTCGCCCCACCGATGGCGAAAGGATGGCGCTGCCCCCGCGATCGCTCACATCCATCAAGCGGCCCTCGGGCGTCTGGCGGGCCAGTGTGTCCGCTTCCGCAAAAGGTTTGGCCCCCCTCGTGAATGCCCCCTGCTCGAAATCGAGCACGACCCTCCCGTTGGCCACAAACACGTCCAGAAGACCGTCGTGGTCACAGTCGAATAACATCGTGCCGAACCCGGTATGCTTCAGGCTCCACCGCGCCACCCCGAGCCGGACGGTTTCATCCCGGAAGACCCGCCCGCCAAGATTGCGGTAGAACGTGTGCGTCTCCATATCGAGATGGGTTATCCAAAGATCCAGGTCGCCGTCGTTGTCAAAATCCGCGGCATCGACCCCCATGCCGGCCTCGCTGAGCCCCATCTCGTTGTACGCCGTCCCGGACACCAGGGCTTCGTCCTTGAAACGACCGTTCCCTTCGTTGAACCAGAGTTGATTCGGCGTCTGGTCATTGGCGACGTAGAGATCCGTCCGACCGTCATCGTCGAAGTCACCGGCGACCACGCCCAGACCGTTGCCTCGCGCCGCATGGATGCCGGATTGTTGGGTGACGTCCTCGAACGTGCCGTCCCCACGATTCCTGTACAGGATATCCTGCGCGGGAGCGTCATACGCCGTGGGCGAGCAGTAGTCCTGATCCCCGTTGTCCCCTCGACACACTTTCTCCAGTTCGGGCTGCCATCGCACGTAATTGACCAGGAACAGATCGAGCCAGCCGTCACCGTCGTCATCGAGAAAGGTGCAGCTCGTGCCCCACCCCTCGTGGCCGACATCAGCCCGTTCGGTGGTGTCCGTGAACGTCCCGTCACCCTGATTCAGATAGAGCCGGTTTCGGCCGACATTGGTCACGTAGACGTCGGCGTATCCGTCATTGTTGACATCGCCGACGCAGCAGCCCATCCCGTAGCCGGCATCGCCAAGGCCGGACGCCTCCGTTGCCTCCTCGAAAATGCCGTTCTCGTTGCGGAAGTACCGGTTGGTGATGTCGCTCTCAGGTTTCCCCAGGATTCCCCCTTGAATCAAATAAGCATCGAGATCACCATCCTGGTCGCCATCGATCCAGGCACCTCCGGAGCCCATGATCTCGGGGAAATAGAAATTCCCATGTGCGCCGGCATCATGATGGAAAACCAGGCCCACTTCTTCGCTCACATCGACCAGCCAGGCGTCATCGGTCACCTGATTCCGCTCACCGCCAGCCGAGTCTTCCTGGGCGTCTTCTTCAGTGAACTGTTCCCCCTCGGGGGATGGCCTCTGCTCGTCAGAGTTACAGGCGCCCAAACACCACAATAGCGTAACTCCGGCAGCGACGACTCGTGTTCCATGCCCCATAAGCGCCCACTCCACCATGCTTCTCCAGATTTCCGGAGGATGACAACAGAGGACCCTGAATCCTCTGATCCGAATTAGACACAACTGAGCGGTTTGGCCCATCCGCATGCATCATATACCATCCGAACCACAACTCCACTTCGGACCACAGGACTCAGGGTTGGGCCGCGTGGTCGTCGTCACCTTAAAGTTAGTCAAGTCTTGACATTTCGCTGGTATCTGAATCCGCCTTCCCCAAGTAGAATGCAATGTGGGCTTTCCAGGGCATGCCCCCCTTTAGACAAAGACAATTCGGCCTCTCCTCCATCGGACATTAGAGGCACCGTCAAGGCCCCTCGTTTGACTCAGATATCCAAGGATTCCTCTCATGCGGCAAGGATGGTTGCTGAGCAGTATCGTCTTCCTGACCTCCACATGCAGTTCGACCTGGGCGATGGACTGGCCCATGTATCGCGCGGATCCAGCACGATCCGGCGTATCCCGGGAATCGCTCGAGGCCACGGCGCTCGAGGAAGCCTGGACGTGGCAATCCTCACAGCCGCCTGCCCCCGCCTGGCCCGGTCCTGCCAAGTGGGACGCCTATGCCCAGGTCAAAGATCTCAAATCCATGCGGAACTACGACCCCGTCTTCCATCCGATCGTGGTCGACGGCGCCGTCTACTTCGGATCCAGCGCCGACGATTCGATCCACAAACTGAGTCTTTCCAACGGCAAAGCCGAGTGGCGTTTCACCACCGACGGCCCGATTCGCGTGGCCCCGACCTATGCTTCCGGCAAACTCTACTTCGGCTCGGACGACGGCCACGCGTATTGCATTGACGCGATCAACGGCGATCTGATCTGGAAATTCAGTCCCAGTCTTCATGAAGCAAAGCGCGAAGGCAAGACCCCCGCGCGCCGCGTCCTGAACAACCAGCGACTGATCTCTTTCTGGCCTGTGCGCACGGGCGTGGTGATCGTGGACGATACCGCCTACTTCGGGGCTTCGATGCTTCCGTGGAAGGACTCGATGCTCTGCGCGGTCGACGCGGACACTGGCCGGCCCGACGGACCGCATCGGTGGATCCAGCATCTGGGGCTGGAGTCGTCCTTGGAAGGCGCCATGTTGGCCTCCGCCTCCACGCTCGTGGTGCCTCAAGGCCGCGTCCCCCCAATGCTCTTCGATCGAATGACAGGCAAACGCCTCGGAGCCCTGAGTGGTGGAGGGGGCAGCTTCGTCCTGCTGACCGATGACGATCGTATTCTGCACGGCCCCGGCAACAAGAAAGGCTGGATCACCGATTCGTCCACGCAGACACGCGCCAAAATCGCCAGCTACGATCGCGGGAACCAGGTCCTTGTCGATGAAGATTCCGTGGTCATGCTCCGCGACACCACGTTGGGCACCATGAGTCGCAGTCGACAGGAACTCCTCTGGGTCGAAGACTGCACGCATCCCTACGCGATGATCAAGGCGGGCCGCTACATCATCGCCGGCGGGTACGATGAAATCGGTGCCTATGACGCCCACAATGGTCATCTCGCATGGTCGGGGAAGGTGAGCGGCCGGGCCTATGGACTGGCGGTGGCGAGTGAACGACTGCTGGTCAGCACCGATCGCGGAACGATTCACTGTTTCCAGCCGGGAAAGTCGGCCACCACTCCCGCGCCCGAGTCCTCTACCCGACAACAGAGTCCATTCGAGAACCTGGGAGATGCCCCCGCCATCGAGAAGGTCGAGCATCCCGCGCTGCTCGATCGCTGGGTCTTCCAGTCCGACACCCTGGTCGGGGGTGCGGGATCGCGGCGCTACGGCGCGAAGGTCCGTAACCTGGCCGGCGGGGCTGACGCCCTGATCATGGGCCAGACGCTCATCGAACGCGCGGGGAAGGTGCAGGCCCTCGCCATGGACGGCGAAACGAGCGGTGTCCAGGTGGCCGAGGATTTCAAGCAGGTCGACCGCCCGGAGGAGGCGATGACCGCGACTGCCTGGGCGCGTGTCGATCAAGGCCAGGAATGGGGCGGCATCGTTTCCATGACGCAGGACAACGGCAGTTACGAACGCGGATGGATTCTCGGCTACCGCAAGGATCGTCCCGGCTTCGCGGTCAAGGGGGCCGGTGGAGACAACGGCTTGACCTGGGTGGTCTCGCCGCAGGGCCTGCGCGGTGGTGAATGGCATCACGTCGCGGGCACGTATGACGGCCGAACCATCAAACTCTACGTCGACGGCAAGCTCGTCGCGTCTTCGGACAAACAGAGCGGCCCCATCGATTACCCGGATCACGCGTTCTATCACATCGGCGCCTACCGTGATGACGACGAACACTTCCGGATGAAAGGCCTGCTTCATGAAGTCAGGTTGTACGATGTCGCCCTGGACGATGAGACGCTGGCCGTCCACTACGATGCCCGCAAGGCGCTCTTTCCGCCACCGGTGACGCTCAAGGATGAACATCAGGAGGATAGCGGCCTGACGCCGCTCAGCGGCCCAGCCCTGCACTTCGCGGATCCGTCCACGGCCGTCGTCGTGTGGCAGACGGATGAACCGACCCCCACGCGCCTGGCCTTCTGGTATGACGAGGACCCCAGGCTCCTGGGGGACGGAAGGGAACGGTTGGAACACCGCGTCTCGATCCCCGGGCTCCGCCAGGAGGTGGAATACCGGTACGCGTTGAAATTGAAGAAGGCCGACAGCCTGGAAGATTCGAAAAAGTACTTGTGCGATACGAGCTTCAATTACTGCGTGCCTCCCCTGGAAGCGCGACTGGACGGGCTCTGCACGGATCGCGACCGGCGCAACGCCGCCAAGATGATCGAGCAGTTGCCGTCGAAGCGCGGGGTCTGCCTCGTCCTGGGTGTCACGGACGGTGAACTCTCGGCCGCCGTCGCCACCAAATCCGATATGAAGGTCATCGCCTTCGATACGGATCCTGAGCGCGTCGAGCGCTTAAGAGCGAAGTGGCTGGATGCAGGTGTGTATGGAAACCGGATGGCCGTTTACGCCGTCGATTCCATGAGCGAGTTGAGAATTCCCCTGCACTTTGCGAATCTGGTAGTTTCCGAACGAGGCCTGGCGGGCGAATCCATCGCAGGGCTTGACGAGATCGCCTTGTCGCTGATCCAGCCCCACCACGGGATCGCCATGCTGCCGAAGGAAGGCGGCGTCCGCATGGCGCGGAAGCCGGCCTTTGAGGGGGCCGCCGACTGGTCCCACATGTACGGCACTCCGGACAACTCGGCCTTCGCCGGGGAAACGCTCGCCGAATCCCGCTTCACGACGGATCTCGAAGTTCAGTGGGTCGGTCGCCCCGGACCCCGCTACCAATCCGATCGCGGCAATCGCAAGCCTGCCCCGCTCTCCACACAGGGCCGATTGTTCATGCAGGGGCTTCAGCGCGTGATCGCCGTGGACGCTTACAACGGCACCATCCTGTGGTCGCTCGAGATTCCAGATCTGCTCCGTTTCAACATCCCGCGCGATACGGGGAATTGGTGTGCTGATGAGGAGCACGTGTTCCTGGCGGTCGGCCAGGAGTGCTGGCGGGTGAATGCCGCCACGGGCAAGATCGTCTCCCAACACGTGGTCAAGCCCGGCACGAAGAGCGATTGGCAGTGGGACTGGGGCTACGTGGCGCGAGAGGGAGATCTTCTGTTCGGCAGTGCCGTGAAAAAGGGATCCAGTTACATCGCTTGGTGGGGACCGGACAAGTGGTATGATGGCAAGGATCCCTCCGCCACCTCCAAGATCTGCAGCGACCGCATCTTCGCCATGGAAAACGAAGATCCGCATCGTGTCGTGTGGTCCTACGAAGACGGCGTGATTCTCAACCCGACCATCACGCTCAAAGATGAAACACTCTACTTCGTCGAGACACGCCATCCGACGGTCAAAGCCGCCCCCTCCCGGCGGGTCAGTATGAAGGAAATGTGGCTGGATACCTTCATGGTGGCGTTGGATGCGACCAGCGGTCGATTGCTGTGGGAGAAACCTTACGAAGGTCTCGAGGGCGACATCACCTTCTACCTGGCGGCAGGCGATGAGAACCTGATCACCGTCGTGTCCCGGGAAGGCGAGTTCGAAGTGGCCGCCTTCAGCCCGCAGGATGGCTCACCGGTCTGGTCGCGACGGGACAAGTGGGAAGTGGATCATCACGGCAAGCATCTGTCGCGCCCCGCCATCGTCCAGGGCGATATTGTCGTTCGCCCCTACACATTCCGTGAGAAGGACGGCGCGCAGGTGGATCGCAAGTTCCCCGGAGGTCACCAGTGCGGCACCTACACCTGCTCGACCAATGCCCTCTTCCTGCGAGCCGGCCAGTTGACCATGTGGGACCGCACGGATGGCGGAGGCACGCGCTGGAATCGCGTCCGCCCCGACTGCTGGATCAGCACGATTCCCGCCCAGGGCATGGTGCTCAGCCCCGAGGGAGGCGGAGGCTGCTCCTGCGGCAGTTGGATGGAAACCTCGATGGCCCTGATCCCCGTCATTCATGAGAGATAGCATGCCCTGCCGCTCGCCACTCATCCCGCTGCTCTGCCTTGCCGGGCTGCTTCATTCTCACGCCTTGCCCGAGGTGCTCGGCTGCAAGTACACCGTGCGCGACTTCGGCTTCATCCATCTGGCCGGACCGGCATACGAACTCTGCGTGGTCACGGACGGACCGGAAATCGATCAAACGGTTCTCGATCAAATCAGGTCGGCCTTCGACCGAAGCAACGTTCGCGTCATGCATCTGGACCGCGCGGAACGGGGGGATCATCCCGCCGTCCAGGCACTTTCCGATGAGAGCGGTACACAGTTCGTTCTGCATCACGCCTCGCGGCACCCTCTCATCCTGCGGCAACGGGAACAGACCACTCCCGTGGAAGAGATCGCGAAACAAACCTTGCGTTCTCCCCTGCGGGATCGCTTCGTGAACGAAGCGCTGTCTACCTTTGCCTATATCCTACTCGTGGAAGGCGAAGACGCATCCGTCAACCGTCAGTACGCCGCTGCGACTTCGCGTGCCATCGAATTGCTCCGCAGCGTGGAGAGCGAACTGCCGCGCGAACTCATCGGTCGTATTCAAACCGTCCCCCTTCCTCTCGCCGAACGTGAACAGGAGCGCGTCACGCTGTGGGCCCTCGGGCTGAGCGAACTTCGAACGAGGGATCCCGCCCTGGCGGTGATTTACGGTCGGGCCAAGCGCGCCGGCTCTCCGCTGACGGGCGATCCCGCCGACCCGATCGCGATACTACGCCAACTCGTCACCATCGGTCAGAGTTGTGAATGTGAGACGGCGCGCGACTGGTTCAACGAGCCGCACCTTCCTCACACCTGGGCGGCCGACATGCGGCAGAAAGCCTTCGACATTCTCGGGTTCGATCCCTCCAGTCCCATGGTCCGCGCCGAGGCCGTACGCATCCTTCAGCGAGGGCCGATGGAGAACAACGCAAACGTGCAACACAAGACGGAGGATGACGCCGCGTCGATGCTGTTCGGTTACAGGGAGATTCAGATCGGCGAGCCCGTCCTCGCCGAATCGCAAGGCGCCAACGACGATGATGGGCAGGACATCCCCGAATCGCGAGACGAAATCGAACGCATCGTGGCGAAGGCGCGGGCCGGCGGTGATATCAAGCCTGGTGACGCTTTGCAGGATCAAGATGGTGTGTCGGATGGTAGAGAATCCTTATCTGTTGCACACGATGGCAAGGATCTTGCCGGTAAGCGGTTCCAGTTCCATGTCGATGAAGCTGAAGTGGAATACACTCTTCCTCCATGGGCGCTGATTCTCGGGGGCATTGTGGTCGCCGGCCTTGTCGGCGGCGCCTCGGCCTTCTTCCTGAAGCGGAGATCGACATGAAGTTGATCAGGGTCGCGCTGGCGGAAGCCTGGCATCGGCGGCTCACGGCCGGGCTGACAACGATCGCGGTCGCCGCCGCGGTCGCCGCCGTCATCTTCTTCATCACGATGTCGCGCGCGAGCGCAAATGAAACGCGCATCATTCAGCGCGATGCCGGACTGAATGTCCGAATCATCTCGTCCGCGGAGAATCTCGATCGCTACTGGGCCCGCGGCTGGTCGGAGGCGACGATGCCCGAAGCGTACATCGATCAGGTGCGGGATCAGTCGGTTGCCAACCGCCTGATCCCTCTGCTCCATCGCCGCATCGAATGGACCACCCCGCAGGCCACCGCCGAGATCATGCTGACCGGCCTGGCGGAGGAACGATTCATCGGCAGCACAAAGAAACACGTCTTCGGCATGGACGTGGAGCCGGGTCGGATTCGTGTCGGCTCCGCCGTCGCGGAGACCCTCTCGCTTCAACGCGGCCAGACCGTGGAACTCATGGGCGAATCGTTCATCATCGACGCCATTCTCGCCCAGACCGGCACGATGGAGGATGCACGTGTCTACGCCTCATTGGCCGACGTCCAGAATTTGCTCGGACTTCCCGGACGCATCAACGAGATCCAGGCCCTCGAATGTCACTGTTCCGATGACGAGCCTGATCCCCTCAAGCGCCTCCAGAACGAGATCGAATCCCTGCTGCCCGGAACGCGTGTCATTCGCCACGAGAGCATGGCCCAGGCGCGCTTGCGGCAGCGATCGACGGCAGAGCGCTTCGTCACGATCGGCTCAACGGTCATCCTGATCCTCTGCGCCGCCTGGATCGGGGCCCTCTCGATGATCAACGTGCAGGACCGCGTGAACGAGATCGGCATGCTCCGCGCGGTGGGGTTCAGTCGTATTCGGGTGGTCATGCTGCTTTTGATGCGCAACGGCGGTCTCGGCTTGCTCGGGGCCGTTGCGGGAGCGCTTCTCGGTGGTTGGATCGCCACGGCGTTGGGCCCCAGCGTGTTCAAGCTCTCACCCAAGTCGGTATCCTTCGACGTCATGACGGTGGGTTGGGCGATTGTCCTCGCACCGTTGATGACCATCGCGGCAGGCTGGGCCCCGGCCATGGTCGGGGCCACGCGGGATCCTGCCAGGACCATGATCCAGGAATAGCCATCGGGAGTGACTCGTGCTTTCGCTTCAGTGTGTCAATCATGTCTACACCGGACGGCAACGCAAGGTGAGCGCGCTTCAGGACATCGATCTGAGGATCGGCCCGGGTGAGTTTGTGGTATTGCGCGGTCCGAGCGGCTGCGGGAAGTCGACCTTGCTGATGGTGGCCGGCGGGCTGCTCACGCCGACCTCGGGCGAGGTCGAACTCGACGGTCGCCGGCCGTACGCACTGTCTGAGACCCAGCGCGATCGCTTCCGTGCTGAACGGGCAGGCTTCGTCTTCCAGCTCTTCCACCTGTTGCCCTTCATGTCGGCGCTGGACAATGTTGCGTTGCCTTCGCTTCAGACGGATGCCGTCGCGCGGGACCAGGCCGCCACTCTGCTGAACCGCTTCGGCCTGGGGAAGCGGATGTCACATCTGCCCGGCCAACTGAGTACCGGCGAACGTCAGCGTGTGGCGGTGGCGAGGGCCATGATCAACCAACCGGCAATCCTCTTCGCCGACGAACCGACCGGCAGTCTCGACCCCAATGCCGCGGAAGAAGTCTTCCGGGCCCTGCAATCCTTTGTCGATGATGGCGGGACGGTCATCATGGCCACGCACGGCATTCACCCCGGGTTGCCGGTCACCCGTCAACTCGGCATGGAGGCTGGAAAGATCGTTCACGACCAGACCACGACGTCCGCAGACCCCATCCTCTCCTCACCTGCACCCGGAGCAACGCGACACGCCTCGTGAGCCGATTTTCATCCCTCTGCCCGGCAACGCATCGCGCATCAGAAAGGGCATGAGCGCAGGGCCGGCTCGGAGGATGGGTTTTCTGTGGGTTCCGATTCGAGCTTCGGTTCCGGCTGAAGCGCCGGCTCCGGCGGCGGCCCCGCCCCGTTGATGTACAGCTCGAACTTGCGGGCGTGTTCCTTGGCGAGACTGTGCGCATGGAACGAGCGACCATTCGCCTTGCGTCGCCGACGCGGGTCGTAGCAGGTCACCTGGTCGGTGGTGCGGCGCTTGCCTTTGCGTCGGGTGATGCCGAAGCCTCGCCACCGGCTGGCCATGTCAAAACCTCCTCGCGGACTATGCGGTTTTGGTCGCGAATTGGTTTCGAGTGGTCTATGAGGGGAAATGACGGGCTTGGAGAGCAAGCTTGCAACATGTGAATTGGCAAGCGTTTACATCAATCGGGGCGAGAAGATTCGAACTTCCGACCTCTTGACCCCCAGTCAAGCGCTCTAGACCAGGCTGAGCTACGCCCCGTGCTCATTCGGCGGAGGCGGCCCCCGGATGAAAAGGGAGGCCCATCTGCCACCGACCTCAACCATATTAGCCCATTGCCGACTTGGCGTAAACCGGCGTTTCCGAGTGGTCCCCCGGATTCAGAGTCGACACCTCCATGGCCAATACCTCCACCGGGGCACACCGTCCCCGTTCGTCCGAATACCGCCGCAAGGAGACGTGTCATGTCGAGCCGGCCGATACCCGAGCAGATCCCCTATGCCACCGTCATCCCCACGAAACCACGCGATTTCAGCGCCGGAATCAGTCTCGGCGTGTTTTGTGGCGTCTTTCTGGCTGCACTCTACTTTGTATCGGACGGCCAACTCTCCATCTTCGTGGACAGTCTTTCTCTGCTCGGACCCTTCGGAGCGACCGCCGGACTCCTGCTCGCCGCATTCGGGGGATAGGGTGTGCTGCTGGCGATTCGCGCTTTGGTTGCCTCGACGCTTGATGCCGAACAGCGTGAACACGCGGTCTCGGCCTCACGGCGTTTGGGATCCTGATGCTAGCGATGACTCCGTGATGATTCGCCGGCGAGTGTGGCTGACTGCGCATTTCCGAATGACTCGGTCGCGCCACCGGCTGGAAGCGCCGAGTACACTTCCGATCGCAGCAGCCCCATCCAGGGATCACTCTCAGGGCTGAGAAACAACTCGTCGTAGACGCGCGAATTGAGCCGGGACACCTCAGCGGTCTCCGGGGAAGAGCGGGCAAACCATTCGTGAATGTGGCGATGCAGCCTGTACTCATTTCGCAGCGTATCCTCGGCCATGTTGCGCTCAAATACTTGAATCGCCGCCGTCACCTCTGCCCCATCAGCCGCGCCGTTCACCAGGCGCGACACGTCGCGATGTTTATGGCGAAACAACTTCCGGCTGCCGGCATCCAACGTCGATTCAGCGAAATATCGCCGACTCATCGCGCTCCAGGCACGGTCGTCCGTGGCATCTTCCAATGCCCTGAGCAATGGCAGAATGTCCACCAGCATGCGTTCTTCGCCGGATCCCTGGACCAAACTTGAAGCCCGTGGTTCCGCCTGCGCTCGCGGGGCGTTACGATTTGCGTTTTCGGTGATTTCAGACACATTCCCCGAAGCGGCCACCTGCGATGAGGCAACCGGCAGTAGGTTCGCGAGCACCGGCATTTCGACAACCAACTTGCCCACGGTGAGCTGCTGAGCAGCAACTGCCGGTTGGATTGGCTTGTTCGCCAATGCTCCGTTTTCCGCCACCTCGATCAGCGGCAGTCCCCGCCTGGTTTCGATTGTACCGCCGGGAGTCTCTGGAGATTGCAGTGCAATCCCTTTCACTCGGAACAGATCGACCTGCCATTGCTGACGGAGACGCTCCAGTCGCTCCGTGTGAAACTTCGCCAGGAATTCCACGCGCTGTTTGCCGTTCATCTCGCCCAGTTGTTCGGCCGGCTCGGAAACCCTGCGCAACACACGAATGAACGCCGCTGGATTGTAGAGTCCCGGCACTGCGTCAATGGGTCGGCCATGCACATCGAGCACGTAGTGGATACTGTTGCCAGTCAGAGTCGAGCAGATCGTGCGACCATCCCCGAACTCGATCGTGATCTTCGGCACCGGCCGGATGCTTTCCCAATGCAGTGTGAAGTGATCACGGAGATACTCGGCGACCTCGTGATTCGCGTACAGTGCCGTGCGGAACAATCGGCTGTTCGCACACGACAACTCTTCATCCAGCCGACCGAGCAACCGAAGCGACAGGATCGGTCGATCGTGGACATCGGCGTCGCGCTTGGCGGCCTCGATGTCGGTGTACCAGTACAGCCTTGAGTACAGAGCATCCTTCTGACCGGCGACACGATCGATCGCCTTCAGCAGGCGGACCTGCTTGGTGTCTGTCACAACCCGGTCTGCGTCGAGGGATGTTTGAATCCGTGCGATCTCGTCGGCATGTGCCGCCATCAACGCAGTGAGCCCGTCGGCCCCCAGAGCACGTAACCCGGCAATGGCATCGTCGGCCTTCTCCAAATCTGCCGAGAGCGCGGTGGAGGTCCAGTCGGCGATTCGGTTATCGCGCGAGTTGTCGAGATCGCGGGCATGACTCGCCTTTTCGCACGCAAGACACAGTCCGACACTCAGGATGAAGGGAAAGCCCCATACATGACGCAAACACCACATGAACGGTCCTCCTTGGGTCGGGACATCGTGAACAATCACCTCCCTGTAGAATACCCTTCGGATGAGCGCTCAATCGTAAATGGCGCGTAACATCATTTCAGTTCTCGTCCAAACTTCCTGCTCTACAGAAACATCGCCGCCCCCCCACCACGCAAGCGTCAGAAAGGCACAGAATAGGTCAGGGATTGAAAGATACCCCAAAAAGAAGAAGGCTCACAACCCTATAGATTGCAAGCCCTTACGGATGGAGCCGATGAGATTCGAACTCACGACCTCTTGCATGCCATGCAAGCGCTCTCCCAACTGAGCTACGGCCCCGAAGCTTGGAAGCTGTCCCGTCCCGTTTCAACCACGGGTCTTCAACAGCGAGGGGTCTCGGCATGGCCGCCGTTCCCTCGCGAAACTCTCATTAAATCGAGTGTTACACGGCGCGTCAAGTGCTGGTGCGCCGCCAGGCGGTATAGAACCTTTCACGTGCTCAAGGGGGTCGCCCCCCCGCCCGGAAGCCCCCTGGGACGCCACACCGTCCTCCCCGGGCTTGATTCACTCGCTGCCGAAGATCGCTTCCTCCCGGAAAGCGGCCGCCGTCTCCACCAAGGCCTCGTGATCGACCGGCTCGGCGGGCGTCAGCGTGAAACTGGCTTCATGGTTGTCCTCGATCGTGCCGGGAACCATCGTCTCGGCCACGAAGTCAAATGGCGGAAGCTGATACCACGGGGCCTGGACCCGGAAGTTCGTCTTCAGAGTCTCATAGCCCTCCTTGCGGAGAACCACGTCGTAATCCCCGTACCACGTGAATCCTACCGTCACCGGGCTTGTGCCGACCATCCGGTCGTTCAGGTAAACTCGGGCCTCCTGCGGGTCGGTGCGTATGGTCAGATTCCGGCGGACGCACCCGGTCCATGCCGGCACCATTAACGCCGCCCCGAAGAGAACCACCCAGCGATATCGAGTCCTGCGATTGCTCACACCTTCACCTCAATCACGTCCCACCTCAATCACGTCCACTTCGCGCGTCTCGGTCTCCAGCACCGCCACCGTGCAACGCCCGGTCAGCCACCCGCAACACTCGCCCGGATTGAAGATCAGTCGATCGCCCCGCCGGTCCACGACCACCTCGTGCGTGTGTCCGGTGATGGTCACATCAGCCGATGCCACGTCCTCGGGATCGCACCAGTCGATGAAGTGATGGACCAGAATACGACACCCTTCCACATTCACCCACAGCGGTCCGTCCTGGATCTGCGGGAGGACATTCTTCAGTCCTGCGCGTTCGCCGTCGTTATTCCCGTAGACGATGTGCAGCGGCCCGGCCCAGGCGAGCAGACGCTTGGCGGCGAACGGCGCGATCACGTCACCGGGATGAATGATCGCCTGAATATCGCGCGCCTTCAGTTCCTCCAACCCGCGATCCAACGCGGGAAGTCGATCGTGTGTGTCGGAGATGATTCCGATTCGCACGCGAACCTCGCTCTCATCCGAAAATGGCGGCGATACAGCAGGTTGTGTTTATATCCGCAGCCCGGAAGAACGACAAGAACGTAGCCGAAATCACCAGGCAAGGTTAAAATCACTTCCTGAATCATGCCACCGCACCGGGACGAGTAACTGATGGCGACCTCAGGCGACAGCAACGGATTCGTGGACCGGCGGCCCCTGTGGCGTCGACGTGTCCTCCGCGCGCTCGCCATCTTCCTGAGTGTCCTGGCGACCGGCTACCTGACCCTGCCCTGGTGGCTGCCGACGGGCTGGATCGGCCAGCGCCTGTGCAATCAGCTCAGCGATGGACTGGGACGGAAGGCGAGCGTCGGTCGCGTCACCCTCAGCTGGAGCGAAGGCATCCAGTTCGAAGACCTGACCATCGAGGCCGCCCCGAATCAGGCCTTCCCCCATTTCGTCAGCGTCGGCAAGTTGACGTGCGGTTTCACGCCTCTGCGCACCGCGTGGACGGGGCGCGTCGACCGGATCGAGATGATGGAACCGAGCGTCTGGCTCGCCTTCGACGATCAGGGCAGGCTCACCAACCTCCAGGAGATAGGAGAGAGCAACCAGCTCCCGGCGTTCGAATTCCTGCTGATTGATCCTGCTTGTCACCTGCATATGCCCGAAGGCAACCAAGTCTTCGGACTCAAACGCGTGCAGTGCAGCATCGATCCCGACAAGGGGCTGGTCGAGGTTGAAGGCAGTACGCACGGCGACGAGACAAGCGCCGAAGGCATCCTGGATAGCTTTTCCGTCCAGTCGCGCATAACCGTCCCGCAGATCAATCGCGCAGTGACCTTTCACGGCGAAACGCGTATCGCATGGAACAATCTCGTTCTCGATGCCCTCCCCGGCCCGCTGGTCAGCGAACTGCCTATCAAGAAGATGAGCGGGCAGACCTCGGGGGATCTCGAACTGATCACACCGGCGTCCATGAAACTTCAGTACGAACTGGATGTCACACTGAATGGCGTGAGCATGGCGTGGAAGGGCGAGGCCTCAGAGAGTCGCATCCCCGATGCGCGAATTACCTCGCGTGGGCAGTTCAACCCCGCCACTGAGGAATTGCTGCTTGACGACTTCGAGTTTGAATCCCCGGGACTGCGCGTTGCCCGTCCCGAGGATCTGCCCGGACCGACCATGCTGATCGACCAGATCGGGGTCGAGCCGTTTCAAATCCATGTCGAAGGCCGTGTGAAGGATTTCAGCCAGTTCATGAGGGAGTTCCCGACCGTGGCGACCCTGTTGGCCCAGGCCGGGCTGGAGGTCGAAGGCCAGGCGACCTTCGCGCTCTCCCTTGATCCCTCCGGTACGCAGGATCGCCTCAACCTCGCCCTGGACGGATCAGCTTCCTCCTGGATCTGGCGCGAGGAGGACGCCAAGCTGATGCATCTGCATGAGGGTGTGCACAAAGATCTGCACGCCAAGGTCGTGCTCGATCGGCGGGAAGGTCACGTCGTACTTTCGCATCTCAAATGCAATCTTGATCAGACGACGGTCGAGTTCAACTCCGATGTCGAGTGGTCGGTCCATGCCTGGAACCCGATATCCACCGAGTCGCTCCTCGCTGCGGCGACCGTATCGCCCTCCCGCCTCTCGATTCACACGTCCGCCATCGAACGGGTCATATCGGATATCCCCCTCTTCGAGCGCTGGGTCGATGCCGATCAATGGAGTGGCGGGTTCGCCCTCGATTTGCGCGCCGAACCTCGCAACGATCCTGAGGGCATTCCGCAAGATGTCACATTGGCCGTGGAGCTTCATGCCGACACCCAGACTTCTCTCCACGCGGGTGAGTACTGGTTGAAACCGGAAGGTGAAGTCCTTCTCGCCCGCCTGGAGACCGTCCTGCCCCGAGCCCCTTTCGATCGGATCGAACTGCCGCTGCTGGAATTCAGCCAGGGAGACTTCCGACTCGCGACCACGCCCGGCCGCATCCCCGTGAAATTCCGACTCGCACCCACGACGAACGCCCCGACGCGACAAGGCGGATTCGAAGGCGACGTGGAGTGGACATTGCCGCTGACTATCGCAAGCATCGAGAAGGCTATTCAACGCAGCCCACTGCTGGCGCGATGGCTGAACCGTGCCGACCTCGAGCTGTCCGGCAATGTCAATGCGACATTCTCCGGGACGGCATCGACGTCGCCGGACGAAACTTATCTTCGTCACCGCCTTGAACTCGTGGCCGACGACCTGACGCTGAGCATGCCGGAAGTAGTGAGTCGATCCCGGGGCCGCCCTCTCCGCATCATGGCTGAGCATGAGCACCGCCGGATCCTCCGGGGCACCGAGCAGTCCGTGCGAGTCCACCTGAATCATCCCGCAGCCACGATCGACGCCGCCATGACGGAATCCTCCGCTCCGGCCGGCAGTATTGCCCCGCTGCGAACCGTCATCATCGATGCCGAGTTCGATGAGATCACGCGACTTGGCGAAGAGCTTCCCATTCTCGCACCACTGCTGAAGGAGTACCGTGTCAAAGGAGACGCGGAGGTGCACCTGGATTGGATGTCGACCCCTGATGAACAATTCGGACGCCTCGCATGCAATGCGGATGCGGCTCAGTTCCTCATTCCCGGCGAGACACCCTTGCTCAAACCGATGGACGTATCGAGCCGACTGACGACCTCCTGGACGACGCGACAGATGCAGCCAAGCGTGTACACCCTGGAGATTCATGACGGCACGTTCACGCTGGACGATACGCAACTCGATTCGATTGCGGGCGATCTGACGTTGAGCCTTGCAGACGAAAATCGATCAAACGTGCGGGAAATGGAACGGACGCCGGCAGGCATCGCACAGCAATGGTTTGCCGTGAAAACCCCCTCCGGGCAGATCGACGTGAATGCACGCATCGGACGTATGTCCGCTCTGACCGATCAGCATCCCGAACTGAAACAGGAACTTGATCGCTGGCAGGCCCAGGGGCACCTCTCCACTTCGTGTGGCCTGACCTTCGACCCTCAGCGACTGACGCTGACGTGGGACGCCGATGCCTCCCGGCTGAGTTGGGACACACCGCTGAATCTCGTTTGGCATCGGCGCGAGGCCAAATCATTTGGACAACCTCTGGATGCCATCGGGACCCTGGAACTGACGCGCGACACGTCAGGCCGAGTGTCGTACACTCTGGACGACGCCCGGCTGTCCATGCACGGCGCGGATTTCCTCGCCTCGGGCCAGTGGACAATCGCATCCCACGGGAGCGACATCCTGATCGAGGACGGCGAGATCGACATCGGGCTCTCAGTGGAGGATCTGAATACCGTCCTGGCGCCACGTTCACAGCTCGCCGATACCGCCAGCGGAGAACTGATCGCCCAATCCCTCTGGAGCTGCCGCCAAGGCCGATGGAGTGCGGACTCCGGCATGATCACGATGAACGACGTGTCCCTCACGAAAGCCGATGTCGAATTCGCGCTGGACGGCGCCCTCGAATGGGATGATCAACGCATTCAAGCAGACCAGCTCGCATGGCAATTCGGCTCGAGCCTCGGCAATCTCTCCGCCGATCTCGCGCGACATCCCAAAGGAAAACCCGGTTACGTCGGACTGGCCTGCCGTCGACTAGACGTTCCGACGCTCAAGGAAGATTGGGGCAAGGTCCGCAGCGCGTTACCAGAACGACCATCGACCCTGCCCGCCGGCGAGAATTCTTCGCTGGTGGACGGGCGGCCTCCGTGGGTTCCGGCTTTTCTCGCTTATGTCCGGGAGCACGACCTTCGATTGAATGCGCATATGGATGCGCTGGCGGTGATCCTTCCGCCCAATGTTCATGCGGAGGTGGACGCGGTCAGCGCCGCTGCCGATCTGACCGGCGGTGAATTCAATTTCACCTTCAGCGCCCTGGCCGACGGCGGAGACGTACGCGGCGAGATGGTGACCGATTTCAACGTGGACGATCCGCAGTACCACCTCACCTACGAAGCCAAGCGCCTCGAACCCGGCCCGCTGGTCAACGCCTACCTGCGACAGTCCTTTCCGGGGATGACCGCGGAGGGGCCCCTGACGATTATCGACGAGACATATCAGAAGCTCTTTCCCCGTGCCGAGGAGGCCAATCCCCAGGTCGGCGAGGGCGAACTCATTATCGAGGGCGGTGTGCTTTCCGGGCGATCCGCGCCGAAATGGCTGACGCGCATCTTCCCCAAGCTGAACCTGACGCATTACGACTTCGACTACCTGCACTCCTGGTTCGAGAAGCTCTCCAGCGGGCGCATCCGCCATCGAATGATTCTTCAGGGCAAGTTCTACAACATCTACATGGACGGCTACTCCGATCCCGATCAGCGCATGAAGTACCAGGTCGGTATCGATCTTCTCGCAGATTTTGACAGCAAGTACTGGATGGAAACAGGACAGGGCCGCATCCCGCTCTTCGTGAAGTCCGGGGTTGCCCAGCCGGACGGTACACTGGCGAACGAACGCATCACCTACGAGACCTCGGCCAAGATCCTCGATACCATCTTCATCAAGAACAACCCGGTCGTGACCGCCTATCATGCCGTCGTCCGCAAGGCGAAGGAGGCGGAATAGCCTCACGCCGATCGCGGCCTTATTATCCTGACTCGGAAGTGAATTTACACGCAGGTACGGAGTCAACGCGCCCATGGCCTATTCGGATTTACGAGCATTCGTGGAAGACCTCGAAGCCAAGGATCAATTGCGACGCATCCAGGCGAAGGTGGATCCGGTTCTCGAACTGGCAGAGATCGCCGACCGCGTGATGAAGTCACCCAGCCCGGAAGGTTCGGCGGGGGCACCCGAGACCGATCCCGTCCATGGCGGCAAGGGGGGACGTGCCCTGCTCTTCGAGAACGTGATCGGGTCGAATCTCCCCGTGCTCATCAACGCCTTCGGCAGTTATGCGCGCGTGCGCATGGCACTGGGTTGCGACGATCTTGAAGCCCTGGCGCAACGCGTGCAGCAACTCATCAAGCCGGAGATGCCCACCACGCTCATGGCCAAGATGAAGAAGCTGCCCGACCTCATCAAACTGGCGGGCTTCGGGCCGAAGGTCGTCAAACGCGGGATCTGCCAGGAGGTGGTCCATACCGACGATGCCGACCTGACTTCGCTGCCCATCATTCAGTGCTGGCCTCATGACGGTGACCTCGGCTCCGAACCGCCCGAGTTGAATCCCACCGCTCCCATCGAAGAAGCCGAAGGCGCCGACGGGCGTACGGGGCGCTACATCACGCTGGCGGGCATCTACACGCGCGATCCCGAATCGAACGTGACGAACGTGGGCATGTATCGTATCCAGGTGTTCGGCCCGAAGCTCTGCGCCGCGCACTGGCACATCCATCACGACGGAGCAAGAATTTTCCGCAAGTGGACCCGGCGCGGCGAGCCCATGCCGATGGCTATCGTGCTGGGCGGGGAGTCCGTGCTTCCCTATGCCGCCACCTGTCCACTGCCCCCCACCGTCAGTGAGTTGCTTTTTGCCGGCTTCCTGAACGGCGCAGGCATCGAGCTCGTGCCCGCCAAAACGATTCCGCTCGAAGTTCCCGCCAATGCCGAGATCGTCATCGAGGGACACGCCCATCCCACCGATCGCTTCATCGAAGGACCCTTCGGCGATCACACGGGGTTCTATTCGCTCTCCGCGCCGTTCCCGGTCTTCCGCGTCTCTGCCATCACCCATCGACGCGACCCCATCTACCCCACCACCATCGTCGGCAAGCCGCCCATGGAGGATTACGCCCTCGGCAAAGCCACGGAACGAATCTTCCTCCCGTTGCTGCAGATGCTCGTACCGGACATCATCGACTACAACCTCCCCATGTTCGGCGCTTTTCACAACTGCGTCTTCGTGAAGATCCGTAAGGAATACCCCTACCAGGCCCGCCGCGTCGTCCACGCGATCTGGGGAGCGGGCCAGATGGCCTTCAGCAAGATCATCGTCGTCGTGGATGAGCATGTCGACGTGCACAACGAGCAGGAGGTCCTCTTCCACCTCTGCGCCAACGTCGATCCACGCCGGGATACGTTCATCGCCGAAGGCCCCCTCGACATCCTCGACCACGCCTCCCCCTTCGAAGGCGCCGGCAGCAAGCTGGGCATTGACGCCACACGAAAGATCCCCGGCGAAGGCACCATCCGACGATGGCCCATGGAACTGGAGATGAGCGAAGCGATAAAGGAACAGGTCTCCCGGCGCTGGATGGAACTCGGACTCGATTGAGTTCGGCACCTGTCCAGGAACCGGCGTGGAGCACTGCACACACTTCGCGCAACCCCCACCCTCATGCATGCGGTCAGCGCACCGGAGCTACAAGCCACCGCTGACACTGATCCGTAAGCTGCCTCCTTGACTAAAGTTACGACTGAATCCCGGAATAAGACAGGATGGAACGTGGATTGCATGCTCCTTAAGCGTCAACAGAGCGGGCTCAGCGAGGAAAACCCAATGTCCCAGGCAGCGCAACCCTTATCATCGAGCGCTTCGCAAGCGTCCGGTGGAAACGGCACATCCAATCGCCTTCACGGACTCTTCGGCAAGTACGCCGTTGACGACTTCTATGACGAGATGTTCAGCGAGAGCGGCGATCCCCGCCAGGGCTGCAAGGTGCTGTATGAACGAATTCTGAGCCTTGCCCAGGGAAAACTGATTCACCGCCAGCAGGCGGCCGAACATGCCCTGATGCAGATGGGCATTACCTTCCGCGTGAACTCCGATGACGGTGAGAGTGCCGTCGAGCGGATCTTCCCCTTTGATATTCTGCCGCGCATCATCAATGCCGACGAATGGAACTGGATTGAACGCGGACTCAAGCAGCGTATCCACGCATTGAATCTCTTCATCGCCGACGTCTACGGCGATCAGAAGATCTTCAGGGACAACGTCGTTCCCAAAGAAATCGTCCTCGGTTCCTCAGGGTATCTCGCGCCGTGCGATGGTCTCAAGGTACCCCGCGGTATCTGGTGCCACATCACTGGCACCGACCTCGTGCGGGACAGCGACGGGCAGATCTACGTGCTCGAAGACAACCTTCGCTGCCCCTCCGGCGTCAGCTACGTGCTGCAGAACCGCCGCCTGATGAAGCAGATATTTCCGCAGCTCTTTGTCTCGTCCAACATCCGTCCCGTGGAGAACTACTGCAGCCGTTTGCTGGCGGCGTTGGAGCATATCGGGACTTATCCCGGATCCAATCAGCGAATCGCTCTGCTGACCCCCGGTGTGTACAACTCCGCCTACTTCGAACATTCGTACCTGGCGCAGCAGATGGGTATCGATCTCGTCGAAGGGCAGGACCTCGTCGTGAAGGACGGGTACGTGCACGTCCGCTCCACGCAGGGACTCGAGCGTGTGGACGTCATTTACCGACGGATCGACGATACCTTCCTCGACCCGGAGGTCTTCCGCGAGGATTCGATGCTCGGCGTGCCTGGGCTCATGGACGCCTACCGCGCCGGCCATGTGGCCCTGGCCAATGCCCCGGGCACCGGCGTGGCCGACGACAAGGTCGTCTACGCGTACGTGCCGCAGATCATCAAGTACTATCTGGGCGAGGACCCTATCATTCCGAACGTGCCGACCTACCTCTGCTGGGACGAGAAGCAGCGCTCTCACGTGCTCGACAATCTCGATAAGCTCGTGGTCAAACCCGCCGCCGAGTCAGGCGGTTACGGCATGTTGATCGGGCCGCACGCGGAGCCGTCGGAGCATCGGGAATTCGCCAACCGCATCCAGAAGAATCCGCGCAACTATATCGCGCAGCCGACGCTGAGCCTCTCGCGCGTGCCGGTGGTGGTGGACCATCACCTCGAGGGGCGCCACGTGGATTTGCGCCCGTTCATCGTTTACGGGGAAGACATCTTCGTGGTCCCCGGTGGATTGACGCGCGTGGCGCTGAGAAAGAACTCACTCGTCGTCAATTCCTCCCAGGGCGGAGGAAGCAAGGACACCTGGGTCCTGGCGAATGAGCACTGAGGCAACCAGGACCCGGCCCGATATCGAATGAGACGATTGCCACCATGCTGAGCCGTGTCGCCGATTCCATCTACTGGATGAGCCGTTACATCGAACGCGCCGAGAACGTCGCGCGATTCATCGATGTCAACCACGTCCTCTACCTCGATTCCGCTTACGACATGCGTCAGCAATGGGCACCGCTGGTGTATACCACCGGCGATAACTCCTCCTTCGAAGAGCGTTACGACGTAGCCACCATGGACAACGTCGTCCGCTTTCTCACGCTGGATGAAGAGAACCCGAACTCGATCATGTCCTGCCTCCGCAGCGCGCGGGAGAATGCCCGCTCGATCCGCGCCTCGATCTCCTCGGAAATGTGGGAACACATCAACCGCTACTACCTGCTTCTCCGCAACGCCCGCCAGCTCGAGGACATCCTGGCGGACTCCCACACCTTCTTCGAGCAGGTCCGCATGCTCGGCCAGCAGTTCATGGGCATCACCGACGCCACCATGACGCACGGCGAAGGCTGGCATTTCGGCCGCGTCGGTCGATACATGGAGCGCGCCGACAAGACCGCCCGCATTCTGGACGTCAAGTACTTCATGCTCCTGCCCAGTCCCTCCGACGTGGGTACGCCGCTCGACGAGGTCCAATGGGCTGCTCTGCTTCAGTCCGCCAGCGCCTTCGAGATGTACCGCCAGAAGCACGGGCTCATGTCCCCGGCAAACATCGTTGATTTCCTCGTGCTCGATAAACTCTTTCCCCGGGCGGTGCTGCACTGCCTGACGCGCGCCAACGAGTCGCTTCACGCCATCTCCGGTACGCCGACCGGATCGTTCAGCAACGATGCCGAACGGTTGCTCGGGCGCCTTCGCGCCGAGCTGGCCTACACCCAGGCCGCGAACGTGATCGCCTCCGGCCTGCATGAATTCATCGATCGCCTCGAGACGCGCCTGAACGAAATCGGTCACGCCGCCTACAGGACGTTCTTCGCCCGGCACGACGAGTCGGAAACACAGACGCAGTCGCAAACGCAGACAGCCGCCATCTTCGACAACGCTTAAGCAGAGGGGGACCCCATGACGTTCTGTCTCGGTATGAAGGTGAAAGACGGCCTCGTCGGCATCGCCGACACCCGCGTGACCACAGGGAGCGAGTGCATCACCGCCAAGAAGGTATCCACCCATCAGACGGAGTGCGGCTCATTCTTCCTGATGACGTCCGGGCTCCGTGCGGTTCGGGACAAGACACTGACCTACTTCGCCGATGCCCTTGACGGCGAGGAGGCCTCCTGCGACCGCATGTTCAAAGTCGCCAACCTGTTCGCGGCGGAATTGCGACGCGTGGCGATGGAGGATAAGGAGGTCATCGAGGAGGCGGGGCTGCACTTCAACATCCACTGCCTCATGGGAGGCCAGCTCAGCCACGACAAGGAACACAAGCTCTACCTGATTTACCCTCAGGGCAACTGGGTGGAGATCGGAGAAGGAACGCCGTACTACATCATCGGTGCCAGCGGCTACGGCAAGCCCGTGCTCGATCGCACACTGAAGTACGACGACACCATGAAGCATGCCCTCAAGGTCGGCTGCCTCGCCTTCGACTCGACTCGGATCAGCGCCGCCGACGTTGACTTTCCCATCGATACCATTCTTTATCCACGGGATTCGTTCCAGATCATTGAAGAACGCTATAACAAGGAGTCGCTGGCGGTCATGTCCAACTGGTGGCAGGACCACCTCCGCCAACTCGTGCGGGATCTGCCTTCGACATGGATCGACGACTTTCTCACGCGCCTGCCCGATGCCTCCGCCAACATCTCGATCAACGCGAATCAGCGGGCGGGATAGTCCTCGCCGTTCAGGCTTTGCACCACGGAGACCAGCCACGTTTCCAGTTCGCGGCGCATCGTTGCCACGCGATCCGTTTCGGCATCCGCGAGATCCTGCTTCTCCATGGGGTCGTCCTCGAGGTTGTACAATTCCAGGCGTGCGGAGCGGTTCGCCTGCTCGATGCGATGAAGCTTCCAGGGCCAGTCCAGCCAGGCACTGTGTCCGGGAAATCGATCCAGCGGATAGCCACCCTTGATCTTGCCGGCATGAAGGCGAAGTCGATCCCGGTCCGTGATCTCGCGCCCCTGGCGCTGGGCTTCCAGCAACTCTGTCATCCATTCCGCCGAAGGTGTTCGAATGCCGTTCGTGGGATGATCCCAGAACCCGATCGGCCGGGACCGCATCTTGACCGTCTCTGCGATCGCAGGAACGAGGCTGATCCCATCCAGCGGAACATCCGGCGGCTTGGCCCCGACCAGATCCACCAGCGTCGGCAGGATATCACTGGTCGTGGCGGGGATGTCGGTGATCCGTGGAGAGATTCGCCCGGGCCACTCGATGATGGCGGGGACGCGTAGCCCCCCCTCGTAGATCTGGCTCTTGTGGCCCCGCCCTCCCGTACGTCCGAACCTGGACAGCCCGCCATTGTCGCTGCAATACCAGACGATCGTCTCGTCATGAAGATCAAGCCTCCGAAGATCCTCACGCAGCGTTCCCATCGCCCGATCAATTCCCGTGATCTCGCCGTAGAAATGGCGGAAGCCCTCATCCTCATCCGGGTAATGCGCGAGGTCTTCCTTCGCCGCCTGATGAGGTCGATGCGGCGAACCGAACCACACGACCGCCAGGAACGGGCGCTCGCGCCTTGCCTGATCGCGAATGAATTCCAGCGCTGCGCGCATCGTGACTGCGGAACTCTCCCCTTGCATCTGCTCCGCCACTCCCTGCCGACTCAGGATCGGATCGTTCTCGAAGAAATTCGGCGCCGACAGCCATGTCTGAAAACCGCTGGCCCCCGGGTTGACTGGACTGCCCTTCTGGACCGACCCCAGATGCCATTTGCCGAAATGCCCCGTCGCATACCCCGCCGAACGAAGGATCTCCGCCAGCGTGACCTCCTGCGGGCGCAGCGTGTGCCCCCACTTGAAGCATCCGAATCGGTTGGGCGTCCGTCCGGTCAGCACGCTTCCACGTGTCGGTGAGCAGACCGGGGCGGCGGCGTAGAACCGATCAAACCGCAGACCGGCCGATGCCATCGCATCGAGATTCGGCGTCTTTAACACGGGGTGGTCGTAGCAGCCCACATCCCCCCAGCCCTGGTCGTCCGCCATGCAGAGAACGATATTCGGTCTCGCCGATCGTTCATCTGCCGCACGGACCGGCGAGGCGATCAGGCATATCGGGAGCAAGAGGAATCGGAACCGACGCATCATGACTTCACCTCTCGAAGTGCTGCGCAGAATTGGACCCAATGCGACTCCTATCGTACGCGGCCCCCCTTTCCAACGAAAGGAGATCAATGGTGCCTGACGGCCGATCCAGAGGATTTACTGGCGGGGATGGAACTTCTGAAGCACGGACTTGAGCCGATCGGAATCGACATGCGTATAGATCTGGGTGGTAGCGATATCGGCGTGGCCCAGCATTTCCTGCACGACGCGCAGGTCCGCGCCGCCGGACAGCAGGTGCGTGGCGAACGAATGGCGCAGGGTATGGGGAGAGACCTTGCCCTGAATCCCGGCGCGGCGGGCGTATTTCACGACGAGCCGCCAGCAATTCGTGCGATCCAGCGCCCGCCCCGTGCGCGAAACGAAGATGCGGTCGGTGGACATCTGATCCACGAGTTGGGGGCGCAGCTCTGATAGATACTCTTCCAGGGTGCCGATCGCCTTCGATCCGATCGGCACGACGCGCTCCTTGTTCCCCTTGCCCATGCAGCGCAGATAACCGATCTCGAGATTGACATCGCGTACACGCAGTCCGACGAGTTCACTGACACGCAGGCCCGTGGCATAGAAGAGGTGCAGAATCGCCCGATCGCGCAACGCCAGCGGATCGTTTGCGTCGGGAAGACCGAGCAGGGCGTCCACCTGCTTCACGTTGAGTACGTGCGGCAGATGCTTCCACTTTTTCGGCGTCTCGATCAGATCCGAAAGATCCCTGTCCATGTGCCCTTTGGCGAAGGCAAATCGACAGAACAGTTTGATGGCAACAAGCCGCCGGGCGATCGAGCTGATGGCCAGCCCGTGACGCTCTTTCTGATCCACCAGAAACGACTGAATGTCGCCCGGCTGCAGCGATCGAAAGACGACGCGCTGCTCCGCGAGGTGATCGGCAAAGGCCCGAAGATCGCGTCGATAGGCATCCAGCGTATTGCGGGCCAGCCCGGCCTCGGCCCAGAGGGCGTGCAGAAAAATCTCGATGAGGTTGTCGATGCCGCCGGGATCGGCAGCGCCTCGGAGATCAGACCCTGCATTTCCCGGTACACTTTTTTCAGAGGAAGATTCCAGTACCCCCGGCATGCTCTCGCCATCCGGCGGTGCCGGCTTCAACGGCACAGGGATAGCCGTCGTGCCCGAGGAGTCCGGAGTTGACCAGTCCGATCGAATCGACGTCATTACACGACTCATGGCAACCCGCGCATCAAGAAAAAGATTGTCGTGAAACCAGTGTGGCGCGTTCAGCCCCCAGACGGACCTTCCTGGTCCGGGGGGAGGTCTACCGAACGGCGCTTTATCCGTAGGATGAATTCGCTCAACGCCTTGTGGGCGCGTGAACGCCCCGCATCCTTCATATCGGGCGAAAACCGTTGAAAGCTTGAGCCGGACTCTCGACGATTCCAAGCCCTCAGGTTCGGTTGAATCGGCCCACGTCCTGCCCTACCATGCCGATCCGCGTAGGTTCACCTTAGAGATGCCGCTCACCAGGAGTTCTCACGATGCGACGCGATTCACGCACGTCCCGATCGATCCATATGGCGCTGGGCCTGATTTCACTGGGCACCCTCATGGGCGGGTCATCCGCGATGGCGGAGACGCGCCACCTCACCTATCCGGACATCCTGGCCTACCTGACAGACCTGACACTCCTGCCGGAGATCCAGGACGGCGTGACCTGCAAACAGTTCAGCAGTTACGACCGGGCCAGCAAGTACGACCCCGCCACGGATACCTACATCCGCTGGGACGCCAATGGCGATCACGGGCAATACATCCGGATCGACGAAGAAACGGGTGAAGGCGTCATGGCGGAGATGGAAGGCCCCGGTAGCGTCTTCCGGATCTGGTCGGCCAACCCTCAGGGCGTGATTCGCTTCTACCTCGACGGTGATACTGAGCCAACGTACGAGTGGGACTTCCACAAGCTCTGCGCCGGGGAGATCGAGCCCTTTATCCGCCCCCTCGTATACAAGCGCGACCCCGCCAAGATGATGTCGGCGTCGAACGTCTACATGCCGATTCCCTACGCCAAGAGCTGCAAGATCACTGCTTACACGCCGCACAAGAAAAAGAAGAAACGCGCCCCCGACCAGTACTACATCATCAACTACCGCCAGTTCCCCTCGGACTGGACGGTCGACTCCTTCCAGCTTCCGCTCACGTCGGCACAGTCCGACGCGCTGGAGCAAACCGCCCACGCATGGAGCAACCCGGGACAGACAACCAACCATCCGCTGAATCGCTTTGCCAGCGCGACAACCACGCTGCCGCCCGGTGATTCCGTGACCGCGCTCGAACTCGAAGGACCCTCCGTCATTCACCAGTTCCGCATGAAGCTCGATTCGAAAGAGCGTTGGGCCGGCCGCAAGGTCATGATCAAGGTTTACTGGGATGGGGAAGACGAGGCCGCCATCAGCGTGCCCTTTGCCGACTTCTTCGGCGACCCCCTCCTCAGTCCCTACAAGTCCTACCCCATGGGGATTACCGAGAGCTACCACTACTGTTACTTCCCCATGCCCTTCCGCAAGTCGGCCCGGATCGTGCTTGAGAACGACGGCCACGACCAGGCCACCGTGGATTCGGTGATCGTCCATCGCACGCAGGAGATCCCGGACGACTGGGCCTACTTCCATGCCAAGTGGCGCATCGAGATCAACGGACGTACGTTCGACTACCCCCTGCTGGATGTGAAGGGAACCGCCGGCAAGCTCGTGGGCATCTGCCTCTATCCTTACAACCATCATGGCGGATGGTGGGGCGAGGGTGACGAGAAGGTCTACGTCGACGGCGAGAAATTCCCGTCCTGGTTCGGGACCGGCTCAGAGGATTACTTCGGCGATGCGTGGGGCATGCGGACCATGCACAATCCTTCGCACGGTTTCCCTCAGCCACGCGAGGGAAGTCATGCCAAGGAACTCTTCGCCAACTACCGCTGGCACCTCGCCGACAACATCCCGTTCACCGAGTCCTTCTTCATGACCATGGAGAACTACGCCGCCCTGCCGCACACCGACGTGAAGAACGACTACGCGTCGACTGCCTACTGGTACGCGATGCCCGGCGGCGAGGACTTCTTCGAGCCCGTACCGGTCTGGGATCGCATTCCACGCGAAAACAGTGCCCCCGGGGCCGTCGAAGCGGAAAACGCACTCACCCCCGAGGATCTCGATGAAGGGATGGCCATCGTCAATAATCGCGATCTGCCCCGCCCCCTGTCCGGCAGCCGAGGCGTGAAACTGAGCGGAAAGGTCGGAGATGCGTTCACCCTGAAGTTGCCCGTCGACGAGACGGAATGGTATCGCGTGAACGTCCACACCGCCCCGGGTGTCGAGGCCTCCGACTTCGATACCACGATCAACGGCAAGCCCATCGACCAACTCATTCGCCTTCAAAAGGGGATGAATCCGGTTACGATCCAATTCACGGGCAACCCCGTCAAGGGCGATCGGTGCGAAGCCATTATCGACAGCTTCGTCCCCCGCGTGGACCGGCGGTTGATCACCGCTTGGAAGGTGATCGGTCCGTTTCCGAATCCCGAGATGAAGGATCTGGATACGCCCTATCCTCCCGAGAAGGAATGGGACATGTCCGCCTCGTACGAGGGCATCAACGGCCAGGCGGCAAGCTGGAGGAAGGCCAGCAGCCCCAGCGGCAAGATGTCCGTCACGCACATGTTCGACCCCTACGACAACTGCGTGGTGTACGGAGCCGCGATCGTCAACTCACCCGAGGGCGGTGACACCACGCTGCTGCTGGGAAGTGATGACGGCGTGAAAGTCTGGCTCAATGGCGAGGTCGTGTGGCGTCACCAGATCCGCCGCGGGATTCAGATTGACGATGACGCGGTGGATGTGAAACTGAAAAAGGGCGAAAACAAGCTGCTGATCAAGATCAGCCAGGGGCCCGGCGACATGGGCTGGGCGGTGCGCTTCCGAGATCCCGAAGGCAAGCTCACGTATACGTTGCCTGAATAACTACGTTGCCTGAGTCACAAAGCGCGGCAGGTTGAAGGCGATCGCTCTACGACTTCGCGGAGTCGTTCTCCGCAGCGTCCTTCGCCACCGCCGGACCGAAGCGATCGCCCCACTGCTTGGCCATCGCTTTGCCCCTGGCCAGGACGCGTTCTTTGCGTTCCCCGGCCAGCGGCTTGTGGTTTCGCACGGCGGCGATGTTCTCGCGGAGTTCACGCACGGTCTTCATGCCCACCACCAGTGTGCTGACACCGGGCAGGCCGAGCGCGTAGTCAATCGCATCCTGCCGGAATTCGTCCGTCGCCAGGCGGCCGTCCTCGCGCTTGCGATACCCTTCCCAGACGGTGTGGATGCCCCCGAAGACTTTCATCGGCACGATCGCCACGCCCTTCTCTCGCGCGAGCGGCAAGACGCGCTGCTCGAAATCGTAGGTGAACCGATCCACGAAGTTCAGCGTGCACATGAGAACTTCGATCTCCCCCGTCTCCAGCACCGGGGCGAAGTTGTTCGTATTCAGATGGCCTGTACATCCGATGTGCTTGATCAAACCGCGCTTCCGCGCCTCAATCAATCCCTCCAGCAGCCCGCCTTTGCCGATGGCTTCCTCGCGCGTGAACTGCCCCACGTTGTGCATGTGGCAGAGGTCCACCTGGTCCACACCCATGGCGGTCATGCTCTTGTCCAGGGACTTGAGCGTCTCGTCGCGTGTGCGCGTCCAAGTCTTGGTCACGAGAAAGACTTCCCTGCGACGCCTGGCCAGCACCGGCTTCAACCGATCCTCCGCCACATCGTACACGCGGGCAGTATCCAGGTAAGTGATGCCCGCGTCGATGGCGGCGTTCATGACTTCCTCAAACGGCTCGGCCTTGTAGTACGCGTGCCCCATCGGCGCTGTGCCGAAACTGAGTAGCGGCGCCTTGAAGTCGATCCTGCCCAGCTTGCGCGTGGGCAGGTCTTTAATGGTCCCGACGTCGATGGACGCGCCTGAGCTTCGCTCTTCGGCGTGAACTCGTCCCGAGGCCAGCACGCCTCCGCCTAATATGCCCGCGCCCATCTGTCTCAGGAACTCACGTCGCTGATACTCGGTTGTCATGCTTCGGCCCTCCATCTCAGGAAAGTGAATACTCTGACGTTCGTCGGTATTATTGTGAGCGCGAGGGTCCTTTTCAAATACCATCGCAAGCCTCCGTGGCCGCTCGATTGACGACCCGTATTGTCGGGCCTACGATGACGCGATTGACCCGCGACTGCTGGAGCAGGCTGCGAAGTACACCGTTCATACCGGGTACGGCCCCCTCCCATTCGGAGTTGACCCGTGGATCGACGTCTGATCGAACTTGTAGAGCGCTTTGGACCACGGCAAAGCATCCTCCTTATCGGAGATCTCCTGCTCGACCGTTACGTCTACGGCGACGCGGAGCGTATCAGCCCGGAGGCTCCTGTACCGGTGCTTCTTCGGCGCAGGATGGAGGAGCGCGTCGGTGGCGCGGGAAGCGTCGCCGCGCACCTCAGCCAATGGGGTGTTCGCATCCAGTGCTGCGGCATCCTCGGTCTCGACGATGCCGGGCATCGCGTGCGTGCCCTGCTCCAGGCCGAGGGCATCGACACGCGCGGCGTGCTCTCCCTCGACGACCGCCCCACGACCACCAAGACCCGTTTCATTGGACTGGCGCAGCACCGTCACCGCCAGCAGCTCATGCGCGTGGATGATGAAGTATCGACGCCCGTTAACAAGGATACGTCCGAGAAGCTCCTCGAACGGGTCTTTGCTGCTATCCCCCAGGTCGATGCCGTCTGTCTCGAAGACTATGACAAGGGAATGCTTACCCCCGATTTCTGTGGGCGAATCATCGACGCCGCGTGCGAAGCAGGCAAACCGGTTTTCGTCGATCCCGCCCGGCTCACGGATTACAGCAAGTATCGCCGTGCCACGATGCTGACACCGAACCGCTCGGAATTCCAGGCCGTTTCCGGTTGCGACCCCACCACCGATGCCATCCGCGAGGCGGCGCCGGCGATGTTGAAGCAGTATGAACTGGACGGCCTTCTCGTCACGCTCGACCGCGACGGATCGCTGCTGGCTTTGGCCGAGGAAGCACCTCAACTCATCCCGACGCGGCCACGGGCGGTCTATGACAACACCGGCGCCGGCGATGCCGTACTTGCCATGTTGGTCACTTCACGTATTGTCGGTGCCGACTGGAGCGAAGCGGCTCGGCTTACCAATATCGCCGGAGGACTCGAGGTTGAGAAGTTCGGGTGCGTTCCACTCACACGGGACGAGATCGTAGCGGACCTGCGCATCGCCTCGGGAGAAAGTCTCGGCAAGGTACGATCCCTCGAACAATTGCTCCCTGAAATTGAGCTCCGCAAGTCGCGTGGTGAGACCATCGTCTTCACGAACGGTTGCTTTGATATTCTCCACGCCGGGCACGTGCGTTATCTCGAACAGTGCCGCCAGCACGGCCAGGTGCTCATCGTGGGCATGAACTCGGATGCCTCGGTGCGCGCGCAGGACAAGGACACCAATCGGCCGATCCTGCCCCAGGAACAGCGCGCGGAAGTTCTGGCGGCCCTGCAGTGTGTCACCTATGTGGTGGCTTTCGATGAACCGACGCCGGCATCCTTGATCGAGGCGATCACGCCCGATGTCCTGGTGAAAGGGGAAGACTGGGCAGAGCGAGGCGTCGTCGGACGGGAACATGTCGAATCCCGGGGCGGCCGCGTCGTGCTCCTGCCCCTCGTCAAAGGGCTGAGCACCACGGCTATCATTGACCGGATCCGAAGAGGGCGTATCTCGTGAGCAAGCATATCCTGACCGCCATCGACGAGCATGTACGGCTTGTCGATCATCTACGCCACCAGATCCCGCTGATGTGTGCCATGGCACAGACGATCATCGACGCCATCGAGAATGATCACCGCATTTACCTGATCGGCAACGGGGGCAGCGCCGCCGATGCGCAACACATCGCCGCCGAGCTGGTCGGTAGGTTCAAGCAGGATCGCCGCCCGCTCCCCGCCATCGCACTGACCACGGACACTTCCGGCCTTCTCGCGGTCGGAAATGATTTCGGTTTCGCCCATGTCTTTGATCGACAGGTGGAGGCACACGTGCGGCCGGGGGACGTTCTCTGGGCCCTCTCGACGTCGGGCACCTCCGCCAATGTGATCCAGGCGGTGCGAACCGCTGCCAACCGAGGTGCCGGTATCCTCGCATTCACTGGACGGTCCGGAGGAGAGCTCAAGCCCCTTTCCCACCACTGCCTCTGCATCGACCACTCAGACAGTGACCGCATCCAGGAGATGCACGTCACGGCGTACCACCTGATCTGCGAGATGGTGGAGAATCACTTCACCGCCGAATGATTCGGACCGCGATTTTCTCGCCGACGCGCGATTACCGCGCAAGCCCCAGGGTCAGCCTGCGAATCTCCGTGCTGCTCAACGCCTTGTTGTAAATGCGCAAATCGTTTATGACGCCATCGAATTGATTCTGATGCCATCCGTGGATATTCCCGATGGCCATGCCAACCAGATCCTCGGAATTGATAGGGCAATCGTTCTCACCGGCCGCGTTGGCGACAAGCACTCCGTTCCGGTAGATCTGAAGCCCGAGGCGGTCCTTCGTAATGGCCCAGTAATTCCAGCGATTCACGTAATCGGCCTGGTGAAATGTGTACGTGATTCGGTCGCTTCCCCTCCCGGCACAATTGCCGACCAGTGCGACGAGCATGATTCGATCGCGCGGTACGAGTTCAAAGCTGATCCGAACGGCACTGCGCGGAGCCTCGGGATACCCCTTCTGGTCCTGGGACGTGACGCTCAGCGCGGTGACCACGGGATGCTCGATGCTCGGCCGTTCGGTTCCCGCATGGGTCCGGAAGACGAACGTCGCTTCTGACGACAGGGAGGTCAACGGCTCGGCATCAATCTTAACCTGGGCATTATCGTTATTTTGCCTGAAGCGAAGGAACTGGATGGGGCCACTGGTCCATTCCGCGCCATTGATCAACTCGCCGTGGTAGTGCCCCTGTCTTTGCTCGCGAACGATACGATCTCCGGCTTGGGAACCGCCATCCCTCTGCAGTGTCCAGTGAAGCAGCAGACCGTCCGCATCCGCCGTCTGCACTGGCTTGCTTGCTGTCGTGTAGCCGCTCTCCGGGTGCGCCCCCACGCCCTTGGAGGCCTGGTAAGACGCATAACCGCTCCAGGGCAGCCGGAAACCGCGATACGCGGAGGACAGGTCCAGCGCGGGAATCGTCTGCCCGTCCGTCACACGCGCGTCCACCACGTCGAGATTGGGCAACTCTGATCTGGAGACCGGAAGCTCGTCCGCGTACGTCGGCCACACAAGGCGTGAGACAAGATTCCCCCGTCCGGCCGAAGCCAATCCGTCGCGTAGTTCCTCCCGCATCAGATTGTGCTCAAAACGACAATCCCCGAGATCGGTACCAGCGGGCGCATTCAGCGGATGGAGGGATCCCAGGATGTTGTTCACGACATAAAGATTGTTCAGCCTCTCATCGGGAGGCTGGCTCGTTGAGAAGGCGTATTTTCCCCCCGAAAAACTGTTGTGATAGAAATACATCCTGGGATAAATGAATGACGAGAGCCCAGAATAGTTGGACGCATACCAGAGGTAGACATGCTCCGCGCCGTCGACAAAGCTGACGGAACGATTGCGGTAGACAAACAGGGGGCCGACCGTCGGGTCGTGTATCCTGAAGCTCAGGTTGCAGTCGTAGAGCAGATTGTCGTAGATCTCGTTGTTGAAGCCGCTGTCTGAGATTTGGATCCCGATCCCCGACATGTTGTGAATCGTGTTGTTGTAGATCTTGCGATGGTGCCCGAACCTGGAGTAATTTGCCCTACCCGCCGTTGTGGACTTGGAACCTCCGGAGTTGCTGATGATACCGCGAATTGTGTTGAACAGGTGATTGCCCGAGTACTCGTTCCGCTCACCCTCGTTGATCGCATTAATACTCCACAACCACTGGTATGCGACCCTGTTCTTTCCCCCACCATTGTACCAGATGTTGTGTCGCACCGCGTAGCGGTAGAACAGGCCACCCGGACGGAGATGATGCATCGACCCCGACCACGCCCCAGTATCGAAGTCATTCCCCTGGACGCCATAGTACTCCAGTGTAATCTCATTATCCCGGATGCGATTGCGGTCGGGGGTGATGGGCGGATCGGCTGCTTCGCCCTGCAGCATGATCCCGTGCGAGGAACCCGTAATGAAGTTCCGCTCGACGACATTGTCATCCGAATCGTGATACAACCAGATCCCCGAGTATGCGCCGCGGACAAGAAATCCTCGAACGATGACATGCCGGCAGTTCTCGATCTTGATACCGCCCCGCCAATCGATCGTCACATCTTCAGAATCAGGATCACGCCCGTCGCGAAACCTGAGATAGAGCACGTTGCTGGTATCCGAACATCCGTACAATGCCTCAATGCCGTCCCAGAACAAGACGCGTTCATCCGCCCAGTCGTAGAGCGTGATCTCATGATCGGCCGCGGTCATCAACAGGGTTTTCCCCGGGCCCCGGTCGATCTGAGAGGGCATCAGGCGCGTCAGAGCAAAGTCGTTAACGCTCAGCGAGAGGCTCTTGTGGCAGTGAGAAAATCCCGCGATCTGATAGACACCCGCCTGTCCGAGATTGCCCGGGGCGCGTTGCCATCCCGTCAACGGGATACCCGGGTCGACGATCGTGCCCCAGTTCGAACGATCATTGCGGCGCGACTCATAGTTGGTGTAGGTGCCGTCAAATGAGTCATTGTCGAAGTTTCCGCCGAACTCCCCTTCGATGATGATGGGACGATCCGCCCGCCCTGTCAGGTCGCGAATACGTACGGATTCCCGATACACACGCTCAGTCCACTGACCGCTTGCCGGGTCACGATGCCGTCCACCGATCACTTTGACGTGATCCCCCGCCTCATCGAGTTGATCCACAGCTTTTTGAATCGTGGCAAACGGCTTGGAGGAGGAGCCGTCCCCGTTGGAGTCATGGCCGAGAAGGGCATCGACGTAATACGTCTGCGCGCCATGGAGCGGCATACTCGACATCGCACATCCCAAAATGATCAAACGCCCAAGCCACACCCTCTCGAATGAAGAACGTTCGCTGCGCCGACGTGCGATCAGGGAGACCATCATTCACCTCTGAGTATCAACAGGAATCTCATCTCTGAGTCACTTTCGCTCTACTGTTTACTATCGATGAAGAGGGCGGGCGTCTGAACAAGCCTTTCAGCGAATCAGGTTTGATGCGACAGCCGCGTTGCTCAAACGTACGATTAGGATGACTCAAAGAAAAGAAGAACGTGCCAAGTGCGATAATAACAGGAGGACCAATCATAATACGCTCGATCATCAGCCTGGTTCACGGTACCACCAAAGAGGACACGTCAACTCTGGATTGCCAATCTGCAACATATTGTAGAATGGAGAAATGCTGACAACCGCCCATTCAAACTCACCGACCGACGCCATCGTGCGCCGCCCTACGCTCGAGATCGAATCGGCGTCCCATAACGGCACTGCCACGCCATTCGCCCTCGATCGATCAACCGATCGCTGCGCCCTGGCCTCGGCGGCATGCAGTGTCCTGGGGATCATTCCCGTCATCTCTCAGATTGCTGGAATTATCTTGGGGATTTTATCGCTCCGCCGTATCGGCCGAGCTCGAACTGAGGGTCTCACTCGCATGCCCGCCGGCGGGTCCGGCTGGGCCTGGATCGGCATCGTGGTCGGAGGCATCGGACTTCTCGGCTGGCTGGTCATTCTGGGCGCGTTGGGAATGGTCTTCGGCATGTTTGCGTACACCGCCAATACACTCGATCAACTGCCTGGGGGTTGAACCTGCTGCACATCACGACCAGCGTTCCAGCAGGGCTCCGAACAGCAGAACACCGAATCCCGTCGGTCCGGCGCAATAGGGTGGCTGGTCCTTCTCCACTTTACTGACCCCCGCCACATCAATGTGCGCCCAGGGAACATCTTCATCGACAAAGTAACTCAGGAACGCCGCCCCCTGGATCGGATGCGCTTCCCGCACGGGCGCGCTGTTCCAGATATCGGCGTGCTGACTCTTCATCATCTCCCGATAAGGTTCGTGAAGTGGCAATCGCCACAATTGTTCACCGGAGACCTCCGCTGCCTCGTCCAGACGTTTGCGCAGTTTTTCATCTTCGCACCACAATCCCGCGCAGGTCCTGCCCAGCGCCACCACCACACCCCCGGTCAGCGTGGCGATGTCGATGATGGCATCCGGCTTGATCTTCGAGCACCCGTAGTGCAGCGCGTCCGCCAGGACCAGCCGACCCTCGGCATCCGTATTGGTCACCTCCACCGTAACGCCATTAGGGTACTCGAGGATATCGTCCGGGCGATACGCTTCGTCGGAAATACAGTTCTCGGCGGTCGGAAGTAACGCCACAACTTTGCACTTCGGCTTGATCTCCGCCACGGCACGCATCGCTCCCAGCACCGCCATGCCGCCGCACTTGTCGTACTTCATCCCCTGCATGCCGCTGCTCGGCTTGATCGACAGACCGCCCGTGTCATACACGATCGTCTTGCCGATCAACAGCACGCATCCTTTCGGACGCTTGCCGGGCGAGTGGGTCAATTCGATCATGCAGGGTGGATTCTCCGACGCCTTGCCCACATTCATCAGACCGACCATCTTGTGCGTCTCGAGCGCTTTGCCCTCCATCACGCGACACGATAGGTTCTTATGCTCCCGCGCGAGCTTCCGCGCCGTCTCGGCGATCTTGCGCGTCGTCGCGATGTTCGGCGGCGTCGCGGACCATTCTCGCGCGAAATTCGCAGCCTCGGCCATGACCAGTCCGGTCTCCAGGGACTTCCGTGTCCTGGCATCCTCCACCTTGACCGTCAATCGTGCCGGCGTACTCTCCGCCAGTGTCAGGGCCTTGAAGCTATCGAACGTGAAATTCGCCAGACCGAGCCCCTCGCCCAGTGAACGAAAAAGGTCCACTTCCTTCCCGGGCAGCCGAGAGACCGGATGAAGCTCCGCCTTCTCGATCTTCAAGGAGTAGAGTTGCTTGATCAGACCATCCGCCGCCGCGCGAACAGTTCGGACGTCAACCATGTCTCTGGGCCCCAGCCCGATCAACAGGATGCGCCGGCCACCGTCGCGCCCGACGATTACTTCACCGGATCTTCCCGCACATTCCGGCCAGTCAAGCATCGCCTTCACTTCTTTGCGCGTTGACGCATCAACATCTTTCACAACGCTCAATAGCTCGATCTTATCCTCTTGTACGGTGCAGAAGAACACGTCTGCTTCCGTCTTGAGTCGACTGCTGGTCGATACGGCAATTCGCTTGTACACAGTGACAACTCCTTCCGTCGTTCTGAACTCACTCGTGGGATGAGTCTATCGCTGCCGCTTGCGTATCGCCAGACGGCAGACCCTCCGCATCCCATGACTTCATGCGAAAAACCCAATCGACCACGCGCCCATCCATCCAGTATCGATCGGGATCCTGCCCGCGCCGCCCAATGAAACCCATGTGCCCCCCGCGTCGCGCCAGGTGCAGTCGAACCAATGAAGAATACTCAGCCTGCTCGTATTGAACCGCCGGGATCATTGGGTCATCCCGCGACGCCAGGATCACCGTGGGCACAGTGATCTCTTCCAGCACCGGTCCACAACTGCACTGCGCGTAATAATCATCCGCCGAGGCAAAGCCCCACACGGCGGCGGTGTGAATCCGGTCGAAGTCATAGAGCGATGTGGGCACTTCCGGGAGAGAGAACGATCCGCCCTGTTTCTCCGCGTTCCGCTCAAGCTGGCGCATCAGCATGGTGACGAAGCGGCGGTCGTAGTACTTCCGGATGCCCCGTCGAAGATGGCGCACCGACCCGCCGAGATCCAGGGGCGGACACACTGCGATCGCCGCATCCACATCAGCGTCGGGTTTCCCCCCGTTCTCCCCCAGCATTCTCAGCAGGAGATTCCCACCGAGCGAGAAACCGATCCCTGCCAGCGGTGAGTCCGAGATACGTTCGCGTATTTCGCGAATGGCGGCGCGAAGATCGTTCGTCAATCCGGCGTGATAGCTCTTCCTCGCGCTCCCCGCCGCCGCGCCGCAGATCCGCATATCCATTCGAAACGTGCGCACGCCCCGATCAAACAGCTTGCGGGCGATACGCTGGAGATACAGTGAACGATGCGACCCGCCAAGCCCGTGCAGCATCAACACGGTAGGGCACCCGGTGGCCCATCCGGGAGGACAATCGTCGTGAAGCGCGATGGCGTCGCCGTCATCGAGCGTCACGAAGCGGAGCTCCGTGTCAGGAAAAGGGATCGGGTCGGGTCTGTGGAAAAGCAGCGCCAGCGTCTGAAGATGACCGTTCCACAGGAACGGGTGCGGGCGGAACGGAGGAACTTCGCCGGAGAGCATGGGACAATTGTAAAAAGTGCCGAACTGCTGTCCACCTCTCGACCGGCACACGGAAGACGCGAATCGACGGATGTGCTCCCGGTTTGACGCCCGTCAGCGGTGCATCTACCCTTCGCACATCATGAGTGAACCACCACAGGAAAAAGAGTCTCCCGACGCCAGCCAGGATCTGTCGGACAAGGAGGCCCGGAAGCAGGAATTCCAGGCTCTGGTCAGGAAGTTCGAGGAAACCTTCCAGCGACTCGGCCCGGCGGGCTGGCTGGCATTGGTCGCCGCCACGATGCCCGCTATCGGCGGATTCGTATTGCTCTGGCAGATTCCCGCGATCGAGGCATGGCTGCTGGGCATGGGGTCGCCGCAGGGCGAGATTGTCTACATCATTGGCTTTGCAATTCTTGCAGGATTCGCACTGTTACCGACTTACGCGCAAGCGGTACTTGCGGGACATGCGTTCGGTCTGGCCAATGGCGGCGCCGCCGCGATCATCGGATTTGCATTTGCCTCCCTTCTCGCTTACTTCGTGGCAAAGCGTGCCTCGGGTGACCGCGCCATCACCATCATTGAAGAGCAACCCAAATGGCGTGCCGTTTACAACGCACTGCTCAAGAGCGGCAACCTCAGGTCCCTGGGGATCGTGACGCTTCTTCGCATTCCACCGAACTCGCCTTTTGCCGTCACCAATCTGGTCATGGCCGCTACCAAGGTCCCACTTTGGATTTACGTGACAGGCACGGTCATCGGGATGACGCCACGAACGTTGGCAGCCGTCTACATCGGCACCACCGTTGTCAACTGGGGCGAAAAGACTTCCGCGCAGCGATGGATGACAGTCATCGGCATCGCACTGATCATCATCGTCATCGGCATCATCGGCACCATCGCCAAGCGGGCGATCGATCGAGCCACGTTGATCGAGGAGCCGACAGTCATCGTTCCCCCTGAGGATTGATTCTGTACGGTAATGACGCCACCTCCTGGAGGAAGAATCTACGTGATGTACCGTTCTCGAATGACCACTGTCCTGCCTTCATGGCTCACGGTCGCAATACTCATTGTTTCAGTATTTGCCGATGAGTCGGATCCGCCTACCGCCACGGCAACGACGGCCACGCAGCCCGCTCCCGTTACCGAAGACCTGCAACTCCAACGCAGCGACCGAGGAGCAATCCTCATCATTGACGATCTCGGCCTGCCTGAGACGACTGGATCGAAATCGATTCCCATACTGGAGAACTGGCTGACCGAGGCGGGCTACGGCGTGACGCGCGTCACGCTGGGGGATCTCCTCCAGAGCGAGACGCTTGATCCGGTGCGCGTGGACCTTCTGCTGCTCCCCGATGGTCGCCACTACCCCGCCGACGGCAAAGACGTTCTCGTGAAGTACCTCCAGTCCGGCGGCGCATTCCTGAGCCTGAGCGGCTACGCCTTCGATCGTCCGATGGTGTACTCCATGGACGGTTGGCGCGTCGCTCAAGGTAAGCCCGCCGCCAAGGAGGAGCATCCGCGCGAACGGCTCTTTCGCATCAACACGCGCTTCGGCCAGTCAAGCGATATCATGTGGACCAGCGAGGATCAGATCGGCGTGTTCGATCCGAGCTACCCGCTCGAGGGCGTCACCTCGATTCGTGGAGTCGCCCCGTCATCCGTGGCCGCTCTGCACCACGTCAATTCCCCCCGCCGGATTCACGGCTGGGCCGCCACTGCCATGACCGGTAACAATCAGCCCGTCTTTCCCGACGTCTACGCACGGCACATTCCCCTGCTGCACGGGTTCGATCGTCTCGGGCGCCCTCGCGGATCGGTGGCGGCGATGATCCATCACTACGCCGGGCCGTTCGCCGGAAGCAGTTGGGGCATCGTCGGTGCCGAGGATGACAACCTGTTCCTCGATCGACAGACCGGACGCCAGGCGTTGATCCAGTTCGTGGATGCCCTGATCCACCCTCTTTTTCTTCACGAATGTCGGACGGACTGGTTCCTCTACGAGCCCGGTGAACCCGTGGTCGCAAAGGTGAACGTGACCAACGGCGGATCCCAGGCCGCGACACTCACCCTTCGCTTCAAACGCGACGGGCAGCCCGCTCACGACGAACCCGTCCAATTGAAACCGGGCGAGACGCGCGAGATCTCCGCCACGCTCGGCACCGCCGAGGAGGGTCACGGCGACGTCCACCCAGTACGCGTCGAACTCGTGAGCGGCAAGCAGACCCTCGACGCCATGGACACCGGCTACGTCGTACGGCACGAGCCCACGCTGACCGGCGGAGCGGAGATCACGTACGAGGACAACTACTTCCGCATCGACGGCCGCCCCACGTTCATCGGCGGCACGAACCAGACGGGCATGATGTGGTACTCGGTCAGCGAAAATCCGCTGGTGTGGAAAGAGGATTTTCTGCGCATGCGCCGGCACGGCATGCGCATGCTGCGCATCCTGCACTTCTCCCCCTTCGCCGACAAAGGGTACGAGGGGCGGATGCACACGAACATCCTCAAGCTGGCTGACACTCCCCCCGAGCGCCTGATCCGCCAGACCGACGCCATGGTCCAACTCGCCCAGAAACAGGGCATCCATATCTTCCTCACGCTTCACGACTGGATGCTCGTCGATCTGTCGGAAGCGGAACTTGACGCGCAACGGCAATGGGCAGAGTTCTGGGTGGGCCGGTACCGCGATGTGCCCGGCATCATCTTCGATATTCAAAACGAACCCTGGATCCGTCCGAACGATCGGCCCGAATCCACTCGGCTTTATAACGAGTTTCTTCGCCAGCGGTACGGCTCGCACGAGGCGATTGAAAAGGCGTGGACGGTCTCCCCCCCGGAGAAGACGCTGGGCGAGATCCCCTATCGCTGGGGCAGCGACGAGTGGACCGACCTGCGCAAGTACGACACACACCTGGCAGGTAACTGGCTCACCAATCGCTGGATCGAATGGAACGCCCGGGGCATCCGCGCGGGAGATCCCGACGTGCCATTCACCGTCGGCTACCTGGCGAACATGTCGCCCGGCGATCACGTGCTCTGCGTCGAGCACCAGACGTTCAACAACATGCACTACTACGGTCCCATTCAGCGCATGCCGTTGCAGTTGAAGATGAGTGACCGGCGGTTCGAGGGTAAGTCATTCTCGCTCGGCGAGTTCGGCGCACAGGAAGCGCACCGCGCCCGCATCACCGGCCAGGATGGCTCCGCCGAGGAGGAGTCGCTCCAGCGTTATCTCCAGACCACGCATTACGCCTTCGGTTTGGGAAGTTCGATGGCGCTGAGTTGGGTGCTCAAGGATTTCGAGGACTGCGTTTTTCCCTGGGGGCTCATCCGCCCACACGACGATCTGCCCAAACCGCTGCTAGAGGCGTATCGCAACATGAGCGTCCTGCTCGAGCGTATCGAGCCGATGTACGAAGCGCCCGAAGTGTATCTTGTCCTGCCGGATACGCATCGTCTGGGCGGTGACTTCAACCCGACGCACGACGCCATCCGCCGCAGCATCGCCCTGCTGCTGGCATGTCGCGTGGAGTTCAACGTCATCAACGAGTTTCACCTCGACCGGCTGCCGGATTCCGCCCGCGTGCTCTTTCTCCCGGTGCCCTACTGCCTTCAGGACGCGGCCTTCGAGGCCCTCGACAGCTTCGTTCGTACCGGCGGCCACCTGTATTTTTCCGGGGACATCGCCTGGGATGAGACGCGCCAACGCACGCGCGCGGATCGCTGGAAGAGATGGAACTTCGAGGATCCGGGACCCGCTGAGCCGATGGTCAATGCGCCCCCCGAAGGAGAGCCGCGCTTGGTCACGAACGAGGTCGGGAAGGGACACGTCACCTTCAGTTCGATTCCGGTCGAATATCGAGCACTTCCGGAGGATGTCGGTGTCTACCGCCAGGTCTTGCGTGAGAGCAAGGTGCCGGTGATCTCTGCCACCCCCGCCAAGTCGGTCATCCACGCCTTCAAACGCCCGACCACTGACGGCGGCAATGTCTACGTCCTGGCCAATCCCAATGCGGACACTCCCAGTGGCCTCAACCTGACTACAGAAATCGGCGATTTCAACATCTGGCTTCGCCCCCTTGACGTCGGACTGATCTGGATCGACGGCGAGAAGCGGCTGCGCGCTCTCGAGGCCCATGGACAGGTCAAACTCGATAATAAGACCCTCGCCGTGTTCACCGGGTTGACAGGGGTGATCGCCGCCGATGGCAAGGACCTCCGCCAATCGCGTCAGATCCTCGCCTTCGCTTATGAGTCGGGCGCTGTCGCGCTCGCAAGTCAAAACAACGATTCGCCAATCCAGGCGCGTATGCTGCATGACGGTAAACCGATTCTGCAGCGAAACCTGAAGATCAACAACGACCTCCGAACGCTGCGCATTCGCCCGGATGAAGTCCACGCCTGGTGGCTGCTGTCTTCCGAAAAGGATTATCCGAAAATGCGGGAAACGGTGCTTCAGTGGATCGGCGAGTCATCGAGAGAATCGCTCCCCCGATAGCAAACGAGCCCGCCGGTGGACGCGGATCGCACCGGCAGGCTCGTAAAGAGTTTCTGATTCGATGATCAGCGGGGCTACGATGAGCCCGATATCATGATACCCTCACCTCAGGGTGCGGATGCGGGTCAGTTCCATTTCTTCCCGCTCTTCTTCGTGCCGCAGACGTTCACCTCGATGCCGAGGGCCTGCGCCATCGCCGCCTTGGCGAACATCGCCTTGTCCGCGTCGGCTTCGCTGCGGGCATAGGCCACGTGGATGTGGTTGGCCTTGTGCTTGGCCATGAGTTGATCGCGCGACACCCCGTACAGCACGGCGTGCATGATCGGCCACTGCGGCGTCGTGGCTTCCCAGCGGCGCTGCGTCTGATCCTTGGGCAGCTTGACCACGCCCGCCCGGCCGATATCCATCTTCAACGCGTCGTCCTCGACGTAAATCCGCGACCAGACGATCTCGCCCGGTTTGGAGATTCCCTTGAGCGTGCCGCCCCCCAGCCGGAAGTACATCGGTGGCTGCCGATCGCTCGCGGCTCCCTTCCATCCGCCGATGAAATGCGCCGGCGGCGCCGAGCCGCTGATCAGGAAGACCCACACGTAGTCGTCCACCGTACCCGACGCATCCCGGTCGCCCCAACGCACGTCATGGAGCGTGTTTTCCGGCGGCTGGCGCATGGCGGTGTGGATGCGATAGGTCATCAGGGCGTCGAGCCCCGCGCACTCGTCCACTTCGTTGAAGTGCGGCAGCGGCTGCCCCGCATAGAGCTCGCGCTTGCCGTCACGGCTCTTGACCGGCGGACGATCCTTGTTGTTCAGCATACCCTCTACCAGGTCGCTGGCGGGGAGCGTATCCTTCAGGCCCTGCTGGTACTGGATGCCGATGCAATCGCATCCGAAGTCGTCGGCGATCCGCAGCGCCGCCACATACATTTTGCACTGCGTCAGCACCTGCTTCTCGGTCAGGTCCGTCGCCTCCTTGCGGCCCAGATTGAAGGTCATCCCCTTGCGCTTCATCCAGGTGTACACGCGATTCGCTTCGGCGTCAGAGACCTGGCTCGCCTCATAGGCCAGTGCCGACTGGCTGAGGCGCTCCTTGAAGACCCCCGTCGGGTTCAGCAGGTGGTCCGGGATGATGGCGTTGAACATCCCCATGCAGCCTTCGTCGAAGACACCCATAATGGCCTTCTCCGCCTGAAGCTGCGTGGCCAGCTGCTCGCCGAGTTTGCGTTCGCCAGCGGGGATCTTGACGCGTTTAAGCGACTTGACGTGCGGCGTGCGATGCTTGATCTCGCCGGTATCCAGCCACTTCTCGAGGTTGTTCAGGAAGAACCGATCAGTGAAGTCCTCGCTCCAGAGCGTGGAGTACTTCACCCCCGCCTTGGTCAGCGAGCCGTTGAGATTCAACATGCCGACCAGCCCGGGCCAGGTGCCCGACCAGTTGGCGACGGTCAGGATCGGACCGCGGTGCGAGGTCAGGCCCGGCAGGACGTGATGCGAATACTGCCAGACCGCTTCGGCCACAATGATCGGCGCTTCGGGATCGACGTTTTTGAAAACCTCCAGGCCCTCGCGCTGTGAGGCGATGAACCCATGTTTTTCCTTGGGTTTGTAAGGATGGACGCGAACGACGCGATAACCGAACTCCTCGATCACAGCAGTCAGCGCCGCCTCCATCTTCTTCTGCTCCGCCCAGCAGCTCTGATTGGCGGACAGGCGGAGATCACCGCTGGCGACGAGTTGAACACTTTTCTTCCCCAGACGCTTCGGCTTGTCGAGTTTTGGCGTCTTGTACTGTGGCATGAGTCAACATCCTCCTGGTGTACATCAAACTGAACAAACGTGCCGTGACGCAGGCCCTGATATAGTGGCCGCGCGCTCATCGTGCAATGGCGCCTGGAACGCACTTGAAAGCCGTAGCAAGCACACGCGCCGAGACGGATTCACGCCGTTGTGCGCGCCGTGTGTCACAACCGGCTCATGACGCCCGACCGCCCGCGTGCGGAGGTGATAAGGGATCCCGAACGGACAGAGAATCAGGATCTGTCGACTCGGGAAGCAGGATTCGTGGAACCCGTCGACCCTTGGAAAACTTGGAAGGGCACGGTTGAAGCGGGCGGGGCATATCACCGGGCGTCTGTGGGAAATCCCCATGTATGATCCTCGACAGGGCCCCAAATTCCGCATTCACGGATCTGAGATCGTGCTCTGGCACATGTTTGTGCCATTTTTCACGAACCTGCGAACCTATGGCATATCAAATGCTCATTATTTAAGTGACCAGCATGCCCGGCAGCCGACCTGAACCGTCGCGTCCGCCATGCTGTTCGAGGGCCTGCTTCCGGGACGTGCAGGGACGAGAAGACCGACCCGGATCGCAACCAGGAGATATCCGCTCGCATCTTGCGGTGAGATTCGGGCCGGACCGCTGGATGGCATTCACTCAGGTTTAACCGAAGCCCGGCGCCCGAATACCGATGTAGTTATTCGCGCCGGGAAGGAAACGAGACCATGGCCAGCTTAACCACCATTCACGAAGGCATCAGTCGCAGCGGCGTGATTCACGCGCCTTATGAACAGGCGATCTTTCAGGAGTTGCAATCGGCGATCGATTATTACGATCACCAGCCCGAAAGCCTGATCCAGGTGCTGCACCGCGCCCAGGAACTGTTCGGCTACCTGCGCGAAGATGTCGTCACGTACATCGCCAAACAGCTTCGCGTGCCGGTCAGCAAGGTCTACGGCGTGATCGGTTTCTACACGTTCTTCAGTCGAATTCCGCAGGGCAAACACCAGGTGAGCGTCTGCACGGGCACGGCCTGCTACGTCCGCGGCGCGGACCAGGTCCTTCGGAGCTTCGAGAAACAGCTTGGCATCAAAGCGGGCGAGACCACGAGCGATGGTAGGTTCAGTTTGCGGTGCGTTCGGTGCGTAGGAGCTTGCGGTCTCGCCCCTGTTGCCATGGTCGGTAACGACGTTCACAGCAAGTTGAAGTCGGATCGTATCAAGAAAACCTTGAAGGCGTACAAATGACATTCGAAGAACTCGAACGATGGCGCGAGAATGCCTGCCGGGAACTGGCCCTGCGACTCGGTCAGGCCGCCCAGGGCAACGGAGCGGATCAGCCGATCAAACGCGAGGTGCTGATCTGTGCCGGCGGCGCGTGCGTCAGTTGCGGTCATCAGCGGATCGTGGACAAGTTCAAGGTCCATACCGGCAGGCGTCGCCTCGATGAGCACGTCAAGATCGTGGAGACCGGATGTGTCGGCTGCTGCGATCTCGGTGTGGTCGTCCAGGTCATGCCGGATAACGTGCTGTATGCCCGCGTCGAGGAAAAGGACGCCGATCGCATCATTGATGACCACCTGATCGGCGGAAAGGTTGTGGAAGACCTCCTCCCGCGCGAGGGCGACACCCTGCCCTTCCAGCATCCCGAGGAGATGCCGTTCTTTGCCAAACAGGTCAAGATCGTGCTCGAAAACTCCGGCCTGATCGACCCCCTCTCTATCAGCGAATACATCGCCCGGGACGGGTACGCCGCCCTCGCCAAGGTACTCGGCGAAATGGTCCCGGAAGGTGTGGTTCAGGAGGTCACGGACAGCGGCCTCCGCGGTCGTGGCGGAGGTGGATTCTCCGTCGGCCGGAAGTGGGGCATGCTGGCGTCGGCACCCGGACCCGAGAAATACGTCATCTGCAACGGCGACGAAGGTGATCCCGGCGCGTTCATGGATCGCAGCGTCCTCGAGAGCGACCCCCATCGCGTGCTCGAAGGCATGATCATCGCCGGCTACGCCACCGCCGCCCGCCATGGCGTGCTCTACGTTCGCGCCGAGTACCCCCTCGCCATTCATCGCCTCCAGGTCGCCATCGATGCGGCACGCCAACACGGCATCTTGGGCCAACGCGTGCTGGGCACCGACTTCGGCTTCGACGTGGAGATCCGCGTCGGGGCGGGCGCGTTCGTCTGCGGTGAGGAGACGGCCTTGATCGCTTCCGTGGAAGGCCGCCGCGGCCAGCCTCGGCCCCGTCCCCCCTATCCGACGCAGTCCGGTCTCGGCGGCTGCCCGAGCATGATCAACAATGTCGAGAGCCTCGCGAACATCCCGACGATTCTCCGCAAAGGCGCTGCCTGGTTCCGGACCATCGGTACGGAGAACAGCCCGGGCACGAAGGTCTTCGCCCTCGCCGGCGCCATCGCCAATACCGGTCTCGTGGAAGTTCCGATGGGGATGAGCCTCCGCGAACTGGTATACGACGTGGGTGGCGGTGTGCTGAACGGCCGGGAGTTCAAGGCCGCGCAGACCGGTGGCCCCTCAGGGGGATGCATCCCGGCGGAACACCTGGACACCCCTTTGGATTTCGATTCGCTTCAGAAACTCGGTTCCATCATGGGCAGCGGCGGACTGATCGTGATGGATGACACCAACTGCATGGTGGATGTCGCCCGCTTCTTTATGGACTTCTGCGTGGATGAGTCCTGCGGCAAGTGCCCGCCCTGTCGCGTCGGGACGAAGGAACTTCATCACGTGCTGACGAAGATCACCGAGGGCAAGGCGACGGACAAGGACCTGGCTCAACTCGAGACGCTCTCGGCCGTGGTTTCCACCGCCAGCCTCTGCGGGCTCGGCATGACCGCCCCGAACCCGGTGTTGAGCACGATGCGGTTCTTCCGGAACGAGTACGAAGCGCACATCCACGACAAGCGCTGCCCCTCGGGCGTCTGCGCGAAACTGCTGACTTTCAGCATCCTCGAGGAGGCATGCACCGGGTGCAGTCTCTGTGCGAAGAATTGCCCCGTCGAGGCGATCCACAAGTTCGATGATCGCCGCAAGTACTGGGTCGATACCGAAACCTGCATTCACTGCAACGAATGCTTCGATGTCTGCCGCTTTGAGGCGGTCCTCAAGGAGTAGCGATGAGCACGATTCACGTCACGATCAACGGCCAGGCCATCGGCGCCGAAGAAGGACAGACGCTGCTGGACGTGTGTCGCGCGAACGAGATCAACGTGCCGACCCTCTGCCACCACGAGGGTCTGCCGGACATCGGCGCGTGCCGCCTGTGCATCGTCGAGGTCGAAGGCCAGCGCCGGCCCGTGCCCTCCTGCACCACGCCGGCACAGGAAGGCATGGTGGTCCAGACGCAGACGCCGCAGCTCGAGGATCTGCGTCGCCAGACACTCGAACTGCTCTTCGCCGAGCGCAACCACATCTGCCCCTTCTGCCCCATGAGCGGCAACTGCGAGCTTCAGCGCAACGCCTACCAGCACGGGATGGATCACGTGCGCTTCGACTACTGTTTCCCCACGCTGCCGATGGACAATTCCCATGCGCGGATCGCCCTGGATCACAATCGGTGCATCCTCTGCACGCGATGCGTGCGCTCCTGTGATCAATGGGTGGGCGCTCACGTGCTCGACGTGGACAACCGCGGCAGCCGCGCGATGCTCATCGCCGACAACGCCCTGGCGCTCGGTGAATCGAGCTGCGTCTCCTGCGGCACCTGCCTGCAGGTCTGCCCGACCGGTGCGCTGTTCGAGAAACGCAGTGCCCACTGGCAGGGACGTCTGCCGCTGGAGATGACCGAGACGATCTGCCCGAACTGCGGCGTCGGTTGTCGCATCAACGTCTCCGTGCGGCATCGGCAGATCGGTGAGCTCCGCAGCGCGGGCGGTCCCAACGGCAACAACATTCTCTGCGTGCACGGACGCTTCGGACTGGTCGAGCCCAAGGCGCCCCGCGTCAAGGAGATCCGCGTCAAACAGGCGGGCAAGTGGGCCACCAAATCCATCGACGACCTTCTCAAGGAGATCGCCCGGCGACTCAATGCCAAGCCGATCCAGGATGATCCCTCGCGCGTCGTCATGCTGATGACGCCCAACCTGCCACTCGAGACGCTCTCGGCATGCCAGAACTTCCTGACGAACGTCGTCGGCAGCGAACGCTGGTCGGTGATTGATCGGACACGCGCCTGGTTCGTTCGCGAGGCATTAGGACTGTCCGACAAGATGCCGCCACTGGCGGGCCTGACCGACCTCGACGAGTCGGACATGTTCCTGTGCATCGGGACCAATCTGGAAGCCTCGCACGGCGTGCTGGCGTCGTATGTCCGCCGGGGCATCCTGCACCGCAAGGCCAAGCTGGTGAAAATCAATCCCATGCGGACGTGGCTGTCGGACTGGTCGGATGTCGAGGTCAACATTGACCGCGGCAAGGACCTGATCGTGCTGGCCGCCATCTTCAAGTATGTGCTCGAAGCCGAGAAGACCGATGTCGACATCCCCGATGCGCTGGTCAAACAGCTCAAGAAGTGCGACGACAGCGATATCCAGTCACTCACCGGTGTTCCCGCCGAAGGATTGAAACGTATCGCCGAAATGTACGTGCAGGCGGAGAAGCCGATGATACTCTGCGGGCGCGGCGTGACCCGCCAGAGCCCGCAGGTGCTGCGGTCGGCGATGAACTTCGTTTACGCCACGAACCGGAAGACTGATTCGGGGCGCTGGCGGCTGATGGAACTGGCCAGCGGCGCGAACAGTGCCGGGGGCCGTCTGCTCGGCCACACCACCACCGCCCTCAATGACATTGATCCGCACACGGTGGATGTCGCCTTCGTCGTCATGGGCGACGACCATCACGAGTGGCCGCGCGAGTGGCTGGAAACGTTGCGTACCGTCAGTTACGTCGTCGTCCTGCAGGCACGCGATCACGAGGCGGCGGAGGCAGCCCACGTGGTCATCCCTACGGCCGCCTGGTCCGAACGCGGCGGGACGTTCGTCAACCTTGAAGGACGTGTGCAGAAGTCCCAGGCCTTGATGAGCCTGCCTGCGGGTTGTGTGGACGAGGCGGACTTCTTCACCCGTCTTGCGAAGGCGTGGCGAGGCGAGGATTGCGGCTGGGCGCCTCCGGGCCTGCCCCCCGCTCTTCAGCACATCGGCGACAAGCACATGGTGCCCTGTGACGAACTGCCCGCGAACATGGACTGGGCCGGGCTGCAAGCGCTGGTCGAGGATTGACAAGACGACCCAGCGAATCTCTGGAGGTTGTATCGATGGCCAAGAAACGAATCGCCACTGTCTGGCTCTGCGGCTGCAGCGGTTGTCACATGTCGTTCCTCGATCTGGACGAACGGCTGATCGATCTGCACGCCCTCGCGGACGTGGTGGCTTCACCCGTGGTGGACGTCAAGGAGTTCCCCGAATGCGACATCGGTATCGTCGAGGGAAGCGTCGCGAATGAAGAGAACCTCGAGGTGCTCGAAAAACTCCGTGCCAAGGCGAAGATCCTGGTTTCCCTGGGCGATTGCGCGGGATTCGGCTGCGTGCCGATGCTTCGCAACCACTTCCCCAACGAGGAAGTGCTCGACCGGGCCTACGTGGATGTGGAGAGCACGGCGCTGGGATCGGTGCCCACCATCGAAATCCCGATGCTGACCGACAAGGTCCGCCCGATTCACGAGCACGTGAAGGTCGATGCCTGGATCCCGGGATGCCCGCCAAGCGCGGATGCCATCTGGGCGGGGGTCAGTGCGTTGCTTACGGGCGAACCCAGCGAACACGTGAAACTGAACTACGACTGAGAAACAGACACACGGCCAAACGCCGACGAGGACATCGACGATGGCTCAAACGATCAAAATCGACCCGATTACCCGCGTGGAAGGTCACGGCCGCGTGACCATTCAGCTCGACGACGACGGCAAGGTCGCCAACGCCCGCTTCCACGTGGTCGAGTTCCGCGGCTTCGAGAAATTCTGCGAGGGACGGCACTTCACGGAGATGCCCACGCTCACCGAGCGCATCTGCGGCATCTGCCCGGTCAGCCATCACCTGGCCGCCGCCAAGGCGATTGACGCCATCTGCGACGTGCAGCCCACCCCCACCGCCAAGATGCTTCGCGAGCTCATGCACATGGGTCAGATGATCCAGTCGCACGCCCTGAGTTTCTTCCACCTGTCCGCGCCGGACCTGCTCCTCGGCTTCGATCGCAACCCCGCCGAGCGCAACATCTTCGGCATCATCGCGGACGATCCGGAGACGGCGCGCAAGGGCATCCGCCTCCGCAAGTTCGGGCAGGAGGTCATCGCCGGCGTGGGCGGCCGCAAGATCCATCCGGACGTTTGCGTCCCCGGCGGCATGAACCGGGCCCTGAGCACCGAAGACCGCGATCGCCTGCTTGCCGGGCTGGATGAAGCCAAGGACGCCACGCGCCTGGCAATTCGTATCCTTCTCGACTACTTCGAGAAGAACGAAGCATTCGTCCGCGCGTTTGCCTCCTTCCCCAGCAACTACATGGGGCTGGTCACGCCCGAGGGCAAGCTCGAGCACTACGACGGCCTCCTGCGGATGGTCAGCCCGGAAGGCGAACAGCTCGAGGACTTCTACGATCCCAACGATTACCTCTCGCTCATTGCCGAGGCCACGGAAGACTGGTCCTACCTGAAGTTCCCGTTCTACCGGGCTCAGGGCTACGAGGCAGGCGCCTATCGCGTCGGCCCGCTGGCCCGGCTGAACATCTGCGACAGCGCCGGAACCCCTGAAGCCGACAAGGAACTCGAAACCTTCCGCGCAATCGCCAACGGAAAACCGGTGGAAGGTTCGCTCTATTACCACTACGCCCGCTTGATCGAGATCATGTTCGGCCTGGAACGCTCGGAGGAATTGCTCAATCATCCCGAGATCTGCGGCGACGACCTCATCGCCGAGACCTTCGGCATCGTGCCCGAGGGCGTCGGGGTCATCGAAGCGCCGCGTGGCACGCTGTTCCACCATTACGTCGTCGACGACCGCGGCAGCATCGAGCGTGTCAACCTGATCGTGGCGTCCGGTCAGAACAACAACGCCATGAATCGCTCGGTGTGCGACGTCGCCAAGGCCCACGTGGATGGAAAAACGCTGGCCGAACCGATGCTCAATAAGGTCGAGGCGGCGGTGCGTTGCTACGATCCGTGCCTTTCCTGCAGTACTCACGCCATCGGGCAGATGCCGCTGGTGGTCGATCTGGTCGATGCCGGGGGACAAGTCGTGGACAAACTCACGCGGGGAGGGCGCCGATGAACCTTCAGAATCGCGGTATTCTCATCATCGCCTGGGGCAATCGCGGCCGCCGCGATGACGGCGTCGGCCTCGTGCTGGCGGAACAGTTGGAAGCGTTGTACGGGCAGGACGACCGGGTCACCGTGGTCGCGCAGCATCAACTCGGCCCTGAGCTGGTAGAGGAACTTCACAGCGCGCAACTGACCATCTTCATCGACGCGCACTGCCGCACCGAAGCCGACGATGTCCTCCTCGAACTCGTCGAGCCGGATGATCGCGATGGGCTGGATACGCACCATTGCCGGCCCGGCCAGTTGCTGGCCCTCGCGAAATGCCTGGGCTATCACGTTCCGCTGGCGGTGCAGATCGGCATCGTGGCCCGTGACATGCAGTTCGGTGAAGGTCTCAGTGCAGCGACAGAGGCCGCCATGAACGCCGCGCGCGAGAGAATCGTTGACCTGATCGAAGCCTCCCATCCCGATCGGTCACCTCGTCCCACGCTTTCTCAGCATGTCCTCTGCTGACCGCGTTGGACCTCCGTCAATACGCCGGCCGCTCGACACCGGCCAGCCCCCGCGCCCGCATGAGCGAGAGGATCAGCTCGACCGACTCTTCCAGCGTGATGTAGTCGGTGTTGAGCGTGAGATCGTATCGTCCGGGATCCTCGGGATCGTGGTGCAACTGGTGACGGATCCAGGAGGCGCGGTCGCTTTCGATCCGCGCTACCCGCAGGCGTGCTTGGTCGAGGCTGATCTTCTTCCGCTCGGCATAACGGTGCTCGCAGCTCTTTCGATCGGCCACGAGCCGTACCCGTAACCCCGCGCGACGTGGAAGAATCAAGTCTGCCCCACGCCCCAGGAAGATCCCGGACTGACGGCGCGCAAGCTCCAGCACCACTCGCTTGAGCTGCTGAAGATAGTCATTCCGCGAGACCATCAATGCCGAAAACGAGAACTCGAGCCAGTTGCGATCGTGCTCGTCGATCGAGTCGTAGAGCCTGGCAGCGCTCTCGTCTCCGCTCGCCATGATGAGCAGAATCTCCCGGTCGTAGTAAGGCCAGGACAATCGCCTCGAGAGTGCTCGTGCCAGGTTCATGCCCCCGGCACCGACCATGCGCGAGATGGCGATGAAGGGCTGGACATCATTGGCAGTGAGTCGCGTGTCGACGCGGTGCAAGCCGCGTTCGATCTCCCAGCAGCGAAGACGCCTCTCGACCAGATGAGCGACCTGACGATCGTTTCGAAGTGTGGTTTTGGACATGACGACCCTCGCCAACCTGCCGGCGCCGTACGACCGTCGTGTGAGAGGACAGGGATGAATTGATCGGAGCGACACACTCCGCCGGTATCGACGGTCCGCAGTGCCGAAGAGATGTCCTCTACTCTTATTATACTTCGAGGAACGAAGTATCCTGCTGAGTTCTTGCGGGGGGATCGCGCCGAATTCGCCCCGAGTCTTCTTATCCAAGCAAAATGAGGCCCTGGCCGTTCGAAGATTGCCCTGGCTGATGATGAGTGTCTGCCGCCCGCCGACATGATCACAACGGGCGAATCTTCGCTTCCTTGACGATCAGCTTCATGGTCGCGAACTCGTCGCCGGCGTGGATCTGGAAACCGATCCGGCCGGTCAGCGTGGAATCCTCTTTCACATCGGCTGTTTGCGTGCCGTTCAGCCACACCTGGATGTGCTCGCCCTCGGCCAGTATCCGCAGCGTGTTCCAGCCCTCGCGATCCTCCAGCGCCGGATCCTCGTTCAACGCCACAAACCCCTTACCCATGCAGTAGACGCTGCCGGTGTAACACACGGGGTCCTGGTACTCCAGGATGTCCGCCTGGCACGCCTGCTTCTCGGACTGGTAGCGGTACCACACGCCGCTGTTGAGCGGCCAGACGCCGCGGTACGTCACGATCAGCTCAAAGTCGTCGTACGCGGCCACCGTCAGCAAATCGCCGGGCTCGCGGTTCGGGCCCTGCGTGCCCACGAGTCGGCCGGCGTCGACGCTCCACCGCGCCTGCCCGTGTTCCTTCCACCCCGTCAGGTCCCTGCCGTTGAAGAGGTTCCGCCATCCGTCTCTTTCGGAAGTCTCGAGCTGGCTGCAACCGGACCCCGCCACCCACAGAATCACTCCCAAGCTGATCGCTAACTGTGTTCGCATGTGGTTCTCCCTGATGTTGTTGATCAACGTCACCTCCAGAATCGTAGCTTCACCTTAATCACGCAGTCTCTGATTCGCCAGAGCATTGAGCTACCTTTCCATTGACGATACGCTTGGGAGTGAATCGACCATCCTCAGACCGGAACCTGTTCATATGAGCGAGAAGACTTGGGACTCCCCTAACCCGTGCGATCTGGAGAGCGTCAACGCGCTGGCTCGACAGTGGGCCGATTCGCACGAAACCATCACGCCCGTCGCCATTGACGAACTGCACATCGCCGACGATGTACTGGACGCGATGGTCGAAGGTGTGAGCCGCCGTGCTGCCGGCGGAACCGCGCTGCTCGTCATGGATCACACGCCGATGACCCGCGCGGGGCAGTCGCTCAAGCCGAGGCTCACCGACATGTTCGCCCGCAGGCTCTCGCTCGACGTCCGCACGCTGCCCAACGATCCCTCGCTCGCGTTTCATCCGACGTTGCCGTGGTGCGAGCGTCTGGCGGAAGAACTGCACGAAATCGCCTGCGTCGTCGCTCTCGGGTCGGGCAGCATCTGCGACGTCGCCAAGTACGCCCGCCATCTCCATGAGCAAGCCTCGGGACGCGTGTTGCCCTTCGTCTGCATCCCCACCGCCGCAAGCGTCACCGCCTACACCTCCGCCCTGTCGGTCATCACCGTCGACGGGGCCAAGCGGACGCTCCCCTCGCGACCGCCGGAAGCCATCTACGCCGATCTGCCGACCCTCGCCGAAGCCCCCACCGCCATGACCGCCGCCGGATTCGCCGACGTGCTGGCCCGGAGCGTGGCGTACGGCGACTGGTTCCTGGCCCACCAACTCGGCATGGACGATTACTTCAGCCTCGTGCCGACGCGCGTGCTCGAACCGGCGGAAACGCGGATGATCGCCCTCGCCGAACAGGTCCACCGACGCGAACTTGACGGCATCCGCGCCCTGACCGAAGCGCTCATGCTGGCGGGGATGTCCATGTCGCTGGTGAACCAGACGGCGCCGATCTCCGGGTGGGAACACGTCATCAGCCATCATCTTGACACTACGGCGGATCGGGACGGCCGGGACCACGCGCTGCACGGCGCGCAGGTGGCCGTAGGCACGCAGGCGGCGGCGCGGGCGTATGAGCAACTCCTCCCGCAGCTTGACCGGGGAATGCTCGTCCGGGATCTCTCCGATCGGGAACTCCGCTCGATGCACGAGCGGATTCAGAACGTGTATGGATCCTGCGATCCGTCGGGAAAACTGGTCGAGGAAATCTGGCGGGAGGTCCGGCTCAAGCTCGACCGGTGGCAGGCAAACGGGTTCCGGCGACGCCACTTATCCGACCGGTTGAATAGCCGCGAGTTGCGCGATGAGCTGTTCACCCACATCCGCAGCCGGAAGGAAATTGAGCAGGCGCTTCGCGCCGTGAATGCTCCCTTGACCTTCGACCGTCTCGATCCGCCGGTATCCGACACGACCGCCGCCGAAGCGCTCCATCACAGCCACCTGATTCGCGAGCGATTCACGCTGGGCGATCTGCTCGATCGTGGCGGATGCCTGACGGGTCAGTCGGTGAACGCGTTGATGTCGCATCCCGGATGAGGCGATAATGCAGTCCGATGCGCACCCGAACGCGTCGCCCGGCTACTGCTGCTCCTGCGACTTCGGGAGGTCGACGTCCAATCCCTCCACGTCTTCGGGATCGAGCCAGAGTTCCTCCAGCGTGAGTTCACGGTCCTCACCGATCGGCACGACCTCCGGCTCCTGCTGATCCTCCTGCATGATCCGCGGAAGCCGGTATGTCCGGCCATCCGCATCGCAGAAGTACAGCCGCGACACAGACACCTGTCGCGCATGGCCATCCGCCCAGAAGGCCCGGAAGTGTGGATGTGCATTAACGGGCCGTCGGGCATACGTGTGGTTCAGCGGGCTCTCGCGGGTCAGCAGGGAAGAATGCCACGACTTGCCCCCGTCCTGCGTCCACAGCAATGCCATCTCGCCCCCGGTTCCGTAGGCCTGGGGAGAGTTCACGATCGGCGCGATGATCTCCATCCGCGCCCCGCCAAGAAGGTAGAGCGAGCCCATGTCGTAATTGTGATCCGACGCCAGTGATCCACCGGTCACCATCCATTGCCGCCCGTAATGCCGCGCGAGGGTCCAGATCCGACGCCCGTAGTCCGGTCCCGGACGATAATCGTGAGACATCAGGTACAATACGACAGGCTTGCCCTGCTCGGTAAACGTCAGATCCTTCAGATACACCAGTCGACGGTTTTCATAGTCTCTCACGATGGCGGGGCTGTCCGTATCGCGCATCGGAAGTTCGATCTTCGTCCCGTCCGCCGCCTGCCAGCTCTCGCCGAAATCCTTTGTCTCCACGTAGTAGAGGTTCGTCCGTGCGTTCAGGCCCCCCTTGTCCGGGTGGAAGTTGAACGCCGTGCCGACTTTGTTTCTGTGACGCCAGCTGATCTGGTAATGCCCGCGCTGCATCGACGCCAGCAGCGTCGGCTCCGACCAATCCATTCCGTCGGGGCTCGTGATGAAGTAAAGATTCCGGCGTCCCCCCTCGTACCGGGTGTGCAGGAAAAGAAAGCCCTTGCCGTCGATGTACCACGGCTGCGGATAGGAGAAGTTGGTCTCCTGGATGAGGTGAAATCGGTCGATCGCGTACGGCTCGACACTCCTGTACATGTAGGACGGCCGCGCCGTACCATGGGCGGCGACGAAGACCCAGACGTGCCCCTTGCCATCCAGCATGATCACCGGATTGTCATGAGCGTCCGCGGTCTTCTTGTCCATCAGCATCCGCGGGCGCGGCACCTTGCCGGTAGCATGGTCGTAGTAGGAGACCATGATCCACAACGAAGGTTTGTGGCCGTCGCGATACTCCTGGGCATCCGATCCGCCGTAGACGAAGAAGGTCTTGTTCGCCTCCTTCGAGTAATAAGCCACCGGGATGTGCTTGGCGGGATAGGTGCCTAAGCCCCCACTGTACTTGAATCGATAGATATCCCCCGTGGGTTGATTCGCGTACCAGATGCCCCGGTAGCCCGTATCCGGCTTGGTCTCGATGAGGGGAAAATCCTTTGGCGGACTCTCCTGTTCTCCATACACGCATGGCACCGCCATCGAGGAGAACAACACGACAAGTCCGAATATCCACATCCGTTGCATATCACTTCCTCCATCAACGACCATCCGATACCACAGTGAAGTATCATACACGCGAGAGTTAAAACACGCCTCACCGCGAGACGGATATTCGACACCCCGGGGTTCCGGCAGACACGAAAGATTCAAGGTCCGTACCGTGCCAAAATGGATGGCCGAACTCCGAATCGGCCATTAGAATGAGCCAAGTTACATAATCGCCAAGTGCGAACCGGCTTTCAGCGGTTGCATCAATATCAAGATAATCTTTCGAGCCCATCTCGCCGAAGCGTCTCCCCTGTCCTGCTTCAGTCGGAATTGGAGAAATCCGTCATTTGGGTTACACCTATAGC
>CAZUAQ010000030.1:0-72789 GCA_964618455.1 uncultured Planctomycetales bacterium | reverse complement strand
TAAATGCTTGTATCATAGGGCTTTACAAGGGCGCGCTTTGCGAGTTACGCCCAATTGAATAACACCGCCGTTTCTTCGCGACCCAGCCGCTGCAGGGCCGCCCCCAGGATCGTGCGCAACTCGGCGCTGACCAGATTCAGAAGATCCAACTGCACGCGCCCGTCCGAAGGCGCCAGGTATTTCGAAGCGCCACCGAATGTGTGGAGGAGTTCGCGTTGTTCGTTGATCAGGAAGCCCGCCGGAACGTAGTCGCCCAGCAGCGCGTCGTACGCCCGCATCAACGATTTGTCCGTGACTTGCCCTGTCGCAGCGCCCGCCGAGTAGCGAGCTCCCAGGGGGCCGGATGACATGGACAAGGGTGTCGTGCCGATCAGGCGGACATCCCGGCGCTTGCGGTAAACCCTCCAGTGCCGATCCACCGGGGAAAACTCATCGGAAAGGTCGCCCACGGTCTCGCTGGCCCCGAGAAACAGTGCGCCGCCTACCACCAGAGAAAAGTGAAAAAGGGTGATCACTTTCTTCTGCACTTGGGGCTGCAGATAGATCAACATGTTCCGGCAGGTGATCAGATCAATACGTGTGAAGGGCGCGTCGCTGCTGACGTTGTGCGGCGCGAAGACCACCAGTTGGCGGAGCTCTTTCGTTACCCGGTAGTAGCCGTCCTCCGCGGTGAAATACGACGCCAGCCGATCGGAAGAGACACCGGTCAACGCGCTCTCGGGGTAAAGACCGGAGGCCGCGAAGTCCAGGGAGGAGCGATGGACGTCGGTCGCGAAGATCTTGATCTCACCTCGGTAGCCCGCGGCCTTGGCCTGTTCGTGCAGAAGAATGGCCAGGGAGTAAGCCTCTTCCCCCGTGGCACAGCCGGCGACCCACACCCGAACCGGTTGATTCTTCGGGCGATCCCTCATGATCTCGGGAATCACCTCGCGTTCGAGGACCTGGAACCCTTCCGCGTCCCGGAAAAAGCGCGTCACCCCGATCAGCAGATCCTTGTAGAGCGTGTTGAGTTCTTCCGGATCATCCCGAAGTCGCCTGACATAGTCCTCCAGGTTGGACGCGTGAACGATCATCAGGCGTCGCTCGATCCGCCGGGTCACCGTGGTCGGCTTGTAGCAGGAAAAGTCGATCCCGTAATGCTCGTTGAGCAGTTCGAGAATGGCGTCGACGCCCTCCTTGGGCACCTTCAACGCTTTCCTTCCCGGCGGCACTCGTCCTTCGATCGGATCGGCGAAGTAACCCATCAACGCCGGGGGAATCTCCGACGTCGGCAGCACCCAGTCGACCGAGCCGGTTGAAATCGCGCTTCGGGGCATCCCGTCGAAACGCGTCGTCTTGGGATCCTGGGCAATCGTCAGTCCGCCACCGTCGCGGATTTCCTGAATCCCGCGCGATCCGTCACTTCCGGTTCCACAGAGAACGATCCCGACGGCTTTCTCTTCCTGGTCCCTGGCCAGACTTCGAAAGAAGACATCGATCGGCAGGCTCAACGAACCGCTCCGATCCTGATCCGTCAGCATCAGCCTGCCGTCCAGAATCGCCATCTCCTTCTTGGGTGGAATCAGGTAGACCGTATCGGCCTCCACCCGCATCTCGTTCTCGGCGCGCAGGATACGCATGGAGGTTCGACGCCCCAGGAGTTCATCCATGAGGCTCTTGAAGTCGGGCGACAGATGCTGAATCACGACAAAGGCGGTACCGCTGTCAGCAGGCATGCCGTTGAAGAAGGTCTCGAGCGGTTCCAACCCCCCTGCGGAAGCGCCGATACCGACGATAAACTTGGGCTCGCGTCGTGCCTCGTGGCCTGGGACAGGAGTTTTCTGAGATTCCGGGGCCGGCGGGGCCGACGATTCATGAGGCGTCTTGTCGCCTTCGGGCTGAATCTTGGATTTATCGGGAACATCACCGCCCGACGGCGGGGGACGGCGGATAACTTTCGAACGCCTTGCCATTTCGGTTCTCCTTCACAGCCGATCGTGGCCAGGTGTATCAATTCATGATGCCTGAACGAATTGTGGCCGGAATTGTACTGCCAACAAGCAAAACCCGCGATATGTGCACCGCTCCTGAATGACGGAAGTCCATCTGGAGCACGGCTGATCGCCAATCTTCCTTGATTTCGGCATCACGAAGCAGGCTACCTGAGGCTTTCCAGGTCCTTGCGGACCTCGGGGGTCACGAAATGCTCCTCGATCTCGGGCAACGTGGCCAGAGCGGCCAGCGTCCGTTCGTACCGTGTTGTGACGTCGGCGGAAGTGTCCACGAACAGGACCTGAGCCCCCTTGAGCTGGCAAAGCCCGCCTCCGCCGCCACCCATGAACTCGGCGCGTACCTCGATCCCGAGCTTTTCGGACAGGGTCAACAGCTCTTCCAGGCGATCCGACAATGGCCGACTCATGCCAGTCCCCTCAAGTGTTTCCGCTCGAACTGCCGATATGCGACAAAGCAATTCAACGTATTGCAAGCATGGAGTTTATGCATCTTGTCGCGTGGTTCATCCCCACATCGAATCCCCCCCGCCTCCTCGTCCTCGACCGAAGGTCGTGCCGGCGGGAGCCCTTCGCTCTTTCCGTCCCCGGGTAATTTACCGAGGGATGCCTATGCGCTACAAGCGGAGCTTGACCGCATCGAGCGCCATTTTTCCGATCTGCGGCTTCAGCTCCGCCAAACGCAGAAGCTGGCCAGCATCGGCACGACTGCGGCGATGCTCGCCCACGAGTTCAATAATCTGTTCACGCCCGTGGTGGCGTATGCCTCGCACGCTCTGAGTGAGAATGATACCGATCTGATGCGAAGTACGCTGCAGAAGATGCTTCAGCGGATCGAGACGATGGGGATGATGACCGACCGGCTGGTCGGGATGGCCAAGCAGCCGGACGGCGCGATCAAGGCGGTGGGGTTGCTTGATCTCGTCGAGAACGCGGTCTCCTGCCTGGGCCGCGACCTGGCCAAGGACAACATCGAACTGAAGCTTCAGATCGACGCCGACCTGAGAGCCCGCGCCAACGACAATCAACTGCTTCAGGTCTTGTTCAACCTGGTCATCAACGCTCGCCAGGCCATGCTGGGCCGGCGGGGACGACTCACGATCGACGCACATCCCGATGATGAGCAGGTCGTCATTCATGTCCGCGACACGGGATGCGGCATCCCCGAAGAGAACCTCGAGCGCATCTTCGAGCCCTTCTTCAGCACCAAGCAGCACGCGGACAAGCCTGATCGCCGCGGACTGGGGCTGGGACTGGCGATCTGTCGCGACATCATCGAGGAACTCGGAGGATCGATTTCCGTCGAGAGTCAGGTCGATGTCGGCACGACCTTTACGATCACCCTGCCCCGCGCCGATTGAGCTTCTCTCCGCGAGTACACGAGCTCACCCCAGTCCGCAACATACCCCCCGCTAAGACAGGTGTCGTCTGCGCCACAAGAGCCATCCTCCCGATGCCATCATGAGCAACAGCGCACCGGGTTCGGGCGTCGGGTATTCCCGGATGACCAGCGGACCTTGGAAAATATCCCCGGTGTTGAGCTGCAGATCAGGACCGACGAAGATCAGTCGTTTGATGATGTGCACCTCCGTACCGGGAGCAAGCGGATCGAAGAAGAAGTCCACCGTGGTATCCGTTGCGTTGATCGCCAGGCCCGAGGGGGGATTGAATCCGGAGCCCCCCGGCGGCTTGACCTCGAGAAACGGACCGCTCACTCCCGGCAGACCCAACAAGCCTCGATCCCAGACCCAACCCGGTCCATCGAGAATCTCCTCGTGCCAATCCGTCCACGGACGTACCCCGCCGATTTTGACCCACTCGTCGAGTTGGATGACGGTCAATAGACTGAGATCGATTCCCTGCTGTATGTCGTACAGATCGTCCGCCCAGGGTGCCCCTTGCGGATCATTGATTTCCTTGTCCCATGGCGGTGCGTTGGGATCCAACTCGATCTCGACGGGATTGGATTCCAGGCCGATGCTGATCGAATCATCGGGGGCAAATTGTGCGCTCGCCGGGGAGACCAACCACAAGAACGCCAGGATACTCATCGCCAGGCGATAGCGATCACACTGGACATGAAACATTGTGCACCTCCTCACGGGTCTGAACATGTTCGGAAACAGTATCTTGCATGAGATGAACGACCGACCGGCGCAGACGAGACTCACGACTCACCGTGTCTTCAATTAACATACATCAAGATTTGCCGTTTTCCCTTTAAGACATATGCTTATTTGTCGTTGTTCTTATTGGCTAACCTCATGATTCTTGAAGATGCTGACGAAGGGCAATCGCGACTCGATCTTGCGAGGGATGTCGTGATGATCGAAGATGTCAATCTGTGAGATGGTGTATGGCCGGCTGCATTTTCAGGAGGAGGTCCATTGATGCGAAGTTTCCACTGTGTCCTGATGGTCGTGACGGCACTTGCAAGCGTTGAAGCGCTCTCCGCTGAAACTCGACCTAACAATCCTTATGGTGTGCACCTCATGATTCATGACGCGCGCACCGACGCCAACATCGACCATCACACCGCATGGGCGCGGCGCGTGTGCGGGCCGTGGGGCTACGTCAAGATCTTCGAGTACGGCATCACGCCGGAAACGCGCGGGCCCGATGCCTCCCAGGTGAAGCTGGTGCAAACGCTCTACGATCGGCAGTTGATTCCGGTGGTGCGCCTGGGCGGCTTGCATGTGGACGGCATCTGGAAGAAGCCGGCCGACACACCGGAGGGCACTTACGAAGACATCGCCCAGGCGTTCAAGCGCGTGGTGGCGGGGCTGCCGTTATCTGAGAAATGCCCGCTGTATATCGAAGTCTGGAACGAAGCGAACCTCGGCCTCGAGTGGAGCGGGACCACCCGGCCGGCAGAGTTCGCGAAGTTCTACATGGCGACATTTCGGGCGATACGTTCGATCGGCGACGATCGCATCCTCATCTCGCCCGGGGCCATGTCCCCCGGCGGTGAGTACAACAGCCTCAAGTTCATCGACGCCATGTGTAAGGCTGAGCCGGAGTTCGTCCACAGCTTCGATTACTGGGCGACGCACCCTTACCCGGCCGCCACGCCGCCGGAAGACAACATCCATGACGGCACGACCACACGCAAGTTCGCCTGCATCGATCTCTGGGTGCACGAACTCGAGCGGCTGAAGGCGCACGGCTGCGAGATCGGCCGGCTCAAGGTCATGGGCACGGAGACCGGATACTTCCTCGGCCAGGGCGGAAACGAAGGATATCCGATCATCGATCGCGAACGTCGTGCCGACTATCACTTGCGCACATTCCGGGATTACTGGGGGCAGTGGCCCGAGGTACTGGGCATGTGCATCTGGGACTTTGCCCACCCGTTCGAGAAGATGAACAACAGCAACTGGGTTCACGCCGACAGCACGACCGATGCCACGGGCTGGCCGTCGCGCCCGACGCTCGATTTCGAGTATGTTGCCGCCCTGGCCAAGCCGACCAGCAGTTACGGCTGCGTCTCGGGCAGGTTTGTCGACACCATGACGAAGGGACCGGTCCCCGACGTGACCGTCAAGCACCAGGGTTCGGATCTCTCGTTCACCTCGGACCGATTCGGTAACTTCATCCTCTCGCCAATCCCAACCTCGGAGAAGGCCCATGCCTTTCGATTCCAGAGTTCCTCGCACGGGGGTAGCGTGTTCCGTGTGAAGGTGGCGGCGGGGCAGAACGTCGTGAAGAACATCCCGGTCATCTCCGTCAACCACGGGGGCATCGACGGTCAGGTCATCAACAGTGCGAAGGACGAGGGGCTGGTTGGGGCGGAGATCACTGTCGAACCCGGCGGATTTCATGCGACGTCCGACGACGAAGGGCGGTTCCGCTTCCCGGAAGTGCCCCACGGGTACTACACGATCACGGCCAGCAAGCCGGGATTTCTCTCGCACGTGCTGGGCGAGCATCGGATTGCCACGGGGGATCCGACCGCGATCCGGCTGACGCTCGGACCGGGGGAACCGATCGAGGAGAACCTGGTGCGGAACGGCGGCTTCGAACGCAGCGAGCCGGGCTCGGCGACGGCGTTGGGCTGGGCGCCGATTGGTGATGCGAATCGGATCGCGCTGGTCGGGGAGAGTTCTTATGTGGGCACTCGGTCGCAGCGGCTGCACGCCGTTGGTGGCCGGGAAGTGGGCCTGATTCAATGGACGGGATACTCAAGCATTGAGCCCGGTAAGCGTTACCGCCTCCAGTGTCGGGCATGGACGCGCGGGGTACGAGCCGGGAAAGGACGTGGTGTTTACCTCGCCGGAACCGTGGTCACGAATCCGCACAAAACGCTGGCTGAGATCCAATCCAAGCAGGCGCTGACGGGAGATACCCAGTGGACGTTAATCACGGCGGACTTCACCGCCCCGCCGGAGGCGGGTCGTGTTTCGCTGGAGATCCGACTCGATGGCGAGAAGGGATACGCCTGGGTGGATGAGGCGGCGGTATTTGAAGTCGCCCCGTGATGCGCGGGATTCCGCAAGACAGGCTTCGTGCAATCGAGTATGCTTCACGTGCGTCGCGAAGAACCATGCTCTCTTCGCAACAACCCTGCGTTGAAACTTCCATGATCGAAAACGAGGAGACATCATGGCCACCGAACCGCCCCCCATGCCCGCCGCCCCGCAGCAACAGAAGTCCGGTCGCTCCTGGCTGCTCATCATCGGGATCATCTTTCTGGTGTTTCTGCTGATCTGCGGCGGATGCGTGACCTATATCGTCATTAACGCGCGGTCACTGGCTGCTGGGGCCTTGGAAGCCGCGGCGACGGAAGCGATTCAAAGCTCGGAGCTTCCCCAGGAGCAGAAGGAACGCGCACTCGTGGATATCAAGGCCGTCAGCCAGGCTTTTGGAGACGGAGAGATCACGTGGACGCAGTTCGGCGAGTTTTTCAACCTCCTGAGTCAGTCGCAGTTCTTCAAACTCGTCATCATCGAGGCAGTGGAAATGGAATACTACGCCAAGGTGAATCCGGACGAAGCGCGCAAGGCGGAGGTGGAACTGGTCTTCATGCGTTTCAAGCGCGGCTACATCGAGAATGCGATCCCGGAAGCGACTTTCAACGAGACTCTGAATCAGGCGACGAGTCAAGCCAATCCCCAGGTGCCGGAGATGAAACAGGATCTGACGGCCGAAGATCTGGAAGCGATTGTTGCGGAGATGGAAGCGGCGGTGGAAGAAGCACAGATCACCACGGAGCCGTACACGGTCGATTACGCGGGCATCTTCCATGATCTCGTCGCGGAGATGTTCCCCGAGATCGCCGCCAAGACGGAGGCGGAGATGGCCGAAGACTCGACACTGGAGAGCCCGCCCGAGGAGTCCGGCGACGCAACAGAGTAATCGCTCCCTCCCGAGCTGATGAATACCCATGAACCGCGATCGTGATCAGACTCACGGTCGCGGTTCTTGTTTCTACAGCGTTCGACGCGTATCCAGCTTCACGCGAACTCAAGCATGAACCGGCGGCTGCGTCGGCGGCGCGGTTCGCGCCTCGGGTTGACGTGTGGGTGTGCCGCACTCCGGGCAGACGCCGGACGTGTTGCCGCGCAGATCGTAGTGGCACTTGGGGCACTCGGCCTCGGTACTGCAGTGCCGGGCGGCGAACGCAAAGAAGGCCTCCGCCGCCTCGGTGGAGTCGAAGGCGGATTTCGGGATCACCTCCGCCGAGAGCTGCGTCAGGTAGAGCAGAATGTACTGATCGCTTTGGCGTACCTGGCAGACCGCCAGCCACTTCAGCCGATGGTAGACGTAGCTGTTTTCGAGTTCGACACCCTGTGCGCTCAGGCGGATGGTCGTGGGCGAAAGCGCGATCGTGTTTTTCTGGGCGTCGACGAGTTTGGCGATCTGCCTGCGTTGCTGCTTGGGCGAGGCAAGGACATAGGTCACGGTGCACACCAGCGTGAGCGGTACGACCAGACTGAGCATCAGGTTGGGCATCGCCCCTTGAAGCAGCAACTCCGACGCCACCAGCAGCAGGCAGATCAGCGCGATGCCATATATGACCAGACGGACGGTGCGGTGCTGCCGCTTGACGTAGGAGGACGACTTGGACAGAAAGAAGGCCGCTTCGACCAGGTCGTCCCGCGTGAGCTCGTAGGAGATCTCGAAGGAAGGCTGCTCGCATGGTCTTTCCATGGCGTGTACCACCGTGAAGGGTTGGGACTCCGAAAGACCGATATTCCCGCTCATGGTGTCTGACCTTCCCGGCGCTCGCCGAAAGGATCGCTTGAACGTTACAATCGCAGGATAGGAATCGGTCCCGTTCGGCCGCTGCTTGAATTCCCTGAATGGAACGTTGCCTTTCCGATGATCAGCCGGGCTCTCCAGATCTATACACGCTTTTTCACCGTCTGGGTACTCCTGTTCTGCGGCGTGGCGTATCTGTGGCCGGAGCCCTTCCTGGTCCTGGGACGTGGGATGAAGGGATTCTTCGCGCTGACGATGTTCGGTATCGGGGCAGTGCTGAGCACGAAGGACTTCCGCGACATCGGACGGCGGCCGTGGCTCGTGCTGCTCGGGTGCTCGGCGCAGTATTCGATCATGCCGTTCGGCGCGTTTGCCGTAGCGCGATTGTTCGGTCTGTCGCCGGAATTCACCGTCGGGCTCGTGCTGGCAGGCAGCGCACCGGGCGCCATGGCCAGTAACGTCCTGTGCTACATCGCCAGGGCCGACACCGCCTTCTCCGTGTCGCTGACGACGGTGTCGACCCTGCTGTGCCCGCTGCTGACGCCGGCGCTGGTGCTGTTGCTGGCCGGGCAGCAGTTGCCGGTCGATTTCCGAAGCATGTTCCTGGATCTCGTGATGACGGTCGTGGCGCCATTGCTGCTGGGTCTGGCGCTGCGCTATCGATTCGAGTCGGCGATCAAGAGGATCGACCGCATCTTTCCCGCCATCTCCGTGACCTTCATCGTGTTCATCTGCGCTGTGGTCGTGGCGAGAAACCTCGAGCGGCTTCAGGGTAATGTCGTGCTCTTGCTCTTTGCGGTCGTGCTGATGCTTAACGTGTACGGCATGGCGATGGGGTATGGCGTGGGTTCGTTGTTCCGCCTTCCCTTCAACCAGCGCAAAACGCTGCTTATCGAGATCGGCATGCAGAACGCGGGCCTCGGCACGGTGCTGGCCACGCTACACTTCGGCGACGAGGCGGCGATGCCGACCGCCCTGTTCGTCATTGTGTGTATCGTCACCGCCTCAGCCGTCGTGCGTCTGCTGGATCGCGCGCCGTCGACAGGCGAGGTTCCCGAGCTCGAGGGGGTCCCATGAGTCGCCGAACGCCGACCCCGGGAAAGTGGATCCGCCAGGATCGTGCGATCACGCTGGAGGAAGTGGCGTGGCTGCATTCGGGGGAGGGCGCGGCGGTGATGCGCGCGATGGAGGAAGACCCGGCGGACACCCCGGCGGCGATCGAGAAATGGCGCGAACGACTCGACGCCGAGCAGGTGGCGGCGGCGTGGCACCAGGTGGTTCTGCGGCACAAGGCGCGGTCGAAGTTCTCACGGGCGGACGAGATGCTCTTCGACCGCGTGTCGCTCGAGCAATCGACGGATGAGGTCGTCGCCAGGTACAAAGCGCGAAGGTACGCGGAGTGCGCGCGGGTGGCGGACCTGTGCTGTGGGATGGGCGGGGATGCCCTCGCCCTGGCGGAGCATGCCGACGTGACAGTGATGGACTGGTCGGCGGTACGCGTGGAACTGGCGTCGCACAACGTGTCGGTGTACGGCCATGAGGCGCGAACGCGCGTCGGTGATGTCACGTTCGACCTGCCCGCGTGCGATGCGATCCACATCGATCCGGATCGGCGGGCGGACGGCGCGAAACGTCACGATGCCGTGCAGGCATCACCCGACATCGAAGTGGTCTGGCGGATCGTGCGCGATGTGGAGCACGCGGGGGTGAAGCTTTCACCGGGGGCGGATTTTTCAGGCATACCGGTCGATCACGAACTCGAGTTGATCAGTCATCACGGCGAATGCAAGCAGGCGATGATCTGGACCGGTACGTTGGCCCGCGTGGGTCGCAGCGCGACGGTGCTGCCCACTGGGGAACGCATCGAAGCTCAAGCAGAGGAGGATCTGTCGTGGCCGGAACGTGTCGAGGTGCGCGCGGGGGACGTGCTGCACGAGCCGGATGGTGCCGTCATTCGCGCGGGGCTGGTCGGTGTGCTGGCGCGGAAGTATGGGCTGGCGCCGCTGGATGCATGGATCGCCTACCTGATCGGCGCGCGGGCGATTGAGAGTGAACTGCTGACGGCGTTTCGCGTGATCGACGTGCAGGCGTGGTCGGGGAAGTCGGCGCGGGCGTGGCTCCGCTCGCACGACATGGGCGATTTGGAGATCAAGACGCGCGGGTTTGCCGCCCGGCCGGAGGATCTGCGTCGAGGGTTGAAGCTGAAGGGGAAACGGCGCGGTGTGTTGTTCGTGACGCGCGTGGGGGAGGCGCCGATGGCGATTCTGGCGGAACGATTATGATCGTGCTTCATCAACAGCGAGAGCTGCCACGTATGCGTGTGAGAACTGCGCACTCCTCACGGTCGCGGTACGGACTGGTCCCTGCTCGCGTGGAGAGACAGGCCTGATAGGAATCAGTCATCCTCGGCGGGCTCGATGGTGGCGCGCATGGAACCCTTGCACTTGGACATGCGGACATCCTTGCCGTACGCGTGGATCTGGTCGCGCTTGAGTTCGGCACGTTCGAGCGTCGTGGTGTCCACGATGACGCGACCGGTCGTGTCCACTTCCTCCGCCATGCGAAACGACTTCGTGACCGAATGGCCGAAGAGCTTGCCCAGCATCTCGATGACGTATTCGTAGGTGTGGTCATCGTCGTCGTGGAGAATGACGTTGTAGGGCGGCTGCTTCTTCGGCTTGGGTTTTGTCGCCCCGGGTTTCTGTTTTTCCTTGACGTCGGGTGCCGCCACCGCCGGTTGTGAGGAATCGGCCATCGTCACTGCTCCTGTCTGAGCTTGCCACCGTGATTGCATCGCAGGCAGATAACCCTATTGTAGCAGCGTGCGACGAAGAGCGTACCGCCAACGCGAGCAGACGGTCGTGACTCTTTGCATCACCGCGCCCGTGAGGGTAGCTTATTCGTGAACAGACCCGATTTCGCGTCCATTCACCGACCCGGGAGCCACCATGTCTGATCCGCAGCCGCCACAACCGCCGTACTCCGACGATCCGAACGCGCCGACCAGCCACGAGCCGCCCACGGCGGGGTATGCCCCCCCGACACCGCCGCAGGTTCCGCCGACGGCGGTGGGCTACGCGCCACCTCCGCCGAAGACTACTACCTGGCCGACGGTTGTCGGGGTCATCAGCATCGTGTGGGGTGCCTTTTACACACTCGGTGGTCTCTGCGGAATCGGCACGATGCTATTCTGGGAGCAGTACATCGCCTGGATTTCGAACATAACGCTGGCGGGCGATCCGAATATCGAGGCCATGAAGAGAGCGGACATGGACAATCCGATCAGTCTTCTGCTGGGGGCGGTGGGCCTGCTGCTGGCCATCTTCCTGATCATGGCGGGCGCGAAGGTGCTCAAGCGACGTCGGCAGGGAGTCGCATGGAGCCGGTTGTACGCTGTGATCAATCTTCCGCTCATGTTCATCTCGATGATCGTCAGCTATTGGCTGCAGAGAGAGATGTACACGTCTTCTTATGCGGGTATGCCGGGAGAAGAAGCCATCGCGATCGCCTCGATGTTCTGCGGCGTCCTTCTGGCGGCGATCTGGCCGGTATTCCTGCTGATCTGGTTCGCGCGGGCGAAGGTCAAGGAAGAGGTCGCCAAGTGGCCGGAGTGAGGCGGTATACAGGGGGAGATGTGTTCACGCTGAGGGGACGTTGAAACCATGCGTTGTCAAACGTGCGATTATCGATTGTGGAACCTGACGTCGCGGATCTGCCCGGAGTGCGGATCGCCCTTCCGCCCGAGTGATTTCGAGTTCGCGATCAACAGCGTGAAGTACCTCTGCCCGCACTGCGGCCAGCAGTATTACGGCACCGACGGTAAGGGGCATCTCGACCCGATGTCGTTCGACTGCGTGAACTGTGGTCAACACATCCACATGGACGACATGACGCTGCTGCCCGCCGATCACGTCTCGGAGGACCAGACCGCGCCGGACCGCTGCCCGTGGCTGGATCGCGGCAAGCTGGGATTCTTCAAGGCGATGCTTGCCATGATCGGTCGGGGGATGGTCTCGCCGGTAAGGTTGATTCGGAGCGTGCCGATGACGAGTCCACTGGTCTCCGCATGGGGCTTCCTCGCCCTGATGCTCGGACTGACGCTGGTCATCGGGTCGTTACCTTTGGTGATCTTCATGCTGTTTATCGAGCCGGAGGCCGCCATCGGAACCCTGTTCTTTTTCGTCGTCAGCGCGTTCGTTCAGCTCTTGGTGGTCGTGATCTGGGGGTTGGTGATCCAGTTTCTGCTGCGCGTGACCGGCGGATGCGCGCATACCATCGGACGGACGTATCAGGCGCTGTGTTACAGCAGCGGGCCGATGGCGTTGACGGCGATTCCGTGCCTGGGGCCCTACCTCTCGTTTTTCTGGTCGATCTGGTGGATGGTCAGCGCGATCCTGATGATTCAGGATTCGCAGCGCGTGCACGGCGGACGAGCGTCGCTGGCAGTGCTGACGCTTCCGGCGCTCATGGTGATGAGTGTCGTGGGGCTGTATGCCTGGCTCATCTACTCGCTAGGCAACGGTGGATTCGGCCCCATGCCGCCGCCGAACCAGATCACCACGAACACCACGGCGGAAGTCCAGGGCATGACCGACGCCCTGCACGATTTTGCGGACGATCGCGGCCGCTGGCCGGAGCACGCGGTCGAACTGCTGGTCGACGAGCATTGCCGGCCCGGCGAGTTCGCGACGTCGCAGTTTCAGACCGATTTCGAGATGCTTCCGCTGGGAGATCGACTGCTGGGGGCCTACGACGCGAGTACGCCCGAGGAAAAGGCGGAGTTGATCGAACAGACCGTGGAGAGCTTGCCCGAGGATACCATCGCCCACCGGTACGGCGACTATGTCTTCACCTGTCACGGCATCGATCGGGAGACGGGGAATGCGGAATTGTGGATCCTGATTTTCTCTCCGGATCCCGACTGGAGTTCGTACAGCGGGCAGGGACTTATCGTGGAAGCGTGGAGCGGCGTCATCGTCGGCAAGCTGGATGGATCCATCGAGCGGATCGGGTCGGGTGTAATCAAGACGAGGTTCGATACGCAGAATCGCCTGCGACGCAAACAGGGGCTCGAACCTTTACCGCTGCCGACGAACATCAAGAATGAAGAACCCTGGACGCCGGATTCTGAAGTCGATCCGTCCATAGATTCCTGGCCGAGCATCCAGCTCGAAGTCACCACCGAAGCGGAGGAAGACAACTCGGAAAGCGCCGACTCGGTGGAGGTCATCATCTCTCCTTCACCCTGAACGCGATACGCTCGTTCAGGGATAAATGGCGGAGATCCCGAGGCGATTCTTTACCTGCTCCAGATAGAGTGACGGCACACCCAGGTCGTCGCGGTTCGTCCCCTCGATGTAGGGATTCGGATGATAGCCCTCGAGGGCAACCGGTACGTTAGCGGTCATGCCGATGATGCGCACAGACGGGCCGGGCAGGCGCGATCCCTGGATCGTGACCGGCGGAGCCAGCTTCTCAGGAGTGTCGAAATTCAACCGGATGTTCCAGAAGGTATTGAATGCGCCGTGCAACGGGAAGAACTCCTGACCTCCGCCATGAAGAAAGAGCGAGAAGCCCGGCTGCGCGTGACGGACCTCGATGTTGTCGAAGAGATTCTGCAGGTTCATGCCGCAGTGCTGATCGAGGCGGGAATGGTGATCGACTCCTGAAGTAAAGACCGATGCGCGACATCCAGTGTTGAAGCTGAGCGTGTGAATCGCGCGCGTATCGACGTGGAAGTTCCGCACGAGATTGTGCTGTCCCCAGCCGACATGAATGCCGTAGTGCGCACCGATGGACTCGCGGATCTCGATGTCGCGCGTGGTCGTGCAGTACGTGGCGCCGAGGATGATGCCCGAGTCACCGTTCATCACCGCCACATCGCGAATCCAGCCGTCGCGGACGCGGTTCATGTAAATGCCGTTGTACCCGTCTTCCTTGTGATGGCCGCCGTAGCGTTTGCGGTTGGGAAACTCGATACGCAACTTGTCGATGCCGACGTTTCGGAGAACGGGAAACGTCACCAGTTCCCCCTTCCACTCGGGCTGGACGTCGTGGAGCAACGGCGCCTTCACCTCGACGCGATTCCCGTCGACCTTCGTCACGACCACCGTTTCATAGACCGGACGCTCCGCCAGCCAGGAGCCGACCTTGATGCCCTCGTGATCGTACACATGCTCGAAGAGAGAGTCGTTCACTTCCGGATCGTGGCGAAGGAGGCGATACATCTGACCGGGTCGAAGTCCGCGCGAATCTTTGACGACCAAAGCATGCTTGCCTCGTGTTCCGGAGCGCACCTGCGTGAGCGTTTGCGATTCGGGAGCATCCTTCATGCGTGCCCAGATGACGCCGCGACTCCAGGAGAACGGAGAGAAGCCCTCGCGCCCGGAGGAGTCGAGGTATTTCTGGAGGTTCTTCATGGCGGTGGCATCGCGCGAAAGATCCATCTCCGCCAGGGGCACCGGGACGTCCAGCACAGTTCCGTCGGGACCGCATCCCTGGCCGCGAAGTGCAAAGTCACTCCTCTCGATCCAGATGACCTCGCGCAGGATGTATCGCCCTGCATCGAACCCGAGCACAACGGGACCTTCATGCGCGTGAGCCTCTTCGACGGCGCGCAGAATGGCGGAGGTGTCGTCCTTGTGATCATTCGCGGAAGCACCGAAGTCCTTCACGTGCATCGTTACGGGGTGGTGAGGGGGCGCTTTCTCACCAAAGGCATAACCGGCATAGGAATAGTCCGGCAGGTACGGGCGGGCTTCGGCGGCGCCGTCGAGAATTTCCGGAGTCCACGGAGACCACTCGGCGGAGACCTCATTTCGCACTCCAAAGAGCATCAGCAGCGCGACTGCGAATCCGCTCGCGCTTCGGACCAGGCGATGCGGGTGACGGCGGTGTGCGATCATGACAGGCCTCGATTCATTTGATGTTGCCGGGCGATCCCTAAGCGAGTATGGGGGATTCGTGCGTTTCCTCCGGGTGTGAATTATGCTGTCGGTTTGAGATCCTGCAACGATGGGAGGCATTGGACGTGAACGCTCAGCAACGTTTTGATCTTTCGGGTCGGGTGGCGGTGGTCACCGGGGGCAGTCGGGGCATCGGTCGGGGGCTGGCCGTCGGGCTGGCGCAGCACGGGGCGGACGTGGCGATCGTGTATCGCTCGGCAAAACCGGAGGCAGACTCAGCCGCCGACGAAATTCGCGCCCTGGGCCGGCGGGTGTGGACGTATCAGTACGATCTCGCCGAGCATGACGGGCTGGCGGACCTGGCGGCGCGCATGTGGCGCGAGTGCGGGCGGATCGACATCCTGGTGAACAACGCCGGCATCGCTTACCAGGAGCATTACGACGAAATCTCCGCCGAGCACTGGCGCAAGATCATGGCGGTCAACCTCGATGCGGTGTTCTACCTGACGCAGGCGGTAGCGCCGAAAATGGTGGCGGAGGGTGTGAAGGGGCGCATCATCAACCTGTCGAGCAAGAACGGGTTCGTCGCCGAGGCGGGGCTCGCCCATTACAACGCCAGCAAGGGCGGACTCGAGCTGCTCACGCAGTCGCTGGCCATCGAGCTCGGCGCGCACGGCATCACGGTCAACACGCTCTCGCCCGGTGTGATCGAGACGGAGATCATCGCCGATTTCGAGACGCCGCCGGAGTTCATCGAGTATTACAGGGAGCACATACCGCTGGAGCATCGCTTCGGCTCGGTGGAGGATTGCGTGGGCGCATGCGTCTTCCTGGCGTCGGATGCGTCGGCCTACATGACGGGGCAGACGATCATCGTCGACGGGGGTGTGCTCTGTCAGCAGTTGCCGCGGTTGCAATTCATGAAGCGCAAGTAGCGTGTATGGATTATCTGCTTGGGGCTTGAGCGCGAACAGCGTGCCGCTTACTGGATTCGGCCAACCACCTCAGCGCGTTCGTGAAGCGTACAATCGCTTGATGTGAACACCCGCAGGAGCCTGCATCGATAAGCGGAAACGCGGTGTTCACAAGCGGGTGGTGCAGGCAAGCCGCCTGCACCACGGCTTCACCCGATCTCCAGCGCTATCATCGACGGAGTATCAGCACACTACCGAGCGCAAATACAAGAAGCGAGACCGGTTCGGGCAACGGTGTGATGGCGATGTCGGCGCCGCATTCATCAGGCGTCCATCCGAACCAGACGGGGAAGATACGCTGGTCAGAAGGATCCAACGGATCGATATTCACTCCGGGGAGCCCGACGATCTCGAAACTCTTGACGGGCGGATCGAAAACGAGGCGATTTGCCGGGAGCGCCGGCCAGGAATTCTGTTCGGGCATGATGGTGCCCACGCTGATCTCGCCAACCTCGACGCCGAAGTTCATCCCATCCCAGCCGAATCCGTTGGGCAACGCCACCCACGTGAAGTAGAAGTCGTCTCCCGGATCGAGATCCAGCATCGTATAACGAAATCGATCGACGGCATCGGGATCCTTCGGCCTTGGATCCATTTCAAAGGGGCATAGATCCTCAAAGACCCAACTCTCACCATCCCACCAGTCGGGGAGTTGAACCTGTCCGTTGGCGGGCAGGACCCCAACAACGCTTCCCAAAACAACCGCACTCCAAATCAGGCACGCTCGAATCCTCTTCGCTTTCATGTCCGTGTCCTCCTTTCTGGGCGATGTGACGTAACACCGGCATGAATTGCATTCGGCCTACACCCGAATTCTCCTCAATAGTAATGGGGGTGCCCGGTTCCCCATGGCGTGATTTTCATGAAGATTGAATCAGCCCAAGAATTCCGATGTGACCTCGAAGGATGCCATAGCGGCGAGTGGGTCTTCCCCGTTCGAAGCAATCTATAGCGGTCCATTAGAGATGAAGCGGCCGGTCACCGGCACAAGGCAACGGTGCTCGCCAGCAGGAGCAGTGCCCCGCCGCAACACAATAGAACTTGTTCGTTTCCGCCGGCTTGCATGTCGTAATGGTTGCAGGAACTTCAGTTCGTAATTCTTCTTCACAATGTTGACTCAGGACAGCTTGTTCATGGGTCCTGCGTCCCGAAGATTTCTCAGGACATGCGCGCATACAAGGTTCATGCCCCATGCTGCACAGATCGCCAAGGAAACTCAGCTCGTTTTTGTTGAACGGAGTGTGTATTCTCTTGGCTATTCATCCACGAGCTCACGCGGTCAGCCGGTCGTCATCGATGCTTTCACCCGACGATACTACGATGGGTTGAGCGGAGCGAGGCGCAAAGGGAGACCTGACGCGCGCTGATTCGGGCCCGGCGTAATCGATATGGATAGGATGGACACATGGGAGCCACACGATGGATCACTTTCCTGCCGCTGCCCCTCAGGGCCGGCACTGGACGGAGCGGGAGCATCTGCTGCATTTCCTGAATTCGAATGACGTCACGTGTCCGCGCTGCGGCTACCCGCTCCGGGGCATCCCCGATCCGGTCTGCCCGGGATGCGATAACGAACTGGCGCTCAGCCTCGGGGCGGAGGGAGTATCGTATACCCCGTGGATACTGCTGTTGGTTGCCAGCAGCGTATGTGCGGGGCTCGGGTTGTTTTATATCCTCCTCATCATGGCGGAAGGATGGCCTCCCTATCGCAATCGCATCTCGGATGCAGTCTTCTGCTTGACAAAAATAGGACTTTTCCTGATGATCCCCACTCCTGGAGTCGTCTATCGAGGGAGAATTCGGATCTGGCGTCGCAGCCGGATTTCTGGCCATCCTGATTGTGAATATCGCTTGCCTGATCATGCTGATCTCTTGAGTGCAGAGAAGGATCATGAACGAAAGAGCCGACTCGCTACGCCACAACGACGAAGATGTGGGCGCCGAATCACAGTTGAGAGCCTTCTTGCACGAACGGGATGTGGCCTGCCCTGCCTGTGGTTACAACGTGCGCAACCTGACATCCGAGCGATGCCCGGAGTGCGGTCGTGAACTCCATTTAAACATCAAGCTTCGCCATCCGCGCATGGGCGCCTGGGTGCTCCTCCTGATGACCCTGGCGGCCTGCGTCGGCATCGTCACTCTTCTGTATGCGGCACTTTACGCTAATGGTCGACTGCCGAGAGATACAGGGGTCCAGATGGTTTATCTCACGTCCACAATTCCGATGACTTTCGTCCTGCTGCGTTTCAGGCAGCAATTCCTGCGTATTCGCCCGCTCGTGCAGTGGATCACCGCCATCCTGATCGCTGTCCTGAGCCTCGCGATGACGCTGAGCCTGATCGAAGCCATGTGATGCGGTCTCAGTAGATCCCCGTTACCTCCGCGTACGACCACCAGAGCGTCTTGTTGTTGCCGTTGTCGATGTAGATGCGAATCGTCAGATCGTTCACGGCGGAGACGTCCAGACCGGTCAGCGTGGGCAGATCAACGACGACCTGCGTGGGCGGCGAGCCGGGGCTGGCGTCGCTGACGATGTTGGCGGTCGGGACCGTCTGACTCGTCTCCAGTGCCCCGCCACGGTACACTTCGATCACCACGTCGCCGGTCAGCGCATCCTCACGCCGGAGTTGTACCACCGCCTGCACATCGCTCACGGTGCCCGAGCCCAGATCCTCGAACCGGGCTTCCCACCAGCGGTTGACGTTATTGCCGCCGATGCCGAGATCCTGTTCCTCGGCGGTTGTCCGCAGATCGTCCATCGGCAACGAGCCGAACGGGCTGCCGGTGTAGTAGTCGTTACCGGTCTGGTTCTCGATCACGCCGTTGGACAGCAGTGTGAAGGGGGATTCACACACATTGGGCTCGCAGACGCCCGCCTGGCAGGTGTCCCCCGCGCAGGCGTCGCCGTCGTCACAGGCCGTGCCGTCCGACACCGGGACCGCGATGCAGGTATCCCCGGTCTCGTCACAGGTGCCGGTGTTGCATTGATCGCCCGCGCTGGAGCAGTCCACCGGGGTGCCCGCCTCGCAGACACCGGCGTTGCAGGTCTCGACGCCGTTGCAGTAAAGGCCGTCATCGCAATCGCTGTCCACGAAGCAATCGGGGGTGATCGTGTAGTGCGGCTGGAACAGGCCGTAGTCCGTCTGATCCACGTCACCGTCGAGATCCAGATCGTAATCCTCGCAGCCGGGGTCGTGGGCAAGCATCGGCCCGGACCGGCAGGCATCGAAGAGATCGAAGTCGGCGGCGGTCACGTAGCAGTCACGATTGAAATCACCGATATCCGCACAGTCGACGGGGATCGTCAGTCCGGCCATCTCTTCCGGCGGGCACTTGCCGTTGTTGTTCCACAGGTCGTACATGATCTGGCCGGCGTTATTGGTCATGTTGTTCGCCTGGAGGAACTCGATGAATTCCTTGCTCGTGCTCTGGTAATACAACTCGACCTCGACCGAAGCCGTGCCGGGAGGAATCGTGTAGTACGTATAATCCCAGTACTGGCCGTCCTCGTACGTGTGCCCCACCGGCGCGCCGCCGAACGCGTCGTAAGAGGCGTTAGTGAAACCGCGCGGAGGAATGCGGTTGTCCTTGATGACATCGTTGTTCAGCACGAAGTGGAACAGCGTACCGTCGTCGAACCCGGGAATGCCCTTGGTGGCCGGCTCGATCTCGTAGATCTTCACCTCGGCATCATGCGTCAGATGGCCGGTACTCGAATCGTAATGTCCCGACTCGGACAGCTTGTTGTTCCCGGCATCGTAGAATTCGACGTTCAGCCACATGCGCCGCCCCTCCGGGTACCCGGTGGGCAGCTTGTGGCCGGTGTTGTTCGTGACTTTGACGCGCAGCGTCGAGCCCTGCTGCACGGCTTCGAGTTCCGCCGCATTCTGCAGCATGTACCGGGCGCGCTCGATGCCCGAGGCGATGGCGGCCGGATCCACCTTGTCGGGATGAAGACTGCTGAGCAGGCCGGGCAGCCACGTGCTGCCCCCGGTCATGTCATGCAGGGGCAGGTCGTCACGTATCGGCGGCGAGAGGTTGCAGCCCTGGCCGGTCACGTCGCGCATGTGGCAATCCTGGCAGGTGGAGACGTGCGACTTGTTGCCGCCGAACTCCGGCGCGTAGACGCCCTGGGGCGAGTTGTACGCGCTGTGGAGCCACTCGCTGTACGTGCGTTCGACCGGGCCGAGATTGTGGGGCGAGAAATCGGTGGCCGGGGCATCGAAAGCGTTGGGAAGATAGTTGCCGAATTCGTCGCGCTCGAAGGCGGGATTGCTGACATCGTGACAGGTCCCGCAGATGGCGGCCTCCTGGTGGAAGGGCGAGACGAGAATGGGATGACCGCTGGTGGCGTCGACAAAGGGACCTCGCCGGGCGCCGGTCGGATCGATCACCACCATGCCGTTGCCGTATTCAGTGCCCGGGAAGCTCAGGGCCGCCAGGATGGCCTGGTCCTCGATGGGATTCTCCGGCACGTAGTTGGGATCGACCATGCGATGACAGAGGTCGCAAGCGACGCCGATGAGATCCGCATCGAGCATCTGGGTACCGCTGGTGGGGACCGATCGCCCCTGGTGCCAGCCGCGCGAGATATGGCAACGCAGACAGAGGTCGCCGGAATCGGGCGCATCCTGGTTGGCGATGGCCAGCGATGCCTCGAAGAGCGGGTCGATGGACGCGTGGGCCATCATGCTGCCCTTCCAGTTGTAGAAGGGCTCGACGGTCGGGTCGTAGTTGCCGTGGCACTGGGCGCAATCCGATGGCGGATTCAGCACGCCCGATTCGAAGGGCTGGCTGCCGGGCATGTCGAAGTCACGAAGTGTGCTCGGCACCGCGCCGCCGGGAGGGGAGGCGATCTCGAACACCGCATCGCTGTCGTCCATGCCGATGTTCAGGGCATTGTCGAGCGCGACGACGCGAAAGATGGCGGTCGTGGTCGGGCGGTTGGCCGGGAACCAGGTGTAGCTGCCGGTTTGAGGCACGTTTTCGTTGACGATATCGAATGTGGCGCCGTTATCGAGCGAGACGTAAAGATCGATGGCAGCCACACCGCTTTCGGTATCCGTCGCCGTCCACTGCACGGTCGTCGACGTATTGGCGGTCAGCACTTCCGAGCCGTTCGGCGCGATCACGGTGACACTGGGGGGCGTGATGTCACCTCCCTGGACGGGTACGAGGTAATCCTGGATTTCCGAGACGGGGATATTCGAGACGCTGCCGACATTACCCGGGGTCAGGCCGGGGAAAGTGGGCGTATTGGAATAGAGCACGGTCTCGGTCACTTCGACGGTTGAGATGAAGGAGTCGCCGTCGGCATCCTGATCCGATATCGAGAGCACGGCATCACGTCGCCCGGCATCGGTGTTGGGGTAGTTGCCGATCACGCCGGCGATCAGGTCGCCATAGGGATTCTTAGTTCCGCCACCGTTGAAATCGTAGTGGCATACGCCGCAGTGGCCCGTGTTGTTGGGAAGTGTGTCCAACTGTGTGCCTACCGCCGAGGGGAAGGCGTCAAAGAAACCCTGACGGATGTTTGGTCGGGCCGAGAGTTCCTGCGGCAGCACGAACAATGACAAGGCAACGATAGCGACGGCCTGCAGCAGGGGGCGATGGGTCGGGTACGTTGACGTCGTTGAGTGAATAGAGGTGCGGGACATGATGGATTCCTTTCCGCCGGGAATGCGGGGGACTTGCTGATCTGGAATGAAAGCGACTCTGACCTGAAAAACCTTATGTCTCTCAATCTATCTTATACTCAAGTTTTATCGGGATGCAATGAGAATCCTGCTTATTCGTGGTGCGTTGAATCACCTGCCGTGGTCCGAAACGTGAGGTTCGACTAAGCTTGTGTAAGTTTCTTAAATGGGACTTCAATGAGCTGCCCCTTAAGGATGAGATTCGTCCCCCATGTGGATGAGACATGATGCCCGAGCCCGATATCCGAGTCATTGAAGACACTGCTTCTCCGGATGCGACGTCCCTGCGCGTGGATCGACCGGTCACACTGGTCATCTTCGGCGCGACGGGCGACCTGACCGCGCGGAAGCTGGTTCCGGCGCTCTTCAACCTGCATCGGGCGGGATTCCTGACCGACCGCTACACGATCCTCGGCGTGGCGCGGCGGCAGATCGGCAATGATGGTTTTCGTGAGGCGATGGAAAAGGCCATCGAGAAGTTCTCCCGGGCCCAGCCGCGAAGCGACGCGGCGTGGGATACCTTCGCGTCGCGCCTGAAGTACCACGCCTTGCAGTTCGATGACATAAGCGGTTACGACGGGCTGCGCGAGGCGATCGAGCGCGAGGAGCAGTCGCGCAACGCCCCCGGCGAACGGTTGTTCTACCTGGCGGTCGATCCCGGTTTCTTCGATACGATCCTCAACGGCATGACTTCGGCGGGGCTGGTACGTGATGTATGCGATGCGCAGTGCTCGCGCGTGATCATCGAGAAGCCCTTCGGCCACGACCTTGAATCCGCGAAGGAACTCAATACCCGCATCCGCAACGTACTCAGCGAAGATCAGACACTGCGGATCGATCACTACCTCGGTAAGGATACGGTGCAGAACATCATGGCGTTGCGCTTCGGCAACGCGATCTTCGATCCGCTGTTCAACAACAAGTACGTGGATCACGTGCAGATTACCATGGCCGAGACCGTCGGCATGGAGGGACGGCGCGGGCCCTTTTATGACACCGTCGGCGCACTGCGCGACGTAATGCAGAATCATCTGCTGCAGTTGCTGACACTGGTGACGATGGAGCCGCCGGCGTTTCTGACACCCAAGGCCATCCGTGACGAGAAGGTCAAGATCCTCAACTCGCTCCGCCCCTACCGCGTGGAGGAGATCGCCGATGACGTGGTGCGCGGCCAATACGCGGCAGGGAAGATCGGCGGCGAGGCGGTCCCCGGTTACCGCGAGGAGGAAGGGGTCGATTCGCAGTCGAGCACGGAGACGTTCGTCGCCTTACGCCTCGGTATCGATTCCTGGCGGTGGTCGGGCGTGCCGTTTGTACTGCGGACCGGCAAACGCATGCCGCGAAGGACGACCGAGATCGCCGTGCAGTTCAAGCAGCCGCCCATGCACTATTTTACGAACGTCGAGTGCATCGGCGACGTCTGCGACCTGACGCAGGCCAAGCCGAACATGCTCGTCTTTCGGGTGCAGCCCAACGAGGGTGTGAATCTGACATTCTCCGCCAAGCGCCCCGGCATGCTGATGCAGACGCACGCCGTGGACATGGACTTCGTGTTCAATGAGACGTTCAGCATCGCCATGCCGGAGGCGTACGAGCGTTTACTGCTCGATGCGATGCGCGGCGACTCGACGCTGTTCATGCGCGAGGACGAGGTCGAGGCGGCGTGGCGGTTCGTGGACCCGATCCTGAAGGCGTGGTCGGGCGGGAATGCGCCCCCACTGCACACCTACGCCGCGGGCGAGTGGGGACCGCGTGAAGCGAATGCGCTGCTTCAGGGATGTCACGGAAGCTGGCGTAACGCGTAGAGCTTTGATTCGACGGACATACGCAAGAAGATCTCCTTCGAGATGATGACGAATTGTAATGAATACCCCCTCGCCTCCCCATCCTGATGTTCGCATCTTCGCTTCATTCGCCGAGGAGGCAGCGCGGTTCTTTGAGGAGTGGTCGCAGCGCGCATTCGCGTCCCGCGACACACTGCACGTCGCCCTGTCCGGTGGAAGTACGCCCGAGGCAGTCTACGACGCGCTGGTGCAGTCTTCCCGACGTGACTCGGTGCGATGGAGCCACATCCACTTCTACATGGGCGATGAACGTCCGGTCCCGACCGAGCATGCCGACTCGAACTGGGGCATGGCCTCGCGGGCCCTGTTGGATCCGCTCGACGTGCCCACGGTGAACCACCACCCCATGCCGACGCAGACGGAAGACCTGGACGAGGCGGCGAAGCTTTACGCAGGAAATCTTCATCGGCTGCTTCCGCACGTGGACGGGACGCCGCAGTTCGACCTGATTTTTCTTGGGATCGGCATTGACGGGCACACCGCCTCACTCTTTCCTGGTACGGCGGCGCTGGAGGAAACCCGGCGGTATGTCGTGGCCAATGAGGTGCCCCAACTCGAGACCACGCGATTGACGCTCACGTACCCGATCCTCAATCACGCCCGCAGCGTCGTCTTCCTCGTCAGTGGCGAACGCAAGTCAGCGATCGTTTCACGCATCCTGAAGGAGGCCGACCCTGACCTCCCTGCCACGCATGTGAAACCGGCTCAGGGCTCGCTGACATGGCTGCTTGACCGCCCGGCGGCGAGCAAACTCTGATCACGCAACTCCCTTCATGCCGTATATGCCCGCAACCGCTCATCACGCCGGGGCATAGTCATGCGCCTCATCTCGATTTAGAATCCGATCCATCTTGGATGGATATCCAGGACCGTCGCAGCCCCTTCCACAGGATGACACGACATGAACCTGAACAACAACGCCACTGGCCGACCGCTCATTCTCTCTCCCCTCACTCTCGTGCTGCTTTCTCTCGCAAGCCTTTCCGGATGCCGCTCGGCTGACGTAGCGACGCCACGAGGTGGATTCGATATCGACAGGATGGTCTGGGCGGAAGAGCAGATCGATCGAAGCATCGAGGAAGGCGCTATCCCGGGCGCCGTGCTGCTGGTCGGACGCGGGGAGGACACCGTCTACCGCAAGGCGTTCGGACAACGCGCGGTGCAGCCGACGGCAACGCCAATGACGACGGACACGATCTTCGACATGGCCTCGATCTCGAAGGTGGTGGGCTGTGCGACATCCATCATGATCCTGGTGGAGCGTGGCCAGTTGAACCTCACGGACAAGGTGGCGAAATACATTCCCGCCTTCGGCAACCGCGGCAAGGAAAAGATCACGGTCGAGCAGTTGCTGCTGCATCGCGCGGGATTCATCCCCGACAATCCGCTGGCGGACTATCGCGACGGGCCGGCACAGGCGATCGAGAACATTCACAATCTCAAGCTGATTTATTCGCCGGGCACCGACTTCCGCTATACCGATGTCGGCTACATCATGCTGGGCGAGCTGGTACGTGTCATCGACGGCCGCCCGCTGAACCAGTTTGCACGTGAGGAAATCTTCGAGCCGTTGGGCATGCGGGATACGTTTTACAATCCGCCCGCGGAGGTACACGCGCGGTGCGCCCCTACCGAGCAGCGCGAAGGGCGTTGGATGATCGGCGAGGTGCATGATCCGCGGGCCTACCTGCTGGGGGGCGTGGCGGGACATGCCGGACTCTTCAGCACCGCCGACGACATGGCCCGATGGTGCCGCATGATTCTCAACGGGGGCGAGCTTGACGGGCAACGCGTGCTCTCGGAATTGACCGTGCGCGAGATGACGCGACCACGCTGCCTGGAGAGTGGCGGCGGCTGTCGCGGATACGGCTTCGGCGTCGGGTCGACCTTCTCCTCGGCACGGGGCAACCTCTTCCAGCCGGGTGTGACCTTCGGCCACACGGGATTCACGGGGACGTTGATGTGGTTCGATCCGCAGCACGAGACGTTCGTACTCCTTCTGACCAACCGAGTCCATCCGAACGGCAAGGGAAGTGTGATCGATCTGCGGCGGCGCGTGGTGACGGTGGTGGCCTCCGCCATCCGCCCCCTGCCGGGCGAGCAGGCCTCGCCCATCGTCACGCAGGATCCGCTGCACGGGACGATGGTGCAGGCCTCGGGAGGAGCCGCCGGCCAGGAAGCGCCGGCGAAGTTGCCCGCCGATGTGCTCTGTGGAATCGATGTGCTCCAGCGCGACGGCTTTCGCGTGTTGGACGGCAAGAAAGTGGCGGTCATCACCAACCATACCGGCCTCGATCGGGACGGGAATCATCTGGTCGATCTGCTGGTGAATGCGCCGAATGTCGAGGTGGTCCGCCTGCTCTCCCCCGAACATGGTCTGTACGGCGTCCTCGATGAGCACGTCGGCGATACCGTTGATCCGAAGACCGGGTTGAAGGTCTTCAGCCTCTATGGCAAGACGCGCCGCCCCACGCCCGAGATGCTCGAGGGCATCGACGCGATCGTTTTCGATATCCAGGACATCGGTACGCGGTTCTACACCTACATTTCGACCATGGGCAACGCCATGGAGGAGGCGGTCAAGCGGGACATCGAGGTCGTGGTGCTGGACCGGCCGAATCCGATTCGCGGACTGGCGACGGACGGGCCGATCTCGGACGAGAAGTACCTCGGGTTCACCTCGTTCCGCCGGTTGCCGCTGGTGCACGGGATGACGGTGGGAGAACTGGCAGAGATGTTCAACACGCATCATGGCATCGGCTGCAAGCTGACGGTAGTCAAGCTGGAAGGCTGGCGGCGGGCGATGTGGTGGGACGAAACGGGACTGATGTGGACCAATCCGTCGCCCAACATGCGCAACCTGACGCAGGCGGCGATCTACCCTGCCATCGGTATGCTGGAGTCGTCGAACCTGTCGGTCGGCCGGGGAACGGATCAGCCCTTCGAGTTCTTCGGCGCGCCGTGGATCGACGGTCGGAAGCTGGCGGAGGCACTGAATGGTGAAGCACTGCCCGGGCTGCGCTTCATCCCGATCCGATTCACGCCGGAATCCAGCAAGTTCAAGGGCGAAGCGTGCCAGGGAGTGTACGTGCTGGTGACGGATCGCAATGTCCTGGAGCCGGCGCGGTCGGGGCTCACCATCGCCTGGCACCTCCGCCGGCTCTTCGGCGATGCCTTCGAGATCGACCGGATCGGCCGCATGGTGATGAACGACGAAGTGATGGCGGCGCTGAAGCGGACTTCCGACCCCGACCAGCTTGCCCGGCTCTGGGAAAGGCGTCTTGATGAATTTGAAGCCATCCGCACCCGATACTTGTTCTATCCTTAGTCGGCACAAGAAGTTAGCTATTCCATGCCCTCCCGCGATCTCCCTCATTCAAAATGGATTCAAATTCGGATGGATCCATTTTGAAGCCGGCGCGTCCAAGAGAAAGACGTGGATTCGGGGTACGCACTTCTTCGCCATCCTCAAGGATGGAGGTGACTCGATGGAAGGATTCGGCAGGCGCAAAATCGCCGCGTTGACGGCCACGGCTATGGCAGTGGAGTTCATCGCTTCAGCGAGCGGGGACGACAACCTCGGCGATGTCCTTCTCATCAATGAAGGCGATTCTCCTCCTGAACTCAAGCTCTCAATCGCCTGCCCGACGCAGGAGATCATTCAGGGCGATCCGATTCCCATTGAATTCACCATCACCAATATCGGCGAAGTTGTGTATCACTACATGGATCGCGATTATGATCGCAGTGGTCGCATGAGTGAGTTTGAACTCCGCGCGGAACTGAATCTCACGGAATCGATCGGAGTGCCGATTCGTGATGTGCGAGCGGATTACATGGGTGGCATCTGTGGGGGAATCTCGGGGAACGGCGAACTCCAACCGGGTGAGTCCTTCAGCAAGACGATTGAGCTCCATCGCTGGGCACGACTCGACGGATACGGTGAATACACGGTGCGAGGGATCTATCACGGAGATCCCTATCGTAGCCCTGACGCAAAGGTCGTCGATCTTACGTGCACCAGTGAACCCATCACCATTACGGTGAAACGCCGCTCCGAAAAAGAGATGCTCGTCTACATCAAGGAATTGACCGCGGAGCTCCAGTCCCGATTGAAACACGAACGAAATGTCGACGATGTGATTTGTCGGATGGCGTATACGCACCGCATGGAAACACTTCCGGCCATCATCGACTCGATGTATGCGATTCCGGCGTCGAAGGGGTACCCTTTCTGGCAGGTGGAAGCGTTGCAGTACTATCTGCCGGACAAGAAGTTGATTGCCCAGTCCCTCTACGAAGTCGGGATGAAACGAGGGCTCGCGCAGGGCATCTTCTCGACGATGATCACGAATGAAAAGGATGCGCCTCGCGTACTCTTCCCTCTTATCCAGAAATCGCTCGAACCCGGCAACCATCAATGCTGGTGGCAGGGCGCAACAATGGCGCAGCGGTTTCCGGACGATCGCCACTCGAAGCGACTCGCGAAGATCGCGATGAGCGAGAAGAGCCTGCCGATCCCGGTCATCTACGCACTGGGCAATCACCGCACGGATGAAAGCGTCGAAGCGCTCAAGAAGCTCCTCGGCAGCGACATCAAGCGGGTTCGCGACACGGCGGAACAGGCTGTGCGTCACGCTTACATCTACCGCCACGCCAACTCTCCCGGCCGGGCGATGAAGCCGACGGACTTCCCAAAGTGGCTCCAGCGCGAGAAAGCCGAGGAGCTCGAGGACTCGACGGCGACTCCCCCCGCACCCGCACGACTCATCGAGTGAATCATACGCCTCACGGGAACTCGACCATTGCCGAGTCGGTTGCATTGTTGCGAAAGTTCACAGGGGTCCACACGGAACCGATCACGGAGAAAGTTACAGTTCAGATACACATATTTGCCCCCCCTGGCCCCTGAAAAAAGATAAGATTACGGGGATCTTTGAGGCTGCTGGGGTGTAGAAGATAAGACCGTTCTGCGGACCCTACCTGTCAAATGAGTCACCCCGGGGAGGTGCATACGCGATGACGACTGCACGCCATGCAAACAAGGTCATACGCTCTGTCGTCCTGATGACCCTGGCGGCTTGTGAATCCGCATCAGGGCAGAGGATTGCGGTATGCGGCAACGACTTTGATCGTATTCAAGGTCCACCACCTCAACTCAGGCTGTCCATCACCTGCCCGGTGGAGGTGATTCGACAGGGTGATCCGATCCCCATCGAATTCACCATCACCAACGAAGGAGACTCCGCATATCGCTTCCGGGATATCCACGATGGCTGGATGCAACCCTGCCGACTCTGGGCGCAATATCAGTTGACGGAAGAGATCGGCGTGCCTCTCCGAATTCCGCGAGATCTACCTCCGCAATTTGCCTGCTGGTCCGGGCCCTCCGGCTCATCCGAGGAAATCAAGCCTGGAAAGTCGTTCCGCAGGAACGTCGAACTGCATGAATGGGCGACCATCACCGGGCCGGGTGTGTTCACGGTCGGCGGGAGCTATCACGGAGACGCCTTCAGTACGCATCAAATCCGAGTCGACAGCGACCCCATCACGATCGAGATCGTGAAGCGCTCTGAGATGGAGATGCTTGCCTACGTTGACTCGTTGATCAAGAAGCTTCAAACGCGACTGCAAGCGGAGAAGAAGGCCGGCATCGAGGACGTCATTCGGCGAATGGCGTACACGCGCCGCATGGAGACGCTGCCGGCCATCATCGAGGTGATGTACACGGCGGATCGGCGTACCCATTGGGACATCAAGGCCCTGAAGCATTACCTTCCGGACAAGCAGAGGATCGCCCAGGCCCTGTACGAGGCAGGAATGACACGCGGCCTCGTTTCGGGCATGGACGAATCCCTGATCGCCAACCCGGCGGTCCCGCGCCTCGTGCTGTTTCCGCTGATCCAGAAGTCACTGGAGCTCTCGAATCGCGCATGCTGGGAACAAGGCGCGAACCTGGCGCAGCGGTTTCCCGATGACCGCCACACGAAGCGGCTCGCGGCAATTGCGCTCAGCGAAGTCGATCTAACGCCACACTCCGTGCTGTACGCGTTGGCTTGCCATCGCACGAAGGAGGGAGTCGCGGCCCTCCGCGCGCTGCTTCAAAGCGAAGACAAGTCCACACGTGAAGCGACGGAACAGGCCATCCGTCACGCCTACCTCGTCGGCGGAGCCCACTCCCGCGGCAGACCCTTGCACGCGTCGGACTTCCCGAAGCGGCTCCAGCGCCGAAAGCCGGAGGAGCCCCCAGACGCCGATCTCATCTCGCCCGTGCTTGCAGGACTCCTCGAGTAATCAACCGGCATTCGAATGCTCAACACCGGCCGTCCCATCTGCACATCGCGCCGCTTCCGTGTAAGATACGCCGCTCGGACGTTCCGAAGTACGACCTCTGGCGACGTGGATTCGAGGTGACGCGGCATGGCGGTGGAGACGATTTCTCTGGACGGGGAATGGCAACTCAAGGATTACGCCCACAAGCGCGGCGAGGCACAGCAGCCCTACACCGCGCGTGTGGCGACGAAGGATTGGATCACGACGCCCGTCCCGGGAGACATCCACCCGACGCTGGTCGACGAGGGCCGGCTGCCGGAAGACATGTTCATGGGCACGAACGTCGAAAAGTGCCGATGGACCGGGGAGCGCGAATGGTGGTTCCGCAAGGAATTCACCGTCCCCAAGCGGTTCTCCCGGCAGACCACGGAGCTCGTGTTCGAAGGGATCGATCTGTACGGGAGCGTCTGGGTCAATGGCAAGCCTGTCGGCGAAACGAAGAACAGTTTCCGGCCCTACCGCTTCGACGTGACCCAACTGATCAAGCCGGGGGAGACGAACACGGTGACCGTGCGCGTCGGGGCGACGCTCAAGATCCTCGACGCCATGCCGTGGAAAAAGTACTTCGCCTGCTTCAACCTGCCGCGCATCTTCGCCCGGAAAGCGCAGTGCCAGTTCAGTTGGGACTGGGCGCCGCATCTGCCGGCGCTGGGCATCTGGAAGTCGGTTCGTCTGGAGACCTTCGATTCGGGCCGCGTCATGGACGTGGCGGTGCGCCCGCGCAACGACGGGCAGGCCACCTTCCACATCACCATCGACGAGCGCACCTATCGCCAGGATCTCGACCAGAAACAGGTCTCCAGCAAGGGGCAGTCGGCGATCCAGCCGCCGGAGGGCGACCTGCTCGTCGAAGTATTCGGCCCGGAAAACACCAACCGCCGCGTGAAAAGCGTCAAGGTGCGCCACCGCATGCCGGTGCACGGCCAGAAGAGTTTCTGCACCGTGAGCGTGCCGAATCCGCAGCTCTGGTGGCCGGCGGGAAGTGGCGATCAACCGCTCTATCGTTATCGTGTCACGCTCATCCGCAAGGGGAAGACGCATCACGAGGTCGAGGGGCGCTTCGCCTTCCGCGAGGTGCGCGTCATCGAAGAACCGATCGGCACGGACAAGATGAGCTTTCGCTTTGAGGTCAACTGTCGGCCGATCTTCTGCAAGGGCGCGAACACCGTGCCCCTGTCGTGTTTTCCGGGGACGGTCACGCGCGAGCAGTACCGCCACCTGATCCGCCTGGCCCGCGCGGCCAATTACAACATGCTGCGCGTCTGGGGTGGCGGGATTTACGAGAGCGATCACTTCTACGAGGCCTGCGACGAACTCGGCATCATGGTCTGGCAGGACTTCATGTTCGCGTGCAGCGACGTGCCGGACGACGACCCGCAATTCATCGCGGAAGTGACGCCGGAGATCGAGCACCAGATCAAGCGGCTGCGCAATCACCCCTCGATCGTTTTCTGGTGCGGCGGAAACGAGAAAACCGGCTCGGCCGGGTTCAAGATCAGCTACGGCGAGCATCTTTTCCACGTCATCGCCGCCGGGCTCGCGCACGAGCATGACCCGACGCGTGAGTATCGCCCCGCCAGCCCGCACAGCTACACCGACCTCGGCAATCACCGGTCGTCCGGCGATTCGCATGGCGGAAGTTACGAGAAGGCGTTTGTGGAGGGCTCCCTGTGCTGGCGGGAGAAGATGATCGACATTCAGTCGGTCTTCCATTCCGAATTCGGCTTCCACGGGCCGACGCGCTACGACTCGCTGAAACGGTTCGTGCCCGAGGATGAGATCTGGCCGCTCAGCGAGGCGATGGAGTATCACGTCCAGGACAATCCGTACAACCCGATCCCGGAAACGTTCGCCCAGGTCCAGGCGAAGATGGCGGAAATCCTGGTCGGCGATATCGAGGACGCCGAGAGCTTCGTGCGGTGCACGTCGACGTTTCACGCCGAACTGCTGCAGGCGGAGATCGAGCATCACCGTCGGCTGAAGTGGACCAACGCCGGGGCCATGATCTGGATGTTCAACGATTGCTGGCCGTGTGCGAGCTGGTCGGTGGTCGACTACTACTTTCAGCCGAAGCCGGCCTACTACGCAACCCTGCGGGCGAACGCGCCGGTCATCATCACGATCATCGAGGAGCCCCAGGGCTACGACGTGTACGTGGTCAATGACACGTTCAAGTCGATCGCGGCGCCGCTGCTATTTGGTCAGGAGCGCGTGGACGGCGTACCGTTCTGGCAGTACCGCCGGCAGGTGAGCGTGCCTGCCAATTCCGCCAAGTGCGTGGCCCGAATCAAGAAGTCCGCCGTCAAGTCGCGTAAGCACACATACCTGTTTGCAGCACTCGGCGCCGGTCGCAACCCGGTGGCGTCGCGCCTCTTCTTCCACCACCCCTGGCGGGAGATCGACTGGCCGGATCCCGGCTTGACGTGGAAACTCACGTCTTCGTCGAAGGCGAGCGTGGAACATCCCGCCATCGAAGGGACATGTTACGTATCGCGCGTGAACTTCCGGGCGAAGCAGTTCGCGCGCATGGTCCACCTCGACGGGGCGGAGGGACCCGGCCACGTGATGAGTGACAACTTCTTCGATGTGCGTCCGGGCGAGTCGAAGACCATCGAAATCCGCAGTCCGCGGAAGCTCGATGCCGATGCACTGCGCGTCCGCCACTGGCTCGATCGTTGGGATTGAACGGATACTGTGGTCTACAGACCCAGTTCCTGGAGCTTCTGGATCAATGCCGTGGAACTGTTGTCCTTCGGGCCGCCGACGGTCGCCAGGCGGATGCCCAGGCGTTCGATGGTGGGGTATTCCGGCAGGTTGTCGGGCGTGTATTCGGGGCCCTTGGCCATCACATCAGGCCGAATGAATTCGAGAATGGCATCGCACGTCGGCTCACCGAACGACGTGACCAGCGTGACCGGCTCGAACGCGGCCACGATCTCCATCCGCGCGGAAAGCGGCTGCAGCGGCCGGTCCTTGCTCTTGTACTGCTTGATGGATTCATCAGTGTTCACCGCCACGACGAGTGCGTCCCCCTCCGCGCGGGCACCGTAGAGATAACGCACGTGACCGACATGGATAATGTCGAACGCGCCGTTCGTGAAGACGATACGCCGATTCTCGCGCCGAAGAGCGTCGAGGGCCTGCTTGAGTTCGTCACGATCCGTGATGATCCGGCTCATGGTGATTGGCATCCTGCATGATGGAAAGGCGCAACTCCTCCTGAGTCGCGCTGGCCGCGCCCTCCTTGAGCACGACCACGCTGCCGGCATGGTCGGCCAGCCAGGCGGCGGTAATCGGGTCCGCGCCTCCCGCCAGGGCCGTGACCAGCGTGGCCGCCACGGCTTCACCGGCCCCGGTGATGTCCACGATCTCGTCGGCACGCACGGCGGGTATACGCGTCACCGCACCGTCCACCGCCATCCGCATACCTTCGTTCCCGAGCGTAATCAGCAGACCTCGCACTTTCAGGAACGCCTGAAGTTCGTGGGCGAGTTCATCACCGTGCGAGAACCGTATACCGAGTTCAAGCGCGGCGGCCTGAGCGTTACGCTCGTTCATCTTGATGAAGGCCATGCCTTCGTAATGATGGGCATCCTTCCAGGCATCGACGACCACGGGCTTGCGCGTGGCGGCTTCCCGGATGAAGCGCCGCATGCCCTCGTCGATGGCGCCGTGACCGTAGTCGCAAACGACCCAGGCGTCCACGTCGGCGTCGCCCATGCGTGCCTGTTCCAGGACCTGCTCGAGCATCTCGGGCTCGGGTGGGAACAATGGTCCCCGGTCGAGGCGGAACACCTGGTGACGCATGGTCTGCTTGGCCCCCGCCAGGAAGCGCGTCTTGGTAACGGTGGAACGGTTCGGGGCGACGATGATCCGGTCGCACATCACGCTCCCGCCCTGAGGGCGATCGCTTCCGCCGAGTTCGCGCAATAAGGCGTGGCCCATCTTGTCATCGGCGACGAGACCGACCACGTGGGCGTGAGAGCCGAATGCAGCGATATTGGCCGCGACGCAGGCCGCTCCACCGGGGCGAACCCACTCCTGCTCGTAATTGACCACGAGAATCGGCGCTTCGCGAGAGATGTGATCGCTCTCGCCACTGACGTACACGTCGGCAACGAGGTCACCCACGACACCGATCCGCATCCCCTTCAGCTTGTCCACTGCTTCGATCAACAAGGCCGGCACTACCGTACTTCTTGGCGGTGACGTCGCGCTGGTGGCGCGATCAGACCGCGATGGACGAACGCTTCTCCACGATCAACTTCTCGGCTTCGGCAAGGACGGAGTCGCTGCCGATGCGCGTCATACAGCGATGATCCAGGGGACACACGCGCTTCATGCACGGTCCACAATCCACGTCAACTCGCAGCGAGCGTTCCGTCGCACGCGGCGTCAGGGTCCACTCCGGATGGGTCGGCCCGAAAATCGTCACCACCGGGGTCCCGAAGGCATTGGCAAAATGGCGCGGACCGGTGTCATTGGTCACCAGCAGCGCACTGCGCCGAATCAGGGCTTTCAGCGGTCCGAGCCCCAGCAGCGGCTGATCGAGCACGCCGGCTTTCGCCTTCATTCGCGCGGCAACGTCGTGGGCGATCTCGGTTTCCTTCGGTCCGCAGGAGATCATGATGGCGGCATCGTACCGACGGGCCAGTCCGTCGCCGACCTCGGCAAACCGGTCGGGCAGCCAGCACTTGGCGGGCCCGAAGGATGCCCCACAATTCAGCACCACGACCGGCTGATCGGGAAGCACGCCCTCGGCCGCGAGACGTTCGTCGACTGCGGACTCTTCTTCATGCGTGGTAAAGAGCTCGGGAACCTCCGGCACATCGCGACACCCGAGGTATCGCGCGATCGCGTTGTAATAACGGATCATCGGCGTGGGCACGTAATGACCGTTGATGCGCGCGGGCAGCAGCTTGTCGGTCAGCAGTAGGCCACGCCCTTCGCGGTCGTACCCGACTCGTCGCCTGATGCCCGCCAGTCGCGCCAGCAGTGCCGCGCGGAAGGAATTGGCCAGCAGCACGGCCATGTCGTAGCCCTGTTCTCGAACGGTCGAAGCAAAGCTGAGGAAGCTCTGTCGGCGGGCCGGGCGAGGCTGGCGTTTACGCGGTGGCCAGTGCAGCACGTCATCCATCCACGGCCCCCCTGACAGAATGGTCGACAGGAACGCTTTGCAGAGGATGGTGATTCGGGCTTCGGGGTAATGCGTTCGCAGTGCCCGCAGCGCGGGAGTGGCCATGACCGCGTCTCCCACCCACCCCGGAAGAATCACCAGGATACGCTTCGGACCGTCGAGGTCATGCGTCACATCCGCAGACGTGAGGTCCGCACCGGGCATGCTGTAGGGATGACGCAATACAGGCAAAATCGTCATGCATACATCTTAGATGGTGCTCAGAAGACAAACAATCCCACCGATGTCTTGATTCACTCTGTTATGCCAACGCCGGACTGACGGAGAGCAGGGCACCGCCATTGAAGCCAGTCGACCGCCGAGTGGGCCGGTAATTGAGTCCCGTTCTCAACCTCTTGATTCATAACGAGTTCCGAGTCTAAGCGGTTGTTGGCGATTCGGATTCCAAGCTAGAATGCAAGCAATGAACACCCATGATGCCCACAGCTTGAAACCGGTGGAGTCCTCCAAGGAGGAGAAGACACTCTCCACGCAGGCCCACCTGGAGCAGGCCCGAAAACGAGGCCGCGGTCTTCTCGCCGACGAAGCAACATTCCAGGTCCCCGAAGAGCTCCAACAGGCCTCGCTGGCGGCGCGCGACGGCATCGTGCTGGTCGTCAGTCTCTGGGCGGTCCTGTTCGGGGCGGGACTTGTCGACCATGCCCTGCCGGTGCTGGTTTGCGCGGCCGGAGTCTTCGCCCTGTATGCCGGGATCTTCAGCGGGCTTTCCGTCGAATCTCAATTGCGCACCTGGGTCAGCGAGTTGCGCCGTGAGCGGGACGAGATTCGCGAGAACCCGGAGATGGAGCGGGAAGAGGTTCGGGCGTTGTACGAGGCCAAGGGTTTCTCCGGCCCCATGCTGGACGAGATCGTGGACACCTTGTGCGCGGACGAAGATCGACTACTGAAGCTGATGCTCGAAGAGGAACTGGGTATCTTTTTCGAACGGCAGAATCATCCGGTGATCGTAGGCGTGATCACGGGCGGGGCCTCGCTTGTGGCGGCCTTGTCGACGGCACTGCTTGCTTCGTTTCTGACACCGTGGGGCACCGCCCTGGCGGCGGCGGGATTGATCTTCATCGCCGTTGTCTTCCGTACCGGCTCACTCCGCTTGACGGCATTCGAGTTGTGGATGCGCTGGGCGCTGGCAGGAGGCTTCGTCGCGGGCGTCGGTTATTGCCTTGCCGGTCTGCTGAAGGGAGGTTTGCCGTCATGACGCTCTCGAACATCCCCTTCGCCACGCGGCGCGCGGTCAATCCCATCCTGACCGACGAAGTGCTCTTCGACGAAGAGTCGCGTCATATCGATGCCTTTCTCACCCCCTTCGCCCGGTACGTGCAACGCTGGATGCCGCTGATCTCCGCCTCGCTCGCAGGCGTGCTGCTGCTGATGGGCTTTCTGGCGGAGAAGCTGGGCGGCCCGGCCGAACTCGTCACGCTGAACGTGATGGCGGCCTTTCTGATCGCCGGGATCCCGGGGTTGCAGTCCGCGTGGGAATCGATTCGTGAACTCAAGATCGACATCGATGTGCTGATGATACTCGGGGCGATCCTGGCGGCGATCATCGGCGAGCCGATGGAAGGGGCGTTGCTGCTGGTGCTGTTCGCGCTGTCCGGGGCGATGGAGGACGAAGCGACGCGCCGTACCAAATCGGCGCTGACCGCGCTTCGCCGGATGAACCCGACCGAGGCACTTGTGCTCGATGCCAGCGGCGATGTGTCTCGCGTCCCGAGCAAGCACGTGTCGGTCGGGGCGCGAATACTGGTCCGTCCGGGGGATCGAGTCGCCCTGGATGGGAATGTCGTGGAAGGCGCCTCCGCCGTGGACGAAGCCCCGATCACCGGGGAATCCGTCCCCCGGGAGAAACATGCGGGCGACCCGGTCTTCGCCGGCACGATCAACGGATCGGGGCGGTTGGTCGTGGAGGTCACCAAGCCCGCCGGGGAAACGCAACTGGCGCGGATCTTTCAACTCGTGACCGAAGCGCGACAGAAGAAGGCGAGCACGGAGCGATTTTTGGATCGCATCGGACCGAGGTATGCGGTGGGTGTCATCGTACTGGCGCTTCTCATCGGCAGCGTGCCGACGCTGACGGGCCTTCTTGCATGGAAAGAGAGCATCTACCGCGCGATTGCTTTCCTAATCGTGGCCTCCCCCTGTGCATTGATCATCGCCACGCCGACGGCGTATCTTTCCGCCATCGCTTCGGCGGCCCGCAAGGGTGTGCTCATTAAGGGCGGCGTCTATCTCGAAGTCCTCGGTCGGTGCCGTTCGATGATCTTTGACAAGACGGGAACGCTGACGGTAGGAAAACCACGTGTCGCGCGCGTCCTGGTCGGTGACGGCATGACGGAGGAGCGGTGCCTGGCCGTGGCGGCGGGGCTGGAAGCCTCGTCGAGCCATCCCCTGGCCTCGGCGGTGATCGAGGCCCTGGAACAACATCACGCTTCCGCCGAAAGCGCTGACGACGTCGAGGTGCTGGCCGGGCGCGGGATACGAGGTCTGGTCAACGGAAAGGTCACACTGCTGGGCCGAGTGGACTGGGTGCTGGCCGAGTCCTCTCCTTCCGCGCGTGAGCAATTGCAGCCGATGATCGATGCGACCAACGCGGAGGCTCAAACGCTATCCGCTCTTGCCCACGGCGACCATGGGGCGATCCTGACCTTCGAGGATCCGCTGCGCGAGGATGCCGCCGAAACACTTCGAAGACTCAAGGGTCTGGGCATTGCCGAAACGCTCATGCTGACCGGCGATCGCGCACCCACGGCTCGGGCCGTGACCGATCGGCTCGGGCTGGATGGCTTTCACGCCGACTTGATGCCGGAAGACAAGATCACGCGGGCCGAGGAGTTGGCATCGCGCAACGGCCCGATCGCTGCCGTGGGTGACGGCGTGAACGATGCGCCGGTGTTGGCCCGGGCGGACGTGGGCATCGCGATGGCGTCGATCGGTTCGGATGCTGCCCTGGAGGCTGCGCCGATCGTGCTGATGAGCAACACGCTGGAACGACTGGGCTGGGTCACGGCGCACGCACGGAAAACGGTGAAGATCGTCCAACAGAACATCACGCTCGCGCTAGCCGTGATCGCCGTCATGGCGACATTGGCGGTGCTGGGCCTCGCGGAACTGCCCCTGGCGGTCATCGCCCACGAAGGCAGCACGCTGCTGGTCGCGCTGAACGCGATGCGCCTTCTGCGGGCGTGACTTCCACCGGCCTTCCATATACGATACCAGGATTCTCAATCAGGCCGTATCACGCACCGCCTATTGAACCGGTGCTTCCTACTGACACGCGTTTTTCTCGGAGGAGTGCATCATGTCGCAGGAAAATGGTTCGCCACCGCCTCCCTCGGCTTCCGACAAACAACCCTCGGATGTGACATCCCAGCAGGACAAGTCACTCAGCCGTCGCGGGCTCTTGAACGCCGCCGCGGGCGCGGGAGCCGTGGCATTGGCCGGTCGCGCGGCCCTTGGTCAGAGATACATGCAGGCGTCGGAATATGGAAAATCCGCCAGCCCGAAGCCCGGCCGCGTGCTCGGAGCGAATGACCGGATCCAGATGGGCATCATCGGTTCCGGCGGCATGGGGCGTCATCACATCGCGAGCATGAGCAAGCGCGATGACGTCGAGTTCATCGCCGTCTGCGATATCTACGAAGCGTGCCGCAACGAAGGCAACAAGGTCTGCGGCGGCAAGGCCAGGTTGTTCAACGAGCATGAAAAACTTCTGGAGATGAACGAGATCGACGGCGTGGTCATCGCGTCGCCGGATTTCTGGCACGAGCGGCACCTGGTTGACACCGTCATGGCGGGCAAGGACGCCTACTGCGAGAAGCCGATGTCCTGGTCGATTCCCCAGGGCGCGAACATGGTCGAGCAGGTGCGTCGCACGGACCGCGTGGTGCAGGTCGGCATGCAGCGTCGCAGCACGCCTTCGATCATGGAGGCGAAGAAGATCGTGGACGAGGGATTCCTGGGCGAGGTGAGCCTGGTACGGGCACAGTGGTATTGGAACCGCCCCGACCTCCCCACCACCTTCGAACCGCAGGGCGCGCTGGACTGGGCGCGCTTCCAGGCCCCGCTGCCGCCGGAGAAGCGTTATCCCATGACTCCGGAGAACGGCGTCAAGTACCAGCACTGGCGTTACTTCTGGGAATACTCCGGAGGTAACATCACCGACCAGGGCACGCACCTTATGGACGTGATCCAGTGGTTCATGAACGACAGCAAACCGCCGGTGGCCGCCCAGGAGCACGGTGCGGTGTACCAGATCAAGGGGTACGAAACGCCGGACACGTTCGCCGCGGTCTTCGAGTACCCGACGTTCATGGCGACCTGGACACTGACATACACGAACGCGTGGCACAACGGATGGTCGATCATCTTCCACGGGCGCGACGGCACCCTGGAACTGGATGGCATGGGCGCGCGCTTCTACGGCGAAGGGACAAAAGGCTTCCCGTGGGACTGGCGCAAGCGTCCCCCGGAGCCGATTCACGAGATCGAAGGCGGACTCAGTGTCTGGGATCACGAGGGCAACTTCTTCGACTGCATGCGCTCGCGGAAAGAGCCGAACGCCACCGTGGAGATCGGGCATCAGGCGGTCACCGGTCTTCACCTGGCCAATGCCGCGCATCATGCCAGGAAACGCGCGGTCCTTTCGAAAGGCGGATCGAGCATCAAGATCCCGTAAGCGACGTGAAGACGTCCAGAAGAGACGAAGTCGGTAGCTCCTGGCGGGTTGCCGACTTCTTGTTTTTTCGGCTGGTGTCGGCCGGCTGCGGACATGTCTCCATGCAGGCCCGGCAATTTGCCGTTATCATGCATAATGTGCGGTTCAACGCTGACGGGCCGACGCCTAAGCTGCACGGGGCAACGCCATGAAAATCGTCATTGCAGGCGCAGGTGAGGTGGGTCGTCACGTGGCGACGGTGCTGGCGACCGCCGGGCACCAGATCACGCTGATTGACCTGCAAAGCCAGAAGCTCGAGACCATCGGTGAGAATCTCGATGCGCGGACCCTGACCGGCTCGGCCACGCGCGCCGATACCCAGCGCGAGGCAGGCGTCAACAATTGCGACCTGTTCATCGCCGCTACCGATACGGATGAAATCAACCTGCTATCGGCATCGATCGCCAAGGGCCTCGGTGCGGCCAAGGTCATCGCCCGCGTGCACCACAGCGCGTATCACGGGAACGCGGGAATGGACTACCGGGACCACTTCCGGATCGACCAGTTGATCTGCCCGGAGTACCTGACTTCCCTCGCCATTGCCGGTGTCCTGCGTGACCCGGCCCTCCATGCCATCGAGCACTTCGCCCGCGGGCAGATCGTGATGGAAAAGATTGAAGTCAGCGAAAAAGCCCAGATTCTCGAACGCCCGCTTCGCGAACTGGGCATCCCGGACGGGGTCCGGTTGGGCACCGTCGAACGCAAGGGGCAGACGCTCGTGCCCACGGCGGAAACGGTCATGCTTCCGGGCGACCAGGTCACCTTGGTGGGGACGACGGAGGCGTTCGAAAAAGTCCTGCCGAAATTCCGGAAAGGCGAACTCTCCCGGCGAAACATCGTGCTGCTCGGTGGTTCTTCGACGACAGTCTGGCTGACGCGGGCACTGGATTCGCGCTCGTTCCGCATTCGCATCTATCTCACCAACCGCGAGCGCGCGGAGGAACTCTCCGAGAAACTCAGCCACGCCACGGTGTACGAGGCCGACCCGACCGATCCCGACATCTTCGCGGAAGAGAAAATCGCCGATGCCGATGCGTTCGTCGCCCTCACCGACGATGACGAGGACAACGTGCTTGCCGCCCTGCAGGCCAAGCACAAGGGCGTCAAGGTGGCCATTGCCGCGATCAATCGCTCGACCTATCACGACCTGATCGTGAACCTGGGTATCGACCGCGTGTTCAGTCCGCGCATTGTGGCCGCCAAGGAGATCCAGCGTCTCTGTCAGCGTAAGGCCATTCAGGAAATCACGCGTCTCGATGCGCATGGCACGGGCATCTACGAGATCGACGTGGGATCCAAGGCGACCGCCGTCGGCATGAGCGTCCGGCAACTCCCCCTTCCGCAGGGGTGTGTCCTTGTGGCGGTGCAGCGCGGCGAGCAGGTCCGCGTGCCCGGCTCGCGCGATGTCATCGAGGCGGGCGATACCGTCGTGGCCATCGCGCACCAGGATCTCATCCGAAAGTTGAACAAGCTGTTCACGTAGGATTTCGGCTTCATGCGTTTTCGCCAAGTGATTCGCCAACTCGGCTTGCTGCTCCTGCTGCAGAGCGCCGCCATGCTCCCGTCGGGCATCTGGGCTCTCTACGATCACTACGCCAACCCGATGGTACACAATGCCGACGAGGCGGCCATCGCCCTTTTTACTGCCGCCAGCATCGGCGCGGTGCTCTCGGGCGTGATGATCTTCCTGGGGAAGACGAGTGAAAACATTCTCGGCCGGCGCGAGGCCATGCTCCTGGTTGCCCTGACCTGGGTCGTCGGGGCGGCGCTGGCGGCGCTGCCGTTTCGCTTGTGGGCGGGCTTCCACGACTTTGCCGACGGCGCGGACCCCGCATTCCAGTCATACACGCGCTGCTATTTCGAAGCGATGAGCGGACTCACCACGACCGGTGCCTCGGTGCTGAGTGACATCGAATCGCTTCCGCGCAGCCTGCTTCTGTGGCGGTCGTTTACGCACTGGATCGGCGGGCTGGGGATCGTCGTTCTCTTTGTAGCGGTGTTGCCGTTGCTGGGCGTCGGCGGAAAGCGGCTGTTCCGCTCCGAAACTCCCGGCCCGAAAAAGGAAGGCGTGCGCCCGCGCATTCGCGCCGCCGCCCAGGTGCTCTGGATCATTTACACGGGCATTACACTCGTCCAGGTCGTCGCACTGCGCCTTGCGGGCATGGGATGGTGTGACGCCCTGTCGCACGCCTTCGCGACGCTCGCCACCGGGGGGTTCAGCACCGACAACACCAGCATTGCCGGCTTTCACTCCATTCCCATCGAGTTGATCGTCATCGTGTTCATGTTCCTGGCGGGCGTGAACTTCGGGCTCTACGATCGGCTGATTCATGGGCGCTGGCGTGAAGTCCTGCATGATCCTGAACTGCGGGCGTATGCCGGGATCATCCTTCTCGCGACGCTGTTTATCTTCCTCATCACGTACGTGCAACCGATGCCGACCATCGACGCCGACGATCCGAGCGACCCGGGGTTTCTGATGCGTCTCCGTCACTGCCTGTTCACCGTGGTCAGCATCCAGACCACGACGGGCTTCTGCACGGCGGATTTCGATCAGTGGGCCTTTCCCGCCAAGGCGTTGCTCGTCTCGTTGATGTTCGTCGGTGGGTGTGCGGGATCGACCGGTGGCGGCGTCAAGGTCATCCGTTTCGTCGTGCTGGCCAAGGTGCTGCTGGCAGAGATCGAAGCGGTGTTTCGCCCGCACGTGGTGCGAACGGTACGGGTCGGCCATGGCGTGATCGAACCCTCCCTGCGCAGCGCGACGCTGGTCTACTTCGTGCTCATCGGCCTGATCGTGGTCTCTGCCACGGGCGCGATGGTCTGGCTGGAGGGAGAGCACATCCGGAGCCTCGGCGGAGATGATGCCGTGACGTCCTTCACCACCGTGGTGGCGACGTTGAACAACATCGGTCCGGGACTTGACCTGGTGGGTGCCTCGCAGAATTACGCCTTCTACCACCCCCCGACCCTCCTCATGCTGTCCATGCTGATGGCCCTTGGGCGACTGGAACTCTTTGCCTTTCTCGTGCTGCTGACTCCGAGCTTCTGGCGCGAGGAATAGCCGCAGCCCGCGATGATGCGAGGGCTCCCCCCACGAGGAAAAAGTCCACTCCAGATCGCGTCGATCAGAAACTGCCGCGGATCTGGCAGTCGGTGAATGCGGGGTGCAGGGCCTTGAAGGGAATGACCGTGTAGTCGGCGGAAACGTGGATCCCCCGAATGATCTCCGTAAAGGCGGCGTGGCCGTCGAGAAACCCGATGTTGTGCCAGTAGGAATGCAGCTTCTGCGAGCGCTGCCCGTGCCACTGCGGCGGCGGAAACGCCGGGGGCGGACCGTACCACGAGTTGGACCATCCGTGATCCCCCACGATCACCAGCCGCGACTGATGGGTCAGTGCCGGCGTGACGGTGGTGTTCTCCGCGTAGCCGAGTTCCGACAGCGCGTCCGTGAGTGCTTCGTAGCAGGGATCGGCCTCGCTGATGTCGGGCGGTTGTTTGCCGATCATGTAGCGATTGGCGCGGTAACTGTTCCCGTAATGATCGAAGTAGCGCAATCGCCTGAAGATCTCACCGCCCTCGGGGTCGAACTCCCCGAAGAGATTGTCACGATCGGACGGACACCAGAAGACCTCGGCGACATCCTTTCCCCTCGGCGTGCTGGGCAGATTGAGATGCTTGTTCAGCGGTCGCGGCGGCGCCGGGGGTGGATCGTTCGCATAACGATCGCCGATCTTCCCACCGAACGTGATGTCAAGCCCCGCGCCGCTTGGAAAGTGGCCCTTGCTCTCCTCGATGTAGTAATGCCACGCCTGCATGATTTGCCGCAAGTTGGACTGACAGTGGATCCGGCGAGTCTGTTGACGCACCTTGACCATGCTCGGCACGAGAATGGCAATCAGCAAGGCGATGATGGCCACGACGACGAGCACCTCGATCAGGGTAAAACCCTGAGTCCGACGCCCTTCATCTCGGGAATGGAATACTGGGGTGTTGCCCGCAAGGAAGGTCTCAGCCTTCATGGCTTCCTCCTTTCGCGGCCCCTTTCATCCCGACCGGCTCGTAGAGTTCGCGTTCTTCCCGTTCGCGTGCCTCGACCGCCCATTGCTCGAGCGTACGTGCCTCCTCGGAGAACAGTTGCCGGGCTTTCGAGCGTAACGGCGCCGCGTCCGGCAGGCCTTCCGATCTCTCGTAGGCGAGTGCGATTGTCCGCTTGATCATCTCCGCTTCCGCCTCACGCCGCGAAGCATTCAACGCGATCAACGCCTGGCGCAACGCCTCGACGGGATCCCGCGTGGACTCCGGGTACGTCGCCAGGAGCGACCAGGCATACCCACGAATGTGGGCCGCCGAACTGTTGGCGTCATCCGCGAGATCCCGACGGATCACCCGCGCGATGGCAATCTGCGCGAGTGCTTGCTCTCGTTCACCCAGGTGGTCATGGACTCGCGCCAGACGCTCGTGACTCAGCGCCAACCGGCTGCGGTACTCGTCGTGCCCCGGGACCGCCTGGGTCATCTGGTCGATCGTCGAATGGAAGCGGCGGTAGGCGTCCAGGGCCGTCACATACTCTGCATGAAGCATCGCGATATCCCCGAAGCGCAGATGGATCTCGGCGATGTTCCAGTGATAGTGCCGATCGAGCGTCTGTTGCGACGCCAGATGCCGATTCTGCGTCAGCGCGGATTCGTACGCACCGCGCGCCTCGGCGAGCTTGCCTTCCCGCAGGAGACGGTTGCCCGTGGTCAGTTGCAGATCGGCGAGTTGCTCCTGCATGTTCAGCGCCCAGCGCACCGAGATGTTGGCGACTTCCTTTTCCTCCATCGTCTGTTCCCAGAGAATCATGACGACTATGGCAAAGGCCGTGGTCAGCAGGATGCCGAACGCCGCGCCGATCAACGCCAGTCGATAGCGCTTCAGTGAGCGGGACAATACGTTCAACCCCGCGTCGCGCTTGGCGGCGATGGGCTGACCGTTCAGGTAACGCTGCAGGTCTTCCGTCAGGGCGTCGACGTTCGGATAACGTCGCGTCGGATCCTTGGCCAACGTCCGAAGCAGGATGGTTTCCACATCTTCATCGATCGGGCAACCGGCTTCGCCCGCGCGGGCAGTGCGCGATCTGTTGATCACACCGGACTTGCCCGTCCACGCCTGCGAAGGCGGGGTAGGCGGCGTTTCGGTGATGTTTTTCAGAATATCGGGCAGTGCCCCCGTCACGGGGTAGGGATACTGGCCGGTGAGCAGGCGGTAGAGCATGACGCCCAGCGCGTAGACGTCGGTACGAATATCGACCTGGTCGTGATTGCCCCGTGCCTGCTCGGGCGACATGTAAGGCAAGGTCCCGACCACCTGCCCGGTCATGGAGACGAGCGTGACGGCGTCGTCGAGCGTGTCCTTGGCCAGGCCGAAGTCCAGCACGTGCGGCACGCCGTGACGATCCACCAGCACGTTCGACGGCTTGAGATCGCGATGCAGCACGCCCTTCTGGTGGGCGTGATTGACCGCGTGACAGACCCGCACGAAGAGTTCCAGGGCATCCTCCAACGCGAGCTTCTTTGACCAGACGTAGCGATGAAGCGGCATGCCGTCGACGAATTCCATCACGAAGTACTGGTGGCCGATCTTCGAGACGCCGGACTCGAGCACGCGAATGATATTGGGGTGTTGCAGGCTCTGGACGAGCTCGATTTCGCGCTCGAACCGCTTGAGGCTGGCATCGGAGGCGTAGGGCCCTTCGCGCAGAAACTTGATGGCGACGATCTCACCGGTGTGTTCGGACTCACCGCGGCAGACGACTCCCTGGGCACCGCGATGGATCTCGTTGAGAATGCGATAGCCGCGTATCTCATCCACTTGCGGGATCGTCGGCTCGCGCAGGAGCGCCTTCATGCTCTCCCCCGCTACCAATGTCGTGCCTTCGGTGACCGTCTCGCGCACCGTCTCGGAAAAGACGAGATTCTTACGGCATTCCTCATACAGGCGTCGGCACTTCGCGCACTGGTCGATGTGCTCTTTCAGCATCCCCGCTTCCGATGCCGGCAATTCGCCTTCCGCAAGCCGATCCAACTGCTCATCGGTCAGGCATTTCGTCATGGGATGCGAATCTACCACGTGGACTTCATCCGTTGATAAGTGGCCCGCATGCGGGTGAGCACGCGTCGCTTGGCCTTGAATACGGCATTCCGTGACAGCCCGAGATGCTCCGCCACTTTCTCCGCCGACCACTCTCTCACCACGAACAGTTCGAATGCCTGGAACGTCTTGGGCTCCACGTGGCGCGCGACCTCCTCCATGCAGGCATCGGTCAACGCCTTCTGCCACTCTGTTTCCCAGATCCGGCTCATCTCGTTGTCGCCGGGAACGACGCCCATGAAATGCGTCTTCTCCGGCACATCCACAAACACGGCATCGCGGCCGTTGCGACGCTGCACGTCGCGCACCTTGTTGCTCGCGATGCTGAACAGCCATGTCCGCAGACGCCCCTTGGTGCGATCGTACTGGCCCTTGCGATAGCTGTCGGCGAAGGCGATCAGCGCCTCCTGGGCGGCGTCCTGCGCGTCGGAATGGCGAAGTCCCATCCGTCTTCCGAAGGCGACGAGCACCGGCTGATATCGGGAATAGAACGTACTCCAGGCCGGGTCATCTCTGTCTTGCAGACCCATGAGCAGCGCCGTGTTGGTTATCGTGCTCATGCCGTTTCCCTGACGTGGATGCTGAATCCTTCCCCCCGGAAACTCCACTGAATAAGTGTATGCCACGAACAGGTCGTAATGCAAGTCATACCACCTTGAGGAAGACCATCCAACCACCTGCCATTACAGAAGATACGGGGCTCGCGCGTTGAAGAAACGCCCGGTGGCGGGCCCGTACGATCGGGAGTATGCTTCCCGCCAGTCGGGCATCACGTATCGGACCCGCCCCGTTCGAGTTTCCAGGCGCTCCCGGACTGGCCGGGATTCCTGCCGATGACTTGCCTGATCCGAGATCGTACTTCATGAGTTCAGCCAAGCATGATTCCCAGATGCGTGCCTGTGTGGCGGAGGCGATCGGCACGTACATCCTCGTGTTCCTCGGGCTTGGGGCGGTCCATGCCGCGGTCCTGACAGGGGTCCACGCGGGGCTCTGGCAGATCGCCGTGGTCTGGGGTGTCGCGATCGCCCTCGCCATTTACGCGACCGGCGCCCTGTCCGGGACACACATCAACCCCGCCATCACGATCCTCTTTGTCCTGTACCGGAAATTCCCGATCGGCAAGGCGCCCGCCTATGTGTTGAGCCAGTTGCTGGGCGCCTTCCTGGCAGCCGCCACACTGTATCTGCTCTTTTTCGGGGCCCTCGAGCATTTTGAACGGGTCCAGGGCATTGCCCGTGGTGAAACGGGCAGCGAACGCTCGGCCATGGTCTACTGCATGTACTTTCCCAACCCCGCCGTGGCGTCCACGCTGGAGTGGAGCCCCAATGTCGTCGGTCATGCCCAGGCCATGCTGGCCGAGGGAATAGGAACGGCGTTTCTGGCGTTCTTCGTACTGGCATTGACGGATGCTCGAAACGTGGCGGCGCCCGGGCGGACCGGCATCGCCATCTTCATCGGGCTGACCGTCTCGGTGATCATCGCGGTGGTTGCCCCGCTGACGCAGGCCGGCTTGAACCCGGCTCGTGACTTCGGGCCGAGGCTGGTGGCCTGGATGGCGGGCTGGGGAGAGGTGGCACTGCCGGGACCCCGTGCGGGGTTTTTTCACGTTTACGTGCTGTCACCCATTCTCGGGGCGATTGCCGGCGGCGGAATTTACGAGTTACTGCTGCGTCCGGGCCTGGCAGACGACTCGACAGCGACGAACGCATCCGATCCCAATGAGGTTGAAGCATATGAATAAGGTTCACTTGATCCTAGTGGGTGGTTTCCTCGGCGCGGGCAAGACCACACTGCTCTGGCAGGCGGCGCAGCGGCTCATCAGTCGAGGCAGGCACGTGGGATTGATCACCAACGACCAGGCGCCCGATCTCGTGGACACGACGTTGCTGATGAAGCGGGGGCTCGACGTTCGTGAAGTGGCGGGAAGCTGCTTCTGCTGCAATTTCGATGGTCTGATCCAATCCGCTGAGCAACTATGCAATGATGTTCAGGTCGACGTGCTCGTCGGCGAACCTGTGGGAAGCTGCACGGACCTTTCCGCCACGATCATGCAACCTCTCAAGGCGAATTATCACAATCGCTTTTCGCTCGCGCCGTTGACCGTGCTGGCGGATCCGCACCGGTTGGAGACCCTTCTTTCAGGTAATCCCGGCCTGCTTCATCCCAGCGCCGGCTACATTTACATGAAACAGCTGGAAGAAGCCGACGTCATCGCCATCAACAAGTCGGACCTGCTCACGCATGAGGATCGCAAGCGGATTGAGAACCTGCTGGCCGACCGGCTTCCGGGACGCTCCTGCCTCTGGTTGTCGGCGCAGGAGGGAGACGGTGTCGACGCCTGGATCGATGCCATGCAGCAGGCGGGCCCTGTCGGTAACCACATTCTCGATATCGATTACGACACCTATGCCGAGGGCGAAGCGGTTCTGGGCTGGTTGAACGCCGCGCTGGAGTTGAAATCAATCAGTGGGCGCACCGGGGACTGGAAGACATTCGCGCGGCGGCTGCTCGACGAACTGCATGGCCAATTCCGAACCTTGAAGGCGGAGGTCGGGCATGTGAAGCTGATCCTCAGCGACAGGCAGAGCGAACTGGTCGGCAACCTGACCCGACTCGATGCGGCTCCCAAGCTCCGCGGCGAGTGTCCGCCCTCGCTCTCGGCTTCGATGATCCTGAACGCCCGGGTCGAGATGCCTCCCGCGACCCTGGAGCAACGTGTTCGAAGGGTCATGCAAGAAATCTGCGGAACCACAATCGAACATCGATTCCTCGAGATGCGCTGCCTCAGCCCCGGTCGACCGCAACCCACGTTTCGTCACCTGCAAGTAGTGAACTCGTAGCCCTTGAGAACATGTGTGAGAAACTCTACCAGAGAGAGGATATTCCTCGATTTGCACTCTTCTCGCGTGCTGCGCAACCGATTCGCCTAATGTGCGTTTTCCCTGCCTGCGACACGGGGACGGTCCCTGCGCTTCTCACACACGTTCTGAGGGACATCTGCCGCACCCGTACCATCAAGCTCATCCTGACCTGATATCGAGACATCTTCCCGCTGTTGGCCTGTTCCCACGGGGACCGAACCCAGCCCCGGGTGGATCGCTGACGATGCATATTTCCTGCATACCCCACATTGTCTTCATCATCCAAGATATATCTTGATCCATCAAATCATTTGCTATCTTCGCTCTATTGAATACAATCTCTATGAATCGCAAGGAGATATAACAATGCCGAATCTTGCCACTGTATTAAAAGAAGAAATACGTCGCCTGGCGCGAAAAGAGATCAAGAGTGAGTTGTCCGTGCTTCGGCGTTCTTCCGCCCAGCACCGGCGAGACATCGCTGAACTGAAGCGCACGGTCGACGAATTGTCAAAGCGTCTCACCCTGCTGGAAAAGCAGGAAAAGCGCCGCACCGGTCAACCTCCCGCCTCACAGAGTACCGAGAACATGCGCTTCTCCCCGCGCTGGTTGAAGTCGCACCGCGAGAAGCTCGGGCTTTCCGCCGCGGACTACGGGGCCCTTGTCGGCGTCTCTCAGCTGACCATCTACAACCTCGAATCCGGAAAGAGCAAGCCCCGCAACAAGACGCTCGCCGCCCTGGCCTCGGTACGCGGGATCGGCAAGCGCGAAGCGCTGCAGCGACTAGAACAGATGGATGGCTGATTCTCCTGTTCTGCAACTATCATGCGTTGCAGTATAGATTCGCCGCTGTCATTCCGATTCATACTGCTGCGCGCCGGATGGCAGCGTCGTCCTGAACTCATCGCGGAACAATCCGATTTTCTCGACCGGGATTCGCTCAAAGCCCAGCTTCCATGCCGGCGAATCCAATTTCAACTGAAAGTTCCCGTTTGAAGGATCCACGAAACCGGGATCCTCGTTGGTCAGATTATCCCGGACATCCACGATGCTGTGGGGCAGATCCTTGTCGAATCGCAGATCCAGCCATTTCTCGTTGTCCACGGCAATGTTTCGGCGAATGATGTTGTACTTCGGCACCGCGGGCTCATCCTCGTACAACGTAAGCAGTTCGGGATAGCGCTCGGACCATGGCGGCTCACGATAGGGCATCGCTTCAAGACGGGTTTCAAGTGTCGTCACCCCACCATTGAAGTAGTTCTTCGCCCAGCCCAGGCCGCGTGAGTCGAGATGAATGCCGATGGTGCTATCGACCAGGACGTTGTTTTCCACCCGGTTCTTTCGCCCCCCGCCCAGCAGCACCGCGCGGTATACCTTGTGACAGATATTCCCGAACACTGTCGTATCGCTCGTGAAGTCGTCAAGATATATCGCCTGTACGCCCACCCGGCTCTTGAAGTCACCGATATGGTGGAAAAAGTTGTAACGAATCGTGTTGCTCCGCCAGGTGTAATCCCGGCCGATATACAGGGCGCCGGCATCATCCGTGTCCCGGTACACGTGATGCACCTCGTTGTACTCGATCAGATGATCATTACCGCGCATCCAGATGGCGACGTGCGGCGCATCGTGCACGAGGTTGTGGGCCACGCGGCACCCCACACCGCGGACATCAAACGCCCCCCGGTACGTCGCGCTTGTCCGACTGTAATGGTGGACGTGATTGTTGATGGCGTTGTGTCGACAGGGCGTGAGCGTCTTGCGGTCGCCGGCATCGATGGAGATACCGTTATCCCCCAGATTGTAGAGATCGCAACTGGTGATCGTGTGATCCGTCCCGCCTTGGATGACGATGCCATCGCTGCCGATATTGCGAATGACACAACCGGCGATCCGGTTGTGCGTCCCCCCATTCACCGTGATCGCGTCGCCCCGGTTGAATTCGAACGTGATTCCCTGAAACGTCGTATGCGAGACATCCTTCATGTCGACCAGGGAGTCGATCAACGAAACATAGGTCCTTGCTGATTCGATCGGGCCGGGAGGCCAGAAATACAAGATCCCGCTCGAACGATCGAGATACCATTCGCCCGGCGAATCGAGTTCCGCCAGCAGGTTCAATGCGAAGTACCGCTGGCCTTCGAGATAGCCGTAATGGTGATAGGGTGGCTTCAGGGTGATGACGTTGTTCTCGGTATCGATCGCGTCGACGGTCTGATAGGCGGCGGACCAGTCCCAGAACCAGTAGCCATGCAAACGAATATCGTTCTCACCTTCCCACCGTTTCGGGCGATCATAGTCATAGCCGAATTTACCGACTGCATCGCCGGTCAGATTATGACTCTTCCGAGGCTTGCCGCCCAGGAGTTTGCCGATCGTGACGTACCCGTCGTTCGGCCACCTGGCCAGAGTCATCGGCTGATCGTCGAAAAAGAGTTCCAGACGCTTGCCCGCCTGAACCGGATCGCCGAAATCGGTCACTCCGATGGATTTCAGATTCACCTGACGCACCGCCTCGCGCGCCGAGGGTTCGAGGCGTTTGAGGATCTCCGAACTTTCCACACGAGCAAAGCCGGTCAACTCCCGCCCTCCGATCAGACGCACGGTTTCATTGCGGTAGGCGCGATAGGTGACCGGAGACTGCTCGGCCCCACTGTCGTTGGGAGTCAGCCGGAATGCCTGATCCCGGACGTAATCCCCGCCACGGATGTGGATGGTCACGGGCTCCTTGAGTGATGCGCCTGCATCTCGCCATCGACGCACCTCATCGCGTGCCCGTTCCAACGTGGCAAACGGGCCATCCGGCGCGTTCGAATCGACCGCCGGCATCGTTCCCGACCATTGGTCGTTGCCCTCCGGCGCCACGTAGAGGTCACGCCCCTCCAGCCCGCTGCAGCATAGCACGATCGCGAGGGTGACAAGCCCGCGCGCGAATGGATTCGATTTCATGTGTTCGTCCCCGTCTGCTCTTGAAAACATTCTGGACCCTCGGATCGGCATCACTCCCGGCTTGCGATGTAGAGCGACAGCACGTTGATATTTTTCATGAACATCCTTGCGGGTGAGTATCGTTCATGACTCCATTCTCCTTGTGCATCCATCGCTTCGATGATGGAACGTACGGTGTCGGCGGAAACGGTGCCCCGCCGTCCCAGCATCCATGCCAAACGCTTCCCGTCTGAGTCATCCCCTTCGAAGGTCTCACGACGATTCTGCTCCAGGCCGGCCCAACGATGGCGAAGATCCTCGACATCGATATCCCACTTGAATCGGTAGTGCGTCGGCAGATCATCATCGGTGTAGACCATCTCGTAGTCCGTTGTGAAGTAGAGCGGCCGGTTCGTTTTCAACTCGTAAAAGCGGGCGAATCGGCCGTCGTCCAGGCATGACCGCTCCAGCCAGTCCAAAGCGGGGCCGATCGGCGCGCGGTATTTCTCCTCGCCGGTCGCCAGGTAGAGCTTCATCAGCGATTCAATGACATCGATGGACTCGTAGCTGACGATGGCCGGCGGCTCGAACTTCCGCGCCCAGGCGGGTGTCATCTCCAGCGTGTACTGCTGGCACCACGCCGGCTGAGGCTCGGGCATCTGGGCCAGGATCAGAAAGTCACCGCCACGTCGGGCGGACTCCAGGTACTTCGCATCTCCGTAGACGAGATACCCAAGCAGCAGCGCGTCAATCGTTTTCGGGATGGCGCCGTCATTGATCGTGTATAATGGCGGGTAGAATTCGCGCTTGTACGTTCGTTTCCACGACTCGGGATAGCGCGCCTTGACGGCCTCGACCTGCTTCGACCGCTGCACCCACATCGGCCATCCCCCGCTGGAATACTGGAGATCCGCAAAGCCCCTCAGCGCATACCGCGCCGCGTGATGCACTTTCTCTTCCTGGAACCCCGTGGCCCGATCGTACAGCATGAGCAGGCGGGCGGCAGACTGGGACACGTCATCGTCGAGGACCGTATGATTGGTTCGACCGGCCTGGTCCGTCTGGCCGGCTTCGACATCCCGGCGGTAGTAGAAGGTCGCGGCCCGCTCCGGGTCTTCGTTCATCTTGTGATGCCATCCACCGCTGGCCAACTGGTTCCATGCCAGCGCGTGGGCGGCCTCCCTGGGCACATCGAGATAAAACGGGTCTCCCGTGGCGCGATAGGCATTCAAGTACGCCATCCCGATCGGAGCCGCGTTCTCGAGCCGACCCCAGTAGGGCTTGGTGCGCTTCGGATCCAGCTCGCGCGTTCGCGGATAGCCGCCGTCTTGAGCGTACTTCTCGCGGAAATAAACGGCGGCCTTTTTCATGGCGGCTTTGACCTCGGCAGACGACGGTGCCCCTTCCGTACGCGGCGCTGCCAGCTCGATATCCTGCAACGCGATGCTGCCCTCCCCATTCTTGACGCGTTGCTCGAAGATGATCTTCCCGTCGTGGATGAACTGCGTGCCTTGCGGATGCACGAAGACCGCCCAGACGCCGAACTCCTTGGTATCTTCGACCAGGCGTGAGGGATCGTACTTGCCGAACGATGGCGCCAGGATCAGTTCGCCGCCGTTGGCCATCATGAATTCAGTCGTCTCGCTGAAGTGGCGATCATTGCAGATCTTCACGCTGACGCGCCCCGGGCCGATCTCGAAGCTGGGGCAATTTGTCTTCTTGGCATCATCGCTCAGCGGCGCGAACCAGCGGGCCTCCTTGCCCCGGTTGTGCGTCTTGCGATAGGTGCCCACCAGGGATCCACCCGCGTCGAAGATCAGCGCGCTGTTCGCACAGTCGTCATCCTGCTTCAAGCCGATTCCTGCCACGATGACGATCTCGAGTTCCCGGGCAAGCGCCGCCAATCGATCAATGTAATCGCTCTCGCCGAATACTTCGTACCGGGCAACCCGCTCGTCACGCATGTTGGTGATCTTGTTCGCATCGAAACCATAGCCGTCGAGAAACTGCTCGTACGTGCAGACCAGGTCGGCACCGGCACGGGCGGCCTCACGAATCAAGGACTCCGCCGCCCGGTAATTCGCCTCCCTGTAGTCGCCCTCGCGCACCGGCGGATTCATGATGCCCGCGACACGAATCGTACGCGACCGGTCATTGTGATCTGGAGCAAGAGACGCCCTCGCTTTCGCAGAAAACCCCTCCCATCGCGCCGTGCCGATGGCGAAGTACTTGTGCACGAATGGCGGCTTCGATCGCGAGGCGTACCAGATCCGCCAGCTTCCGTCCGCCAGCGGCAGGATCGTCTGGCTGGTGGTGTAGTGCGACTCCCACGCGCGCGAGGCATCCGGTCCGAAGACCGGGTTGCCGGCATACTTGGTCCATCGAATCCCGTCCGGGCTGACCGCGAAGCCGAGGGCCGTCTTCGCCCCTTCTCCCTTGCGGCGTTTCTGATAACTTCCGTACCACATCAGGTACGTCCCGTCGCGCTTGAGCACCGTCGGGTAGAAGAGACGGGTTCGCTCCCAGTCCTGGTCGACTTCGAGCACCGGCTCGGGATGGACCCGCCATTGCGTGCCGTCCCGGCTCTCGGCGTAGCGCATCGGCCATGGATCACGCCGCGCGTCCGTGTACCACATTTTGTACGTCTCGCCCTCTTTGAGGATGGTCGGTGCGTAGGCGTACTCCATGTCGAGTTCCTTCGGCGTCGACCATGTCAGGCCGTCCTTGCTGCGTGTCTCCATCAGGAAGGTGCGATCGCGATCCTCGCCATCCCCCGTACCGGTGAACCAGACGCGAAGGTCACCGTTCTCTCGCAGGACGGAGCCATCCGGACGGCGGAGTACCATGGGCGTGGTGATCTGGCGCCCTTTGATCGACAGGACTGGGTTTCCCGGGTGACGTTCGAAATGCTTTCCGTCCCGGCTGAATGCGATCCCCATCTCCATGACGCGATCCTGTACCGGCTCGTCGGCCCCGGTGTAGAGCATGACGTAGCGGCCGTCCTCGATAAACACGCATGGGGCATGGATGTGTTCGCTGTCGAACGTCCCGTCCTCACCGAGACTCAAGCAGGGTTCCGCCTTGTCGCGCTGCCAGTTCTGCGGCTGGAACCAGTGACTTCCATCCCTTCCACCCGCCGATTGCGATTCCGCATGAAGTCCCCCTGATCCTGCTGCGGACACAATGACGAACAGAAAAAGAGTATTCTTCATTTGCAGGGCCATGGGCCTTCTCCTGGGGACGTGTTCTCGTTTCACGATCTCGCAGGATAACGATCGAGCAGGAGATTCGGCAAGATATCTGTCAGGAATCGCCAGAATCGAAATAGCGTTGCCCTCAAAGCGGCTCGAATGATGGATCTTTCGCCCAAGTTTCCGCCGGCGGAGATCGCAGCTAGAATCTCCCTATGCGAATGAAACGTGCAACCGCCACCCTCGCGTTGAGCCTGCCCCTCCTGTTGGGAGTTTCCATGAACCAAGCGAACACGACGCGTCCCATCGCGTTTTCGGATGATACCCTGGACAACGGACTCCGCGTGCTGACCGTCAAGGACACGCGCGTGCCCATTGTCAACGTCCAGGTCTGGTACCACGTCGGAAGCAAGAACGAAGATCCGGCGCGGCAGGGCTTCGCCCACATGTTCGAGCATATGATGTTTCGCGGCACCGATCGCATCGGGCCGCAGGATCATTTCAAGTATCTCCAGCGCCACGGCGGACGGGTGAACGGCTACACCAGCTTCGACCAGACGGTCTACTGGGAAACAGTCCCCGCCACGCAACTCGACCTGGCACTCTGGCTCGAGGCGGAGCGTATGGGCGGGCTCCAGATCGATGAAGCCGGATTCAAGGCCGAGCGCGAGGTCGTCAAGGAAGAGCGGCGTATGCGCTACCTGAATCGGCCGTACGGCAAACTGTACGAGACGCTCTTCTCTGCCGTGTACCAGAAGCACCCTTACCAGTGGACGCCCATCGGCAACATGGAGCATCTCGACGCCTCGACGGTCGACGAACTGCGACAATTCTTCCGCACCTGGTACGTGCCGAACAATGCCACACTGGTGGTCGTTGGTGACGTCACGCATGAAGATGTGCTTGCCAAAGCGAGGCACTATTTCGGCGCGATTCCGCCGGGTAATGAGCCCGAGCGGGTGTCGATCGAGGAACCGCCGATCGACGGACCGAAGCGCGTGGAAGTGCTGGATCGCGCGCCGTCGCCGCGCGTCGTGATGGCCTATCGCGGGCCGTCCAATCGCGACCCGGACGCCATGGCGGTGAATCTGCTATCCCGCCTGATGACCCAGGGCCAGAGCAGCCGCATGTACCGCCACCTCGTGCAGGGTAAGCAGGTGGCGGTGAGTGTATTCGCTCACGATTACGCCCTCGAGCAGGACGGGCTCTTCGTGATGTCGGCGACGCTCAAACCGGACGTGTCGATTGATGCGGGCGAGCAGGCCCTGATCGAGGAGATCCGTCTGCTGCTCGAAGAAGGCGTTCAGCCCGAGGAAGTCGAGAAGGCCCGCAACCAGGCAGTGGCGGAGTACGTACGCGAACAGCGCACGGTGCGCGGTCTGGCCGATCATCTCGGCTACGCGGCAGTCGTGCTCGGTGACGTGAACCGCGTCAATACCGATCTCGATCGCTTGCGTGACCTGGAAGTCGAGGACGTGAATCGCGCGGCGAAGATGCTCTTCGACGGGGATCGTCGTGTCAGCATCATCATCCGCCCGGATGAAGATCTTCCACCCGCCGAGGCGTCGACCGACCAGTCGGAGAAACCGACCGGCGTGCTCGATCTGCCTCAGCCCGACGGCATGCCGCATGGAGACAAGCCCGAACCGGTCAAGCTGCCCAAGGCCGAGAAGCGAACGCTGAGCAACGGTTTGGACGTGGTGGTGTTTACGGATCGATCGGTACCCGCCCTGAATATCTCGCTGAACATGCTGGTCGGGGCGAAGCACGATCCACCGGATCGCACCGGGCTGGCGTACGTGACCGCGAATCTTCTCCGTCGCGGCACGACATCGCGCGATGGCGATGCGCTGGCGGAACTCATCGACTTCCATGCCATGTCACTCGCACAGGTGGTCGAGCATGACGACACCGGCATCCGCATGTGGACGCTGAGCGATCATCGTGACCTGGCGTGCGAAGTGCTTTCGGAAATCGTTCGCGAACCCGTCTTCCCCGAAGACGAAGTGAAGGGCTTCGTGGAGCGGGCCGCCGCCCGTGAGGCCATCAACGAGGAGAACCCCAGCACCACCGCCACCCGGGCATTCAACAAGCTCCTCTTCGGCTCGTATTACCTGGCACGACCGGCGGGCGGTACGTCCGATTCGCTGAAAGCGATCACGCGTAAGGACGTGATCGGTTACCACGCTACCCATTACGCTCCTTCCGAGTCCTGCCTCGTTTTCGCCGGCGACATCGACGCGGATCAAGCGTATGCTCTGGCAGAGAAACACTTCGGCGGCTGGACGGCGAAAGTCGAAACACGCGCGCTCGAAGCAGCACCAGAGATGACGCCCCAGAAAATCCTGTTGATCGATCGCGATGAGGCTGTGCAAAGCGAACTTCGTCTCGGTCAGTTGATCGCGATGTCGCGGCAGGATCCGGCTTACCCCGTGACGCGCGTGACCAGCCACGCCTTTGGGGAGTCCTTCAGTGGGCGGCTGAACCGTTCGCTGCGTATTGATAAAGGATTGACCTACGGCGCATTCGGCTACGTCGACGTCGAGCGCGAAACCGCCAGCTTCCGCATCAGCACGTTCACACGGACAGATCGCACACTGCAGGCGATCCATGCCGCGCTGGCCGAGGTCGAGCGTTTGCGCGACGAGGGTCTGACCCGGGCGGAACTGGAAGCATCGAGCGATGCGATCGTCGGCCGCTTCCTGCTCTCGCTGGAAACCCCGGCACAGGTGGCGGACGCGTGGTGGAACCTGAAGGTATGGGACCTGCCCGAGGACTGGTACGCGGACTACCTCGCGGCGGTCGAAGCCCTGGAGGATCCTCAATGCACTGCCGAGACCGCACGATCGCTCCTGGACCCATCGCGTCTGGCCATCGTCGTGGTCGGGGATGCCGACGCGTTGGAGGGTGAACTGGCGAATCTGGGACAGGTCGAACGGCGGAGCATGGATACGCTCGAGGACTGAGGGGCTCCGGACTCAAAGGGAAGGATGCATAGCGTATGAGAGATAGAGCATGTCGGCTCGGTCTATTGGGAATCGTGTGGCTTCCCTTGATGGAAGCCTCTGCCGAATCGCATGCCCCCCTGCTCTACGATTTCGGCGTCGGCGAATCGATCATTGAATATGATCGTCAGCGTCCCCTCTTCGAACTGCATACCACCTGGAACCGCTACGACAAGTCGGATCGCGTCCTGTCGCCGTGGGATTTCGAACGCATCACCCAGGAAGCCCGGGGGGCGGATACGCATCTGACTTTCGAACAACCACCCTCCGATTGGCCGCAGGCACTGAAGGTGCGTGTCCATCTGCATCGTGCCAACGAGGAGGTCGAAGGACGAATCACGGTTGAAACCTCCGGCAGGCTGGAGATCCGACGGGTGAAGTTTCCCTGCATCGACGTCACACCGACCTATCACTATGACACGTTGCTGATGGCTCACCCGATGGGCGACGCGATGTACTACCCGACTCGCGTCATCGGCGGACGGCTCGGAGGTGAGGCGGCGTATCGCTATCCTGCCACGCTCGGCATGCAGTACATGGTGCTCTACCATGCCGGACGCAGCTATTACATCTCCGCCTACAGCACCGGCGACGAAACCTTCGAGCACAGCGGCAAGAACATCGATGGCGGTATGCGATTGTCCTGCGTGTGGTTTCCCTTTCTGAAGGAAGGCGCGTGGGAATCGCCGACGTGCGGCGTGGCGGTGTTGCCGGGAGGCTGGCACGGTGCGGCCGATCTGTACCGCAGCCGCATGGGCAAGGTCTTCCAGCCACCGGAGCCGCCGGCGTGGATGCGCGAAAGCTTCCACGGCTGGATGCAGGTGTCGTTCAAGGGCGCGCGCAAGGATCCCCCCTTCCGCTTTACGGACATCCCGATGCTGTACGACAAGGTCGAGGAACTCGGTCTGAACGTGCTGCACATCTTTTCCTGGGGCCAGGGTGGTTTCGACAACAACTACCCACTGCGGTATCCCTCGCCGAACAACGGCACCGCCGAGGAACTCCGCGCCGCCATGGACGAGGTGAAATCGCGCGGCGGGCACGTTGTGCTCTACACCAACGGTCGACTCATCGACCCGGATACCGACTGGAATGCCGAACACGGCGGCTATCGCGCCTACGCCCTGAACGAAGAACTGGAGCCCTACCCCGAACGCTACGCGGGGCATCTCTTTTACGTGGCATGCCCGAGCGTCGAGATCTACCAGGACGCACTCTTCGATAACTTTCAACGCATGCTCAACCTCTACGGTAACAACGCCGCCCAGATCGACCAGACCTCCTGCACCCCGGCCAACTTCTACTGGAACCCGGCACATCAACATCGCACCCCCGCCAGCAACTGGATCGCGCCGACGGAGCGGATGCTCAAGCGTATTCACGAGTACCACCGGTCGAAGGACCCGGACTTCTTCGTCTGGGGCGAGGGCACGAACGAGCGCTTCGGCCAATATTACGAGGTCCACGAAGGCCACGGCGAGGAAGGCTGGTGGACGGCGGGCGATTCGCTGCCGGAACAGTACCTCTACACCTACCCCGACGCGATCGTCACCGGCATCTCCAACGATATCCAGATGATGTGTCACACCTACGGTCAGGGCAAGCCGTTCGACTTCAACATCCGCCATCTCTCCAAGCCGAAATTCGTGTGGATGCTCAAACGTCTGATCCAGATCCGCAAGCAGGAGAGCGACTACTTTCTGCGCGGGCGATTCCGCGATTCCGTCGGCGTGGAGGCAAGCGGTGACGCCGTGCGCTGGTGGCGTATCGATCGGCGGGATGGAAAGGGCATGCTCGTGAATCTCTTGGCGCGCGGCTTCGACTTGCGTGATCGCGCGGAGGCGTCACTGCGCCTGCCGGCCGATAAGGGAGAACTCAGAGCTATCTTTCCAGAGGATCTGCGAATCTCGCGCGAGGGCTCGAGCTACCGCCTGGCATGGACGGGTCCGATGGCAACCGTGGTCCTCGAGTGAAGCCCTTGGGGGGGGGGGAAAACATGTTGCCGCGTCCTTGCGGCGTTAACGCGTCGGATCTGTTTGCGTGGCGGGAACGGCGTAGCCGCGCTCGTCGGCAGGTTGGGCCGTGGCCTGGTCCAGGAGCGCTTCAATCTCTTCCAGCGTGGGTGACCCCTGCCACCCTCCACGTCGCGTCGCCTTGATTGCGCCGGCGGCATTGGCATAACGCATGATCACGTCGATCGACCACCCCCGTATCAGCCCGGCACAGAAGACGCCGTGAAACACATCGCCGCACCCTGTCGTATCGACCGCCTCGACGTCGTGGGCGGGCTCATGCTGCAGGACCGGCTTTGAGGAATCAATCCAGTAGCAGCCCGAATCGCCGGCGGTCACCGCCACGGTGCGATGAAGACCAGACTCGAACAGGGCCAGGCAAGCCTCCCCGGGATCATCGAATCCGCTCACGGTTCGCGCCAGATCGATACCGCAGACAAAGTGATCGATGTGCTTGCGGATCTCAGGGAGTCCCGGCAACGGACGTTCGATATCACTGACGGTCTGCAATCCCGAGTGCTGTGCCAGTTCCAGGGCAGGCTGCAGCGTCGGTTCGTACATGTTGTCGACGAGCAGCACCTTCGCACCGGCCAGCCAGTGAGGGTCGAGTTCATCGGGGATCAATGGACGCACGTGATCATAATTCACATAAACGGCCCGCGAGGCAGTGTCGGAAGCCACCACGATCATGGCATACAGAGGCCGGGCCTCCGCGTCATACTGCACGCAGGAAAGATCGATATCGTGAGAAAGAAGTCCATCCCGAACGAAGTGAGAGAATTCATCGTCCCCAAGATAGCCGAGTTGCCGACAGGAGATGCCCAAGCGTGACGCCGCGACCAGTGCTGACGCGGATCGCCCACCTCCGACTCGATGCGTCTCGCGGATGCGTACCTTGGCGTTGGCTTCCGGGTAGGAATCCACATAGAGGATATCGTCCACCGCCACCACGCCGAGGCCCACGAGATCCACGCGTTCCGCTCGCATGGCGGAAGTCTACAGGGTTCGCCTCGATTCGCCAACACCTTTTTGTCACGCCTATGATGAAATCCAACGAATCCTTGGACGGCGATTAACGAAAGGTAACCTGCAATGAAAGTGGCGATCACGGGCGCAACGGGCTTTCTGGGACGATACATCGCCAATCATCTGCTTGAACGGGGAGATTCCTGTCGCTGCTGGTACCGCCCCTCCAGTGATCGGGGCGGGTTTCCTGAAAATGCCGCGATCGAGTGGCTCGAGGGCACCCTGAACGATGCCCCTGCCGCTTCGGCGCTCGTCAGCGGCTGCGATGCGGTCGTGCATGCGGCCCTCGAGCGCCCCGGGGCGGGCTTTCGCGGGGCGGAAGGCGATGTGGTCGGCTTCGTGGAGGCGAATATCCTCGGCTCGCTTCGACTGATCGAGGCCGCCCGCCAGGCCGGGGTCCCCCGGTTCATTTTCATCTCGACCTGCGCCGTCCACGAGGTCATTCTCGAGGATCGCCCCCTCGACGAGGCTCACCCCCTCTGGGCCACGCATCACTATGGCGCCCACAAGGCCGCCATTGAGAAATTCGTCCACAGCTACGGCCTCGGTGCCGGCTACGACATCTGCGCGTTGCGGCCGACGGGCATCTACGGCCTCGCCCGCCCCGCCGAGAAGAGCAAGTGGCATCGCCTGGTCCAGGACGTCAAGGCAGGCAAATCCATTGACAGCAATCGAGGCGGGAAAGAGGTTCACGCCGCCGACGTGGCCGCCGCGGTGGAAACTCTTCTTCGGGTCGAAGGCATCGCCGGACAGGCCTACAACTGCTACGATATGTACATCTCGGAGGAGCACGTCGCCAGGGTTGCACGCGAATTGAGCGGCAGTACCAGCCAGATCACCGAATACGGTAAGCAGCCGAAGCACCAGATCGTGACCGATAAACTGCGCGATCTCGGTGTCTCCTTTGGCGGCGAGGATCTTCTCCGTGCCACCATCGAAGAGATGCTCGTGTCTTGACGCATAGACGACACGATCGTCACGCCCAAGGCATTATCGGAATTCCCATGGACCAGGAAGCGAGAATTGCCCTTGCTGTTCGAGATTAGATCCTGCAATCCCGTTGGACCTCAACTGTTTAGATACTACATTTCAAGCGAATCAGCCCGCTAGTCGAGTTAGAGAGGAAGGTTATACCTCAGAGGGGACGCATCACGCGCTTATGGGATCAAGGCGGTCCTGACCTCCCTTCGAACGTCGTTTTCCGCCCTTTTTCACGGCGGTTGAAGCGAATGTCTCGAATGGCGAATTCGGCCGTCTCACTGACAGGATGGAATCCATGGGAAGCAGGAGTTTGGACAACCATTCATCACGAAGCAACACCTCATCGAACGCGGCGTTGTCGCTGTTCGGCGTCTTCGCCGCCACCGTGCTCGTGATACACGCGGGCCTCTTCTTCCTTGATGCCCAGCAGGAGCGTGAGCAGCGAAAGCAAGAGCAGCGTCAACGCTCTGAAGAGCAGCATGAGCAACTCCGCCAACTGGCGTCCGATCGTCTCGATCGTCTGGAGAATTTCGCACGCGGCCTGGCTGAACACCCCGTCATCCGACAGGCCATGTACAGCCGGGATCTCGGCCCCATTCAAACACGCCTGGGGACGTGGGACGCCTTGCAGTCCCTGGACATGCTCGCCGACATTCGCATCTACGGTACGGCGGGAACGTACTGGTGGAGCGCCAACCCCTCGCTTCGGCAGGTCGCGAGCGCATCGTCCCATCGTGAGATGATCGCGCATGCAATGTCGACGGGCCGGCCGATGCGCGGATTCGAGGTGGACCGGTCCGCGTCGACCTGGAGTGTGGCGGTCCCGGTCCGCCAGCATGGCCGCGCAGTCGCGGTGATCGAAGCGGTCGTGGATCACCATGCCCTCCTGAAGGAATTCATCGCCTACAACCGCGTGGACGCCGCTTTCTTCGTGGAAGAACCACGGAAAGACCGGTCGAGCACACTCGAGCGTATGCAGCAACTGGGGATGGACACCAGCGCCGTGGAAGAGGAGGCGATGCAATCCAGCTACGTGCTTGACGTATCGAACGATGTCAAGTTCTTTAATGGAATTTCATCATCACTCCGGTTGATTCCCGAAGCGGGCGCGGGGCGACGCTGGCAGGAGATCTCGAGTGGCAACCGGGTACTCATGGTCCGGAATCAGCCGTTGACGAATCATGCCGACAAGACAACGGCATTCGTCGTGTGGGTGCCGAAGGCGAACACGGACGAAGGTGGGCTTGCGGCGGCGGGATTCGACCCGGCACGCGCCGCCGCACTGGGCACCTCGGCACTTCTCTTGCTGGTCCTCGGTGCGCATCTGCTCAGGCGGAAGGCTCAATCCGGAAACCTCCCGGCTCGACGTTCCGCCCAACCTCCGACCGTCGACGAAAAATACCGCGCCCTCTTCCGCAATTCGGTGGAGCCGCTGGCTTTTCTCGAAGGTGACAAGATTGTCGATTGCAACAGTTCCTTCATGGAGTTGCTGGGCTATCGTGTCCGGACGGACCTCGTTGGACAGACCTGGCTGGACATCTCGACCGCCACTCAGCCCGACGGTGAGAATTCATCGACCTGGCTGACTTCATGGCAGGAAACGCTTGCCGCGGAGGGTGTCTGCAGGCTGTATTGGAGGTTCCGCTGCACCGATGGAGCGGAATGCCACTACGACGTCACCTTATCCCGCATCGCGCTCGACGAAGGCGACGTGACCCTGGTGACGCTGGAATTCGAAGAGGAGCCGGAAGCAACCGGTGAAGTCGCGGAAGCACCGCTCCAGGATCTCGAACGGATCCTGGAAGAACGCAGCGAAGCGCTCCTGGCAGCACAGGCACAGATCGCGCAGTCGGACAAACTCGCCTCTGTCGGCCGGCTGGCCTCGGGCGTGGCCCACGAGATCAACACGCCCATTCAGTTCGTGGGCGACCACTTCCACGCCCTCTCCGACACCTTCAAGGACCTCCAGGATCTCCTGACCAAGTACAGGGGGTTGGTCGACCTCGTCGAACAACGTGAGGAGTGGAAGGAGCCCGCGGGCCTGGTTCGCCAGGCCGAGAAGGATCTCGACCTGGATTACATGATCCGGGACATCCCGAACGCCATCGCTGAAGGACTGGACGGCGTGCATCAGGTCGCTTCGATTGTTCGCGCGATGAAGGACTTCTCCCATGCCGATCACGGCGAAGCCATCCAGGTCGATCTCAACAAGCTCGTCGAAAGCATCGTGACGGTGGCCCGCAACGAGTACAAGTATGTCGCGGACGTGAAACTGGAATTGGGGGATCTCCCGCTCGTCGAATGTTATGCCGGCCAGATCAGCCAGGTCATTCTGAATCTGCTGGTCAACGCCGCTCATGCCATTGAGGACACGGGCGCACGCGGCACGATCACCCTGAAAACCGAAGAGGTGGACGGCACCGTTCTCATAACGGTCACCGACACCGGTGCAGGCATTCCGGAAGAGATTCAGGATGACATCTACGATCCATTCTTCAGCACAAAGGGCAGCGGCAGAGGTACCGGTCAAGGCCTTTTCATCGCGAGGCAGATCGTCGTCGAGCATCATGCGGGCCAGATAGGATTTGAGACCGAGGTCGGTACGGGAACCACGTTCCACATCCAGCTCCCTGTTCGCGCGCCGGAAGAAGCAGAACCGGCGGAACTCGAGGAGACCGAAGCGTAGGGGCACGGCACACCAGGCTCCTCGAGGAGGATGACGTCCGGCTCGATGTGCGCCATCCATCCCGGTGGGTTCGCATCGGCATCACGGGACCCGGTTCCGGTGGATACGCGAAGACCTGAACCGGCAACATCTACGAGCGTGAAAGAGATCTTCCCGGGGATGAGATTCCTGGAATGCCGCGTCGCAAGATGACACGATGAGTGATCTGAACAGCTATGAGAATGCGGTCGGGCGAAACGTACTCTGTGTGGACGACGATCCCTTCGTGCTCAAAGCACTGCAGCGCGAACTGCGTCGTCACTTCGATGTCGACACTGCCGACACGCCGCAACATGCTCTCCCCCGCATTGAACAGCATGGCCCCTACCCCGTCATCATCGCCGATTACACCATGCCGGGCATGAACGGATCCGAGTTTTTCAAGGAAGTCCATCAACGCACACTGGATAGCGTCTGCATCCTGCTGACCGGCCACGTCGATCTTCATCTCGCCATCGAAGCGCTGCACGAGGGACGAATCTTTCGAATCCTGGAGAAGCCCTGCAGGCCGGATTTACTCGTCCGCACGGTCCAGGATGCCTTCCACCAGCATGAGCTGATTCTTGCCGAGCGACGACTCAAGAAGGAACTGAATCAAGCCAACGCGGAACTTCAGGCCCTCAACCGGGAACTCGAGGCTCGGGTCGAAATGCGAACTTCCGCGATCCAGGAGATCTATGACTTTGTTTCCGCCCTGCACGGGATGACTTCGATCCACCAGATGGCCCAGGCGGTGGTGCGGATGGCGGCCCAGAGTCTGAACTGCCAGTGTGCCTGTCTTCGCACGTCGGGAGCTCGTCATGACCCCCTTCCGTGCGGGGCTGCTGAGAGTGGGGAGACCGGCGAGTGGAACGCTGAGGAGAGCCTGAACGTTCGATTGCGTGACATGCCGACATGCGAATCCTGTGCTGCGCAGGACGATACCGAAAACGGCTTTCACTCGCACTTCCTTCTCCATTCCCACAGCGCCTCGGAGAAGGACATCCTGTGTCGGCTGAGCGTGTCCCATCCGGTCGACAATCGTCCCCTTGCACCGGAAGCGCGGCAGACACTCCAGCTCATCGGCAATGCCGCCGCCACCGCTATCCAGAATCAGATACGAATTCACGAACGTAATGAAGCACGCGATGCCGTGATCCTTGCCCTGGCCAAACTCGCCGAACATCGCGATCCGGAAACCGGGGCTCACCTCGAGCGCGTCCAGCAGTATTGCCGGATCCTCAGCAGGGATCTCGCGACTCATCCCTCCTGCCGGGAGATCATCGATGAGGAGTTCATCGAGACCATCGTGCGTTCCTCCCCGCTCCACGATATCGGCAAGGTGGGCGTCCCGGACAGGATTCTGCTCAAACCCGGAACGCTGACACCCGAAGAGTTCGAGATCATGAAGAACCATACTCTCATCGGAGGGAACACGATTGCGTCGCTGATGCGACAGAGCGCCGGCGGCCCGTTCCTCCAAATGGGCATGGAGATCGCATTAGCCCACCATGAGAAGTACGATGGTTCCGGCTACCCGAAGGGATTGTCCGGAGAGGACATCCCGCTCGCGGCACGCATCCTGACACTGGCGGACGTCTACGATGCGCTCACGTCCCAGCGGGCCTACAAGGACGCGTTGTCTCATGCAAGAGCCAGGGACCTGATTGTCGAAGGCCGGGGGACACACTTCGATCCGCTGGTCGTCGATTCTTTTCTGCGCCAGGAGAACGCGTTCGCGTCCATGCGCGAAGCACTCTCCGACGACGTACCAAGGCCTGCCGACAACGATCTGGCCGACGTCCTGATGCGCATCTGACACCGGCGCCCCCTTTGATGTCACCGTCGCGTTGACCGCATCCAGCCTCCTCGGCATACTTGGGATCATGTACCTGAAATACGTTGACCCGCGAATTACCGGAATAAGAACCTCGCGCCGGTTTGCATCTTTGTTGGCCTTGACCGTGGCCGGTCTGTCCCTCGGCTGTGCCTCCCGCCCCGTGCAGGTGGCCCCCATCGAACACGTGCCGGTTTCCGGCCTGCTCACCGCCGAGCAGATCCTGACCACCTATGGAACCCCGGCATTCGTCTATCGCGAAGGCATCCCCGGAACGCACGACGTGCGAATCCGCAACGATCAGGAGATTCCCGCCGACGAAGCCGTGGACGATCGCAACCTGATTATCTTCGCGTCCGGTTCCGGGGATCAGCCCGTCCATTTCCGGCACACTGCCCGACTCCTGGCCGAAAGTCCCGAGCATCCTCCCGGCGATGATCCCCATCTGCTGATCATCCTCGTCCATTGGTCGGAGACGACCAACGTGGTGCATGAGCATCTGAAATTCAAAGCACAATCCGCCGCCGCCCGGCAACTGCGCCATATGTGCAGCGTGCATCAGCGGCGGTTCTCCCCATCGGACAGCTTCGTCGGTATCATCGGCTTCTCCGCCGGCACGCGCATCACGCAACTGGCCTTCGGCGCGATCCTGCCGCAGGGCCGACGTGGTGATAAGCTTCCCTCCCTCGGTCCTGTCCCGCCGGAAATGAGCCAGGTGCATCACGTCGTCTACCTCGGATCCAGCGTGAATCGCGAAGACCCCCTGCCCTTCGGCGAGCTCAAAGGACGCTTCATCAACTACGTGAACTATCGCGACACGCATTACGGCGATCGCGCCCCTTACTTCGCCCCGGCGGGCACCTCTCCCGTCATCATCCGCGTCATTGAAGCCAACGTGTTCCTCTCTCGACCGCGAACCGGGGCCTCGGCCAATGGATTCGCCAAACTGCCGACACTCACTACCGCCGAGCAGTTCGAACTGCTCGACCTCGATCCGCGTCTCCAGCAGGCGTTCCGCATGGTCAACGTCGAGGTTCCCCCCGAGCTGGTCCCCTGGTCCACCGCCAGTCTGCCCATCCTGGATGACGATCTCGATGACCACTGGAACCGCGCCCCCAATCATTACACCATGGTCGGTCGAGGACCCAAGGGCCGGTTGAGCTCCCCCGCCTTCCAGCAGTACAAGGAGCTGACGTTTGAATTCGTCCGTGAGCATGTGGCCTCCGCGGTGATGCGCGGCCGTGTGGAGGACTTCCACCTTCAGTCCAAGCCGAAGCCGAGCATCCTGCCCACGCTGCTGACACCGATCGATCTGCTCCTGCCGACCGAGGGCATCCGAGCGGTCAAAGCACCGACCACGCGATCGGCGGATTCACCTCCTTCGACTTCTCCGGGATCCTGAGGTCCACAAGGCGACAACCGCCGACCGTAAGCTATAATCGCCCGATCGATCTCGGGCCTGATCTACGGAGCAGTCGCATTCATGTGTGGTTTTGCCGGCGCTTTCGATCTCAATGGTCAACGTGTGTTTCCGGAGTCGAAACTGGTGGCGATGACCCGCGCCATCGCGCACCGCGGCCCCGACGATGAGTCCCACCATATCGAACCCGGTCTGGCCATGGGCTCTCGCCGCCTCTCCATTGTCGACCTCGAAGGCGGACGACAGCCCATTTCCAACGAAACCGGCGAAATCTGGGTCTCCTACAACGGTGAACTTTTCGACTACCCCGACCTGCTGCGCGAGTTGAAGGGCAAAGGGCACACGTTCAAGACGCGCTGTGATACTGAACTCTGGGTCCATCTCTACGAGGATCACGGCGAGCAGATGCTCGAGCGGGTCAAGGGCCAGTTCGCCTTCGCCCTCTGGGACCGCCCGAATCGAAGGCTGTTGCTGGGCAAGGATCGCATGGGCATCTGCCCGCTTTACGTTACCGAGGCCGACGGCTGGCTGCTGTGGGCGTCGGAGATCAAGGCGTTGTTGGCGTCGGGCCTGGTCGAGGCACGACCCGATCCGCACGGCATCGATCACCTCTTCCATTTCTTCTGCATGGGCACGACGCGCACCTGCTTCGAGGGAATCTCCTCGCTGACCCCGGGGCACTTTCTCGACGTGCGCGATGGGCGCGTTACCAAGAAGCAATACTGGGATCTCGATTTTCCCGACGCCGGTGACGAACAGCGCTGGGACGATCCGGCCACACCCGTCGCCGAGCTCGAACAACGCATGCGCTACGCCATCGAGCGGCGATTGCGCGGCGACGTACCGGTGGTCAGCTACATCAGCGGCGGTCTCGACTCGACGCTCGTTCTCGGCATGAGCAGCGACGAACGCGGACGCGCCGTCGATTCCTTCACCATCGGGCTGAACCAGGCCGGTCCGGACGAGCGCTCCCAGGCGGCCGAATCCGCCGCCATGCTGAACTCGCAGCTCACCACCGTGGACATGGGCGTCGCCGATATCGCCGCGTCGTTCCCTGAACTCATCGTCGCGGCGGAAAGCCCAGTCATCGACACCTCCACCGCCTGCCTGATGCAACTGGCCAAGGCGGTCCACGCTCAAGGCTTCAAGGTCGTGCTGACCGGAGAAGGCGCCGACGAAGCGTTCGCGGGCTACATCTGGTTCCGAACACAGCGCATCGCCGGATCGTTCGGACCGCTTCTGCCCCGGCTGGTGCAATGGCTGGGACGCAAGTGGATCGGTGGCGGCAACGCCCATCGCCCGCCCTGGAAAGCCATGCGCGGCGTACGCACCGCCCAGCAGGACGTCGCCGAGTTTCTCGGTCAGACGCGCGAGAGCCTGTACACGGACGCCATGTGGCACGGCCTCGATGGTAGGAATGGATTCGACGACCTCGACCTCACCAATGCGCGGATTTCCCGGTGGGCACCGCTCAACCAGTCGCTGTACGTCGGTTACAAGATCATGCTGCCCGGCCTGTTGATGATGGCCAAGGGCGACCGAATCGCCATGAACAGCTCGGTCGAAGCGCGCTACCCCTTCCTCGACGAAGATGTCATCGACTTCGCCGCGGGCATCGCTCCCGATTACAAGCTCCGCCGCCTGCGCGAGAAGTGGATTCTCCGCGAAGTGGCCGCTCGAACGCTGCCCAAGGCCATCTCCCAGCGTCCCAAGACCATGTTCCGCGCCACGCGCAGCGGTACGTTTCTCGGCGAGCATCGCCCCACCTGGGTCGACCAGCTTCTCACCGACGAGTCACTTCGCAAGACCGGTATGTTCAACCCGCACGCCGTGCAGCGTGCTCGCCAACTCGTCCAACGCCCGATGATCACACCCGCCCGCAGCTTCTTCGACCTCGGTATGACCGGTGTCATCACCACGCAACTCTGGCATCACCTCTACTGCGGCGGTGGCCTGTGCGAGCTGCCCACCTGGTCTGCGCCAACGTCGTGAGCTGACTGAACGCTTCATCGAGGGCTCTTCAACGTCGGAAACGACATACCCGCTTGCAACGAGACACACCTGCCGTATGACGGCTTCATCGGACCGCGCCTCCGTCCATCGACACGAATCTTGCGGGAGACGTGAAAGCGTGTTCAAATGAGTTTCAGTAGCTTTGGGCGTTACATGTCACGCGCGTGTCACCCGGCAGGCTCAGCGGAATATCATGAAATCGCGCTTGGCCGCACGTGTTGACAAGTCTGAATGGCATCCTGGGTATCTGCGCATGCATGAGGCCTGCCGGAGGCATCGATTCCCATCGAGTGCGGTGCAGCTCATCAAGAAGAATCGCAGGGAAGGAAGGAGGCGGAGTTGAGGATCATACGGTTCACCATCGTGTTGGCGTGCATGATCGCCGTCGCGCGGGTATCGCCCGCGGCGCCCGCAGAGCAACAACAGGCAGAAGCATCGTCGACCGTCAAGTCGATCGAATTGACGCCTTCCGATCCCGCCTACGAATTCGCCCACACGCAATTCGTCGAGTTTCCCCGTCGCTACCGTGAACTGGCAGCCACCGAGGTGCTCAAAGCCACAAGGAACAAGAAGCGGGTGGATGTCCGGTTCAAGGATACCGTCCGTTCGCAGGTGAGTTCCGAAAGCACGCTCGAGCATCGGATCGGATTCCAGACTTACGTGATCGGGACGCAGTTCGAAACTTCGTCGGGAATCACCGTGGCCGTGCCGCATCTGTACTACACCCCCTGGATGGACAAGCACGTCGCCCGGGCAAAAGCGCTGCGACCGGGTCAGGAAGTCGTCGTTGAGGGAATCGTCGAGGGCGAGATCGGCGGCCGTCACACCGTCTTCGCGGACCGGATCATCACGCCGGAGGAGCAGGCCTCGCACGTGTACTACGAGTTGATCTGCTTCTGGCCCGGCGCGGCGAACGGTCCGCGTTCAACGATTGTCCAACCGGGGCATCACCGGGTCGACATTCCGGGAACCTCGGACAAGCTCAGTATCCATGTGGAATCTCTGCCGATCGCGCGATGTCGGGCACGGATCAAGGCGATGCGGTTCGATCAGAGGTCGCCGGATCCCGAAGAGAAGGCCTACACGCGGATCTCCCCCAAGGAGATCGGCGAAGCCCGGGACGGTCTCGATGTCCGCCTCGTCGACCGCATCAAGACGATTACGCCGGTCGAGGGCGATGCGGTATCGATCACCACCTCGTCGGGAGCCGCCCTCCCGATCGATGTTCAGATCGTGACCGAACGCGGCGTGCGCTGCCTGATCCTGCGGACCGACGCGACATCGCTGGAGCGGGCATCGCGCACGCAACCGGGCGATCGTGTCGAATTCAGAGGCACCGTTTCGGCGAGCGGCGGCGAGCGCGTCCTGCTGGTGGACGATTTCACACAGGCCGATGTCGACGGCCCGATCGAGTCGTATCCCGGCTGGGTCGTCACTTTGTCGCGATCGCCGGACGAGCCGAAATATGTCTTCGCTTCCCCGGGTGTCTATCAGCGCGATGTTACGGTCCGGGAGGGCAAGACCGAACTGCTGGTTATGTCGATGAGACAGTTCCGCGCCCTGCATCCTCCCGAGCCCTCACCGATCGACTCCCTGATCGGCCGGATCGATCGCCGGAGGTTCAATGCCGCTCATGGCGGAACGGTATTCGTCCAGCACTGCCTTCCCGATCTCGGGACGGAGGGCCTGGCTCCGAACAAGTTCACCTATCCGCCGCTCTGGGCGACGCTCGAGCCGGGAATGGCGCTGGAACGGCATCACCATCCCTTCCCCGAGTTCTACGTGTTCACCAACGGCCGGGGAACCATGCTGCTGGGTGACGAATCCTTCGACGTCGCGAAGGACATGGCCGTATTCATCCCCTCGGACGAGTGGCACAGCGTCGTGAACCCGGAGACAGCCACCGAACCGATGACCTGGCTGTCGATCGGACTGAAACCGAAACCGTGAGTCCATGGATAATCCAACCACGCAAGAGAGTTTCTCATGAATCAAATAGACAGACGTGGCTTTCTCAAGCGCAGCGGACAGGCGGCGACGATGCTTGCCGCCGGTTCTGCATGGACCCGGTCGACAAGTGCCGCGCCGGCAAAGCGCGGCTCCAATGAAATGATCCGCATCGGTGTGATCGGCACCGGCGGGCAGGGTCACTTCAACATCGGCGTGCTCAAGGACAATTCCGACGTGGCGATCCCGGTGTTGTGTGATGTGGACCGTCACAACCTCGTGCGCTGCAACCAGAGCGACTTCGAGGGCAAGGCCGAGATGGTCGAGGACTACCGCCGGGTACTCGATCGCAAGGACATCGACGCTGTGTTCGTCTGCACGCCGGACCATTGGCACGCGATACCGACCATCGCCGCCAGCATGGCAGGCAAGGACGTCTATGTCGAGAAGCCCCTGGCGCACAACATCGCCGAGGGCCGGCGCATGGTCGAGGCGGCCCGCAAGCACAACCGCGTGGTGCAGGTCGGCATCCAGCAGCAGAGCGGTCCGCATTACATCGAGGTGGCTGATCTCGTCCAGAGCGGCAAGATCGGCAAGGTGACGCACGTGCGAACGTGGAACGTCTCAAACCGCCTGCCCGGCATCGGGTTTCCGGGGAACGAAGACGCGCCCGACACGATCAACTGGGACTTCTGGCTCGGCCCCGCACCGAAGATCCCGTATCACCCGGTGAAAGCGTCAGGTGAGTTTCGTCATTTCTGGGACTACGCCGGCGGCACCATGACCGACTGGGGCACGCATCACATGGGAACGGTTCATCACGTCATGGGACGTAACTGTTTACCGTCCGTGCTTTGTTACGAGGTATCGGTAAGCAGGGCGATGT
>CAZUAQ010000029.1:0-73934 GCA_964618455.1 uncultured Planctomycetales bacterium | reverse complement strand
CGCAGGTTGTTGGCCATCTCCTTCGGCTGGAACTGCACCGCCGTCCAGAAGTAGGCGAAGAAGAACACCAGACCGATGTAGGCCACTTCGTACAGGTAGGCGCCCATCTGCATCTGCTGGGTCAGGATCAGCATGAACGACATCCCCCCAGAAACCTGAAGCAGGTAGCCGAAGATGATGCCCGGGAAAATCATCAGCGAGCTGGCGAAGATGATCGGCATCACGCCGCCGTGATTCACGCGGAGGGGCAGGTACTGCCGCTGACCGCCCATGACCCGGCGACCGCGCGTATGCTTGGCCTGCTGAATCGGGATGCGGCGCTGGGCCTGCGTGATCAGAATCGCACCGGCCACGACCGCCACAAAGGCCGCGAGAATGAATGCGATCTTTGCCGGACCAAAGGTATCCGCACCGGCCCCCGCCCCGGACACGTTGAAACTGGCATTCTGGATGACCTCGATTACCGCGTTCGGAATCCGCGCGACGATGCCCGCCATGATGATCAGGCTGATCCCGTTGCCGATGCCGTACTCATCGATCTGCTCGCCCAGCCACATCAGGAAGATCGTGCCCGTGGTCAGACCCATCACGCCGATCGACCAGAATGAGAAGCGATCGAAGAATCCGCCCGACGTGAAATCGGGATAGACGTAATCGCTTCGAATCATGTAGCTGACCCAGAACACCGCCTGGATCAGGCAGATGCCCACCGTGGCGTACCGCGTGTACTCCTGAATCTTTTTGCGCCCCGACTCGCCTTCGCGCTTCAGGCGCTCGAGCGAGGGAATGACCGTGCCCAGCAACTGGAAAATAATGCTGGCCGAGATGTACGGCATAATGCCGAGCCCGAAGATCGTGCTCATCTGCAGGTCGCCGCCGGTGAACAGCGCATACGCCGTGGCGAGTTGGCCCACGCCCTGGTTCGTCTCCTGCTGCTCCTTGGCGAACCGGGCCATGTCTTCCTGGTTCACGCCCGGAAGCGGCACCGCGAAACCCAGCCGGTACACGACGAGGAGGAAGAGCGTGAACAGAATCTTCTTCCGCAGTTCGGGCACTTTGAAAATGTTGGCAATCGTGCTGAACATCTGACGTTCCCGGCGACTCGTTCGCCCGTTGAGCCCACCTCATCCCAAGGCGGGAGTCACTCCTGATTGGTGGACGGTCCCGATTTGACCGCCCTGCTTCCGGCGTCCGATCCCGCGGTCTTACGACTCGTCCGCGGGCGGAGCGTCGGCCTCTTCCTGATCTGTCTTTCCTTGATCCGCCTTGTCTTGAACCGCTTTCGCCGGCTTCGACTTGGCCTGGGCGGCATCCCCGTTCGGCGCGGCGTCGGCCTTGGCTTCGCCGCCTGCCTTGGCGATCTTGTCCGCCGCCGAGGCGCTGAACTTGTTGGCCTCGACGCTCAGTTTCTTGGTCAGTTCACCGTCACCCAGGATTTTGACCGGGCGCTTGGCACTGTGAATCAGGCCGACTGATTCGAGCACCGCCGGCGTCACGTGCGTGCCGTTGTCGAAACGCGCGTCCAGATCCGACACGTTCACCACCTGGTATTCCGTGCGGAACGGCGCGTTGCTGAAACCGCGCTTGGGAATCTGCCGGAACAGCGGCATCTGGCCGCCCTCGGTGAGGCGGCGCGTCTTGCCACCGGACCGCTGACCGAGGCCTTTGTGACCGCGACCACTCGTCTTGCCGTGGCCCGATCCCGGACCCCGACCGACGCGCTTCCGGTTCTTCTTGCGACCGGCTTGTTTGAGCACATCACTGATGTTCATTCCGTCAGACTCCGCTCTTTCTGGCTGAGCGCGCTCTTGCGGCTCAGCTTTTCTGGCTCGGCTATCCCTGGCTCATCTTCCCTGGGCGACGCGCCGCTCAAGCCGGTCAGGCGAGCGACACCTCGCGAAGCTTCTCGATATCGTCCTTCGAACGCAGCCGGGTCAGGCCGTCGAACGCCGCCTTGACCAGGTTCTTCGGGCTCGTCGAACCGTGGCACTTGGTCAGCACGTCCTTGACGCCCGCCAGTTCCAGCACCGCGCGAACGCTCGCCCCGGCAATGACGCCTGTCCCCGCCACGGCGGGAACCATCTCCACCTTGCTCGCCCCGAAACGACCGCGAATCGGGTGCGGCAGTGTCGTGCCTTCCAGCCGGATGCGCCGCATGTTCCGGCGGGCCGCCTTGGTGGCTTTCTCCACGGCGTTGGGGACTTCGTTGGCCTTACCGTAGCCGAGGCCCACTCGGCCGTTGCGATCGCCCGCCACCACCAGCGCGGCAAAGCTGAAACGCCGGCCGCCCTTCACCACGGCGGCGCATCGGTAAATCTTGACGACCGTCTCTTCGACCTCGCCCTCCGTCGGACCGGACGCCTCGCCGCCTCCACCTGCCGGACGTGCCGAACGGGCGGTCGACTTCGGCTTGTGGGACTTCTGCTCAGCCGGCTTGCCGGGAGCCTCGCCACCTTCCGACGCGCTTTCCGACGCCTCACCCTCCGAGCCAGCCGACTCGCCGGTAGTCGCCGACTCACCGGTAGACGCGGCACCCGCCGCAGCCGCCTCCGCGCCCGCAGTATCTTCAGGGCTAGCAGCACCTTCAGGGCTCGCGGCACCTTCAGGGCTCGCGGCACCTTCTGCGCCGGCCGCCGCGTTCTCTTCGGGCTGTGCGTTCTCCTCGGGCTTCGCGCTCGCCTCAGGCGTGGCGCCCGAATCCTGCTGTTCCGGGTTCGTCTGTGACTCGTTCGTTTCGTCTGCCATGAATCGCCTCAGTCTTGCCTGCATCCTCGAACGAGCGTCTTACGTTGCGCCCGATCGATCCTCGATTCCCATTCGTCAGATCGTCAGCCCCGCCTCGCGCGCCGCATCGGCCAGGGCCTTCAGTCGCCCGTGGTATCGATAGCCGTTACGGTCGAACGTCACCGCCTTGATGCCCTGCGACGCGGCCCGCTGACCGATCAGCTTGCCCACTTCCACCGCCGCGGACTTGTTGCCGCCATGGGCCAGCTTTTCGCCCAGCTCCTTGTCCCGGCTGCTCGCCTGCACCAGCGTCCTGCCCGACTCGTCATCCACCAGTTGCACGTAGATGTTCTTCAGGCTGCGATAGACCGTCATGCGCGGGCGCTCGGACGTCCCGAACGCATGCTTGCGACTTCGCGCCTTGCGACGAAGACGGCGAACCTTGATTCGTTTGATCTCGTTCATCACTCACCCGCCGATGATCAACTCCATCCGGAGCGTCACTCGAGGCAGCCTCCTGATCTCAATCCTGCTCACGAATCCGTTCCGCGGTATCCCGGGGAGCTGTATCCCAGGGATCCGTGCGGCTCGAGGATTCGCATTATCATCAACCACCGCCGGCAAACGCCTTGCCCTGCTTGCGACGAACCACTTCGTCGGCATAGCGAATCCCCTTGCCCTTGTACGGCTCCGGGGGACGCAGACCGCGAATCTCCGCCGCGAACTGACCCACCTGCTGCTTGTTCGGACCCAGGATCGACATCTTCGCCGGATCCGAGTCGCCACGTGCCGCCGGAACCTCCACGTTCACCGTGATGCCCTGCGGCACCTCGATCACGAACTGGGCCTCGCGCGGCTTGCCGCTCTTGTCGATCCCGCGCCCCATGAAGCCCGCGTTCAACAGGAGCTTGTTGCCCTTGAGCTGACAGCCGTATCCCGTGCCGTAGATCTCGAGTTTCTTCTCGTAGCCCTTCTCCACACCGAAGACCATATTGGCGATCAGCGAACGGGTCAGTCCCTGCATAGCCTTGGAGCGGGAGGTATCATCCGGCCGCGTCACCACCACCTGCGCGCCGTCCACCTTGACCTCCACCTGGGCGGGATGCTCCCACGACAGGTCGCCTTTGGGCCCGGAGACCTTGATCAGCCGACCGGCCAATTCCACCTTCACGCCGGAAGCCACTTCCACGGGTTTTTTGCCGATTCGGGACATCACTTCTTCCTGTTCACTCGATCTTCTTACGGTTCGCGCTGAATCCGATACACGCCGTTATTCCGATTCGCACAGTCTGTCGTGCGGATCATGACCGCCGACAGGTCAACTGATCGTGCACAGCACCTCGCCGCCGACGTTTTCTTCGCGGCACTTGCGATCGCTCATCACGCCCTTGCTCGTCGACACCACCACGATGCCCAGACCGTTCAGCACGACGGGAATGTCCGCGAGCTTGCGGTAGTCCCGGCAGCCCGGCTTCGACACCCGCTGGATCTGGTGGATCACCGATTCCCCGGCGGGTCCGTACTTCAACTGCAGCCGCAGGAAACCCTGCTTGCCGTCGTCGATCCGGTCGAAGTCGCGAATGTACCCTTCGGTCTTCAGCACTTCCGCGATACCGGACTTAATCTTGGACGCGGGAACACGCACCTCACGCATCCGCTCGTGTGTGGCGTTGCGGATTCGTGTCAGCATGTCGGCGATCGGATCACTCCACATCGTTCAGTCTACCTCGTCTTCAAACCGCCATCGGCGCCCGCCGATGAACGTGCTTCGATTCAGTTCAGCCGTTACCAGCTCGCCTTCTTCACGCCCGGAATCATGCCTTCGTTGGCGAACTTCCGGAAACACACGCGGCACATGCGGAATTTGCGATACACCGCCCGCGATCGACCGCACACTTCACAGCGGCGCACCGTCCGACTCTTGAATTTCGGAGTCTGCTTGCTCTTATAGACCCATGCCGTCGTTGCCATACCGTGTTTCCCGTATTGACTGCGTCTTCCGAACTACCGTCTTACTCGAGATTCGAATCAGGTCACCTGCCGTTCAGGTCACCTGCCTTTGAGTTCATCTGCTCGTTCAAGTCATCCGTCGCCGGATTTCTCGTTGTCCTCGCGGCGGAAGGGCATCCCCATCTTGGTGAGCAACTCCCGCGATTCGCGATCGTTCTTCGCCGTGGTCACGATCGTGATGTTCATGCCCTGCGGCCATTCGATGGCGGCGGGATCGATCTCCGGAAAGATCGACTGCTCCTGCACACCCATGCTGTAGTTGCCCCGGCCGTCGAAGCTCCGCGGATTCAGGCCGCGGAAGTCGCGCATCCGGGGGATCGCGAAATGGATCAGCCGATCCATGAAGTCGTACATGCGCTGACCGCGAAGCGTCACCTTCAGGCCGATCTCGAAACCCACGCGCGTCTTGAAGTTCGAGACCGCCTTACGGGTCTTGCAGACCAGCGGCTTCTGTCCGGCGATCATCGCCAGATCCTTGGCGGCCAGCTCTATCCGCTTCTTGTCCTGCATCGCGGCGCCGACGCCCATGCTGATCACGATTTTGGTCAGGCGGGGCACGGCCAGCCGGTTCTTCGAGCTCGACGCCTCGAGCATCTCCGGAAGAATCTGCGACTCGTATTTTTCCTTCAGCGACATCACCATGGCGTTTCCACCCGAATTCCTGAGTCAATCTGCCTGCTTACGAACCCGACCCGGCACGCGACACTTCGTTCAATCGCGTCCCGCGTACCGTGACACGGCTCTTGGACACCACTTTGCCCGATTCGTCACGCTCCACCTCGAACCGCACCCGGCTGTAGCCGGTGGACGATTTCGGATCCGCCGGCAACACGTTGGAGATGTGAATCGGCGCCTCCTTCTGAAGGCGGCCACCCTGCGGGTTCCGGCGGCTCGGACGCACGTGCCGATACACCATGTTCACACCCTGCACCAGGACCAGGCCCCGCTTCGGGAGCACCCGAAGCACCTTGCCCCGTGCGCCTTTGTGATCGCCGCTGATCACCACCACTTCGTCATCGACTCGAATGTGACACGCCATCGTTCGTCCGTCCGTCTTCGTGACCGCGGCCGGTCGTGCCGGTCCGCGTAGTTTCGTCGTTCACCGCACTCGAAGATCACTGCCCTCGAAGATCACTGCCCTCGAAGGTATCCGCATTCCAAGGTCGCCTCACCCGAAGCAGACCTCAGATCACTTCCTCCGCCAGCGAGATGATCTTCATGAAACCCATCTCGCGTAATTCGCGGGCCACCGCGCCGAAAATACGCGTCCCGCGCGGCTCGCCTTTTTCATCCACCAGGACGACGGCGTTGCGATCGAACCGGACGTAGCTGCCGTCCGGCCTTCGCTGCGGGTATCGCGTGCGAACCACGACCCCGCGCACCACGCGCATCTTCTTGTTGCCGGGCTTCATGAAATCGCTGCCCGCCAGCGCCTTCTTCACCGAGAGCACCACGAGGTCGCCCACCGCCGCGGTCTTCAAACGCGGCTTGCCCGGGCGTCCCGTGCTGCCGCCCAGCACCCGGATCACCATGGCCTGCTGGGCACCGCTGTTGTCGGCGACATCTACCAAAGATTGCAACTGAATCATCGTCTCACCTCGCCCGTCCAACCCGGGGCGGACTCCTCTTCAACTTCGCGGGCCTGTCGCCGTCTTCGCTGCACCCGTCACCCTGTTGCCATACGCTGCGGACGACTCGTAAGCGCGGGGCCATCGGCTTCGAACCGTAACCCTCGGTCTCGATCCCTTACTGCGGCGCGGCTTCCAGTACTTTCATCAGCCGCCACGTCTTCGTCTTCGAGATCGGGCGGCACTCCATCACCTGCACCAGGTCGCCCTGCTTTGCTTCAGCGTTCTCGTCGTGAGCGTGCACTTTCGTCGACCGTCGCATGAACTTGCCGTACACCGGGTGTTTCACCGAGTACTGAACTTCGACGCGAATCGTCTTCGGGGTCTTGTGGGCACTGGTCACGATGCCCTGCAATACGCGACGATCTTTACGCTGCTTGGTGTCTGCCATTCTCGTCCCTGCCGTGCTCGACTCTGCCGTACTCGTTTCTGCCGTACTCGTTTCTGCCATGAATCCTGCCTTCGCCTCTCACGCGATACGCGTGACCCGCTGATGTGCGACCGATCACTTGCGTCCCGTCGCCAGCGCCTCCATGTGGTACTGCTTCTGCTCGATACCCGTCTCGCCGCGCTCCTTCAGCACCGTGAACACACGGGCGATGTCGCGCTTCGTCTTCGTCAGCATCGTCGGATCCTGAAGCTTTTCCGTCACCGACTGGCTGCGAAGATCGAACAGCTTGCGTCGCAGGCGATCCAGTTCGTTGTGCAGCTCTTCGAGCTTCATCTCGCGTATTTCTGAAATCTTCATCGTCCACCGACCTCTTCGTGCAAATCCTGCGCCCGTCTACGAAACGCGAGCCTGGAACGACCGGCCCCTTACATCGAATGCCGACGCGTCACAAAACGGCAACGGAACGGCATCTTGTGGGCCACGCGGGTGAAGGCCTGACGCGCCGCGTCTTCCGCCACGCCGCCGATCTCGTAGAGCACGGTTCCCTTCTTCACCACCGCCACGTAATACTCCGGCTCGCCCTTGCCCTTACCCATTCGGGTTTCCAGCGGCTTGCTCGACACCGGCTTGTGCGGGAACACGCGGATGTACACGCGACCCTCGCGACGCAGGAAGTGCGTGGCGGCCATACGGCCCGCCTCGATCTGACGCGCCGTCATCCAACCCTCGTCCAACGACTGCAGGCCGAACTCGCCGAACGACACCGTGTTGCCGCGCTGGGCCACACCGTGAATTCGTCCGCGCTGCTGCTTGCGGAACTTCATTCGCTTGGGCATCATCGCCATGGGTCACGCACTCCCGATACACTCGCACACGGCCCGTCGCTTCCGGGCCGAGACTTCTCTTTCCGTTTCCGGCTCCCGGATCCGCTTACAGACGACCGCGCCGCCGACGCTGGCCTTCCGGAGCCTCGATGCCTTCCACTTCCTCGCCGAACTTGCCGAGGTATACCCATACCTTCACGCCGATCGCACCGTAGGTGGTCTTTGCCGTGGCAAAGCCGTAATCCACATTGGCCTGCAGCGTCTGCAGCGGAATCGACCCGCGGCGCTGCGTCTCGCGGCGCGACATTTCCGAGCCGCCGAGACGACCCTTGCACATCACGCGGATGCCCAGGGCCCCCGCCGCCATGGTGGCGTCGCACTTCATCTTCATCGCCCGGCGAAAGCTGCCGCGCTTCTTGAGCTGCTCGGCGATCCCCTCCGCCACCAGTTGGGCGTTCAGATCGGGATGCTTCACCTCGACGATGTTCAGCGTGATCTTGCGGTCGATCAGTTCCTCCAGCTCCTCGCGAAGCTTGTCGACCTCGGCGCCCTTCGGCCCGATCACCAGGCCGGGACGCGCCGTATGGAGAACAATCCGCACGTCACTTCGCGTGCGCTCGATCTCCACCTTGCTGACCGCCGCATACGGCGGACGCTCGTTCATACGCTGTTGCACGTACTTGCGGACGCGGTGATCCTCGATGAGGAACTCGCCGTAGGCCGCCTTCGGGGCATACCAGCGGCTCTTCCAGCCCAGCGTCACACCGGTGCGAAATCCAATCGGACTGACTTTCTGTCCCACGCGCTTGCTCCCGGGCATGGTTTGCCCGCTGGATCGGCGTTCGTTCCGGATCCGTCGATCCGCCGAACACACCGATCACCCGAATCGATGATTCAACGCTCCTGCACCACCACCGTAATGTGGCTCATCCGCTTGAGAATCGGATGGGCCCGGCCGCGGTCCTTCGGTCGCCAGCGGCGGAACACCGGACCCTCGTCGATCCGCGCCTCCGACACCACCAGACGCCGCACGTCCGCCTCGTTCTCGTTGGCGTTCGCGATCGCCGACTTCAGGACCTTGTCGATCAGCTGCGACGCCTTCTTGTTCGTGAATCGGAGCGTCTCCTGGGCTTCGTCCACGTGACGACCGCGAATCATGTCGACCACCGGACGCGCCTTCCGCGCGCTGATCCGCGCGAAGCGATGCGTCGCGCGAAACGTCGTTGCCGTTTCCGGTACTGTTGCCACGATGACGTCTCCTCTTGCCTGCCTGAACCCGGATACCTGTCTTTCCGGATTCCCTGTGATTCCGATGCGACCTTACTTCTTCGACGCGGCTACTTCTTTGATCCGCCTACTTTCTTGATCCACCGTGTCCCTTGAAGGTCCGCGTCTGGCTGAACTCGCCCAGCTTGTGCCCCACCATGTCTTCCGTGATGAACACCTTGTTGAAGATCTTGCCGTTGTGCACTTCGAACGTCACGCCGATGAATTCGGGAACAATCGTGCACCGCCGCGACCACGTCCGGATCGGAGCGCGGGCGCCCGTTTCCTTGGCTTTCATCACCTTCTGGTAGAGCTTCTCTTCCACGAAGGGGCCTTTTTTCAAACTACGTGCCATCGTCTACTCGCCTTCCTGCTTCCGCAGTGACCTCACTTATGCCGATGCCTTCGTCGTGCAGTGCCTTCTGGCCCGCAGTGCCCACTGCCTTTCTGTGCCCGTCCCGTCGCCGTACCGCTACTTACGCGGAATGACCTGCTGACCGTAGCGCCGGCTCTTGCGTCGGCGGAGAATCCGCTTGTTCGAGTTCTTCTTGCGTGAACGCGTCATGCCGCCCTTGGCCGGCTGACCCCAGGGGCTGCACGGGTGACGACCACCCGCCCGGTGACCTTCACCACCACCCATCGGGTGCGCGACCGGGTTCATCGCCACACCATTGACCCGCGGGCGACGCCCCATGTGACGCTTGCGCCCCGCCTTGCCGATGCGAACATTCTGATGATCCGCGTTGCCGATCTGACCGATCGTCGCCCGGCATTCCACGCGCACCTGCCGCATTTCGCCCGACGGCAGAAGCAGCGTCGCCCAATCGCCCTCACGCGCGATCAACCGGGCCGAACTCCCCGCCGAACGCACCATCTTGCCGCCCTGCCCGGCGATCAGTTCGACGTTATGCACATCCATGCCCACCGGAATCTTCTTCAGCGGCATGCAGTTGCCCACCTTGGGCTCCACCTGCGCACCGCTCTCCACCTGGTCCCCGGCTTTGAGGCCGGACGGGGCAAGAATGTAACTCTTGGTCGTGTCGGTGTATTCGATCAGGGCGATGTGACAGGTGCGGTTGGGATCATACTCGATGGCGAGGACATGGGCGGGGCCGCTGTCGTTCTTGCGCTTGAAGTCGACCTTGCGGTACATCTGCTTGTGGCCGCCGCCGCGATGCCAGGCCGTAATCTTGCCGTGGTGGTTACGGCCACCGGTCTTACGCTTCGGCTCGAGAAGCGACTTCGTCGGACGCCGGCGCTTGTCCGTAATCTCCGCGTGGTCGTTCTTCGACGCCTTGCGGCGGCCCGGCGTGGTCGGATTGTATTGCTTGATGCCCATCGCTCAAACTCGCTCTCATGGGCGGTTCCCGCGAACCGCGTTTCACTCACTCCCGCCCGATCCTCTCACCGGACCGAACCGACCGCCTGATAACTCCTGAACCTAGAAGAGATCGATATGGTGATCCGGGTGGAGCACCACGACCGCCTTCTTCCAGCTTCGTGTCTGTCCGTAGGTCAGACGGTAGCGCCGCCGCTTGCCCGCCCGGTTCATCGTCCTCACGTTCATCACACGCACGTTGTAGATCTTCTCGATCGCCTGGCGGATCTGCGCCTTGTTCGCCTCCGGGTGAACCTCGAAGGCGTACGCACCGCCACGTGCCGGCCGCGAGTGCGTCTCCGCATGAGACGTCTGACTCTGATGCGAACCCTTCTCCGTCACCAGCGGCCGAATGATCGTGTGATAGATGTCCATCGTTCAATTCCTTCTTCGTCGATCACTTCGGTCGACGACCTCTCGCGTCCCGGAGAGTCACGCCGAGTCCTGTCTCACTCAGACCGCTTCGGCCTCCCGGCGGTAGGTCTGCGGGTTAGCCAGCACCGTCTCCAGCGCGCCCTTCGTCATCAGCAGCTTCCTGCGACGCAGAATCTCGTACGCGTTCAGGTCCTGCACCTGGCGAATCTCGGTCCTCGGGATGTTTCGCCCGGACTTGTAGATCGCATCACTTGGCGCATCCAGAGCCAGCACGCAACCGTCGTCGCCCCCCAGCGCCTTCAACACGCCGAACAGCTCTTTCGTACGCGGCGACTCCATGGCGAGCCCGTCGACCACCGCCACGTCCGAGGCCTGAAGCTTGGCCAGCAAAGCACTGTTGCGCGCCAGCTGCTTCATCCGCTTGGGCAGGTCGCGGCGGAAGCTGCGATCCGCCTTGGCAAAGGTGACCCCGCCGCCCCGGCGAATATTGGTGCGGGCATTGCCCATGCGGGCGTTGCCGGTCCCCTTCTGCCGGTACAGCTTGCGCGTCGAACCCTGCACCATGCCGCAGCTCTTCGTCCGAGCCGAGCCCTGGCGCTGGTTCGCTCGCCAGCTCACCACCGCCTGCTTGAGCAGGTCCACATTGACCTCGCCACCGAGAACCGCCTCGTCCACCTGCACGGTGCCTGTCTGATTCCCTTGCGTGTCGTATACGGGTACGTCGATCATCGTCTCGACCTTCCGATACACGCCGCCGAACACATGAAGTCGTCGAACTCGCTGAGTCGTCGATCTCACGAAGCCGCCGGCGCGTCTCCTCGTGTTACTGCTTTGCCTTCGCCTGACGCACCACGACGTATCCGCCGTTCGGCCCCGGCACACTGCCCTTCACGAGCAGCAGATGATTTTCCTTGTCCACCTGCACGAGCTGCTGATTCCGCGACGTCCGGCGGACGTGACCGGAATGCCCGGCCATCCGCTTGCCTTTCTTTACCACGCGGCCCGTACCCAGGTTGGCGTGACCGCCGATCGAGCCCGGCGAGCGGTGCTTCCGCTCGGTACCGTGCGACGCGGGCTGACCACCGAAGCCGTAACGCTTCATGGCTCCGGTGAATCCGCGTCCCTTGCTCGTGCCCACCACGTCCACGTAGCGAATCTCGTTGTCGGCAAAAAGCTCTACCGTCCAGACCTCGCCCGCTTCGACCTCGGGCAATTCGGTCATCCGGATCTCGCGCACGAATCGCTTCGGGCCCGTGCCCGCCTTGGCGGCGTGACCGATCTCCGGCAGTGTCGACCGGTGAGGCTTGTCGTCCTCGTATCCCAACTGGACCGCGTCGTAGCCGTCCTTGGTCTCGCCCGACTTCTTCACCTGAAGCACGGGGCAGGGACCGGCCTGAATCACCGTCACGGGGATCACCCGGCCATCCTCACCGTACACGCGAGTCATCCCGATCTTCTTGCCTAGCAGTGCTGTCACCATGACGACAAATCCCATCCGGAGAGCCCATCGGGACTCTCCTGGCCTGACCTTCCGTCCGCGACGCTTGACGCGGACCTTCGCGACCCGAGGCGGCGGATCCACCGGAACCGGTTCCACCGATTCTCCGTTACCACCGATCCTCCTGATCGCTGCTTTGGCTGTAGTCGGATAGCGAGATAGTGGCCGCCCGGATCGCCCAGATTGCTCGGATCGCCCAGACTGCTCGGATCGCCCAGATTGCTCGGATCGCTCAGTTGCACATCCGAATCCAACCTCGGATCCGTGCCGAGTCGGCGAAGCGGCCGGACTGGAATCGCATCCAGCCGACACCCCCACCGAGCCGGACTCGCTCTCACTAACGCCCGACTCAAGACACGTTCACGAATCCGCCTTTATGTCCATACCGGTTCACCCGTTCATCCGGTACGGCCCCTCGTGCAGAGGGGCAGTGGCGCGATTCTCGTGCCTTGATGGTGAACACCCCTTACCGGGGGAAGGCTCGTCTAAGCCTTGATTTTTACGAACACACCCGCCGGAACCACCAGACGGTTCAATGCTTCCACCGTCCGGGCCGTGGGCTCATAAATATCGATCAATCGCTTGTGCGTTCGCATCTCGAACTGCTCGCGCGATTTCTTGTCGACGTGCGGGCTTCGAAGAACCGTGTAGCGCTCGATCCGGGTCGGAAGCGGTATCGGGCCCGACACCCGGGCATTCGTCCGCTTGGCGTGGTCCACGATCTCCCGGGCCGACGAGTCCAGCGCCCGCGGGTCGTACGCTTCCATTCGAATTCGGATTCTTTCGCCTTGCATCACTGTCCTCGAAGGCCTGCTATTCGGTTTCACGCGTGACGGCAATCAAGCCTGAACTCACGCTCCGGAACTCTTCACGCTCCGGAAATAGCGATACGGCACCCACTCCCGGCTCACCCTGATTCGAGCTTCCGGTTCGCGTGCCGTTTGCTCCACCTCGACGCCCCTCCGCCTCCCGCGTGAGCCATCTCACGATGAAGACCAGAGAACCGAGGGTTTTTCCAGCTTTGGTCCCCCCCGCCCTTCGCCGGTTCGGCCAGCGAACCCGGTTCAGGCGACGATATGCCCTGTGCTCCGGAATGGAACCGCTGGCATCAGTGCCGACTGGCAGGGGTTGTTCGTAGTCCGGCAAGTTTATTCAATCCAGCGGGCCTGTCAAGCCCCGCCGGGGATGTGCGGGGTTTTTTTTGGTTTTTCTGAGATTCGCGATAAGTTTCTGCACCAGATCCGCCCCGGCTAACGCAAGAGGCGAATAATTCAATTACCAGCTTATCGCCTAGACGCCGAGAATGGTGTTGCGCACCTGCGGAGGAACCACGGCATAGTGGGAGGGTTCCATGGTCCAGCTTCCCCGACCCTGCGTCATGCTCCGAAGTTCCGTGGCATAACCGAACATCTCCATCAGGGGTACCAATGCCTCCAGCACGCGGTGATCGCCCCGGGCCTCGGAATCCTCGACCACGCCTCGCCGACGTGTGATGTCCCCACTCACCGCCCCGAAATAGGGTTCCGGAGTCACCACCATCACGCGCATGATCGGCTCCATCAGCGCCGGCTGGGCCTCCTCCACCGCCTTGTCGAAGGCGATGCTGGCAGCGGCCTCGAACGCCACCTCCGAACTGTCCACCTCATGCTCCTGCCCATCCAGAAGCGTCGCTTTCAGATTAATCAGCCGATACCCCGCCAGTGCCCCGCTCCCAGAAGAGGACAGGACCCCCTCCTCGACCGCCTTGATGAACTCCTTTCGGACGACACCCCCGGTCACTTGGCTCGCAAAGACGACGCTCGGGCTATCCCCTTCGGGCTCAAAGGGCTCGACCTGGATCGTCACCTTGGCATACTGCCCGCGCCCTCCGGTCTGACGCTTGAACTCCTCGGTCACCTTCGCCGTCCCCAACACCGTCTCCCGGTACGATACGCGTGGCTTGCCGACACGCACATCCACGTTCAGATCCCGCCTCAGGCGGTTGATGAGCACCTCCAGGTGCAATTCGCCCATCCCGCTGATGAGCGTCTGGCCGGTTTCCTCGTTGACCTCGTAGGTAAAGGTCGGGTTCTCGCGCGAGAGCATGCCGAGCGCTTCCTTGAGCCGGTCGCGGTCGGCGGAAGACTGCGGCTCGATCGACATGCTGATGACCGTCTCGGGAAACTCGATCTTCTCCAGCATGACGGGGCGCTTCGGGTCGCAGAGCGTATCGCCGGTCAGGGACTCCTTGAGCCCCATGACCGCCACGATGTCACCCGCGCCGGCTTCATCGATCTGCTCACGTTTCTTGGCGAAAATCCGGAAGATCCGGCTGATGTTCTCTTTCTTGTCCCGCGCGGGATTATACAGCCGCATGTTGCCCTTCAGCGTACCTGAATAAATCCGTACGAAGTAAATGTCCATCGGCTTCTCATGCACGATTTTGAAGACGTATGCCGCCAGGTGCGATTTCGGATCGCACGGACATTCGAGGGTCTCCTCCTCGCCTTTCTTGCTCAGCGCCGCCGGTACCGTCCCCTGAACCGGTGGAAGATCCAGCGGGCAGGGCAGGTAGTCGACGACCGCATCCATCAACCGCTGCACGCCGATGTACTGCAACGACGAACCGCACAGCACGGGCTGAATCTGGTTCGCGATGGTCGCCTGACGGATCGCTTTCTTGAGTTCCTCCTTGGAGATGGGCTCGTCGTTGATGAACTTCTCCATCAACGCCTCGGAGCACTCCGCCACCCGCTCCTCCAGCTCGTGGCGGGCGCGATGGGCCGTCTCCTCCAGTTCCGGCGGTATGTCGATCTCCTCGTAGCGCGAGCCGAGTTCCTTTGTCTTGTAATAGATGGCCTTCATCTCGACGAGGTCGATCAGCCCCTCGAAGAAGTTCTCGGCCCCGATGGGAATCTGCAAGGCCACGGGATTGGCGGCGAGACGCTCGCGCACCGAGGTGAACGACGCCCCGAAGTCCGCCCCCATCTTGTCCATCTTGTTCATGAAGCAGATGCGCGGCACCTTGTAGCGGTTGGCCTGCCGCCACACCGTTTCCGACTGGGCCTCGACCCCCTCCTTGGCGTCGAAGACCGCCACCACGCCGTCCAGCACGCGCAGCGATCGCTCCACCTCGGCGGTGAAATCCACGTGACCCGGCGTATCGATGATGTTGATGGTCGAGTCCCGCCAGGGGCAGGTCACGGCGGCGGAGTAGATGGTGATCCCCCGCTGCTGCTCCTCCTCATCGAAGTCGGTGATCGTCGTGCCGTCGTCCACCTGCCCCATCTTGTGGGTACGGCCCGAGTAGTAGAGCACGCGCTCGGTCGTGGTGGTCTTCCCGGCGTCGATGTGGGCGGCGATCCCGATATTCCTGACTTTTTTCAGATCCAGCGACACGGCGTTCTAACTCCTGATGCAACCGAGGGAATCCGGGAAGCATAGCTCAATACGATCCTCGAAACCAGCAATCGCCTAGTCCGGCATCGGCATGACGTCGCGGTAGACGCCACCTGACGCATGGACTGCAGTGATCGGCTCTTACCGTCCTTCAACGCGAGATGGCAGCAAGAAATGATGCAGAGCTGGTGCCGTGAAAGCTGCTCCTTCAGACCGATAGCGCTACGGTACAGGCGGGCGAATGCATCGTGCGCTACCGCGCAGAAGCATGACGCAATTCGCTGGCCCGAAGCGTCAAGGGTTCCCAGACATAGCGACCATGGACATTCATCAGATTGATCCGCGCCTGTGGGTCGTCTTGCGTCGTATCGAAATCGACCACCGCCACGTTGGGTGAGAGGTGATAGGATTCCCGAACGCGGGATTCCCCTCGCGCCAGGGACGGGGCATCGCCGTCGGGCGCCTGGGCCAGCGGTGAACTTACGACTTCGATCAGGTCGTAACTGCCGGAAACGGGAATCCGATTGAGTTCCCCGAAGTGGGTATCCCCGGAAAAGAGCAGTACCCCTTCGATCTTCTCTTCCGCGATCGTCGCGAAGAGCCGGTCTCGCTCATGCTGAAACGCGGACCACGCATCGCCGTCGGCTCCACGCCCGGTGTTCCATCCTCCCCCGATGACCAGCACCTTGAAGGCTGCTGTGCTCAAGGTCAGCCGGTCGACCAGCCATGCGAACTGCCGCTCGCCGAGCATGGTCTTGTCCGGCCCATCCGGGTCATCGTTTGGACTCCGGTAAAAGCGATTGTCGAGAAAAAAGAAATCCACGCCACCATAATGATACGCGAAGAAAATACCGGGAGCTCCAGGCAGGCCATAGGCCGGATTCGCCCAGTACTGCCTGAACGTCCCCAGAGCCACCTCCTTCGCCGGATGGGATGCGTTGTGGTTGTTCAAGCCGTAGTCGTGATCATCCCAGATCGCGAGTTGCGGCACCTCGCGGATCAACGGCTGAAGGCTCGCCACATCTCGCTGACGCCGGTACTCCTCTGCCAGTATCTCGGGATCGCGCGAGTCTCCATAGATGTTGTCCCCTAACCAGAAAAAGAGGTCCGGCTCCAGTCCCTGCACGACGCCCCAGATCGGCTGGACCCGGTCAATCTGAAACCGGGCACAGGAGCCGAAGCACACGCGAAACGCCCCAGGGCGTTTCGGCGCCGTACGCAAGGATGCGGGGCGGCGATCGCGCTGGTACTTCCCGAGATCCCCATCGACATGAATACGATAAAAATAGCGCGTCGAGGGCTGAAGACCACTCACCGAAAGCACGACGCAGTAATCATCCTTCGAATCCGCCTTGCCCTCCGCGCGAGCCACTACCTCGCGGAAGGTCTCTTCCTGGGCTAGTTCCACGAGGACGGAATAGGGCCCGTTCGCCCGAACCCACAGATTCACGCGATCTGGAAACGTCGCGCCGACCATGGGGCCCTGCATGAGTCGGGGATACCCATCTTTCGATTGGCCGTATACCGCACTTGACGTGAGGAGTACAACCAGCGTCAGTATCGACGAACTCCATTGTGCGATGGATCGATGGACATACAACATTATTTACCCCTCGTAACTCCCTGTGCTTTAGTGCACCTGTCCTCGAAGGCATCCGGTCAGGTTCACTCACCCCACCACATCGTACTTGCCGAGGAACAGCGGTTCAGCCAGCAGATCATCGAGTTTCGGAAGTGCATCCTTCAGATGCGGCGTAGCCAGATGCGCTTCCAGCGCGGCTTCGCTGGTCCATTCCTCGACGAAGGTGAACTCCAGCGGGTTCTCCTTGTTCCGCCACAGGGTGTACATCACGCACCCTTCCTCGGCATGCGTCGGCTCGATCAGCCCCTGCAGCAAGGCCTTCAACTCGTCCACCTTTTCCGGCCTGGCCACAAAGCGTGCAATCACGCGCAGATGTTCCGCCATGAGAATTCTCCTTCGGGCTTTCAGAACGCTTCGTTTTGGGCTCGCTTCATATCGAGCCCCGCCATCAACTCCACAAACGATTACCGCTTCCCGTCTTCAGTAAGTCATGCGACTCGAACAGCAGGCGGGGAATGTCGAGCTTCTCCGGGCACCGCGGCAGACAGTCGCCGCATTCCGTGCAGCAGTACGCTGCCGGACCATGGAACCAGTCGTCGCTGCCGTCCAGCAGGTTGTATCGAAAGCTCCCGTATTCCCGCATGTCGAACGCCGTCGCCGCCTGGCGCAACCGCAGCACTTCAGGGATGTCGACGCGCTCCGGGCATGGCAGGCAATCGTGGCATTGCGTGCAGTAGTCATCCCCCTGGGCGTCGCGATACACCCGCTCCCAGCGCTCGAACGCCGCGCGCTCCGTTTCGGTCAACGGACCGACCTCATCGGCCACGACCAGGTGCTGATCCAGTTCCTCCGGAACCGCGATCCCCGTGCTCAGCGTATGCACGCGCGGATCGCTCAGCAGCCACCGCTGGTTCAGGTTCATCGGGTGGAACGGCTTCGACAATTCCACCAGCTTCTCCGTTGGCTTGAACAGCATGCCGCCTTTCTCGTTCGGGCTGATGATGAACACCCCCATGTCCAGTTCCGCCGTCCGCGCCACCACCGGCTCGAGGGTCTGATAGAACCAGTAGTAGTGGAGGTTGATCGAGTCGAACATCTCCGTGTTGACCGACTTCATGACGATGTCCGGCTTGCCGTGGGTCGAGAAACCGATGTTCCTGACCACGCCCGAATCCATCAGCTTGCGCACCGCGCGCCACGTCCCCTTTTCGTCGACGCTCCAGCGGAACTTTCGCTCGTTGTTGATGCCGTGGATATCCAGGTTGTCCAGCACATCGATACCGATCTTGGTCATCGACGTCTCGAAGTTCTTCATGAACTCGTCGTACGTCTCCGCCGGACCGACCTTCGTCGTGATGTACACCTTGTCGCGATCGATCGTCTTGAGGGCGTGGCCGAGCAGATCCTCGCTGTCGCCGTAGCCCCGTGCGGTCTCCAGGTGGTTGATGCCGACGTCCACCGCGCGCTGCACGACCTTCGCGCTCTCGTCCGGATCCTCCTTCATGTAGCGCATCAGCCCCAGCGTGAAGACCGAGACGTTCATTTCCGTCCTGCCGAAACGGCGATACTCCATGGCGGAACTTCCTTTCACAAGCACGTGTTTCTCGCGTCGGAGGCCAATGTACGGGGCGTGGATGAAGGCATCAACCCACCCGAAAGTCCGTGACAGGTCATCGCAACCTGTGCGGCGCAGACGTGTTTATTTAAGATGAAGCTGAAATGAAGTGAGTGTCGTTTTCCGACCTAACCAGACGATTTTCCACCCGGGGTCATAGATGAGCGAACCTTCACGGCATCCACCAACCGAGCCGCAGATGACGCAGGACGCGGAAAGTCCGAAGATCATGATCCCGCTCGCGCGACCGGCGAACGGAGGAACGTCGCCCCCGACGAGTATAATGCCGCCCGACGCGGTCCACGTTTCCGCCACGCTGCCGTATGCCCCGCCCCCCCATCAGAGTCCGTGGAAGGGTTTCTGGATCGCCACGCTGGTCATGGTGCTCTGCCTGGGCATTCACTTCGTCGTCGGCACTGTCATCGCCGTCGGTTACATCATGTACTACGCAGCGCTCGGCGCAATGGATGAGATGGATTCCGCCGTCGAAGGCCTCATGCACAACGGGATGTTTCTGGCGGTGACCACCATCGTGATCTCGGTCCTGACCGTGGGCTTCCTTCAACTGGTGCTGCTGTTGCGCAAGCTGCGGTGGCGGGAATACCTGGCGGTGCGTCTGCCCTCCCGGCGCGCCGCCGCCCTGTGGATGCTTGCCCTCGGCGCCTTTCTCGTGGCCCAGGAAGCCTGGACCACGTATTTCGTCGAGGACACGAAGACCGCCGCCTTCATGGCCAACATCATCAATTCGGCGGGCCCGATGCCGCTCTTTCTGCTCGGCGTGGTCGTGGCGGCACCGTTTGCCGAAGAATGGCTCTTCCGCGGCTTCATGTTCACGGCCTATGCCCGATCTCCTGTCGGGGTGATCGGCGCGATCGCCATCCCCGCATTCATCTGGGCGATGATTCACATGCAATACGACTGGGGATACATCGGCGTGATCTTCGCGATGGGGCTGCTGCTCGGCGCGGCGCGATGGTCCAGCGGTTCGCTGATCCTGCCCATCGTCATGCACATGACCGTCAATCTGCTCGCCACCCTGCAGGCGATGTACGACATTCACCTCTTCGAGAAGTGACCGTCGCTCCCCGATCCCGACCGGCCTCACGCCTTGCGGCCGACTTTCGACGCACCGGTGTTCTCCTCGAGCGGCCAGGGCAGGCCATACAGCAGACGCACCGATTCGGCCAGCGCTTCCCCGGGCTCCGGGAAACCTTCTTTATTGTGGGAATTGGCATTCGCCGAAGAAATGTCGGGGGAAGACCTGCGCAAGCCGCGTGATGACGCATCCCCCATCGACTTGAGTATCGATGCCAACCGCTGCATGTCGTTCACCGACAGCGATTCAGCGCCGGCTTCACTGAGGACGCGAATGACCCGGCTGAGCAGCAGCACCCGGCTGCCCTCGAGTAGCGACTGCCGTTGGGCGTCGGGAAGGCAACCCAGCAGGCTGCTCATCACCTGCGAGGTTGCCGCGGGACGCACCGCCTCGTGCAGCAGCCTCGCGTAGCGCAGCAGTGCCGCCGGGGTGATGCCATAGGGCTCGAGTGCGAACCTCTCGATCAGCGGCTTGACCCCATGGCGTCCGGGGACCGAAGCCAACAGCGCCCGGTCGAGTTTCATACGAAGCGCGACCGGCAATTGTCGAAAGACCTTCGTCTTCGTGATTGAACCGGGCGCACGGGTGTCGCGCCTGCCCGCGATCCGCGACGCCGCCTTTTTCCGGACCTTCCGATTCTCCGGCATGCGATTCCCCCCTCCTGCATGAAACGCACAGCCCGTTCCGTTCGGAAGGCCGTGGCGACGGCACGTAATTCCGCGCGTCGGAATTCCTCTGAGTGATGAAGTCCGATCCTTCTCTCACCGATGGAAGAATGGGGTTGTTTCCGCGTTGGACGCCACCGGGCTTATGGGACGACCTGCCCGAAGCCGCAGTCGACGAGCGATGGGAGACATGCCCCGTTTCGGGACAGGCGGACGCGGGGTTCGTGGATCAGGTTGACGCGAAGGAACTGAGCATGGCCTATGCCATCGATCTGAGCGAGCGGCAGACCAGCCGCACTTTTCAGCAGGCCATCCGCCATCAGGCCAGCGTGCGCCTTTTCCCGAGATTGTGGGAAGAAGAGCGCTGCATGCTCTGCCGGGTAGCCAGTGCGGAACTTCACGAACAGCATGAATCCTCGGTCCTCGTGCTCGAAGCACCGACGGAGTCCTTTCTCCCGTTCCGGCAGGCCGAGGAGTGGGATGGTGAACTGACGGACGCCGATACGCACCGTCCGGTGGAACAGAAAGACTTTGAAGAACTCTGCCGGGCCTACTGCGATGCACAACTGATGCTCGGTGAGAACCGCTACCTCTTCTGCAGCGACGTCGTGTTTGTCGCGCCGGACGAGGAGGGGCATCTCTGGCGTATCGGGCTGTACCGCCCCTCGGAGATTCAGATCATGCAGCGGCGGCGCTACTGGCGCTTCCGCCCCGCGCGTTCTTCGCGCGTGGAGATGCGCTGGCGCGACGAGCAGGGTCACCGCGGCGTGGCCATCGGCTGGCTTTGCAATATCAGCCCGGACGGCATTGCGGTTCGCACCGACGAACAGTTCAGCGATCGCCTCTTCATCGGTACGCACCTGAACACGACCTTCAAGCTGGATCCGACCACGAACGACTCTTACAACGTCGAATGCGTGATCTGCAACAAGATGCCGGCAGGCACGAAAGGCAAAGTCGTGCTCGGCATGCAGTTCACTTCCGACACCCCGGATGCGCCCCAGGCGGAAATCGAACGGATCCGCCAGCAGTTGATCAAGTCGGACCTTGTCCGGCATCGCCCCGCCTCGAAAGGAGCGGAATCATGACCTGCCGCTTCCCGACGACGAATATCTCCCCGCGCGAGCTTCTCCGGGATTGCCTGGACAAGCGGGTGCCGCTGATCGTCTCGTATCGACACGATGAGGGCTGGAATGTCTTCAAGGCGACTCTGCTTGCCGTCCATGACGAGGCGGACGAGGCGACGCTCGAATATCCCGGCGCGTCACAGGGCGCGGTACCGGAACTCATGCCTGGGCAGATGATCGGCATCGCCTTTCGCAAGGGGCACAAGAAGTGCCTGGGCGATACGTTCATCATCGAGCGATGCTGTTCGAATGTCGGCGGCCAGTCCGTCCCCGCGTTCCGCGTGCGGCTTCCGAATGAACTCTACGAGCTTCAGCGCCGGCTCTTTTACCGCGTCCCCGTTCCGGAGCACATGACCATCCCCGTCACCCTCTGGCACGGGCTGGCGGAAGATCGCCCCGAAGGGGACGAGGGAGTGCTGACCGGCGCGATGATCGATCTCTCCGCCGGTGGACTGGCCATGGTGCTTGACACGCCGCCGGCAGCACTGGACGACACATCGACGCTCGGGTGTGCCTTTCACGACAACGGGCAGGAATACGTCTTGTCATCGCAGGTGCGTTACATCGATCCGAATCAACAGGGGCAGACACGTCTCGGTCTGCAGTTCATCGGCGCGGATGCCAGTCCGGAAGGCCGAGCCAGACTCGAGCAGATCGTCGGTATGCTGTCCCGCATGCGAAAGACCCACTGACCCACGCGATGCACAGCGCTTCTTCACAGCGCCCCCTCACGAAGAGATGGTACTGTTTTGCCGCCCCTGGCACGGACGGTTATGATGTCGTGCCATGAAGTACACAGTCGTTCACACCACAGAGGGATGCGTGGGTTTCGCCGCCACCGACGAGGGAGTCTGTCACCTTCGCATGACCGCGGGAACGCACGAAGCGACGCGTGCCGCGCTGGCGGAGCGCTATCCCGAAGCGGAACACGACCCCGATCTGCTTCCCGAATTCCAGGAACAATTGCGGCGTTACTTCGCCGGCGACCCCGTCACGTTCGACGTGAAGATCGACCTTCAGGGCATGACGCCCTTCCAGCGCAAGGTGCTCGACGCCTGCGCGACCATCGGCTACGGCCATACGCTGACCTACAGCCAACTCGCCCGCCTGGCGGGCAACCCGCGCGCCGCGCGGGCGGTCGGCAATGCCATGGCTCGCAACCCGCTGCCCCTGGTCATCCCCTGCCATCGCGTCGTGGCGGGCAACGGCAAGCTGGGCGGCTTCTCCGCCGAGCAGGGCGTCGGCCTGAAGAAAAAACTCCTCACCATGGAAGCCCAGGCCACTTCCCGGTAGGCTAACCTCCCGCATTCATTCATTTCCCTGCGCATCCGCATGCATCGCCCCGCTGGCAAGGAGAGCGGAACTCCTCGAGCTCGGCAGGTCCCTTCCGTACCGATGTGCGCGATGCCGAAACGCGAAGGAGAGGTTCCATGTTCACTGCCACCGCCGATACCTTTCTGCCCAGCACCGTCACCGGTTCGTGGCCCCGCCCGCGCTGGTTCGACATGAGCATGTGGGGCAAGCCGTTCGACACCTGCATGCTCGATATCCGCTACCGCGAGAAATTCCAGGACGCCATGTCGGTGCTCATCAGCGACCAGGAGCGCGCCGGGCTCGACATTCTCACGCACGGCGACTTCCACGTGGATGAAGACATGGCGGGGCGCGCGTGGCACCACTACCCGCTGCAGCGCTGGTCCGGCCTCGAAGGCGATCACCTGCAGTCCGACGCCAACACGGCGGCATGGCTCAAGTATCCGCCCGGCACGTTGCTGAACGAGATCTACACCGCCTGGCGATGGCCGCACGTCGTGGACAAGGTCGAGCATCAGCCGATGTTCTATCCCAAGATCTGGCGCATCGCCCAGGCGCGCACGGACAAGCCCGTCCGCTTCGGCACCTGCTGCTCACAGGTCATGGGCCTCTTCCTCGATATTCACACCGACAAGTACACCGACCGCCGGCATATCGTGTGGGACATGTCCGAGGCGATGAACAAGGAACTGCGCGCCCTGCGCGACGCGGGCTGCCGCTGCTTCCAGATCGAGGAACCGACGCTGCACTTCCTGGCAGACAAGCACCCCGACGACAAGGAGACGATCAACTTCATGATCGACTGCCTCAACCGCGAGATCGACGGGCTGGACGATTGCGAAGTATGGCTGCACACGTGCTGGGGAAACCCGAACATGCAGCGCGTGATGGAGAACAACTCGTACCGGAATTCGATCGAACTGTACCTCGAGCGCGCCAAGGGCGACGTCTGGACCATCGAGACCAAGGACAACGAACAACAGGACGTGCCGCTGTTCGAGCCGCTCAAGCACGAGTTGAAGAAGAAAATCTGCATCGGCGCGGTCAGTCACCGAAGCCTCCAGGCCGATACGCCGGACGATGTGGCGGGCGAGATCCGTAAAGCGTTGAAGTACATTCCGCCGGAGAAGCTCATTGTTTCGAGCGACTGCGGCTTCGGCCGGCAGGGCTGCAACCGCGAGATCGCGTTTTACAAGGCGGCGGCCATTGCCCAGGGCTGCAATATCGTGCGGAAGGAACTCGGCGTGGAAACCACGCGCGTCCCCGCCGCCGACCCGAAGCTCCAGATGGACATCGTCGAAGGCCGGCCGCTGGGATAAGCGCAGAGCGCTTCGCAGTCAGGGCATTGACAAGGTGAGTAGTGAGGGCTGCTCAGGGACGAGAACTGAGCACGTTAAGCGAACTTCGTCCCTGCCGGGATGAGAGCCATGAGCCGCGCGGCGGCGTCAGCAATTCGCCGTAAGCGCGTTCCAGCAAACTCAGCGTGGGCTACTGCCGCGGGGGCGTTTCCGGCGCGGGGGTGGCGGCGGTGGACTTGTCACTCCAGTCGCCGAGGGCGAAGCCGCGCAACCATCGGGACCGGCGATAAATCCCCAGCTCCAGCAGCACCGGAACGAACAGCCCGGCGAGCAGTTCGACGGCGAACACCACGACAGCCGCCAAACCGAGCACCGACGCCAGAGAAATACGCACCGCGCGCTGCACGAGCGAGCCGTTGAGATAGATCGTGTACGCGTGCGTCCCCAAGAGGTCGAAGAAGGCCTTGACGGCCGGGAGGCGCACGAACACGACAGCCGCCAGCCACCAGCTCGCCAGGATGCCGACAGCCGAGGACAGCATTTTCAGAAGATGCGTGCGTTCCAGCACCGTCACGTCACTCACGGCCCACGCGTAATACGCGGCGCAGCCCGCGGCCAACGGCCACTTCCAGCGATGAATGAACGGCTCGATGCGCTCGGCGTGAACCCCGGCGACGTAGCCGAGGAAGTAATACAGGGCGTAACTGAAGACCAGGTGGAGGCCGAACATCATTCCGGGCAGCCAGGGCCGCGCCAGCGCCGCCGCCAGGACCACCCCGAAACCGACGAGCACATGCCATCCCTTTCGGTAGTCGGTGGGTAGCCACGTGTGGATGGTCAGGAAGATCACCTGCATCACGAAGAGCATGTAGATGAACCAGAGAATCTCGTACGGATTCTGCCTCGGGTAAAGGAAGATCCCGGCCAGGTCATCGCGCCAGACGATCGGGTTGTTCACATGACGCGACAGGATCAGCTTGGCCGCAATGCCGATCACGGTGTAGAAGAAGTAGACGGACATCAGCCGTTTGAACTGGCGAACCAGGGTCGAGGTGTACGAACCGGGCTCCGGCGCGAAGATCCGCCGGCCGACAAAACCGGAGATGAAGACGAACAGCTCCATGTGGAACGCGTAGACGAAACGCGAGGCGTCGACCATCGAGGGGAATGCGTACAGCGCGGACATGCTGTGGCCGAGGACGACGAGAAAGATCGCCCAGCCGCGCATTTGATGAAGGACGGGATTGAACTTCCGGGGTTGCGCCATGCCGGCCTCACTCCTCCCGACGTGCCCTGCGGTCACCACGCATGGCGGTGGTTCGACGACGCCGGGGAAGCTTACTGATCCATGGCGAACCCGTCAATTCGTGATGTCATCCTCCGTCCCGCTCTCACCGTCCGGCCCTACGCTCCACAGGTCGTAGCTGTCGGGATGCCGTTGGCCCGGGAAGCGATAGTGCAACAGATTGCCCCAGGGATCCTTCATGTCGTCGGGATTCCTGACGTACGGACCGCACCAACTGGAGACGGCGTCCATGTCATCGACGGGCGCTTGTGAAAGCTCGATCAGATCACGTGGATAGTCGCCCACGTCCAGCCTGAACCGATCCAACGCGCCAGCGAGCGGCCCATTCTCTGAGACTAAAGCGCGCATCTGCGTCATGGGACCACATGAATCCCTCGTGCAAACAAACCACGGCAGGCTCACCCATCCCGACAATAGGAGCAGCCCTGCTCCGGCCAAGACATCCGTCCATCGGTCCGATTTCATCGATGATTCCCCATGCGGCTTCGCACCAACGGTTCACACGCTCTTTCATCTCTCTTTTCATACGCGCCGCCGCATCGCCGGATGCACGCGCGGATTGCCCGCCGTTGCATCCACCCCGCCACCCGTTACGATAACCATCACCATGTATGCCACCGTCAAACGCGGCTTCGATATTCTCTTCAGCGCGGTCCTGATCGTGCTGATGCTGCCGGTGTGGCTCTTCGCCGTCTGCGTAGTGAAGCTCTCCTCGCCTGGGCCGCTGCTGTTCAGCCAGCCGCGCGGCGGACTCAAGTGCCGGCCGTTCATCTCGTACAAGTTCCGCACCATGGCCGCCGACCACGTCCACGACCCCACCGAAGTCATGCCGCTGAGCCACCCGAACATCACGCCGCTCGGACGCTTCCTCCGCCGGACGAAGATCGACGAGTTGCCGCAGCTCTTCAACATCCTCAAGGGTGACATGTCGCTCATCGGCCCGCGCCCGACGATCATGGACCAGGTCAACAACTACAACGACTTTCAGCGCCGCCGCCAGGACGTCCGCCCCGGGCTCACCGGCCTCGCTCAGGTGAACACCAACCCCGAAATGGACTGGGACGAACGCATCAAGTACGACGTCTACTACGTCGAGCACCTCGGCCCCGGGCTCGACCTGCTCATCCTGCTCAAGACCTTCGCCGTCGTCCTGCTGGGCGAAAAACGCTTCTCGCGCACGTTCGAACAGAGCCCGTACGGACGAACGCCCACCGCTGAATAATGCGTATCGATGCCAATGTGGCGTGAATATCGCACCCGGTGCCAATCATGCGTGTATCACCCCTTGACGACATCCGACGGCTGGATTTCCGGGGTTTTTCTTGCCGATCATAAGTGGGTAGCCCATAATCGTAGGTGGCCGCGACCTTTCTTCTCGCCGACATGAGGGAGGCGAACCATGTCAACTTACTCGACGCGTGTGAACGGGTGGATCCGCTGTGATCACTGTGCCGGCGGGGCATTCGACCGGAATCGCATTCTGGTTCTTGCCTGGGCGGCAGTGTTGACGGTCGTCTGGTGCGGTACGTCCGACGCCATGGCGGAATCGAGCGCGACGGAAACCACCGACGCGAACCGATCCGCCGAGGTTGCCGCGGGCGAGGAGACCGGCAACGCCATACGTAACGAAGCAGACACCGGTTCGGAAACGCGCCAACCGCGGAACGTCACGCGTCGCGCGGACGAACAGCAGGCCGGCGGATCCGTGGATCGCGCGTTGCGCAAGCTGGCCACGATCCCCCGCCCGAACATCACGCGTATTACACCCGAGCCCGATCGCACCAACGTCAAGGACCCCAGCATCGCGAATGCCGATCGGCTCGAGTACTACCTGCCCAGCGGCACGCGCGTCATCGTCATCAACCCCGACCCCCGGCACCCGCAACTGTCCAGCAATCTCGGCAAGGTGCCGGACCATCCCGCCGGGCGCGTCGGCGAGCCGAATCGTCTCGGCATGGCTCACGCCGATGCGATCCGCAACAGCGTCTCCAGCATTCCGAGCATCGGGGATGATATCCTCGGCGCCGATCCCGACTGGCAGGGGGGCACCGTCCGTGGCGGGATTACCAACCGGAACGACCCGCGACTGCGTTCCGCCAATTCGTTCACGCGCGGCGTGCCCTCGTACACGCCCTACCGGTCGGATGATTACTACGATGAGCGCTACGTCGATGGGCACTCGCGTTTGCACACGCAGAGCCGCGTGCTGACCGATGAGGAGTTCCGCCGCTTCGGGTTCGTCGGCGAGCGGCATCCCGAGTTGTTCCGCCGCGCTTATGGCCGCACGGACCGCCTGCTCGGCAACGCGGAGAAGTTCCGCGATCGGGGTCTGCGGCACATGTCCCAGGGCAACTATCGCCAGGCGGCCGACGCGTTCAAGCTCGCCGCCGAGACGAATCAGCACGATCCCGCCGCCCGGCTTTATGCTACGCACGCGTACTTCGCCAACGGGCGCTATCGCGACGCCGTGAAGTTCCTCCGCCGCGCGTTCGAGCTTCAACCGCGCGTGGCGTACCTCAACTTCGACCTGCGCGACGATTACGGGCGCAAGTCCGATTTCGACCGTCATCTGAAGGCTCTTGAACGGGCGAGCCGCCAGTCGCCGCGCAACATCGACCGACTCGTGCTCCACGGTTACGTGTTGAGCTTCTCCAACCAGCGCGACCTGGCGTGGCAACCGCTGATCCAGGCGTACAAGATCAACCCCGACGACGCCCTCGTCCGCCGGCTGATGGAGACGGCACAGCCGCCCGACGTCGAACTCGAAAAGGCGGGGATCGAGCTGGATTGACGCGGCTTTGTCTTTTCCTCATATCGAATGCAAGTCGAGGTATTCCATAGTGGACTATTGTTACACATCACTGAACTCTCGCCTTTTCTTTCTGTCCGGCGTGGCATGGCTGATGTGCGGTTTCTTGCTCGTCGGGTGTTCCAGAGAAGATGAATCTCGTACGCCGGCCGACATTGTTGATTCGTGGTCAGACCTGGGCATGTACCTTCCCCCCAAAGAAGACATTACCTTCATTCGGGAAAATCTTCCGGAATCGCTCAAGGCACTCCGCGCGGGAATGAATGCTCCTGAGAGCAGTTTACGCATGAGTACTGCGTATGTGATTGGCGAGCTGGGCAGCGACGCCAGCGCATTGACCCAAGAACTTCTGGATAGGATCGATACTGAAACGGTGCCCATTGTTCGTGTGTATAGTGCTACGGCGGTGGCAGATATCGACAGACTGAATGAGAATCAAGTCCAACAGCTCAAGGACGCCTTTCATTCCGAAGAGGAACCCCAAGCAAAGACTCACCTTGCTGGAGCACTTGTTCGCGTTGACAACTTCGAAGAACAGAACGACGCGAAAGAATGGCTGCTCCAATCCCTGGAACCGCTCACGCCGGAGAACGAAGTATCGGATATTGATATCTTCTGGGAATGCCGATGGGGCGCCATCGCGCATCTTAGGCATCTGCATCATCTTGATGACCTTCTTCTGCCATTGCTGAAACAGCTTCACGATCATCCGGAGACGCCGAAGTGGGTCATTGATCAGCAGATCATGCCGGCCCTGCGAGAGATGGAGCATCGGTCGGCATCGGATACCACGCCCTCGTCCGCCGGCTGATGGAGACGGCACAGCCGCCCGACGTCGAACTCGAAAAGGCGGGGATCGATCTCGATGACCTGCGCTGAGCGTGTTGCGCCTCACCCCCAAGCAGGCAAGTCGGTACATTTCGGCAAGAGGTTGTATTGGGCACACCGATACGGCGCATCGGTGGCCCCATCGGGATTGCTTCAGTACGCCGCCGTTTTCTCCGTGAGTCGTCGCGCTTTCTCCACGTTACCCACCAAGGTCACCACGCCGCACTCCGTGCAGAGATTGGCATGCAGCCGCACGTCGGCGGTCTTGAGCGTGAGGAACCTGGTATTGTCCGGACGGAAGTAGATGGCTCCCGTGCTCTGCACGTGGCCGGGTTCGAGTGATGTGGATCCGCAGCTCGGGCATTGACGTTCGGTCATGGCAACCTCCCTTTGGTCAACTCGAAACGTAGAACGGACGAAGCGTCCCCTTTCATCCGATTATACCCGTGCTCGAGCGACTCCATTGCACGGCGATCAGAAAAAACCGCTCAACGGATCCGTGTGCTTATCCAGTTGGTCCAGGCTGTTCCTGGGAATCGGTTTGCCCACGGTGCCTTCCTGCCCTTCGCAGAGTTCACGCAGGAATTTGAAATCGGCCCGGGCTTCGCGCCAGAAGCGTTTGACCGTTTCGGGCTGATCGCCCAGCGCCGCCAGGGCGCTCCGTGCCGCAAAGGTCGCATCGGCGGCGGCATCATCGATACATCGCGCTGCCGCGCACGCCGCCGCGGCGGCCGCAGCTTTCGCCGCCTCCGCCGCCGCACCCGTCTCCTGCGTGCGCATCTCCGCGTACGCCGCGCGCAGCGACGCCGCACGCAACGCGCGAATCTTCGACAACGCCCGTGTCACGGACGCATGGGTGTCCCCCGTCTCAGGCTCGATCACGGTCGACTCCGCCATCTCCAGGGCACGCTGCACGCGCGGATCCGGATTGCGCGACTGCACGCGCCGGGCGCAGCGGCACGCCCAGTACACGATCGCCCGCTGCGGTAACTGCTCGAGCCGCGTGCGCACCGACGCCAGGTCCATCTGCCACTCGGCCGGCGCCGACTTGCTTGCCGCGTCGCGCGAAAGCCGATGCGTCCCTTCGCGCAGCGCGTCGGCCAGTTCGCCCGCCTGCGCGTAGCGCTCCTGCGGCTTCTTGTTCAGTGTGCGAAGGATGATCTCCGCCAGCCACTCAGGCAGTTCCTCGCGGTACACGCGCGGGTCCGCCGGCGGTTCGGAGATATGCTTGAGCATCAACGCGAACGGGCTCGCCTCTTCCATCTCGAAGGGCAGCCGCCCGGTCAGCAACTCGTGCAGCGTCACCCCCAGGGAATACACGTCGCTTGCCGGCGTCACCCGTTCCCCCGCGCACTGCTCGGGGCTCATGTAGCCCGGTGTGCCCACCTGCTGGCCGACACCGGTCAGCCACGTCGTGTTCTCGAGCACGTGCACCGTGCCGAAGTCCGCCACCTTCACCCGTCCCTCTTCGTCCAGCAGGAGGTTTGACGGCTTCACATCGCGATGAACGATACCCCGCTGGTGGGCGACGTGGATGCCCTGGGCCGCCTGCGTAATCATCGTGACCCCTTCGGCGATGTCCGCCCGACGGGTGCTGTTGCGAATCTCGGCGATACGATCCCGCAGACTCCCGCCGCTGAGAAGTTCCATCACGATGGCGTTGAGCGGCGCTTCCCTGACCACGTCGAGTACCTTGACCACGTGGTCGTGCGCCAGATCCGCCATGCTGCGCGCCTCGCGCTCGAAACGGGCCGACAGATCGGGATCGGTCTGGTACTGCGGCTTGAGCACCTTGAACGCCACCGGGTGTTCCGTTTCGGTATCCATCGCGCGGTACACCCGCGCCATGCCGCCCTCGCCGAGCAGCTTGCCCAGCACATATCTGCCGACGCGATGGCCCTGCAATGCCTCGGCGGGAGGGATTGCCAGCGTCTCCTTCTGGCGGCGTTGCATCACCACGCGCAGATCGTCCAGCGACCAGGTGGCTTCGCTCTCATCGAAGACCGTCTCCTCCTCGCGCGGATCCTCTCCGGGTTGCGCCGGCTTCACGGGCTCCGGTGTCGATGGATCCGGATCGCGCGGGGGCATCGGGTCGGGAGCATCGGGCATGCCGGGCATCAGGACTCATCCTCATCTTCGTACTGGCTGACCCATCGCTTCACCGCCGTCAGCACGCGATTCTTGTAGACATAGACGCTGGCCGGCGCGATCTCCAGCATGTGCGCGACCTCCTCGGCCGGCCGGCGCTCGACGGCAAAGAGCGTGAACGCGCGAAACACCTTTTCGCCCACGCACTGTTCGGCGTAGCGCAGGCCCTCATCGAGCATGGCGTAGCGCCACTCCTCCTCCCAGAGCTTCATCGCGGGGTCTTCGCCGTGGTCTTCGAGCGTGTCGAGCATTTGACGTCCGGTGTCGTCCACCCACTGCACGCGCGTACGCCGGCGTCGGGCGCGCAGCGTCGCCAGTGCCAGCCGCCGGGCGATGCCGTACAGCCACGAGCGAAACTTGCCCCGGCTGCGATCGTATACGCCGTCCTTCAGGGACTTGTGCGCGACCATCAGCACTTCCTGCGTGACATCTTCTGCTTCATGCTCGGTGAGCCCCATGCGCCGCAAAAAGTTGCGAAGGAGCGTGGCGTACAGGCGGTAGAAGCGGTTCCAGGCCAGGCTGTCATCGCCTTCCTGAATCGCCTGCAGGAGATAGGTGCGCGTGGTATTCAACGGGTTGCCCTGCTCTCGTGCCGAACGGTGGCCACATCATCCCCGATCTCATCGTAGCGAATCCGTGCTACGCGATGCAAGCAGGGGCGATGTTCACAAGCAGGAGAGGGTATGAAACCCATCGATTGGGGAACTCGGCCTCAACGACCGATATCCAGAGTTGGCGGGGTGGAGGCTTACTTCTTCTTCGCCATGCGCAGTTTGGCGCGGGCGCTGGCTTCGGCTTCCGCCTTACGGCGGGCGTCGATCTCGTCGCGGGTGGGCAATTCCTTGGCGTCGGCGAGTTCCTGCCGGGCGGATTCGACATCGATCTTGTCAGGCGTGAGGGCATGCTGCGTCAGGATGGTCACGCGGTTTTCCACCACCTGGCAGAACCCCCCCTCGAGAAACCAGCGCTGCGTGGTGCCCTCGGCACTGACCCGCAACGAACCGGCGCCGAGCTTGCACACCAGCGGCGCGTGATCGTGCAGGATTCCGATCTCACCGTCATGCGCGGGGATCACGACTTCCGTCGCCGCGCCCTCGAAGGCTTTGCCTTCCGGCGTGATCACGCTGCATTGCATTTCCGTCCCGGCCATCTCATGCTCCCGCATCGCCGTGCGGACCACTAATTCGATCCGCCGCCGCAATGATTCATCGCGCCTCAGCCCTGGGCCAGCTTCTCCGCCTTCGCCGCCGCCTCTTCGATACTGCCGACGTACATGAACGCCTGCTCTGGCAGGTGATCCCACTTGCCACCGACGATCTCCTCGAAGCTGCGGATCGTGTCCTCTTTCTTCGTATAGTTCCCGGGGAAACCGGTGAACGGCTCGGCCACGAAGAACGGCTGCGAGAAGAAGCGCTCGATCTTTCGCGCCCGGGCGACGATCAACTTGTCCTCCTCGGACAGCTCGTCCACACCGAGAATCGCGATGATGTCCTGCAGGTCGCGATAACGCTGGAGAATCTGCTGAACTTCACGCGCCACCGCGTAATGGCGATCGCCCACGTACTGCGGGTCGAGAATCCGGCTGGACGACGCCAGCGGATCGATCGCCGGATAGATGCCCTTTTCACTGATGCTGCGGGCCAGCACGATGAACGCGTCGAGGTGGGTAAACGTCGTGGCCGGCGCGGGGTCGGTCAGGTCGTCCGCCGGTACGTAGACCGCCTGCACCGAGGTGATGGCCCCGAACTTCGTCGACGTGATGCGCTCCTGTAGCTCACCCATCTCCGTCGAGAGCGTCGGCTGGTAGCCCACCGCCGACGGCATGCGCCCGAGCAACGCCGACACTTCCGAACCCGCCTGCGAAAACCGGAACACGTTGTCCACGAAGAGCATCGTGTCCGCCCCCGACTCGTCGCGGAACCACTCGGCGATCGTCAGGGCGCTCAGTGCCGCGCGAAGTCGCGCGCCCGGCGGCTCGTTCATCTGGCCGAACACCATGGCGGTGTGATCCATGACCGCCTTGACGTTGCCCTCGTTGTCCTTGAACTCCGCCTCCTGCATTTCGAGCCAGAGGTCGTTGCCCTCACGTGTCCGCTCGCCCACACCGGCGAACACCGAGTACCCCGAATGCTCACGGGCGATACGGGCGATCATCTCCTGCACGATGACCGTCTTGCCGAGACCGGCACCGCCGAACAGACCGATCTTGCCACCGCGCACGAACGGGGCCAGCAGGTCCACGACCTTGATGCCCGTCTCCATCATTTCCGACTTGGGCGTGAGGTCCGCGAACGCCGGCGGCTCGTGGTGAATCGGCCGACGATCGGTCGCGTTCACCGGGCCGCGCTTGTCGATGGGATCGCCCACAAGGTTGAACACGCGGCCCAACGTCTCGTGACCGACCGGCACCGACACCGGCGCGCCGAGGTCGACGATCTCCGCGCCGCGGATCAGGCCGTCGGTACCGCCCAGCGCCACCGCCCGCACCGATCCGCCGCCCAGGTGCATCGCCACCTCGCACCACAGCGTGCGCGTTTCAGTGGTGTCGCCGACCTTGCGCTCGATCTTCGCCTGCAACGCGTTGTAGATCTTCGGCATCCGATTCTCGGGGAATTCGGCGTCCAGCGTCGATCCGATCACTTGCGTTACCCGTCCGATGTTCTGTCCGTTTGATTCAGCCATCTCTTTTCGCTCTTTCGTCGACGTCGTTCTTCCGCGTCAACACCCAGGCCGCGTTTCCCCGCACATCCGGTTCGCGACCGTTATCTCACTTGTTTTGTCCGTCTTCCCGCCGATCCGGCATCTTTACCGCTCGACGTTTACACATCGTCGAGGCGCGTGGCCCGCAGGGTCTCGTCCGGAATTCCGAAGGCCCGCATCACGCCGATCGCCATCAGCACATTGCCCTGCGGCTCCATGTGCACGCCGTCGGTCGTGAACCGGCGGAAACTCACGTCCGCCTCCCCCGACGCCAGGCGATCGATCGCCTCCAGGAACAGCCGGTACAGATCCACCCGCACCGCTTCGCTTCGATCCGCCACCGCCCGGCAGGCATCCACGTATTTCGCGAGCCGCCGATTGCCTTCCGAGTCGCGCTCTTCCACGATCACCGTCGGCGTCAGCAGATACACACGTGCCCCGGCATCCCGGGCTTTCGTGACCATCGCCTCGACGTTGCGTTCGTACGCTTCGAGCACGTTCGGATCGTGCGGCGTGCCGAGGCGGTGCCACACGTCGTTGATGCCGACCGAAAGCGTCACCACGTTCGGCCCGGCGGCGATCACATCCCGCTCGAACCGGGCAATCAGGTCTTCGGCCTTCTGCCCGCCGATGCCGCGATTCACGATCGGCGGTATGTTCAGGTCCGCGTAGTGCTGCGACAGCACCTGCTGGATCGCCCGCAGCCAGCCACCGTCCTCGGTGATACTGTCGCCGATCGCAACGATGCGATCCCCCGCCTGCAAGGCCATGCCCTGCGTGGCGGAGCCGGGCGGAACCAGTTTCAAGACCTCGTCGAACACCTGTCGCACACCACCCGGATCGCCCGGCACCTATTTCAGCGATTCCGCCCCGCTCACGATGTCGAGCAGTTCAAGCGTAATCTGCGTCTGGCGGGCACGGTTGTACATATTGGTCAAGCGCTTGATCATGTCACCGGCGGCGTCCGTCGCGGCCTTCATCGCGACCATCCGCGCAACCTGCTCGCTCACCGCCGCATCGATAAAGCACTGGAACAGCCGGATCTTCACCGTCTCGGGCAGCAATTCCTGCAACAACTCCTCGGCCGGCGGACTGAAGTCGTACATCAACTCGCCGGATCCACTGGACTGCTCGGCGAGATCGGCTTGCGCCGCCGGGTCATCCGTGGTCGCGCCCGGACGCTCGATCGGCAGCAGCTTCATCGTCTCGGGCCGCTGGACGCCGACGGAAATGAATTTCATGTAGGTGACGTAGACTGCGTCGATCTCGCCACGCTCGTAACGATCCATGAGGTCCTGCGCGATCGGCTCGACCTCGGCGAACTGCGGCTTGTCCTCGAAGCGCGTCTCCCGCTCCGCCATCGTGTACTTGCGGAAATCGAAGAACGCGATGCCCTTCTTGCCCATGGCGTGAAGCTCACGTTCGATCCCCGCCGCGTCAAGCTGCTGGTATTGATCCACCGCCTCGCGAAGCAGCGACGCGTTGTAACCGCCGCACAAGCCGCGGTTACTCGTGATGACGATCATCACCGCCTTCTTCGATTCGGTGTTCTCCTGCAGCAGCGGATGATCGATGGTGCCCTTGCCGCGTGAAAGCTGCTCGACGAGCTTCGTGATGTGCTCGGTGTAGGGACGCGAGCGGACCGCGCGATTCATGGCCGCCTGGTACCGCGCGGTGGCGATCAACTGCATCGTCCGCGTGATCTTGCGAATGTTCTGGACGGCCTTACGCCGCTTGACGATCGCTCGTGCCTTGGCCATGAACCCGAATCCCTTACTTCAATCTCTGGATGCAGCCTTGTCGCGCAATGCCCGACAAACGGTTTACGTCACATTCTTGCTGACAAACTGCGCCTTGAAGTTGCCGATCACTTCCTTGAGTTTCTCCGTCAGCTCGTCCGTCAGCTCGCCCTTCTCCGCCAGCTGGTTCCGCACCTCGGGAAACTCATCCCTGATGTGTTGAAGCATCTGCGTCTCGAACTCGGCGACCTTGTCCAGCGGCATGTCGTCCAGGAAACCCCGCGCGCCGCTGAAGATGCTCAGCACCTGGTCCTCGATATCGTACGGCCCGTACTGGCCCTGCTTGAGCAGTTCGACCATCGCCCGGCCGCGATCGAGCTGGCGCTGCGTGGCCGCGTCGAGTTCCGTACCCAACTGGGCGAACGCTTCCAATTCACGGAACGCCGCCAGGTCCAGTCGCAACGAACCGGCGATCTTCTTCATCGCCTTGATCTGCGCCTTACCGCCCACGCGCGACACGCTGATGCCCACGTTGATCGCCGGCCGCACGCCCGCGAAGAAGAGGTCCGGCTCGAGGTAGATCTGCCCGTCGGTAATCGAAATCACGTTCGTCGGAATGTAGGCCGACACTTCGCCTTCGAGCGTCTCGATCACCGGCAGCGCCGTCAGCGAGCCGCCCGACGTCGGGTCGACGCGGATCTCGTGCTCATCCTTGTTGCTCATGGCTTCCAGGGCAGCTTTCGATTCACTCTCGCCCGGCACGCCGATGTATTCCTTGCCGTCCACGCTGTCGCGCACGTCGTCCGGCGCCGACTTCGGCACGATGATGTACCGGTTGGCCAGCTTGCACGAACGCTCGAGCAAACGGCTGTGCAGGTAGAAGACGTCGCCCGGGAACGCCTCGCGACCCGGAGGACGACGCAGCAGCAGCGACAACTGCCGGTACGCCGCCGCCTGCTTGCTCAGGTCGTCGTACACCACCAGCGTCGCCTTGCCCTGCTCGTACATGAAGTACTCGGCCATCGCGCACCCGGCGTAGGGGGCGATGTACTGCAGCGGCGCGGCGTCGGAACTGCCTGCCGCCACCACGATCGTGTAGTCCATCGCGCCATGCTCGCGCAACGCCTCGACCGTGCCGGCGATGGTCGATTCCTTCTGGCCGACCGCCACGTACACGCAGATGACGCCCGTGCCCTTCTGATTGATGATCGCGTCGATACCGATGGCGGTCTTTCCCGTCTTCCGGTCGCCGATGATCAGCTCGCGCTGGCCGCGACCGATGGGAATCATGCTGTCGATCGCCTTGATGCCGGTCTGCAGCGGTTCGTCGACCGGCTGGCGATCGGCGATGCCGGGCGCGTCGGTCTCCATGAAGCGGCGATGCGCTGATTCGATCGCCCCGCGCCCGTCCAGCGGGCGACCCAGCGGATCCACGACGCGGCCGACCATCACCTCGCCGACCGGCACCGAAAGCAACTGCCCCGTCCCGCGGACCGAGTCGCCCTCCTTGATGCCCAGATAATCGCCGAGCACCACCGAGCCGATCGAATTCTCTTCGAGGTTGAACACCTGCCCGATGGCGCCGTTCTCGAACTCGAGCATCTCGCCGGCGGCCGCACTGTGCAGACCGTAGATTCGCGCGATGCCGTCACCGACCTCGAGCACCTTGCCCACCTCGGCGACGTCGATCTCGCCCTTGTACTGCGAGATCTCCTCTTTGATGACCGACGCGATTTCATCAACCTTGAACTTCATGCCGTAGCACCCTTCCGCGAGAAGATCGGCCCTGTCCGGACCGCCTCATCGGCCACGATCGGAACGCTCCGATCACTCACCCGTGGGCGCGGCTTCGTAACCGCGCCCTTGATGCACTTCTTCCGTCATACGATCCCGCAGACGCCTGCGCAACCGCTTCAATCGCGACGCCACGCTTCCGTCGATCTGCTGATCCCCGTACCGGATCACGATCCCGCCGATCAGGTCCGGATCGACCTTCTCGATCAGAATCGCCTCCCGGTCGATCAGCCGGCTGACGTCCTGCTGAATCTGCGACTTCACCTTGTCCGTCAGCGTCATCGCCGTCTCAATCGTCACTTCCTTCTGATGATGCTGCTCTGCCATGCGGAGCTCGACACACCGCGCCACTTTCCGCAGGAGATCCAGCCGGAAGCGGTCGTTCAGGACCAGCAGCGCGTTGAGCAGCAGGTCGTTCATCTTGCCGCGGAACAGCTTCTCCAGCGACGCCCGCCGCGGATCGTCATCCACCGAGTCCGACGTCAGGAACGCATCGAAGTCCGCGTTCTCGTCCATGTAGCGGACGAGGTCGGTCATCTCGGCGGCAACGTCCTCGTCCTGCTGGACGTCGCGCGCCGCCGCGAGCAACGCGTCGGCGTAGACATCCGCGATCGCCATCGAATCATCGTTGGAGTGGGCCATGGTCTAGCGTCTCATTCCCGGGCGAGGTTACCCTTCGCCTCAGTTCGCACTCTGCGAGCCGTCCCGCACCTGCGCCAGCGTGTCGCGGATCAACTGCTCGTGATCCTCCGGCTTCATCTCGCGCTTCAGCACCGACGTCGCCATCGTCATCGCCAGTTGCGACGACTGATCGTAGAGATCCTTCAATGCCGTGTTCCGCGCGATCTCGATCTCGCGTACCGCCCGATCCTGCTCGGCCTTGGCGGCGCTCTTCGCATCGCTCAGGATGCGCTTGGCCGTCTCTTCCGCGTCGCGACGCCCTTCGTCCACGATCGCCGACGCCTCTTCCCGTGCCTTGGCCAGCCGCTCCTCGAATTCCTTCAGGTGTGCCTCGGCCGTCTCACGATCCTTCTTCGCCGATTCCAGCGACTCCCGGATGAACGACTCGCGCTGCTGCAGCGCCCCGAGCAGCGGACCCCAGGCGAACTTGCCAAGGACGAACACCACCAGCCCGAAGATCAGGAGCGACCACAGCGCTACGCCGAGATCGCCTCCGAAGAGATTGATGTCCCCACCCTCTTCGGCTGCTGCGGCCGCCTCCACGATCAGGAGCAACGCAGCGATCGTCATATACTTTCCAGAACCGTATTTCATGGCATCACTCACGTAGGCGTTGAGCAAAGTCGTCTGCCGTTTGAGGCGTCGATCAATCCTTCCAAACGATACAGAGATTCCCGGCGCGGGCGATGATGCTCCGCGCCGGGTAGAGAGTCCTTCTCGTCAGCGTAACACGCCCATCAGGCACACCACCACGGCGAACAGCATCGCACCCTCGACCATCGCGCCCAGAATCAGGGCGACGTTGAAGATCGTACCCGAAGCTTCAGGCTGGCGAGCCATCGACTCGGCCGCCGCGCTACCGATCCTCGCAATGCCGGCACCACCACCCATGAGCACGAGGCCCGCACCAATGGTCGCACCGAGCTTCGTCGCACCGACACTGTCCAGCCAGATCGACGAATAGCCATCACTATGCGAGGCCGCACCATCTTCATCACCCTCGGCACCAAAGACCGGACCCGCCAAAAGTAGCAGTCCGCCCAGGATCAGCAATACCACAGTCTTCTTGTTCTTCATCGTTCCAACCCTTTTCGTCTGTCGAGACCGGTGAGATCGACCTCTGTTTATCAACCAAACTGCCATCGCCTCTCGGCCTCACGACCCGCTATCCCACTTCACGAGCATGGCAAGTTGAATGTTTGTCACACATACAATCGTTTCAATGCGCCTTGGCAACCTCTTCGCTAACCGTCACGTCCTCCATCGCGGCATGGTGCTCGTCGTGCTCATGTTCATCATCGTGATGGAGATTGACCGCCTGGCCTATGAACACACTACTTAAGAACGTGAAAATAAACGCCTGAAGGAACGCCACGAAGAGTTCCAGCATGTTGATGGCGACGCTTCCGGCGACGACGGGGATTGCGACACCGAATCCGACAACCATCCCTGCGGCACCCGCCATCGAGATGAAGCCGACCAGTACGGCGAGCAGAATATGCCCCGCCATCATGTTCGCAAACAGACGAATGGCCAGCGCAAACGTCTTGGCGAGCAGGCCAATTCCTTCAAGAAACGCGATCAATACGCTGATCGGAAACGGCCCCATGAAAAAGTGCTTGACGTAGGCCATGCCGTGAAGGCGCAGCCCATTCACGACGATCATAATCAGCGTGCACACTGCCAATGACGCGGTAACCCAGATATTGCCTGTCGAGGTGCCGTAAATGCCATAATCCGCGCCGAACAGCTTCATAACCGGCTTCGTGATCGGCTCCAGCGGCAGCAGGCCCAGCAGGTTGATCGTCAGGATAAAAAAGAACACCGACCAGATGTAGGGAATGAATCGGTCGGTGTGAGGTCCCATGTTCGGGCGGGCGACGAACTCCCGGAGATACTGGCAGATCGCCTCGATGGCATTGCGAAAACCCTTCGGCGTCATGCCCTCGATATCACCGGATGCCGTTTTCGGTTTGACCGCACGCGGGATCACCATCAGCACGACGAACGCCGCCACCATCATCATGATCACGTGGTTGGAGATGATCGTGAATCCCCCGACATTCAGCCACGTGTGATCCACCACGTGCGTCAGGGGGTTGCTCGCTGCGAGTAGGGTTTCCATCATGCCTGTTTCCCGAGCCGGTTGTTCCAGTACACCAGGATCACCGCTTCGACTATGGTCAGCACCGCATACGCGATGGCCACCCAAACCAGAAAAGTAGTTGTCTCGACCATCTTCCGGGCGGCGACCCATCCCGCCGGAAGCAGCGTGGCAATAAATCGCACGCCCATCGCCCGAAACCCGAGCATCAACCGCGCCGAGGCATCCGCCCGCGCCATGCGGAACACCGCGGGGATCAGCGTCGCGTAGACCACGAAGGTCGCACCTGCGACGGCCCAGAGCATCGCCTCCAAGCCGTCTTCACCCGCCAGCCGGACCGTCGGCACGTAGCCGCCGAGGATCAGCACACCGGCGAGAAACCCGGGCCACATCAGCAGCCCGCCCGGCCGAGGCGAAGGTCCAGGGCCGGAAGTCTCAGTCGTGTCGCGATCCCGAACAGGACCATCGCCACTCTCAGGTTCCGGGGCGATGCTCGTCAGGAGCATCCTCCTTCTCACGCTGCGCCTCGACATCCGACCGTTTCGCCGATTTCACACCCTTCGCGGGCAGGCCGAACACCTCGTGAATCGACTGGCGAACCAGATTGTACAGCCCGCCGATGATGCCCAGGACCGCGCCGGTCACCATGCCCCACGGGGCGATTTTCTCAAATTTTCGATCCAACCAGTAGCCCAGCAGCATGAAGACCAGAATGCTTCCGAGGAGCTCGAAACCCTTGCCCGCGTAACGCCACGGGTTCGGGGTGTTCGACGGCGGGCCATTCGGATCGGACATCGCGATCCCGACCTTTCCGAGCACGTTCATGCCCTTCGCGCCGCAGGTTGAGTTCGTGCCAATTTGCACAAGCCCCGACCAAAAAAAAGAAGGTGCCTCGCGACCGCGGGTGAGAACACCTCCCGGAGCTGACCGCCTGTGCAGCCCGGCTTCACTGCTGCGTTGGGCCGAAGAGTCTAGCGAATCGGGACACAGGGCGTCAAGGTGACCCGACCCCGTTTCCACCGGATTATCCAGGATTTCTTGCAGCGACACCGACCCCCGCCGGCAGGGCCGCTGACCGACCGCTCATGCCTTGCCCGCAGGTTCTCGAACTACTCCTTCTTGCCCAGGCCGTGGCTGCGGAGTGCCTTGTCCGGGAACGGCGGAAACGGCGCCGTCGGCAGCGTCTGGTACCAGTAGGCCGTCGAGCAGACGTCATCCACACGCTCGAAATTCCCACCCGATCGATCCTTTTTGTACCAGCCCTTCCTGATGTGCTCGGCGAACTTGCCCTCGGGGTCCTGCGGCTCGTACTGCCCGTCGTTGCCGATCTGCTGGATGGTGACCTTGAAGTCCTTCGTGAAGTAGACCGGATCCACCACGTGATAGCGGTAGCACGACACCCACTTGCCGACGACGATCGGCGCGCCGAAGTACTGCTGCGTGAATTTCCCGAGACCCCAGCCGTAACCGATGTAATCCTCGCTGCCGGTGCCGCAGATCGTCGGGTACTTCTCGTCCCCGTCGATGTACATCTTCACCTCGCCCTCGCCCCACCAGATACCGCCGATGTCGGCGAATCGATCAATCAGGCCGAAGTTGCACCCCATGAACCGCCCCTTGCCCTTCACGCCGTCGAGGATCACGTAGTCCTCGTACATCGTCGTGTTCAGCACCCGGCGGAACTGGGCATGGAAATACGGCGTATCCTCGGGAATGTCGTCACCCGTCGTGTAATCCACCTGGAAGAACCACATGCTCGCGTCTTCGCCGGTCTCGTTGCTGATCTCCAGTCGCGCGTGCTTGCGAAACGGCATCGGGATGAAGCTGTTGAACGCCTTTCCCCCGGGCATCGAAAAGAACTCCGACTCGTAGTCGACCATGCGCCCGTGGCAGATGCCGAAGAAGTCCGTCAGCGGCGCCTCCACCGAAGGCTGCGCCTGCCCGTCCCAGTACATCCGCAGAATCATGTTGCGCATCTTCAGTGCGCCGCTGTTCGGCGTCGTGATCCAGATGTGCCGGATCACGCCCGGCCCGTCGATCTCCGCGAACGTGAAGACCTGATCCTTCTCCAGGTTCCACAGACACGGCGCCCCTTTCCGGCCGCCCTTCGCCTGACCACCGGCACCCTTCTCCCCTTTCGGGTTCTCCATGGTGATGGCCCGGCTCTTGATCGTGTCGCTGTACAGCGGCAGCCCGCCGATATGCAGCGTCTCGTTCTTCTGTGCGAGTGCCCATGGCGGTGACATCAACAACGCCAGCCCGGCGACCGGCCATAACTTCATCACGTTCATCATTCATGCTCCGGAAAGTCTGGTTTCGAGCGAATCCGCGTCCACACTCGCCATCCTACTTCATCAACGCGGCAGCGTCATCGTGCGCGACGCGTCGGCCGCCATGCGCGCCCGGATGGCCACTTCCGTGGCAATGAAGGGATCCTCGGGTGTGAGATAGTGCGTGCCCTCGCCGCGCAGCGCCGCCACAAAGTCCGCGAAGATATTGTGCTTGCCGGATTCCATCGGCAGCGTGTGCGCTTCCTGATCGGCGGTCACGAGTTCGCATACGAGCTCACGGCTCTGTCGTATTTCGACGATGCCTTCCGACCCCGCCACGCGCAACCGGTCGTCCCCATGGCTGGCCGCCGCCTTCGGGCGGAGATAGTCGAACGTCAGCGTCGCGAATGCGCCGTTGGACATGCCGAACAGCAGCGCTCCGAACACCTCGCACTCCGGATAGTCCTCGTGAATGTGCATCGCGTGCCGGGCGGTCACTTCGCGATAGTCCAGCCCCGTCACGAACCGGATAAAGTCGATGGCATGGATCGCGACCCAGGGGATCGAACCGCCGTAGGTCGCCCGCCGCTTGAAGTACCACGGCCGATTGTTGCCCCACCGGTACGACTTCTGCGCCGAGATCAGCAGCGGCTCACCGATCTTGCCCTCACGCACCGCGCGCCGGGCCGCCTGCATCGCGGGCATCAACCGCATGCCGAGCATGGCGGAGACGCGCACGTTCCGTGCATCGCGCTCCCGCCGGATGGCGTCGAGTGTCGGCAGATCCGTGGCCAGCGGCTTCTCGCTCAGCACGTGACAACCGCGCCGCACGGCTTCGAGAATCGCCGGCCCGTTCCACGCGTACGGCATGAAGACCGCCACGATGTCCGGACGCTCCTCGTCCAGCATCTTCCGATAGTCCTCGTACACCTGCGTCTCGTCACGCCACGCCGGTTGCTTCTCGAGCCTCTCGATCGGCTCGTCGGGGTATGACCGGGCCACCGCCACGAGCCGGCAGTTCGGCACGTCGGGCATACCGATCATGATGTCGCCCCAGTGCCCCTGCATCCCGATCTGCACCACGCGCAACGTGACGTCCGCCGAGGCGGCCCGCGCCGACCGCGTCCCCACGAGCGAAGCCGCCGTCAACGCCGATCCCGCCAGAAATGTCCGTCGATCCATCTTCATCACTCCATGCCTCAAACGCTAATGATCTGCGACCGAACCGCGATCATACTGTATTAACTCGTGGAACGGTCTTTTCGCCGCAAGATCAATGTTTTTCTCGGCGGCGGAGCAGAGCATTCCTCCCGCCGCGCCGCCCTCCTGCCTTGCCTGCTTGCAGATTGAGAGGTATTCTGTTGTTCCTGCGCCCCCCGGAGAAGAGGGGCCCTTGCATTATGCGGAGAAACGTCCCTGACCGGTGCCGCATCCGACCGATCCCGCCGCGATGAGAAGCCGTTTCAGTTGCGACCGCCCGAAAGAGGTTTCCGAACGTCATAGGAGAAGAGTTCATGCCCGAAAAAACCAAACGACGAGATTTCCTGAAGAACACGACTGCGGCCGGTGTCGGCTTCTGGGTCGCCACGCGCCCGGCGTTCTCCCAGAGCAACTCCCCGAATGAAAAAATCAACGTCGCCTCCATCGGCGTCGGCGGCATGGGCAGCGGTGATGTCGACGGTACCGCCGGGGCCGGCGGAAACATCGTCGCCCTCTGCGATGTCAATGAGGACCGCCTCAACGACAAGGCCAAGAATTATCCCAATGCCAAGAAGTTCGTCGACTTCCGCGAGATGTTCGACAAGATGCACAAGGACTTCGACGCCGTCACCGTCAGCACGCCGGACCACACCCACGCCGTCGCGACCATGATGGCGATGAAGCACGGCAAGGCCGTCTACACGCAGAAGCCGCTGACGCACGACGTCTACGAAGCGCGCAAGCTCACCGAGTACGCCAAGGAAAACAAGATCGTCACGCAGATGGGCAACCAGGGCACGGCCGAAGATGGTCTCCGCACCGCCTGCGAGGTGATCTGGTCCGGCGCGATCGGTCCGGTCCGCGAGGTGCACGTCTGGACGAACCGCCCGGTCTGGCCGCAGGGCATCGACGCGATCCTCACCCATAAGGGCGTCAAGGCCGCGATCTCCGGAAACGGCGCGATGGATCAGGCGCCCTCGTCACTGCACTGGGATCTCTGGCTCGGCACCGCCCCCTACCGTCCGTTCGACGATATTTATCAGCCCTTCAAGTGGCGTGGCTGGTGGGATTACGGCACGGGCGCCCTCGGCGACATGGCCTGCCACACCGCCAACATGGCATTCATGGCCTGCAAGTTGGGCTATCCGATCAGCGTCGAAGCCATCCTCTCCGAGTACAACGATCAGACCTTCCCCATGTGGAGCGTCATCGAGTACCTGTTCCCCGAGCGCGAAGACATGCCGCCGCTCAAGTGGACATGGTACGATGGCCGGCCTCAAGACAAGCCCGAGTGGGTCGTCAAAAAGATCCGGGAACTCGCCCACGGCCAGCCCGTCTCCGACAGTGGTTCGCTTCTGGTCGGCGACAAGGGCACGCTCTACTCGCCCAACGATTACGGCGCTTCGTTCCAGTTGCTGCCGAAGGACGACTTCGAAGGCTACACGCCTCCGTCGCCCACGCTGCCCCGCGCGCACGGCCGACACCGCGAGGAGTGGATGCAGGCCATCCGGGACAACAAGCCCGAGAACTGCATGTCCAATTTCGGCTACGCCGGGTTCCTGACCGAGACTGTACTGCTCGGCTGCACCGCCATGCGTTTCCGCAAGCGTCTCAAGTGGGACGGCCCGAACATGAAGTTCACCAACGAAGACAAGGCCAACCACTTCCTCAAGCGCGACTACCGCGAAGGCTGGACGCTGTAGTGGTAGTGGATAGTGAGTAGTGAGTAGTGGGTAGTGGGTAGTGGGTAGTGGATGGTGAACCACACCCACGGTCACGCTGAACGTCCTATATCGGCCCGCGTTGCCCACACGGCAGCGCGGGCCGTTTTCCATGTTGAGCTGCCCTTCTTCGAAGAATGCGCGAGCCATCTATCGATTCGGCGCGCCGGGCAAACCGTACAAGATCCTTGTTCATAATGCTTTACGTCACCAACTCCGGCGACCGCGCAGATTCTGCCGCCTCCCCCGCATTTTTTGCAGATCCCCTCAAGGATTTTTAATGTCCCCGCCGATAGCTAGGTTCGCCAGAGTTACCAAATTGCCCAGATTAACATATCTCAACGTTAGTCATTCATCTGGGAGCCTGTCAACGCTCTGGCAGGAGTAAGGAAACCACTCAACGTTCGGCTGGTTTGGAGTTGCCTGCCTCGTCATTCAGTAATCCTGGGCGGTTCGCTGCATCTCTCCGAGCAGGAGGCTTGGTCGGGTCAGTGGGAATCGGCGGCTTCGTCGAATCTCCCTATGTTCGCTGCCCTCCCTTGTCTGGGAGAACGTCATGTCCGATCGATTGCTCGAAAAGTTCCTGGTCCCGCTGCTGGACGGCCGTCGCAAGGACTGCCGCGAACTGGTGGAGACGGCATTATCGAAAAATGCCTCCATTGAGGCGATCTACGACGACCTGATCTGGCCGGCCATGGAACGGGTGGCCGCCCTGTATCGCGAAGACCAGATCAACGTGGCCACTGAGCACATGGCGACGCGGATCAACCGGGCCATCGCGGATCAGGTGCAGCAGCACCTGCCCCGGACCGCCTCCAACGGCAAGCGGATCGTCATCACCTGTGCCGATGGCGAACCCGAGGAACTCGGCGCCCAGATGTGCTCGGACCTCTTCGAGGCGGCCGGCTGGGACGTCTACTTTGCCGGCGGCGGCATCCCGAACGATGAGATTCTCGGCCTCGTCGGCCAGCTCATGCCGGATGTCCTGCTGGTCTTCGGGACGCAGCCCATCGGCGTACCGGGCGTCCGCCAGTTGATCGATCTGATTCGTGATGTCGACGCCAACCCGACCATGAACATCATGATCTCCGGCGGTGTCTTCAATCGTGCGGAAGGACTCTGGGAGGAAGTGAACGCCGACCTGTTCGCAGACACGGCACGAAAGGCCCTCGAGATCGCCGACAACGCCGAACCCCGCAAACCGGTCAACCGCGTCCCGGGCGCTCCCAAGAAGCGTCGTCGCCGCCGTCGTCCGCCGCTGCTGGCCGCCATGGAGGCGTGAATCGTGATCGCCCCGTAGACCCCAGCCCGGTCATGGGCTCTGGACCGAACGCGCCCGGATGGATTGCCACCCAAACTCGCATACACCAACGTCGCCCGTCATGGCACGCATCGCATGGCGGGCGACCTCCTTTTATCACCAATCTCCATCCACGTGCCACCGCTCACCGGCCCCGATCCACGGGGCATGCATCATGACATCGCCCAGTGCGCATTGATCCCGATCAACCGCGCGAGTTCCGACAGGCCTTCGCCCACCGATCGGGCCAGCACCTCGTGCTTCTCATTCTCTTTCACCGCCACACACACGACCGCGCCGTGAATCTTCGGCTGAAACGACACGGCATACCCTTTCCGGCTCATGATCTGATCGATCAGCGTCAGGTTCTGATGTCCCATGGTTTCGGCCCTTTCCAAGAGCGCATCCCCGTAATGCGACGTTATCCCGTTCCGCGGCGAACCCCACACCGCACGACTGGAATTCGCAGGCTTGTCGGACAACCTTTCACGCGGCGTAACGCATGAGCTCGCTGTGTATTCCCTGCCACTCTGCGCGCTGCATCGCCGGACCGGTAAGAGCGACCCGCCAATCGCTTAACCGCCTCCATGTGAAACTGGATAAGTAAGAAAAAATATCGACCCTGTCGTAAAGAATCGCGGATGGGTGTTATCGGTCTCTTCATCGAAAGGAGGCGATGCCGGCGTTTGCAGTTCGCCACCTCGCGTGATGCGGAGAGGCAACTACCGACGCTTGCGTCGCAGCACCGCCGAGAAGCCCAGTGTGATCAGCATCAGCGCCGTGGGTTCGGGAACCGTCTCAAAGATGCTGACAGCCCCCTCGAGCCGCAGATTGTAGACGACCGATTGCGAGGTCGAGTTGGTGAACAGGGCGGTGAACGTTAACGGCGTATCGATTTCCCCGCCCGTGGGGGGCGCGACTAGAAACCGCGTATCGGATGCGTAAGGGTCATTGACACCCCCCGGATCATTCAGAGGGAGATCGGGGGAGTACAAGCGTATCCCGATGAATGCATTGCCATCGTCCCCGGGCTCCGAAGCGAGGTACCCGTACGCTCCATCTCCGTCAAGATAAAGGCTTACCGTTGTGAACGGATCAAGAGTGAGATGGAAGTCGTAGTTCCATGAGCCGCCGAACGCCATCCCGGGATCGATATCCCCATAGACTCCCGCCTGTGCATAATCAAAGAACTCATCGGAAGTACCGTCGTAATGTTCAAGATTGCTATAGGCCGACACGCTTGGGCCGTTTGCGGCGTCCCCCATGATGTCGGACGGCCATACGCTGCCATCCCACTGCTGAAGGATCCGATTGATGGGGATGGAGCCGCTGCCCGATTCGGCGCGGAGCCCCTCCTGCTGCGTCGTCCAGGAATAATTGCCGCTGAACGTATCCACGTAGAAGCTATCCTCAAGCCGATCGATGTAGACTTCCGCATCCCATGCCAGGGCCGGACCGGCCATGAACAGCAGAAGAATCGCCACTTGAATTCGCGGGTTTCTCAAGGCATGTTCGAACGAGCGCATCTCTCTCTCCTCGCTTGCCAGGCGGCGATTGACATTTGCCATGCCGCAACACCCAAAACATCAATGTAGACCATTTCATCAAACAAAGTCAATGCAGATTCGAAGGAATACCTGCGAGTTATGCGAAGGAAGGAGCACTCCCTTTCAGCAACAGTGACAACGGCGTGTGGAGGTACCGATTCCGCCAGTTCCGACTTGCATGCAGGGGGATGAGAGGAAATACTCAGCGGGAAGTTACGAAGCGCCGGAATTCCCCTCGTTCGAGGAAGCTGGAATCACTTTTCCGCCCCAGGTCCGGAGTTGTGTGGCGATGGCGGGATGCCCCTCATCCAGCGCCACGCGGGCCGGCGAGCGACCCTGCTCATCCAGCGCATTGACGAGCGTCCTGGGACCCAGCACCGCCACCGTCTCTGCATGACCGTTTGCCGCCGCCACGTGCAGCGGTGTGCTCCCGGCGTCATCCGCCACGTTCACCAGCGCGTTGGCTTCCATCAACACCACCAAGACGTCCGCGCGGTTCGCCCCCGCCGCCGCGTGCGTCGCTGTACGCCCTTGAACGTCCCTGGCATTGACGTCGAGGTTCCGACTCAGCAGGCGCTCGGCCACTTCCTGCCAGCCCAATTCCGCCGCATAGTGAAGCGGTGTCCACCCGCGATCATCCACCACGTTCAGATCGGTCCGCGCCTCGATGAGTAGCAGTGTCCCCTGGCGATCCTGAACTCGCATGGCGTCCAGCAGCGCCTGCGACGACGGCTGTGGAGCATCGGTCGGTTTCGGGTTGGTGACATCCCCCTCTTCCGCCCTCGGAGAGGCCACGCCCTCGCGGCTCGCTTCGATGTCCAGCTCCGGCGGCGGCGTGGTGATGCGATATTTCTTCACCAGTCGCTGGACGGCGGGCTGATCCGGGTCGAGATCAAGCGACTTGTGCCAGTAGCCGACCGCCTGACGTCGCAAGTCGACGCGCGACGGATCCTGAAGATGACGCGACATGGAGACGATGCCCATACCCGTGTGTGCCTGGGCATTCTTCGGGTCCAGCGTCGCCGCCCATTCGTAATGCTTGAACGCCTCGTCGAAATCACGCTGGCGGAAGCAGCAATACCCCATGCGCTCGTAGGCGATGCTCAGCTCCGGGTCGAGTTCGATCGCCTGGCGAAGCGCCTCCCGGGCGGTGCCGAAGCGCTCCTGCTTAATGAGCGTGGTCGCCAGGTTGACCAGCACCATGGGCTGCTCCGGATCGCGCTCCAGTGCTTCGTAGTAGGCATGCACCGCCTCGTAGTAGCTGCCCTGCACGTCGTAGGCGGCGCCGAGATTGGTTCGCGCGATGATCGAGGCAGGGTCCAGCTCGATGGTCTTTTCGTAGGATTCAATTGCATCGGAGTATTCGCCCATCTGGTGGTAGCACATGCCCAGGTTCAGATGCGCTTCCGGCTCATCGGGATTCAACTGCAGCGCGTGCTTGAAGGCTTTGACCGCCTCGATGAAGCGGCGAAGTTTCTGATTCACCTCGCCGAGCGAAAACGCATCATCGTAACTCTCCGGGTTCAGCCGCAGCGCCGTCGTGAATGACTCCGCCGCCTTCTCCAGGTTGCCCCGAAGCATGTGGATGCGGCCGATCCTGGAATGGGCGGGAGCTAACTCGGGATCGAGCTCGACGGCATTCTCGAACTCTGCCAATGCGGCGTCGTATTCCTCGTCGACGAAGTGCGCCTCCCCGCGCTCCATCGACTGGCGAATCTGATCCTCGCGCAGCGTCGTACACCCCGGCAGCGCGACCAGTCCGCTGAGCAACAAGCACACACCTGTTCCGATCCGCCGCGCACGACCGGGCGTTGTACCGCTTACCTGGACTCGATTGGTTCGAAAGCGATCTCCAGCCATGGGGGCATTCTAAATCCTTGGCGACACATGGCAACTGTCCGTCGATGTACCGAATTGGAATCTTGATCGAAGGGGCGGACCCCCGAGCAATCGGCCTGCCCACCTTGGAAAGGGCACCACTTGGCGTTTCGATATGGGAAGTCCACCGTTTACTCAACTCTTGTTGTATACGACTGGCGTGTGACCTACCCCGGTGCGCGGTATGCTGAACCATGATCTAATATGTCCAACTGGCATCCTCACCCGCTGGGATGACTTGCTTGATGGCGGTACAAACCGATTTGTGATTCAGCGGGTGCCAGGACGGGAGTACCAACGATGAACCGACGTACATTTCTCCAGAACGGTGCCGCCGGTATGGCCTGGATCACACTGGGACCCGCCGTCGGCAGGAGCCTCTCCTCACCCGCCCGGTCACGATCAAACGCCCTACCGACACTGCTTTCTGATCGCGGGTGCAGCCGTGCGACCGGCTACGCGGAAACGAACAAGATCGTCACGCTTGAAGGGTGCACGCACGTGGCATGGCTCGATTCGGAACCCGAGGGCTTTCGCGTCAAGGTACGGACGCTGGATCACGAATCCGGACAGTGGGCTTCTCCCCTTACCCTCGGCCATGCGTATGACAATCACGGCGGACCGGCGCTGACCTGCGACAGCAAGGGCCGCCTGCATATCGTGTACTTCCCGCATCACCATCCATTTCGCTACCGGCGATCATTGAAGCCGAACGATGCCTCCGCATGGTCACCGGATTACACGTCCTTCGGGGAGCGATGCACCTATCCCACGCTGATGTGCGGCCCGGACGATACGCTCTATCTCACCTGCCGCGAGAGCCGCAAAGACGGGCCGTGGCGGATGCAGATGTACTGGAAGCACGACGGCGACAACTGGCAAGGACCGCGCACACTTCTTCAGGGCAGCGCGACAGGTGGCTATGCGCACTTCCAGGAATCACTCGCCTGGAGCCCAGATCATCGGCGATTGCATCTGGCGTGCCGCATTTACGACGGAAGCCCGGGACACGGTCACACGCTGGGATACATGTACACCGAGGACTTCGGCAAGCGTTGGCGGCGTGTGGACGATTCCGTGATCGATCTGCCCGCCACACCTGAATCGATCACCAACATCGCGCATGCCCGTGGCGAACCCGGTCGCTCGTTGCGTGGCGGGGCGCTGGCGGTCGATCGGGAAGGTCGCCCGCACGTGGTGTACAGCGCCTGGAAAGGGAATGCCTGCCGCATGACCTGGGCCGTGCTCGGGGAGGGCCAACGCTGGGAAAAACGCGATCTCCAGGAGCATCTGACCGGCGCGTGGTCGTCGTGGTCACTTAGCATGCCCGGCAATCTGCATGTTCATCCCGCCGGCGACATCCGTATCGTTGCCACGTTACTCCATCCCGACATTGCGGACGAGAAGCAGGCATGGGGCCATCCCACGAACGAGGTGGCCCTGCTGGACTCGTCAGACGGCGGCGACTCCTTTCAGATGCGCGTTCTCTCGAAGATCGATGAACAGACGCCTCATTGGTTGCCCAACATGGAAAAGCCGACCGGCTTCAACCGCGTCGATCGCCCCGGTGTGATCTACACCGCCGGCACGCGCGGCGACAGGAATACGCAGATCGTCGCGAATGAGGTGCATTGGGTTGCGCTGTAGAGCCGACTGGCGGAATACGTGAAATGGATGTGATCCAGATACGAATGCCGCTGTCTATGATTTGCCCGTATCGGACAGGTTCGATGCAGCGACAATTCTATCATTCGAATCCTCACAGCAGAGCGGATTCCGGCTCCGCCATTCGTGGTCGATCCCACGCATGAGCAATGCGTTGTCGAATGTAACGCTGCCCTCGGGAAAACGGGTTCGATCCTCGAAGAAGCTCGAGCTCACTTCCTCAATCTCCAACGGGGTCACACTCCACGACTGGCAACGCAATTCCAGGCCGTCATAACGTCCGGATCTCGATGTGTCGGAATACCCGACCGCATCCTTCTCGAAGAATTGCGACGCCTCTTCGACGGATGGAAACACGGAGGCTTCCGGCCACGTCCGTTCAGTTCGACCTTTCACACCGACCCGCACCTTACCGTCGAGACTCCTGAGATCCACCCGAAGTGTTTCCTCGTCTTCCTCAACCTCGAAATTCGCCTGGTGATGCTTGCCCGGGAAGAGGCGGCCTCCGGCCAGCGCGGCCAGAGAGGAATTGGTATCCCGACGCGGGATATAGACGCCGCTCCGGATCTCCCCGGATTGCCCCCAGTGCACGGCGATGCGATGAGCGGCGTTCTCCGTCGTGAGACCCCACTTGGCGGGTAGATAACGAGGACGCAAAGCCTTCAATCGGATCAGGCAGATACCGCCGATCGCGTAGCCGTTGACTGTCTGCGGCGTGAACGGCGGCGGCAGTACGCGCATCATGACCTCCGGATCGACCCGGTAGTTGACCAGGATCCGCCGATCGATGATGCCGCGCATCGCGGGAATACGCATGAAGTTTTCCCCCTTGAGTGATGCTTGCCGGGTCGGACGAATCTTATTCAGGATGCAGGCCCCCGGCAACGCCGTGACTCGTTGGTCGCGCTCGCGCAGCTCAATCCATGGATTCGAGTGAACCTGTGACAGGCTACGTCGATGACCCCAGCAGGGCCTCCGTCACGCCCAGCACCCGCTGCACGACCTCGACGAATTCCCCGCGGACGCGGGCACCGGCGCTGAACGTATGGCCGCCGCCGCCGATCTCCTGCGCGATGGGCAGCACCGGTGTACCGTCCTCGCCGCGAAAGTTGATGCGCACGACGCCCGGCACGCCTTCGGAAAACAGTATCGCCACCTTCACCCCCAGGAGGGAACGCGGAATCGAGACCTGGTCATCGATGTCGTCGGGCGAGCACCCGGCATCGAGGATCTCCTGATGGCTGAGCGTCGCATAGGCAATGCGTCCGTCGGCGACGATGTGCGTGTTGTGATAAACCGTGCGCACCAGTTCGAACTCGTGCGGCTGCTGCGAGCGCATCAGCGCTGCCGCCACGGCCTCGACGTGCGCGCCGGCCCGGGCCAGCGCCGCCGCCACTTCGAACACTTCCGCCGTCGTCGTCGGCAGCGAGAACCCGGCGGTGTCCGCGTAGAGCCCGGCATACAGCATCGACGCCGTCTCCGCGTCGAGCGGCCAGTCGGCCTGGGCAATCAGCGCGTACACCAGTTCGCACGTGCTGCTGGCGTGATCCACCACCCAGTTCATCGTGCCGTAGTCGGTGTTGGTGATGTGATGGTCGATATTGAGCACGGGGCGGTCGGAGACGTCGTCCCATGTGCAGGGCAGGTTCAGCCGATTCGTCCCGGCGGTGTCGACGCTGACCAGCGGATCGGCAGCGCGGACACGATCGGCATCGGCCACGGGAATATCGGCGGCGAACTGCCGGATGAATTTCAGCCGCTGGCTGAGAAGTTCACCCGGCAGCGCGATCGCCACATTCTTCGATGGAATGGCCCGGGCCAGCGCGAGCATGCTCCCGAGGGCATCGGCGTCGGGATTCACATGCCCCGCCACCACCGGACATTCCGCCCGGTTCAGCGCATCGATCAGTTCTCGGGGGACCTGGACCACCTCCGTATCACTTCTTGGCGTCGATGAGAATCTGCGCCGTGGACTCGCGCATCACGCGCGAATCGGGCAGCTTCCCTTCCGCCAGGGCCTGACGCACGTCGCGACCGCTGATCGGAATCGGCTTCCAGCCCTTCTTGCTGCACTCGTCCACGAGTCCGACGCGACCGAGTTCTTCGTAATACGCCGCGAACCCGACCTTCACCGGCTTGATCTGAAGCTCGCCGGGCAGGTTGTCGAAGATGCGCTGGGCGTCGAGCGGATCCCAGATGTCCGAACCGTCCTCGTACGGCGCGTCGGCATGCTTGCGGCCGATGATGATGTCGGTGAAGCCGAAGTTCTGGCGATAGATGCCGTGCATCACCGCCTCCTTCGGGCCGCCGTAGAACATCTTGATGTCCAGGCCTAGCAGCATGGCCACGTCGTTGATGTCGTAGCCCTTGCTCTTCCAGAGCTCTTCATCCTTGTCGCCCTCGCCGAGGTGGCGGCCGTTGATGAGATCCATGTAGGTCTGCATGCGGGTGGCGGCATCCACGTCGTCGGACTTCGTCTCCCCGATCAGCGGATTAAGCACCACGCCGGTCTTGTGGCCTTCACGCGTCAGTACCTCCGCGCCGTAGACCAGGGCGTATTCGTGGGCACGATGCAGCGGATTGCGCGTCTGGAACGCCACGACACGCTCGAAGCCGCGCTCCGCGAAGAGCTTGCGCGACTCGCGCGGCGTGAGCACGTACTCGCCGTAGGCGGGGTTCTTCGGCTGGGGCAGCACTTCGATCTCACCACCGACCAGCATTTCGCCGGGATCGTTCATGGCCATCTTGCCGCCGGGGTGATCCGTCCGCTCGGTCTGGTACACGCCCTTGACGTAGGCGGCCTTGTCCCACGGGAAGATGTCCTGCACCGTCAGCGCGCCGACCGTCTCGCCGGAGGAGTTGACCAGCTTCACCCGTTCGCCGCTCTTGAGCGACGAACCCAGATCCTTCGTGACCGGCAGCGAAATCGGAATCGACCACGCGTACTTCTTGCCGCCGTGATCGATGGTCATGTCGCTGAGCACCTGGTCGTACACGGACTTGACCATCGGCCCGGTCAGCGGGCTCAGGCCGCCGTCGCCCATGCGATACACGCTCGACAGGTCGGCATCGCTTACCGGCAACGCCGTCAGCCCGTCGACTTCCTTCTTGAACTCGTCCGCGCGACCCGCGTCCACCGTCCGGTTCACCGGTTCGCTCAGACCACCATGAGGGGGGATCAAATCAGCCATCGTCTTTCAAACCTTTCTCTTGCGTCTTTCCTACATATCTCTAATTCTGACAACAGGTTAACAGTCACATTCGAATCGGGAGGACACATCACCCAGGCATGAGCGTGCGTGGATCACCCGGAAACGGGAACCGGGATTTCCCCGCCCGAGGGGCCGAAGGTCCCCGCATCAGTGTCATGCATCGCAATCGGCGACGACGCCGGTTCGCCCACAGCCGTTCTCTGATAGCGGAATTCACACGGAAGGTAAAGCCCGATGCTGCCGCCAACCTGATGATCTCCGCGGCACGGCCATTCGGGTGCGTGCCGGCGTCGTTGGATACGGCTTTACCGGACTCTGGAGGGAGTGTGCGGTGGTTTTCCCCGGGAGAGCTACTTCTTGGCGGGAGCGACGATCATGATCATCCGCCAGCCCTCGCTCCGCGGGGCCCGTTCGAGCTTGACGGCCTCCCCGAGGGTTTCGAGGATGCCCTTCATGATCTCCTGTCCCAACTCGGGGTGGAATCGTTCCCGGCCTCGGAAGATCAGCGTGAACTGAACCTTGTCGCCCGACTCCAGGAACTTCTGCGCCTTCTTGACCTTGATCTCGCGATCGTGATCGCTGGTCTTGAGACGCATGCGGACTTCCTTGAGCTTCTGCTCGTGGCTCTTCTGCTTTTTCTTGCTGGCAGAGTACTTGAACTTGCCGTAGTCCATGATCCGGCAGACCGGAGGGCGCTCGTTCGGCGCGACCTCGACGAGGTCCAGCCCGGCGTTGCGCGCCCGTGTCAGCGCGTCATGGGTCTCGACGATCCCAAGCTGCTCGTTGTTTTCGTCGATCAGGCGGATCGGCGATAAACGAATCTGCTCATTGCGACGATGCGATTGTGCGATGGCTTTCTCCTAAGCACACGGAACCCGTCTGTCGTATCTCTTCGCGGTGCCGACACACGAATCGTGTCAAACAGGCACCTCATGATCCCGATGCGGCCGCGGTTCCAACGGCACGTTCGGCAATCTCCTTTTCACAACGCTCAACAAATGCGTCAAGCGGTTCAGTCGCCAGAGTCTTCCCGTCACGGTCATTCACGTTGACCGCGCCCTCGGCCGCTTCCTTCTCACCGACCACGAGGATATACGGCACCTTTTCCTTGCGCGCCTGGTGCTTCTTCGGCCCGATCTTCTCCGCCGAGACGTCCAGTTCGCATCGGATGTCCGCCGCGCGCAGCCGGGCTTCCACCTGCCGGGCGTAGTCGGCACTCTTCTCGCTGACCGACGCCACCACAACCTGCACCGGCGCCAGCCACAGCGGGAACGCGCCGGCGAAATGCTCGATCAGAATCCCGACGAACCGCTCCATACTACCAAACGGCGCCCTGTGAATCATGACCGGCACGTGCGAGGCGTTGTCCGAGCCCACGTAGTGAAGGCTGAACCGTTCCGGAAGATTATAATCGACCTGAACCGTGCCCAGCTGCCAATCCCGGCCGATGCAATCCTTGACGACGAAATCGATCTTCGGTCCGTAGAAGGCCGCCTCGCCCGGCTCCTCGCTGAAATTCATCCCACTGCTGCGGACGGTCTCCAGCACGGCCTTTTCGGCCAGGTCCCAGTTCTCGTCGCTGCCGACATACTTGTCGCTGGACGGATCCCGCAAGCTTGCCCGAACGCGGTAATCCGTTAAACCCAGCAGATCCAAGACCTTACGCGTGAGATTCACACATGCCTGGATCTCGTCCAGGAGCTGATCCGGACGGCAGAAGATGTGGGCGTCATCCTGCGTGAACCCGCGGACACGGGTCATGCCGGAGAGTTCGCCGCTCTGCTCCCAGCGGTACACCGTGCCGAATTCCGCCAGGCGGATGGGCAGGTCGCGGTAGCTGCGGGGCTCGGAATCGAAAATGCGAATGTGGTGCGGACAGTTCATCGGCTTGAGCAGGAAACCGTCGGCGACCTCCAACTGATGCTCGATGAGCTTGAGGTTTTCGGCGGTGTGTCCCGGTTCGCGCTGAAATACCGCGCCGCCCTCGCCCGACTGACCGGTCAGGATACCGAAGAGTTCCGGCTCGTGCTGCTCGATCTGATTCAGGACATCGCCCACCTGGCCGACGCTCTCTCCCAGGTCGGGGGCATCCTTGGCGCGGGCGCGCTCCGCCTCCCAGAGATCATTGAGCAGCTTCGCCCGGCGGCTCTCGAAGAGCGGCGGAAACTGGCTCTCCTTGTAGTACGGAAAGTGCCCGCTGGTCCGGTAGAGGCTCAGCTTGCCGATGTGCGGGGAATAGACCGGGTGGTACCCGCCGCGGATGAGTTCATCCTTCAGGAAATCCTCGAGCAGCGTGCGGACCATGGCGCCCTTGGGCTTCCAGAGAATCAACCCTCCACCGACCAGTGGATCAATCGTGAACAGGTTGAGTTCCTGGCCGATGCGGCGATGGTCGCGCTTCTTGGCTTCCTCGAGTTGGTTCAGGTACTTCCGGAGGGATTTCTTGTCGGGCCAGGCGGTGCCGTACACGCGCTGAAGCTGTTTCTCGTTCTGGTCGCCGCGGTAGTACGCACCGCTGACCTGCATGATCTTGAACGCGCCGACGCGACTCGTGCTCGGGACATGCGGACCGCGACAGAGATCCTCAAAGTGCCTGCCCCGCTCGTTGCCGGTGATGTAAAAGCTGAGTTCGCCCTCGGCGCGCTCGGCGTTATCCACCTTGTAGCGGTTGTTCTCGTCATGCAGCTTGGCCATGCCCTCGTCACGGTTCATGGCGTAGCGCGTAAACGGACGATCCTCCTTGACGATCTCCGCCATCTTCTTCTCGATGGCTTCGAAGTCATCCGGGGTGATCGGCCGCGCGAGGTCGATGTCGTAGTAGAAGCCGTTCTCGACCGGCGGTCCATAGACCAGTTTCGTCTCGGGGAACAGGCTGCAGATGGCTTCGGCCATCACGTGAGCGCAACTGTGACGCATGACGTACAGGCTCTCGTCGTTGCCGGCATCGGCTTTGAGCAGTTCGACCGTGCACGAGTCCGGCAGCGGCCGCGCCAGATCGACGACCTCATCGTCGATTTTCCCGGCGATGGCGGCCTTGGCCAGACCCGGCCCGATCTGCGCAGCCACGTCGCCGACCGTTGCCCCGGCGGGCAGGTCCATCGTCTTTCCGTCCGGTAAGGTCACTTGCGGCATGGCGTCAGTGTCCGGAAGACTCGTACTCCATTCATGCGTTCACAAAAAAAGCACTCGCTTCGCGGCGCGCGTCACAGGCTGCAAGTCATGTCAACGATAGAGACATAACCGCTTCATGCCGTCGTGCGCGTCTGGAAGAGAGTGCTCATCATGATCGTAACCGTCAATCGCCGGGTCCGCCTACTTCAGGAGTCCACTCTACCATCGGCAAGTCGCCGCCTCGAGTGGAATTCGGACACTCGGCATACTCCAATGAATATAGCCCACGTCACCGGATCGTCAAGCGATTCACGCGCTTTTCAGCCGTCAACGGGCTCTGAGGCGGGCGATTCCCGTTCCGATTTCTTGAGGCGACTCTCGATTCCGGCGGTCCTTTCTTCCAGGCTTCGCCGCCACGACTCCGGCATCCGGCGGATTTCCTCAGCGGGCCGGCGGGCATCGAGTTCAAGGGCCCGTCGAAACATGGCGATCGCTTCCCGTGCCCGCTCTCCGTTGCCCTGATCACTACCGCGGTCGAGCAGCGCTCCGAGCGCCGCCGCATCGTTCGGGGATTCCGGGTACAACTCGAGCACACTTCGTGCCGCCGCGATCGCGTCTTCCAGATCCTCCTGCTCGCCGAGCATTTCGAAGCGATGGGCAAGCATCTGCGTTTCCAGCCGATGCAGTGACAGCCTGCCCGGATCACGCGACTTGGCTGCATCCAGTGCTTGGCGGGCCTGCTGCCAACGCGGCTCCGGAACCATCAGCGACCGTTCCGCCAGTTCGGCATACGCCGTGGCATCGAGCGGATCCGCCTGGGTGGCCCGCTCGTAAAGCTCCATCGCCACCGGGGGAGACACGTTCCGCGCGCGGTGAAGCAGATTCGTCGCCCGTCGGACCGGAATCACCACGAGGATGAGCAGAGCGAACAACGCCAACCCGGATACCGCCACTGGAGCCGCGGCGCGCGGCTTCGAAGGGGCGGTCGCGGAGACCGGCGCGAGTGCTCCAAGCAGCACGCCCAGCATCACCGCCCATGGCGTCAGCGTTGCCGGGACGAACAGCGAGAAGCCGATCGTGTTGTGCACCAGGAATGCGAACACGCCCACCGCCAGCGGCAGGAGCCAGCTTATGGCGATCTCGTCTTCGCTTTCTTCGCGAGGCAATACCAACAGAACGTACGCCGCGGTCCAGATCACCCCATACAGCCCGAGATCGAAGATGACCAGCTCCAACATCACGCGCGACGGCACTTGCACACTCACGAGGACCGCGCGAATCAACAGAAACGCCGGGATGGTCAAAAAAACCCAGCCGCGCGATATCCCCTGCGGATTCGCACCGGGAGAATCCTCCGTCGCGGAAATCACCGATCCTTCGACCGAGCGACGGCCCATCCCCCGGAATATCGTCCACGATCCGCCGAGCATCATCGCCACGAGCCCTGCCAGTCCCAACACGCCCCACTGCGCGAACACGGACACGACGAAGTTATGCGGATCGTTGATCTCCTCCGGGAACTCGATCGGTTTGTGTTGCATGTACGCCCGGTCAAAGTTGTGTGCCCCCGTTCCAGTCCAGACGTGGTCGGCGATGATCTCCTGCGACACCTGCCAGTAGTTCCAGCGGAATTGCAACGAATCCGTCGGTAACCCTCCGCGCAGACTCGCGCCGATTACCACGACGGCGGTGAGGATCAGAACGGCACTCCAGAAGAGAACCCACGACTCTCGCGAATGGCGGACCAGTCGCGCGCGGAGCAGCCATACCACCACCCAAAGCATCAACCCGGCCACGAGGGCAATGACCGCCCCCTTGCTCTGCGTCCACCAGATCGACCCCCAGAGAACCATGGCCAGGAACACCGCCACCCCGCGCGACGTTCCTGCCGGTCGCATCAAGCCGCAGGCCATGGCGGCGAATCCGCACAGCACCAGCAGCGAACCCTGCGCATTGCTGAACGGCAGAAAGCCCGAGGCTTCCTTCGCCATCATCCGCTTCTCGAACAGTTCCACCTGCGGGTCGTCCAGGGCCACCCCCTGCCGCGCCCAGAACGATTCCTTGCTCTCCTCGTATTGCCGAACCATCTCGTCATGCTCATCGACCACGAACATGGCGGACTTGGTTGCCGAGGCCGCTCCCGAGGCGACGATCACCGCCAGCAACAATCGCCCGCCCTGCCGGGAACGCACGACCTGCGGAATCAGCAGCACCAGCATCACGGCGCAAAGCCAATCCGCCGAAGCATTCAACGCGACGCGTTTGTCCCCCGCGAAGATCGTGGACACGATGGCCGCGACGACCATCAGCAGCGCCCCCGGTTCCAGCCCGGTCCAGCGATACCCCTGCCGATTCACGCACATCATGATCGACGCGAACAGCGCCAGGCCGACGATGGCCAAATCGAACATGGCGGTCACCGCCGGGGAGAGATCGCCGCCACCCAACGCCATCGAAATGCCGTGCAGTGCGGCGGTGTACGTTTCAGATATCAGTGGTCGAGCCGCCGCGATGACGGCAATGCCGACAATCACGATCGCGCGCCAGTTCCATGGGGCAGCATGGGAAACGGCAGCGGGCCTATCGTCACGCGCGGCAGCCTTTCGCTTCGTTGACGTCTTATCGGCCATGGCGCGATTCCAGGATGGCAATGATCGACACGATACACACGCACTGCCCGCCGACCAGCACGGCTCCGGTCCATCCGAGTTGCGGAAGGAGCATGGCAGGCAGGGCCGTCGCAAGCGTCGCCAAGTAGATGGTCAGCACGGCGGAGGTGGGTGACATGCCGAGTTGAACGAGGCGGTGCGAGAAATGACCGCGATCCGCGGAGAAGATGCTGCGCCCGCTACGGTAGCGATGCCACGTGACGCTCAGCAGGTCATACAACGGAATCGCGAAGACGACGACCGGCACGAGCACGCCGAAGGGTGTCCGCCCCTGTTCCGGGTCGTAGAACGTGGTCAGCACGGTGAACACCGCCAGGAAGTAGCCGATCACCAGGCTTCCCGCATCGCCCATGAATATCGACGCCGGCGGAAAGTTGAACATGAGGAACCCGAGCACTGCCCCGGCCACCAGCATCAGCGAACAAGGGACGAAGATCTGCCCCGCACGAAACGCCGTGGCGGCAAGAATCACCGACGCCAGAAATGCCACACCCCCGGAGAGGCCGTCCATGTTGTCCAGGAAGTTGAACGCATTGGTCAGTGTTACGATCCACAACGCCGTCAGGATCGCGGCGGGGATCGTCCCCACGAAGGCTTCGACGACGCGGATCTCGAACCCGACGGTCAGGATCAGCGCGACCGCCGCCTGAATGATCAATTTCGTCATCGCCCCAAGCGAGCGACGGTCGTCCATGAGCCCCATGGCATGCAGAACCAGCGCACCGAGCAGGATGGCTACCCCGGTTCCGGCCTTGAGCCGCACACCGCCCATCCACGCCGACCAGTTCGGCGACAGCCCTTCGGAACCTTCGCCCGACAAAGACGGGCTGATAAACGACAGGGCGATCACCCCGAGCATGGGCAGCACGATGGCGGCGGTGATGGCCACGCCGCCGCCGAACGCGACGGTGCGCGGATGCGCCTTGTGCGACTCGCGTTTGGGGTGATCCACGAAACCGCGCCGCAACGCCATGCGCCGGACGATCGGCGTCAGCAGCAGGCTGATGAAGAACGAGGCGGTCAGCGCGGCTCCGCCCAGCAGCAACGCCTGCCCCCCGCTCACGCCGGACCTCCCGCTTCGCCCTGCCGCGACGTGTCGAATTCGGATTCCGCCCGGCGTGTCAGCTTTTCGCGAAAGCTCTCGCGGACCTGCGTGAAGAACGCGTGGTAACGTTCCGACGCGTAGTCGGGATAGGTCCACGGCCATGCGAACCATTTCCCGTCAAGCCACCGCAGCGTGCTCTCGGCGTAGATGCCATCGCGCAGGTACACGCGATGCGAGAAATCTTTCGTGGTCGCCAGGACCACCTTGGCCAGCGTCACATAGCCCGGGTCGAGATTCACCAGCCGGCGATCCTCCGGCAGCGCCAGGTCCGCGCAGATCCGCCGCTCCAGTTCGTTGGTCAGCAGCTTGACCCCCGCCAGGGCCCCGGGGTCGATGAGATTCTCGAAGGAGACGAACTGCCGCTGCAGGTCCTCGCCCATTTCCAGTGCGTAGTAGTCGGTCATGTCGAAGGGCCCGATGTCGCTGACGTGATCCGTTGGGCCCTGGTAGCCGCGAAGAAGCTGAATCGCGCGGCGCATCAGATCCGGATCGGCGGAGATTAGTCCGCAGACGAGATTCACGGGTTTCGGCGAACGCACGTCGGCCATGCGGTCCAGTGTATCGCGCGTCAGGGGTGATTCAACAAAGCCACGAACTCACTCACATCCGGCACCGGCTTACCCTTCCGGCGTCCGTTCTTCGTGCTCGCTGCTCACGATACAGCCGCGCGCGTCGATGAGATTGACGTAGTACACCGTCGCGTCGTCGGGAACGATAGCCTCAACACGGCCGCGTTCACGATCGATCGATGCGTCGACGGTCTCCCAGTGCCGATCCAGCCATGGACCATCGTCGCGCGTGAAGCAGACCTCCGCCCGAGCGACATGGACGTCGCTCTCGAACGTGACCCATGCTTGGTGTTCGCCTCGCTCCTGGCCGGTGATGCGCGCAAGAGGCGGACCGCCCTTGAGCAGATGATCCGCCAGCGCATGAATCTCCGGCGGCTTCTCACCGGGACCGCCATGGCCGTGAATCATCCGCAACCGAATGCATAACGTATGCGGCCCCTGTACCAGCCGATATGAATCCTGCAGCGCGTCCATCGGGAAGAAACGGTCGTTTGTGCCGGTGACCCACAACATCGGCATGGTGACATTGTCGAGGAACTGCGACGGATCCCACAGTTCCCGCCACAGGGCTGCCTTCTCCGGGCCCATGTCGGCGAAGATGCCGTCCCAGACCGCCGCGCGACCGATGAATCCGCAACCGTACACCGGCGCGGCGAACCGGAAGCGATCGTCGACGGCGGCGGCGACACAGGTGAGATAGCCGCCCCAGGAGATCCCCGTCAGGCCGATGCGGGAAGCGTCGACCTCGGGCACCGCGCGGATCAGCGAATGGGCCAGGATGACGTCGGCGACGGCGTGGTACGGCCACTGATCTTCCAGCGGCTCATCGATCTGGTCGAACCCGCCCCAGCCGTCCGGCCCGCCGTGGGCGTGACGCGCGCGCTTGCCCTCGCGCCCCGTGTGGCCGCAGGTGTCCATGGCGATGGCGGCGTAGCCCCGATCCACCCAGAGCCGCACCCACGATTCGAAAGCGGTCCCCCCGCCCCCGTGCACCAGCACCATCGCCGGCACCTGCTCGCCCGGTCGCGTTTCGGGAATACCGATCCAGGCGAACACGCGTGTGGGCTTGCCCCGCCACGGCAACCCTTCGTAGAACACCGCCTCCACGCCGTCCGCCTCGAACCCCGGCGCGGGGGTCGTGGCCGGCGGTCGCGAGAGCGCGGCCATGTCCCAGGGACCGACCTGACGATGCTCGACGCAGCCGACGCCCCACACGCCAATCCAACCTGTGATGATCGCGATAAAGACAAGCCGCCTGAAACGCTCATTCCTATCCACATGGACGCTCACTCTCGACTGCGGTCTTCCGCCAGGTCGCGGTACCATTGCCCGTCGCGCAGGATCCACTGCTCGGTCAGACGGCGTTGTTGCGGCGGAAGCTTGGTCATGCTGGGGTCTTTGAGCTTGTAGGTGATGGTGACGTTGACGCGGCCGCGATCGGCGATCGCCTCCACCCAGTGCACCTCGATGTCGACGTAGTCGTGAAACGCTTCCCCCTCGGCGAAGTCTGTGGGATCGACCATGGCGCGATCGTCGGGGTCAATCATCTGGTAGAGTGCGTCGGTATCCCCTTCGCGGCGGAGCGTCCACGAACGATCGAAGCGGGACCGCAGCGCTGCCTCCTGTTCGGCATCGCGGTGTTCGGGCGACACCGGGTAGAGTTCCACCCTGTCCGGCGGAACGGGATACCACTCCGCGTCGACGCGATGCCACTTCTCCGTGATCTCCGTCTCGCGCGGCGGCGCGGTCGGGAAGCGTACCAGCGTCGAGGTATACGTCACGTCGAGCCAGCCCATGTCGTCATCGACGCGAGCCTCCTCCAGCGCGTAGTCCTGCAGCTTGAACGGGTAACTCTGCTCGATCCAGGGCAGGTAATCTTCCAGCGGAATCTGCGCGCGTCGCTCGGGCGTCTCGAACGCGTACATGGCTTCCCACGCCCGCTCGCTTCGCGCCTTCCACAGCGTGGCGGCCCGGGTACGAAGGGCTTCCGTTGGTGATGGGCCGGACGTTTCGGTTTGCTCCGGTGCGTTATGGATTGGGGCCGGCTTCTCGGTTCCCTGGCATCCGAACATTGCCAGTACGCCAAGCAGAAGCACCCCGTGCCTACCCCGTTGAACTCCTATCGATCTGTGTCGCATTGCGCACCTACGTGAGAATATGGCTTCCGGCCGACGTTCCTGCATGGCATCGTTTGTACTTCGCGAATCGTAACGCGTTTGACTGCCTGCCTCCAGGAGCGCCCCCGGTGCCTGAAGTCTGCAGGATTTCAAAGAGAGACCCCATCATCAGTGCGTTCACCGATGATGGGGCCACGTTCATGTCAAATGACTGTCGGATCCGCCGGCGACTGCCGGTGATCGCTCAGCGACGGCTGCGGAGCCGACCGCGAATCGAGCCGCCGTCACTGCTGCCGTCATCGCTGCCCAGATCCAAACCGGACTCGTCCTCGAGCGTCGTGTCACCACTGTTCGTGCCGGGGATGCTCCCACCCGACGACGGACGAATGATGTCGTACCAGATGGTGCCCGACTGCGAGCCCATGTTGATCAGCGACGTCCCCGCTGCCGACAGGCTTCCGTTCTGGAAGTTGCCGATGCGGAAGATCTTCTGGGCGACACCCAGCAGCGATGCCTCCTGGCTGCAGATGTAGTCCTCGCCGTCGCGCGGCTCGTTGTCGTTGCAGTTCTCGTCGCACACCTGGCTGCTCATGCCGTCGATACGGGCCTTGCCGACGTCGGTCTGCAGGTTCTCGACCTTGAAGTTGTTCGGCACGCCGTAGTCGCTCAGCAGCGTCTGATCCCAGCAGGTGATGCAGATTTCCGTCCCCGAGAGACGCGTCTCGTTCAGGTTCCAGATGTCGAACTTGGCCTTGGTGGTCACCGGGCCGAAGTTGTCCTGTCGCAGGTCGTTGGTGAGCAGCATGAGGGTCAGGTCGGTATCGACCGCCGTGGCGACGTTCAGCCCGTTACGGAACCGCGCGCCGACCGCATTGAAGTTGAACAGAAGACGGTCGGGACCGGCTTCGTACTCGAAGCCATCCAGGCGAAGCACACCCGGAATCTGGTCGGTCATCGCACCCATCTGCGTGTTGATCGCACGAAACGCCGTTGCGGGATATTCCCAGCTCCAGCTGTCCGTGTAGTTGATCTGCGTGGCCGAACCGGAGAGCTGGTTCCAGCTGATCTCCTGACCGGCGGCGTTGACTGCCCAGCCGAGGAGGAAGCCGCGAAGCACGCGCGTGCCGAACCCCGCCTCGGGATCGGTGCGTCCGGGAGGTACCCCGTCATCCAGCACCGAGAAAGGCTGGCAGCCGGCGGGAAGCCCCGTCGCCGCCGACCAGTACGTCGGCTGGTCGGGCGTCAACAGAATCTGGCAGTCCGCCCAGTTCCAGCCGGGGTGACCGTCGTTGATCGGGCCGTCCGGAATCGGCTCATCACCATTGACCATGTAGAACTGGACGAACACTTCTTCCGAGGAGTCGTTGGTGACCTGCACCAGCGTGTCCTGGATGACCTGTCCGCGGACGTCCCACTTCACCTCGATGGCGGGAAAGGCAAGCAGGCTGCCCTTGGTGCCCGTGCAGGCGGTGCTGATCCGCCCATCCGACTGAGCGAATGCAGAGCCCGTCAGGCCGGCCAGCACGGTCATGACCGTCAAGCAAGTTGTCGTGCGCTTCATCGTCGTACCTCTCCTTTTTCTGGTGATGGACGGCGACTCGAGGCTGTCATGCGCCGCCGGCAGTTTTCATCATGATTCCACATTATCGGGCGGTTCAAGCGAACGCCCGATCAGACGAAGTCAAACAGAGCCGCCGAATGCATGCCGGATGGCAATGACACACAGGCTCTGACAAGCAATCACTTCTGGTAACTCATCTCAACTGATGCGCGTTCACTCCCACCCGAACGCGGCCCACAAGATGGATCGGCGCTGAACGGGCGACCGGTGACTCGCAGGATAGCGCTCGCATGCCGAACCACAGACGCTCCCCGTCATTCGGCATGGACATAATCTTCGTGTCGATCCCTGATAGCCCGTATTCTCCCCCGATTCTAATGAGCGGGTATGTTCCACGCAAGGGAAATCCCACCTGTGCGGCACTTGAGATGCAAAGATTCGGTGAAGGTCGGAATCCCGACAGAACGAGCGTCGTGCCCTCCATGAAGAAGGGGCACTCCCTTTATTCTTGCGGGACGTGGCCTGCAACACATTCTTATTCTTGCCGAGCCTGCAATTTCCTTGCTGTGGATGGGCCGGAATGCTATCGTGGGACCAGTGCCTGCTTTTTTCAGTGTGGGCCCCTGTCGGTAACGGGCCAAGGACCGGCGTCTGTACGGTACATGCAATGACCAGCCGTGGATCCGGATCTGCATGCGCGCAGAAGACGCATGCTCCCGGACCGTTCAGACGAGTATCTTACCACCGGGCGCTGGGTCGATTGCATCCCTGGCTGATCCACCGTGAAGTCGCATCGGGGGGCTTCTTGATTCCTGTTGCAGGTGCACCTGATCTGAACGCACGGGCGAACGCGCCGGAAGACGCATTCGTCCGCTGAAAGCATGCCGGTTTCGGCGAAATCCCTTCAGGAGGGCCGATACGTGAATCGTGTCATGGTCAAGATTGCAGTCGTCGCATTCGCGCTGAGCGCCGCCACACTTTCCGCTCAACGCGTTGGCGGGGAACTCACCAACGGTCCCAGTGACAGCATCAAGGGTAGCGTCCTCATCTATCCCGCCGTCGAGGTGAAATGGGGAGGGCTGAACCGCCTCAAGCAGGACACACTGATTACGCTGACGAACGATACCGCCGAGCCGGTCAACGTCCGGCTGATCTACGTCAACGGGGATCCGCCGCAACGCACGGGCGAGCGCACCATCGACGGATGGAACACCCGGTCGACCACCATCACGCTCACCGTGGATCAGCCGCTTTACTTCTCCGCCGATTCCGGCGACCCGATTGATATCCTGCCGTTCAAGCGGCTGGCTCTGCTCGGTCGCCCCGACCCGGAAGGCGAAGTCAACACGCGTGTCGTTCGCGGCTTCATCGTTGCCATCGCGGTCGATGAAGAGGGTGAAGAGATTGTATGGAATCAGCTCGGAGGTTCCGCCACGACGATCAACTACGACGAAGGCAGTTCCTGGGAATACGGCGCCGTCGCCTTCCAGGCGCTCTCCGGATCGCAGGGCAGTGCACCGGACGAAATCCCCGGTCGGCTGATGCTCAACGGCAAGGAGTACCAGGCCCCCTACGAAAAACTCTGCATGAACTTCTTCACCTGGGGCGCCTGTGCCCCGACCACCAACCTGGTCACGCTCCACCACGACACGGATCTCACGCTGCTTCCGCTGGACATGGATTTCCGCCTACTGAGCTTCCCGCCGACGACCACCATCGCCTCGTTCGTGATCCACAACCAGAACGAGGTCCGATTCGCGGGCACCGAGTACCAGTTCACCTGTTGGGATCAACGTCTGCTCAGCCGGGCGGACGAGGTTCAGCATCAGTTTTCGCGAGAGGTTCTGCAGACCGACTTCGCCAAGGCGGCGATCGATGCCCTGCCCGATATCGAGAATTGCGCGGAGAGTGAGCGACTCGTACTGCCGACCGCCATGGTCGGGGTCAGCCGGCGCGACACGCGCTTCTCGACCGGAGACGATCATCGGGACAGCAGCGGGCGCGTCCTGGCCGGTGAAGGATGCGAAGAGGCGGCCATCCTGTTCAACCCCATGCCCCCGGGCGAGGAGGATGAAGAGGACGAAGGCGATACGACGATCGACGATGAATCCGCACTGGATCTGGGTAAGGGAAGCGAGGAGTCGACGGCCCCGGTGGATACCGGCTCAGGCCGCACGCGCCAGGCCGATCGGCCGGGTCGCGGCGATAGCTCCTCCGAAGGAGACACGGAGCCTTTGGACGAGTCGGGCATCGATCTCGGTTCGTAAGAAAGGCCTCCTGACAGCAGCCGACGATGCTCTCGCGGTGAAGATGCACAGAAGGGTAGAAGACGATGAAGCCCAAATATAATCGGAGACGAACGGTGATGACTCAATTGATGGACCGAAGCATCCCGGTTCTCGTAATTCTCCTGGCATTCGCGCTGGCGTCACCGCTGCGCGCCGGCGAGGAAGAGTGCAGCGACAACGACGGGGACGGCTACGGTTCCCCCGGGAACTCTTCATGTTCGAACGGATCGGCCACCGATTGCAACGACAACAACGGCAACATCTTTCCCGGCGCCACCGAGGTGTGCAACGGAATCGATGATGATTGCGACGATGTGGCCGACGACGGGATCTCCCTCCAGGGATTCGACGGAGACGAGGATTCCCCGACGTACGGTCAATTGGTGACTCTCTCTCTGGGCGATGCCTGTATCGGCGGTTTCGGCGATTGCTTTGCCATCGGCACCGTGGTGTGCCAGGGCGGTCAGCCGGTATGCAACGCCGTGCCCGACAATCCCCCGGGCGACGAGGGCCCCTGGTTCGATCCGTCGTGCTTCGACTTCAGCGACAACGACTGCGACGGTCTTGCCGACCATGAGGATCCCGATTGCACCACCCAGGAATTCTGCCCGCTGGGCGGCGACTGCATCGGCCCGTCAACCTGCGACGGCTTCGACAATGACTTCGACGGCGAGGTCGACGAGGATTTCGTGGAGTTCGGCCTCGGCAACTCCTGCAATGTCGGCCAGGGCATTTGCGCACGCTCCGGAACCCTGGTCTGCGACAACGGCAACATCGTCTGCAACGCGATCACACCCCAGCCGTTACTCGAAGGCCCTCCCGGTACATTGCGTTGCTCGGACGGCCTCGACAACGACTGCGACGGCTTGACCGACCTGAACGACCCCGACTGCGAAGGGGAGGAAATCTGCGACGGTATCGATAACAACGGCAATGGTCTGGTCGATGAACTCTTCCCGCTGAAGGGCACCGAGTGCACCGCCGGTGTCGGCGGATGTGCGCGAACCGGCATCCGCGTCTGCAACGCCGACGGTACGGGAACGGTCTGCAACGCGATCCCCGCGGCCCCCAGCCCCGAAGGTCCCTCCGGCTTCTCGTGCGTCGATGAAGTCGACAATGACTGCGATGGATTTATCGACGGTGAGGACAGCGGATGCTCCGGCTCCGACCTGCAGGCCGGCGCCGCCCTGACCCCGGGCGTCTGCAAGGACTGCATCGGCTGGTACACGGTGGACACGTCGGTCTCCGGCGCGGACCAGGGCACATTCATCAATGCCGACCTGCTCGCTCTCAATGCCGAAGGCGAGGAAGTCGCGATCCTGCGGAATGTCCAGGACGGCGATACCGCACGACTCGGTGCGATGCCCTATCCCGATGACTGCGTCGTGGCGGAGACGATCAACAATGTGCATCGTATTTTCACGCCGATTCCCCTCCTGCGTGTCATCGCGCGGAACGGGCTCGAGAAGGAATACGCCTTTGCCTCGAACATCCCCACGATCCAGGTGATCGAACCCTCCGGCCAGGTCATCGCGACCTCTTCGGGGGACGAGACGCCGGTTCTGGCCGCGATTCCGAACGTGAACCCGGCGACGCTTCGCGTCTTCGTCGATTGCGTGGACATCTTCGCGGAGATGGGACTCAACCCCGCCACGGCGTTCCCCGGAGGCCCCTACTCCGGCTTCGCGAACATCAACGGCGTGGTGGTCGAGATCATCGACCTGAACGTGCAGACCGCCCCCCCGGAGGTTCCCTCTCCCAACACGATCTCGATGACGCTGGTCGGACTGGGCTGCGGACAGCACATCGTCAACGTGGTGGGCACGCCGCGGCCCGGTGTGCAGCGGACCCCGCTCAGCCCCTTCTGCTTCCAGGATGATCTTGATGCCAAGGGCACTTCCGATGGTTTCACGGTGACCGTGGACACACCCACCCGCGGCTCGGTCGTCGGCGGAAGCAAACCGTTCACCATCCGCGTGGCTGGCAATGTCTGCCACGGACGTGAAATCTCCGACTTCCTGATCAATCGCTTCCCGATCCCGCTCAACGAACCCGTCTTCGAGGAAGGCGACGAGTGCAAAGGCGGGAAGTACGTGGCCACCTTTGATGAAGACGTCCCGGTCAATCGGCTGCGGGATACCCTCAACGACGGCATCTCCCGACCCGGATTCGACCCCGGCAACAATCGGCTGATCGCCGAAGCCCGGGACCGGGATTTCAACACCAGCTATGAGAATCGCATCTTCGGTGTCGGCCCCATCCGGCCCGGCGCCGACAAGGACGGCAGTTCAGCCAGCGCGGTCCCCAGGGCCTTCACCCTGGCGCTGACGACCGGTGGATTGAACACCTTCTTCGATGCCTTCAATAACCGGAACCGGCCCGAGATCGGCGGGCGCGTCCGCGAGCAACTCGAGGCGCTCCGGGATGAGCGGACTTTTGATATTCCCGACGCCTGCGATCCGCCCACGGTGATTACCGTGGAACAGGCCCCGGTCAATTCGGACATGATCACCATCTCCGCCACGCCGGAAGAGAACAAGATCCCCATCCGCTTCAATCTGCCGCAGGTCGACAAGATCGTTTTCTTCGACGGCTACTGCCAGAGTGGATGCGTGTGTGCATTCGGCGGCTGCTTGTGCGCCTCCTGCGTCACGGTGGACATGCGGGCCCGCTTCAAACGAACGGGCATGGGCCTGGAGTTCGACGTCACCGAAGATCGCCTGGTCAACCGGACACCGCTGGATCTCGTTTTCGACGAGGGCGACGTGGACAACGGCTTGCGAATCAGCGGCGATGTGGATATCGGATGCCTGGCCGGCTTCTTCCTCGATATTGTCAACTTCCTGGCCCAGGTGGTGACGTTCGGCTTCTGGGATCCCGGACTCGGCAACATTTCCTTCGAGCTGACCGGTGACGACATCAAGGACCGCATTGGTGGACTCGACGGCGATCCGTTTGAACTGGATCTCGCGCGATTCGAGAATCGCGACCTTCCGGACTTCGGCTCACGCCAGCGCGACAGCCGGATCTCGGAGGCGGAGATCACCGCCGCCGGTATCGCGGTCGCCCTGGAAGCGGCGTTCGAACCCGAACCCAGCGAGATCGAGCCGCTCGCGCTCAACGTGCCGGGGACGCCGCTGAAGAATGCCCCGATGCCCCAGCCGCCGATCCGCGACATCAAGAACCAGCTGGCCGATGACGTGACCATCTGTCTTTCCGACGATGTCATCAACCAGTTGTTCTACAGTGCGGTGCTGACCGGTCGCATCCGAACGCAATTCAACGAGGTCCTGACGCTCGACCGCTTCACACCGGTTTGCAATGCGATCCCCGACCCCGTCCGTTCGGCCCGCTGCGTCGGCTTCCGTGGTGGTGACTGCACCCAGTTCCCGCTGCTTTCGGAAGAGCGCCGCCAGTGCCGCCGGGCTGCACGTGTCAAGGAGAACCACAACATCGGCATCGACACCGTGGTCGTGCTTCATGGCCGCATGGATGTACCGCCGCAGATTCTCTTTGATGACGACCCCGCCACGGATCCGGTGGAGGTGGTCGTGCGGACGCCGCAGCTCTCGTTCTTCCTCGTCGCCGATCGCGACGGTTCCGGCACCGTGGACTCGGGCGATATTCAAGCCATCCCGCCCTGCCGGATCAACAAGCTTGACGAGGATGAACCGGTCGAGAGCATTGATGCCACCGAATGCCGCATCTGGGAAACCTGCCTGGCCGCCGAGATCCAGTTCCAGCTCCAGCTCGAAGAGGGCAACAACGGACGATCCCGGATCCGGTTCGGCAATCCCGTCCTGCTGGAGCGCGAGGATCCCTTCGGCGTGCTCTGCCTCGGGGAGATCGATGTGCCCGAACTCGACTTCCTGAACAACGAAGCCGGGGAGACCACGGTTCTGGACACGATCCGCGAGCGACTGGGCAACAACACGCCCCCGCTCGATGCCGAAGGCCTCGAACTGGGTGGCGCAGTCTCCTTCCAGCGGAACCGCATCATCGCCGTCGAGACGCAGAACCCGGCGGACGACGACGGCTTCCAGGACTTCATCGGCATTACCGGAGACATCGTGATCAACCCGTGAGGGATGTCCGTGCCGTAATCACATGTACGCTTCGCATGGAAACATGCATCACCGAGGACGAGGGGCCAACCCTCGTCCTCGTGCTTTTTCGCCGATCTTCCGCGACCTTTATTCCTGATGCAGGCAGCGCGTCCCTTCTGGCGTCAGCCTCTCACGACCGGTACCATGCCTCTCAACGCGATCCACGTATGGGCGGGTCACCCGATCTCCGAGCCCCGATGGATCTTCACTTCGCTGCAGGAGTCCAAGATGCCGAATCTCCATTCCGAAGAGTCGTTGTGGTCGCGCCGATCCTTTCTCTCGCATACGGCATGCAGCCTGACCGCCATGGGAGTGGCGTCCTTGCTTCCCGGGTGCGCGTCGAAACGTGTTTCGCCCGGAAGGACGAATCCGTCGCAAGTCACCGTCGAACACAACGCGCGGCTCGGATTGGATACCTACACACTGCATCGCTGCCTGAGCGCCAAGGACCCGGCCTTGCGCAAGGATCTCTGGTGGGTCACCGGCCTGCTGGAGAAGCACGGGCTCTCGGGATTGCAGATCGACCCCAGCCACTTTCCCGGGGACGACTCCGCCACACTCGATCGGCTCTACGCCGCCACGGTCGAGCGCGGCCACTACGTCGAGTTCGGCATGGGCGGATGGGACGTCGACCGCATGCGTCAGCGGATCGAGCTGACCGCGCGATTCGGCGGGCGGGCGCTACGCACCTTCTGCGGCGGGGAGAACGACGGCCCCGAGAAACTGGCCATCTACATGAAGTACGCGCCCGGCGCCCTGGCCGAGGCAGGGAAGATCGCCGAGGATCACGACGTCGACATCGCCGTCGAGAATCACGGTGACTTCACGTCGGTCCAACTGGCGGAACTGCTCGACAAGGCCGGTCATCCGCGCGTCGGCTGCTGCTTCGATACCGGCAACAGCCTGTTCCGCAGGGAGGACCCGCTGGTGGCGGCGAAGAACCTCGCCCCCTATTCGACGTCCATGCATCTCAAGGACTGGGTGATGCGCTTCGACGACGAAGGCCATCCGGTGTGGAGCGAACGCGTCCTCGAGCAGGGACAGGTGCCGATCGCCCAATGCCTGGACATCGTGCTGGCCGAGAAGCCGGACCTCTACATCGCGCTGGAAACGCCGGTCTATCCCGGCGACGACGAAGCCGAAACGGTCGCGCGCGAGTTCAAGCACTTCCAGGCCTGCACCGCCGCCGCGCGAAAGATCCTGAAGCTCAATCGTGCGTAAAAAAATGCAATAAGCGCTCAGGACGTGTGTGAGAAGCTCTTTCAAGAAGGAGAAAGGGACGGTCCGGCTCTGTAGAAAACCCTTGATGTTCGGCGCCTGTTAGGTTGCGCCCTCGG